>NZ_CP069004.1:632927-1265855 GCF_016801775.1 Sulfitobacter mediterraneus | reverse complement strand
GGTCGAAGAGGCGATGTCGATCACTTTCGAAGAACTGATCGAAACCCACTGCGGCGGCATTCGCGGCGGCTGGGACAATCTCAAGGCTGTGATCCCGGGCGGATCCTCGGTGCCGATGATCCCCGGCAAGGACATGCGCGAAGCGATCATGGACTTTGACTACCTGCGTGAGCAGCGCTCTGGTCTGGGCACGGCGGCGGTCATCGTGATGGACAATTCCACCGACGTGATCAAAGCGATCTGGCGTTTGTCGAAGTTTTACAAGCACGAGAGCTGCGGTCAGTGTACGCCCTGCCGCGAAGGCACGGGCTGGATGATGCGGGTGATGGACCGTCTGGTGACAGGCGACGCGGAACCCGAAGAAATCGACATGCTGCTGGACGTGACCAAACAGGTCGAAGGCCATACAATCTGTGCGCTGGGTGATGCGGCGGCCTGGCCTATTCAGGGTCTCATCCGCCACTTCCGCGATGAGATCGAAGACCGGATCAAACACAAACGCACCGGACGCGTTTCAGCAGTGGCGGCAGAATAATGGAAGCTTTTGCAGAATACAGCCACGCCATCCTGTCTTTGGCGCTTTGGTCAGTGATTGTTGCGCTTCTGGCGGGGGCGTCCACGATTGGCCGCTCGGCAGAGAAACGTTGTGAATGTGGCAAGCCAAAGCGGGATTATTCCGATGTGGTTTACCGCCGCGAGCGGGCGTTCATGAACGCGGTTGAAAACTCCGGCCCATTCGTGGCGGCTACAGCAGCCGCGATGCTGGCCGGTGCGCCGGCGTTCTGGGTCAATCTTCTGGCCTCGTTGTTCATCGTGGCGCGGATCGTAATGGTGTTTATTCACATCAAGACGGAAAACCAGGGCATGCGTTCGGCCAGCTTTGCTGTGGGGTGGTTCTGCATGTTGGCATTGGCTGTTCTGGCCGTTGTGGCGGTGCTTTGATCTGATGCAACATCCCGCCGGTCATCATCTTGCCGAGCTGAACCTGGGCATTCTCAAATATGATTGGGATGACCCAAGGGTGAAGGATTTTGTAGATGGGCTGGATCTGGTCAACGGGATTGCGCAACGCGCACCCGGTTTTGTCTGGATGATGAACGAAGACACCATGGAGCGCGAACAGAACAATCCCGAAGGCGAATTGGGGGGTAACCCGCGCATGGCCTCGACCCTTTCTGTTTGGGAAAGCGTTGAATCGCTTGAACATTTTGTTTGGAACACCGTTCACAAGCAGTTCTATGACCGCAAGGCGGAATGGTACGACATGGGCGCGGCACTGCGGTTTGCGATGTGGTGGGTGCCTGAGGGACATCGCCCCACCATGGCCGAGGCGATGGAACGTTTCAGGCATCTGGAAAAGCACGGCGAAAGCGATTTTGCCTTTGGCTGGTCCTTTGTGAAATCTGCAGGGCTTTGGAAGACCAAGGCCTGTGGCGCGGGGCAGGCGGCGTGAGCATGACGCGCGGGCAACATATGATGATGCGGGGGCTGCGGCCCTGCTGCATTCTGGCGGAGAAGTAAGATGAAGATAATTGTTCCAGCCCTGATGGTTGCCGCGCTGCTGGCAGGCTGCGCAGACAAAAGCAAACTGACCCCGTTCGAAGGGTTCTATTATCGCACCAAGGTGGCAAAGGTGGACAAACAGCTGGATGTATTCACCGTGACAGTGCGCGACGCCTCCCAGTCGGTTGAGGGTGCGCGGCAGGCCGGTGAACACGCGGCGATCTCCCATTGCGTGCAGTACTACGGCAGTTCCGATATCGAATGGACGGTTGGTCCTGACACCCCCGCAGAGGAGTTGAGAATTGTGGATGACCGGCTGGTTTTCAGTGGCCGTTGCCCACAGTAAAATTTGGCGCGTAAAACCCGCCTGAGGCTTTGCATTTCGTGATGTTATTGCCTATCAGACACCAAAACCGCATGTGCGAAGCTGGGCCAGACTGCCCGCATCACATGAGGAGAAGTAAGAATGCGATTTATCGTGATTGCAATAACCGGATTAAGTTTGATGGCGGTGCCCGCCATGGCCAAGCCCCCGTTGCGGGAGGTGGCTGTGATTGATGATGCGCTGCTTGATCTTGGGATTGCCGACCGGATCCGCAAAAGCTGTCCAACGATCTCGGCGCGGATGCTCAAGGCGGTCAGTTATGTCTGGGATCTGAAGGCGCAGGCGCGGGCGCTTGGCTATTCCGAAGCAGAGATCGAGGCCTACGTCGACAGCGAGGCCGAAAAAGACCGGATGCGTGCCCGTGGAAGGGCGTTTTTCAAGGCAAAGGGGGTCGATACTTCTGACCCGCAAAGCTATTGTGCGCTAGGACGTGCAGAGATTCAAAAATCGAGCCGGATCGGTTCGTTACTGAAAGCGAAGTGAGCATATGAGCGATACCCGCAAGATCATCATCGACGGCAAGGAAATCGAAGTCGATGGGGCGATGACCCTCATTCAGGCCTGTGAGCAGACCGGCGTCGAAGTGCCGCGGTTTTGCTACCATGAACGGCTGTCGATTGCCGGGAACTGCCGAATGTGTCTTGTCGAGGTTGTGGGTGGTCCGCCCAAACCTGCGGCCTCCTGTGCGATGCAGGTGCGCGATCTGCGCCCCGGTCCCGAGGGCCAGCCGCCTGTGGTCAAGACCAATTCGCCTATGGTCAAAAAGGCCCGCGAAGGGGTCATGGAATTTCTGCTGATCAATCACCCCCTCGATTGCCCGATCTGCGATCAGGGTGGCGAATGCGATCTTCAGGATCAGGCGATGGCCTACGGCGTTGATTTCTCGCGTTACCGCGAGCCCAAGCGCGCCACCGAAGATCTGGATCTGGGGCCATTGGTTGAAACCCACATGACCCGCTGTATTTCCTGCACCCGCTGTGTGCGTTTCACCACCGAGGTGGCTGGTTTGCACATGATGGGTCAGACAGGCCGCGGCGAAGATGCCGAGATCACCTCGTATCTGGGCCAGACGCTCAACAGCAATCTGCAAGGCAACATCATTGATCTGTGCCCCGTGGGCGCATTGGTGTCGAAGCCTTACGCCTTTACCGCCCGTCCGTGGGAATTGACCAAAACCGAAAGCATCGATGTGATGGATGCGCTTGGCTCCAACATCCGGGTGGACACCAAGGGCCGTGAAGTGATGCGCATTCTGCCGCGCAACCATGACGGCGTGAATGAGGAATGGATTTCCGACAAAACCCGTTTTGTATGGGACGGTCTGCGCCGCCAGCGTTTGGACACGCCCTACATTCGCGAAAACGGCAAGCTGCGCAAAGCCAGCTGGCCAGAGGCGCTGTCCGCGGCTGCGGCGGCGATGAAGGGAAAGAAAGTTGGCGGTCTGGTCGGCGATCTGACGTCGGTCGAGGCGGCCTTTGCCTTGAAACAACTGATCGAAGGGCTGGGCGGCAGCGTTGAATGCCGCACCGATGGCGCGAAACTGCCAGCGGGCAACCGATCTGGCTATGTGGGCACGGCCACAATCGAAGACATCGACAGCGCACAGGCGATCATGCTGATCGGGACCAACCCCGCAGTTGAAGCGCCGGTTTTGAATGCGCGTATCCGCAAGGCCTGGACCAAAGGCGCGGGCATTGGCGTGATTGGCACAAACGTCGATCTGACCTATGAGACCATGCACATTGGCGATGATCCCTCGATCATGTCCGACCTGATGAAGCGGGATCATTCTGATGTGGCTGAAAAGCCGTCGGTGATCATCATCGGGCAGGCGGCATTGGCCCGAGAGGATGGCGCGGCGATCCTGGCCGAGGCGATGGCGCTGGCCGACAGCACCAAATCCACCTTCATGGTGCTGCACACTGCGGCAGGCCGTGTGGGCGCGATGGACATTGGCGCGACGTCCGAGAACGGCATCACCGATGTTCTGGGCGCAGAGGTGATCTACAACCTTGGCGCGGACGAGGGTGACATTCCCGCCGGTCCGTTTGTGATTTATCAGGGCAGCCATGGCGACCGTGGTGCTCACCGCGCAGACATCATCCTGCCCGGTGCCGCCTATACCGAAGAGCCGGGTCTGTTTGTGAACACCGAAGGGCGGCCACAGATTGCACAACGTGCAGGCTTTGCCCCCGGCGAAGCCAAGGAAAACTGGGCCATTCTGCGGGCACTTTCTGCGGAACTGGATGCAACCTTGCCGTTCGATTCCATCGCTGCCCTGCGTCAGCAATTGGTCGCGGCGCATTCGCATCTGGGCGATGTCGATGAAGTTGCGGCGAACGAATGGCAACCACTTGAGCGCGGCAAGATCACGGCCAACCCATTTGACGCGGCGATCAAGGATTTCTACCTGTCCAACCCGATTGCCCGCGCCAGCCAATTGATGGCGGAGCTGTCCGCCAACGCCGCCGCACGCGCCGCTGCACCACTGGCGGCGGAGTGAAGCGGGTGGCAGCAGTTTTTCCTCTTGCCTTGGCGGCTTGCGAGACACCGCCGCCCACGGCGGAGGATTTCATCCCGGAATACAAAGGGGTGGAAACCAAGCTTTTGGAGGGCGATCTGGTGCAGTTCAATGTCGCCATGACCAAAGCACAAAGCACAAAAGACGTGGCGGATTACGCCAGATGCGCTGCTGCGCAGTACACGTTAATCCGTGGTTACGGTTTTGCGCGTCATGTCCGCACAAATGTGAGCCAAGAGGGTAGCATATGGCGGGCAGATGCTGTTTACACAATCTCGCCGAGCCTGCCGCGCGGCTTGAGGACAATTGATGCTGAAGTGACTGCGCAAGACTGCGCAGAACGCGGCATACCGACGGTGTGAGGGACTAATGGCTGAATTCTTTTACAACACGGGTCTGGGCATTGCCTTGCTGACATTGGGGCAGGTTCTGTTGATCCTTCTGCCGCTTTTGGTCGCGCTGGCCTTTTTGATGTACGCGGACCGCAAAATCTGGGCGGCGGTGCAGATGCGCCGGGGGCCCAATGTGGTGGGCGTCTTTGGTCTGATGCAAAGTTTCGCGGACTTGCTGAAATACGTGGTGAAAGAGGTCGTCGTCCCTGCGGGCGCGGACAAGCCGGTGTTTTTCCTCGCGCCGATGGTGTCGCTGGTGATGGCACTGATCGCCTGGGCCGTGATCCCCTTCAACGAGGGTTGGATCCTGTCGGACATCAACGTGGCGATCCTGTATGTTTTTGCGGTCTCCTCGCTTGAGGTTTACGGCGTGATCATGGGTGGTTGGGCGTCCAACTCGAAGTATCCGTTCCTTGGCTCGCTCCGCTCTGCGGCGCAGATGATTTCTTACGAGGTGTCGATCGGCCTGATCATCATCGGCGTGATCCTGTCCACCGGTTCGATGAACTTTAGCTCGATCGTGAATGCGCAAGATGGCGACTGGGGCATCTTCAACTGGTACTTCCTGCCGCATTTCCCGATGCTGTTCTTGTTCTTCATCTCGGCGCTGGCCGAAACCAACCGCCCACCGTTTGACCTGCCCGAAGCGGAATCAGAACTGGTGGCGGGCTATCAGGTTGAATATTCCTCCACGCCGTTCCTTTTGTTCATGATCGGTGAACTGGTAGCCGTGGTTCTGATGTGCGCATTGGTATCGCTGTTGTTCTTCGGTGGCTGGCTGTCGCCGGTGCCGTTCCTGCCCGATGGCTTCTTCTGGATGTTCATCAAGATGCTGTTTGTCTTCTTCATGTTCTCCATGGTGAAGGCGATCACGCCGCGCTACCGCTATGACCAGCTGATGCGACTGGGGTGGAAAGTGTTCCTGCCGTTCAGCCTGTTCTGGGTGGTGTTCGTGGCCTTTGCCGCAAAATTCGAATGGTTCTGGGGCGTATATGCGCGCTGGACCGTAGGGGGCTGATATGACGCAGATCGACTATACCCGCGCCGCAAAATATTTCCTGCTGCAGGATTTTGCCAAAGGCATGATGCTGGGCCTGAAGTATATGTTCCGCCCCAAGGCGACCATCAACTATCCGCACGAAAAAGGCCCGCTGTCCCCGCGGTTTCGCGGTGAACATGCGCTGCGCCGCTATCCAAATGGCGAAGAGCGTTGCATCGCCTGCAAATTGTGCGAGGCGGTCTGCCCTGCACAGGCGATCACCATCGACGCCGAGCCGCGCGAGGACGGCAGCCGCCGCACCACGCGTTACGACATCGACATGACCAAATGCATCTACTGCGGTTTCTGCCAGGAAGCCTGCCCTGTAGATGCGATTGTCGAGGGGCCAAACTTCGAGTTCTCAACTGAAACCCGCGAAGAGCTGTATTACGACAAGGCCAAGCTGCTTGAGAACGGTGACCGCTGGGAAGCCGAAATCGCCCGCAACCTCGAAATGGATGCACCTTACCGATGAGCGATCCCAAAAACCCCTTTGAAGCGATGATGAACCAAGCGCAGGAAATGGCCAAAGGCTTTCCTGCGATGGATGCGTTCACGCCCAAGGGGTTTGAGGCGATGATGGGTACCATGCCCAAGGACATGATGGAAATGATGTTCGGCAATACGCTGAACGAAGGCGGGCTGGATGCGCGCACACGGATGTTGCTGACATTGGCCGGACTGACCATGCAGGGCGCACAAAACGATATGGCCGTGCGCCAGACTGTGCGCCACGCGCTTGAGGCCGGGGCGACCAAGCAGCACATCGTAGAAACAATCGGGCAGATGTCGGTGTTCGCCGGTATTCCCGCAATGACCCGCGCGCTGGAACTGGCGCAAGCGGTGTTGGACGAAAAAGAGGGCGACGCATGAGTGTCTTTTCATTCTACCTGTTTGCAACCTGCGTGATTGCGGGCGGGCTGTTCACCGTGATCAGCCGCAACCCCGTGCACTCGGTGCTGTGGTTGATCCTGTCATTCCTGAGCGCGGCGGGCCTGTTTGTCCTGCTGGGGGCGGAATTTGTCGCGATGCTGCTGATCATTGTCTATGTCGGCGCTGTCGCGGTGCTGTTCCTGTTCGTGGTGATGATGCTGGATGTCGATTTTGCCGAGCTGAAGGCAGAGATGGCTCGCTATATGCCGCTGGCTTTGCTCATCGGTCTGGTGATCTTGATGCAATTCGTCATGGCCTTTGGCGCATGGGAAAGCAACGCGGCGGCCGAGGGGCTGCGCACGCAGGTGACGGACACAAGCGTGCACAACACTGCGGCGCTGGGTCTGATCCTTTATGATGACTACTTCCTGCTGTTCCAACTGGCGGGGCTGATCCTGCTGGTGGCGATGATCGGCGCGATTGTGCTGACGCTGCGCCACCGGGTGGATGTGAAACGCCAGGACGTGGTGGCGCAGATGATGCGCGATCCGGCGAAGGCGATGGAATTGAAAGACGTGAAACCGGGGCAGGGGCTCTGAGCCCCGATTTTTCGGAAAAATCGGACCGGTTTCTTCGAAGAAACCGGCGCAAGACGGAAAGTGTAAGAATAAGATGATCGGACTTGAACACTATCTGACAGTAGCGGCGACGCTGTTTGTCATTGGCATCTTCGGGCTTTTTCTGAACCGTAAGAACGTGATCATTTTGTTGATGAGCATCGAATTGATGCTCTTGGCGGTGAACATCAACTTTGTCGCTTTCTCCAGCTTTCTGGGTGATCTGGTCGGGCAGGTTTACACGTTGTTTGTCCTGACCGTTGCGGCGGCTGAGGCGGCCATCGGTCTTGCCATTCTGGTCTGTTTCTTCCGCAACCGTGGCACGATCGCGGTCGAAGATGTCAACGTGATGAAGGGCTGAGATCATGGAAACCACACTCCTTTTTGCCCCTCTGGTTGGCGCATTGATCTGCGGCTTTGGCTGGAAGATCATCGGCGAACGACCTGCACAGATGGTTGCAACTGCGCTTTTGTTCCTGTCCGCCGCGCTGAGCTGGCTCACGTTCCTGACCTTTGAGGGACCCACAGAGCATATCCAGATCCTGCGCTTTATCGAAAGCGGCAGCCTGAGCACCGATTGGTCGATCCGTCTGGACCGTCTGACCGCGATCATGCTGATTGTTGTGACCACGGTCTCCAGCCTCGTGCATCTTTATTCCTTTGGCTACATGGCCCACGACGAGAACTTTGGTGAAAACGAAAGCTATCGCCCGCGTTTCTTTGCCTATCTGTCGTTCTTTACCTTCGCGATGCTGATGCTCGTGACCTCTGACAACCTTGTGCAGATGTTCTTTGGTTGGGAAGGGGTTGGCGTGGCCTCCTATCTGCTGATTGGTTTCTACTTCAAAAAGCCAAGCGCCAATGCTGCCGCGATCAAGGCCTTTGTGGTCAACCGAGTGGGCGACTTTGGCTTTGCGCTGGGGATATTCGCGCTGTTCTACCTGACCGACAGCATACGCTTTGACGATGTATTCGCTGCGGCACCGCAGCTGGCTGAACAGACCGTTGGCTTTCTGTGGACCGAATGGAATGCGGCCAACCTGATTGCCTTCTTGCTGTTCATCGGCGCGATGGGCAAATCTGCGCAGCTTTTCCTGCACACATGGTTGCCGGACGCGATGGAAGGCCCGACCCCGGTGTCTGCCCTGATCCACGCTGCGACCATGGTGACCGCAGGTGTATTCCTTGTCTGCCGCATGTCCCCATTGATGGAATTTGCGCCTGAGGCCATGACATTCGTGACCGTGATTGGTGCAACAACAGCTTTCTTTGCCGCGACAGTGGGTCTGGTTCAGACCGACATCAAACGAGTGATTGCCTATTCCACCTGTTCGCAGCTGGGCTATATGTTCGTGGCTGCAGGCGTAGGCATGTATTCCGCCGCGATGTTCCACCTGTTCACCCACGCGTTCTTCAAGGCGATGTTGTTCCTTGGGGCCGGTTCGGTGATCCACGCGATGCACCACGAGCAGGACATGACGAACTATGGCGGTCTGCGCAAAAAGATCCCCTATACCTTTGCTGCGATGATGATTGGTACGCTGGCGATCACCGGTGTTGGCATTCCGCTGACGCATATTGGTTTCGCGGGCTTCCTGTCCAAGGACGCGATTATCGAAAGCGCCTGGGGCGGCGGGTCTATGTATGGCTTCTGGCTCTTGGTTGTGGCTGCCGCGATGACCAGCTTCTACAGCTGGCGCCTGATCTTCCTGACATTCTATGGCACCCCGCGCGGCAACAAGCACACCCATGAGCACGCCCATGAATCGCCGATGACCATGCTGATCCCTCTGGGGGTTCTGGCCTTGGGCGCGGTGTTCTCGGGCATGTTGTGGTATGGCAGCTTCTTTGGGCACACTGACGAGATTGCGGAGTTCTATGACATTCCGCTGGCCCAAGAGGCCGGGCATGGCGACGCCCAAGTGGATGGCGCGTCAACCGATCACGGCGAAGGTGATCATGGCGCTTCTGACGGTGAACACCACGCGGCTTTTGGCGGCAACCCTGGTGATGGCGCGCTCTACTTTGCTCCGGATAACCATGTGCTGGATGCGGCTCATGACGCCCCGAAATGGGTTAAGGTCAGTCCCTTCATCGCGATGCTGGGCGGCTTTCTCATGGCGATGTGGTTCTACATCTGGAACCCGACCCTGCCGGCACGTTTGGCCGAAAACCAAAAGCCGCTTTATCTATTCCTGAAAAACAAATGGTACTTTGATGAGATCTACAACGTGGTCTTTGTCGGCCCTGCCAAGGCACTTGGCCGCTTCTTGTGGAAGCGCGGAGATGGCAACGTGATTGACGGCACTTTGAACGGCGTCGCCATGGGCATCGTCCCCTTCTTCACCCGTCTGGCCGGTAAGGCGCAATCGGGCTACATCTTTACCTATGTCTTTGCCATGGTGATCGGGATCGCGGTCCTTGTCACATGGATGACGATGAGCGGGGGGGCAAACTGATGGACTCGCATCTGCTTTCCATTGTCACGTTCATGCCCGCCTTTGCGGCGCTGATCCTGGCCATTTTCCTGCGCGGTGATGATGAGGCTGCGGGGCGCAATGCCAAGTGGCTCGCGATGATCACCACCACGGTGACCTTCCTGATCTCGCTGTTCATTCTGTTTGAATTTGACCCCAACGACACCGGGTTTCAATTTGTCGATGAGGCAGACTGGCTGCTGGGCCTGAAGTACCGCCTTGGTGTTGATGGCATCTCGATCCTGTTCGTGATGCTGACCACCTTCATGATGCCGCTGGTGATCGCAGCCTCCTGGAACGTGAACACCCGTGTGAAAGAATACATGATTGCCTTTCTGGTGCTCGAAACGCTCATGCTGGGTGTGTTCATGGCGCTGGATCTGGTGTTGTTTTACCTGTTCTTCGAGGCAGGCCTGATCCCGATGTTCCTGATCATCGGCATCTGGGGCGGGGCCAACCGCATCTATGCCAGCTTCAAGTTCTTCCTTTATACCTTCCTCGGCTCGGTTCTGATGCTGGTGGCCATGGTGGCGATGTTTACCGAGGCGGGCACCACATGTATCGGCGGTTGCGAGCTGAGCTTGCTGACACACACCTTTGGGTCCGAAACCTTCAGCGTGATGGGCGTTCAGATCATCGGCGGGATGCAAACACTATTGTTCCTCGCGTTCTTTGCCAGCTTTGCGGTGAAAATGCCGATGTGGCCGGTGCACACCTGGCTGCCGGATGCCCACGTACAGGCACCAACCGCAGGATCCGTGGTTCTGGCGGCGATCCTGCTCAAGATGGGTGGCTACGGTTTCCTGCGCTTCAGCCTGCCGATGTTCCCTGTGGGATCGGATATCATGGCGCCGCTGGTGTTGTGGATGTCGGCGATTGCGATTGTCTATACCTCGCTGGTCGCGCTGGTGCAGGAAGACATGAAAAAGCTGATCGCCTATTCATCTGTTGCGCATATGGGCTTTGTCACCATGGGGATCTTTGCCGCCAACCAGCAGGGTATTGATGGCGCGATTTTCCAGATGATCAGCCACGGCTTTATCTCCGGTGCGCTCTTCCTTTGCGTTGGGGTGATCTATGACCGGATGCACACTCGCGACATCGACGCCTATGGCGGTCTGGTGAACCGGATGCCGGCCTATGCGATGATCTTTATGCTGTTCACCATGGCCAATGTCGGCCTGCCGGGTACTTCCGGATTTGTCGGGGAATTCCTGACGCTGATGGCGACCTTCCAGGTCAACACCTGGGTTGCAGCGATTGCCACAACCGGCGTGATCTTTTCGGCGGCCTATGCACTTTGGCTGTACCGCCGGGTGGTCATGGGCGACCTGATCAAGGAAAGCCTCAAGGCGATCACCGATATGACCCCGCGTGAGCGCTGGATCTTTGCGCCACTGGTGGTGATGACCCTGCTCTTGGGGGTCTATCCGGCACTGGTGCTTGATATGATCGGCCCGTCCGTTGCGGCGCTGGTTGAAAACTACACTGTGGCGCTGGACGCGGCTGATACCGCTGTCCAATCCGCCGAAGCCACTCATTAAGAAGGACCACGCGATGATTTCCGCTGATCTGAATATCATCCTGCCCGAGATTCTGCTCTCAGCCTTTGCGCTGTTGGGGCTGATGGGGGCGGTCTATACCACCAAGGACAAAACCGGTGGTTTGCTGGTCTGGCTGACGGCCATCGTCTTTGTCGCGCTGGCGGCATGGATTGGCCTGACGGGTGAGGGCACGCGCGTGGCCTTTGATGGGATGTTCATCGAGGATGGCTTTGCCCGCTTTGCCAAGGTGACGATCCTGCTGTCCGCAGCGGCGGTTCTGGTGATGTCCGAAGGCTATATGAAATCGCGCGGTTTGCTGCGGTTTGAGTATCCGATGCTGGTGGCACTTTCTGCCGTGGGCATGATGATGATGGTCAGCGCGGGCGACTTGATGGCACTTTACATGGGTTTGGAGCTGCAATCGCTGGCACTTTACGTCGTTGCCTCCCTGCGCCGCGACTCTGTCAAATCCACTGAGGCCGGCCTGAAGTACTTTGTGCTGGGCGCGCTCAGCTCTGGTTTGCTGCTCTATGGTGCATCGCTGGTTTATGGTTACGCGGGCACAACGCTGTTCTCCGGTATCATCACCACCGCACAATCGGGCAATGTCTCGCTGGGGCTGCTGTTTGGTCTGGTGTTCCTGATCTCGGGCATGGCGTTCAAGGTATCCGCGGTGCCGTTCCACATGTGGACCCCTGACGTTTATGAAGGGTCTCCAACCCCGGTTACCGCGTTTTTTGCCACTGCGCCCAAGGTTGCGGCGATGGGTCTGTTTGCACGTGTGCTGCATGATGCCTTTGGCAACGCGGTCAGCGACTGGAGCCAGATTGTTGCACTGCTCTCGGTGCTGTCAATGTTCCTTGGCGCGATTGCGGCGATTGGCCAGACCAACATCAAACGTCTGATGGCGTTTTCGTCCATCGCGCATATGGGTTACGCCCTGATGGGTCTGGCGGCCGGTACCGTGTTGGGTGTGCAGGCGATGCTGGTCTATATGGCGATCTATGTGACGATGAATGTCGGCACCTTTGCCTTCATCCTGATGATGCAGAAGGACGGCGCACCGGTCACGGATATTTCGTCGCTGAACATGTACTCCAAAACCAATCCGGGCCGTGCCCTGGCGATGCTGGTTCTGCTGTTCTCGCTTGCGGGCGTGCCGCCGATGCTGGGCTTCTTTGGCAAGCTTTACGTGCTGCGGGCCGCCTATGAGGCTGATCTGGTGTGGCTGGCGATTGCCGGTGTGATCGCCTCTGTGATCGGTGCCTATTACTATCTGCGGATCGTTTTCTACATGTACTTTGGTGAGGAACAATCCGAACAGCTCGACAATTCGCGTGGCGGGATATTGGGCGGCTTCCTGATTGCTTCGGCGCTGATCATGGTGCTTGGCATTGCCAATATGTTTGGCGTGGAAGGGGCCGCAGCGGCGGCGGCGGGTGCGCTTGTCAACTGACGGTGCCTGCCTGCCGGCTGTGATGCCGTGCTTTGAAGACATGGTGAAAACATGACCGCCTGGCCGGATGGCTATGGGCGGCATGTTTTTGATGTGCTGGATTCAACCCTGTCCGAGGCGGCGCGTATGGCGCCCACGTTGTCCGGACCTGCGTGGATACTGGCGCTGGAACAAACCAACGCGCGCGGGCGGCGCGGGCGGGCCTGGTCCACCCCGCGTGGCAATTTTGCAGGCACCCTGATCATGCGGCGGCGAGAAGAGCCGGGCGTGGCTGCCCTGCGCAGTTTCGTGACCTCACTGGCGCTCTATCGGACCTTTGTCGAGGTCACGGGGCAGGCACAGGCTTTTGCACTCAAATGGCCCAATGATGTATTGCTCAAGGGCGGTAAGGTCGCGGGTATTCTGCTGGAAAGCATCGGCGATCACCTGGTGATCGGCATCGGCGTCAATCTGGCCCATGCCCCCGGCGCCGGTGAGGTCGAGGCGCGGGCGCTGACGCCGATGTCGCTGGCCGGAACGCTGGATATCAATGTCGCACCTGAGGTGTTTCTGGACGTACTCGCGGCGGAATATGCGGTGCTGGAGACCCAGTTTACCGCACATGGATTTGCCCCGATCCGCCGGGCGTGGCTGTCTCATGCGGCCAAACTGGGCGAAGTGATCACTGCCCGCACAATGCGGGATGAAACCGTTGGCACCTTTGAGGATGTCGATGAGGCGGGCAATCTGATCTTGCAAACGGCCAATGGCCGCGCCGCGATCACAGCGGCGGATGTCTATTTCTAACCCAAAAGGAGGCCAAGATATGCTTCTGGCCATTGACTGCGGCAACACCAACACGGTTTTTTCGATCTGGGACGGGGAGAAATTCCTCTGCACCATGCGAACCTCGACCCATCATGCGCGCACGGCGGATGCCTATTTCACGTGGTTCTCGACCTTGCTGGAACACTACGGCATTGATCCAAAGATCACCGAGGTGATCATTTCCTCTACCGTGCCAAGGGTTGTGTTCAATCTGCGGGTGTTCTCCGATCAGTTTTTTGGTTGTCGCCCGCTGGTGGTGGGCAAGCCTGACTGCCTGTTGCCAGCGCTTCCGCGTGTGGATCAGGGCACGATTGTCGGGCCAGACCGTTTGGTCAACACCGCAGGAGCCTTTGACCGCCATGGCGGCAACCTGATTGTGGTGGACTTTGGCACTGCGACGACCTTTGACGTGGCGGGCCGGGATGGTGCCTATGTGGGCGGCGTGATCGCCCCCGGTGTAAATCTGTCACTCGAAGCGCTGCATATGGCCGCCGCCGCGCTACCGCATGTGGACATTACCAAGCCGCAGCGTGTAGTAGGCACTAATACCGTCGCCTGTATGCAATCGGGCGTCTTTTGGGGCTATGTCGGGCTGGTCAAAGAGATCTGCGCCCGGATCAAGGCCGAACGCGACCAGAAAATGAAAATCATAGCAACCGGCGGACTGGCCCCGTTGTTTGCGCAAACCGAAGATCTATTTGACGTCATCGAAGATGACCTGACGATGCACGGGCTGACCGTCATCCATAAATACAACAAGGAAAATGCTTACTAATGAGCAGTGAAAGATTAATCTACCTGCCCCTCGGTGGGGCCGGTGAAATTGGCATGAATGCCTATGTCTATGGCTATGGGAAACCGGGCAAGGAGCGGCTGATCGTCGTGGACCTTGGCGTGGCCTTCCCCGACATGGATGGCAGCCCCGGCGTGGATCTGATCCTGCCCGATATTGCCTGGCTGAAGGAACGCCGTGACCAGATTGAGGCGGTGTTTATCACCCACGCCCATGAGGATCATATCGGCGCCGTGGCCCACACCTATGACATGCTGCGCGCGCCAATCTATGCGCGCCGGTTCACCGCCAATATCGCCCATCGCAAGATGTCTGAACACGGTCACCCCGAAGACGCGATCAGTGTTGTCGGGGCTTATCCAGAACAGATCAAAGTCGGTCCATTCAGCATCAGCTTTTTGCCGATCTCGCATTCGATCCCTGAATCCTCGGCCATGGTGATTGATACACCTGCGGGCCGCGTGATCCATTCGGGTGATTTCAAGATCGACACCACGCCGGGTGTGGGTGAGGCCTATGACCCCGATCTTTGGGCCGAAGTCTGCAAGGATGGCGTCAAGGCGCTGGTCTGCGACAGTACCAATGTCTTTTCGCCCGCGCCGGGCCGGTCTGAAGTGACCGTTGGCCCCGAGATTGAAAAGCTGGTTTCAAGCGCCGAAGGAATGGTTGTCGCAACCACCTTTGCCTCCAACGTGGCGCGGGTGAAAACCCTTGCCGTGGCGGGGGACAAGGCCGGGCGGTCGATTGTCTTGCTGGGCCGTGCGATGAAACGCATGGTCGAGGCGGCGCTGGAAACCGGGGTGATGAAGGATTTCCCCAATGTGATCAGCCCCGAAGAGGCCCGCGCGGTGCCACGCGAAAATCTGATGCTGTTGGTGACGGGCTCGCAAGGCGAGCGCCGTGCAGCCTCGGCGCAGCTGGCGCGGGGCAAGTATCAGGGGATCGAGATGAAGGAAGGGGACATGTTCCTGTTTTCCTCCAAGACCATCCCGGGCAACGAACGCGGCGTTATTCGCATCATCAACCAGTTCTCTGAAAAGGGAGTGGATGTGGTGGATGACAGCTCCGGTCTTTATCACGTGTCCGGTCACGCCAACCGCCCGGATCTCGAAACGCTGCATGATGTGGTCAAACCGCAAGTGCTGATTCCGATGCACGGCGAACACCGCCATCTGCGCGAACATGCCAAGCTGGCCGAAGCCAAGGGCATCAAAGGTGTGCTGGCTGTGAACGGCATGATGATTGATCTGTCCGGCAATGAGCCGAAAGTGGCGGAATACATCGAAACCGGCCGCACCTACCTGGACGGTTCGGTGCAAATCGGTGCGCTTGATGGTGTGGTGCGGGATCGTATCCGCATGGCGCTGAATGGGCATGTGACCGTGACTGTGATCATGGACACCGATGACGAACCTCTGGGCGATCCTTGGGTGGATATGATGGGGCTGCCGGAAACGGGCCGATCCAAGGCACCGCTGGTCGATGTGCTGGAGGAAGACCTTCGCCAATGGCTTGGCCGGTCCAAGGCAGCGACATTGCGCGACGATGACAAGCTGCACGATGGTCTGAAACGCGTGGTGCGTCAGTCCGCACAGGACGAAATCGGCAAAAAGCCGGAAGTAACAATCGTGGTGAGCCGGCTGAGTTGAGCCGGTTTTCCACCCATGCAAAACAAAAGGCCCCGCAAATTGCGGGGCCTTTTTTGTACGCGTGTCCGTTTGATCAGGTCGCGTTGCGGCGATCATCAAAGCTGAGGCCAATAAACTCTGGCGTGTGATCACCCAGACCCACCACCTGATGGCCACCACGATGATCGTTGCGGCCACGGCCACGTTTGTCATTGCGGCCCTTCTGGCTGTTGTCGCGGCCCTGTGTCTCGCGGGGTTTGTCATCCTGCTTGGGCTTGCCCTCGGATTTGGCCTTGGGGGCTGCCTGTTCCTGAGCGGGCTTTGAAGGCGTTTCCGCCGTTTGGGCCGCCTCTTTGGGCTTGTCGTCTGACTTGCGGGAGCGCGAGCGGCTGCGCTTGGGTTTTTCGCCCTCGGCGCTTTCTGCTGGCTTGGTCTCTGCTTTGACGTCCTCTTTCGGCTGACCCTTGGCCAACGGGTTGTCCAGGCGCGGAATTTCGTTCTGCACCAGACGTTCTACGTCTTCGAGGTTCTTCTCGTCGCGCGGCACGCAGATCATGATTGCGGTGCCATCGCGCCCGGCGCGGCCTGTGCGCCCGATGCGGTGGACATAATCTTCGGCATGGCTGGGCACGTCGTAGTTGAAAACATGGCTGACAGAGGGCACATCCAGACCGCGCGCAGCCACGTCAGAGGCCACAAGGATCTTCAGCGCGCCTTCGCGAAAGCCATCAAGCGTTCTTGTACGCTGGCTTTGGTCCAGATCACCGTGGATCGGCGCGGCATCATATCCGTATTTTTTCAGTGACTTGGCAACGATATCCACATCCATCTTGCGGTTGCAGAAGATAATGCCATTGGTCAGTTTTTCGCCCTCGGCGTCGATCAAAGTGCGAAGCAGTTTGCGTTTCTCTGACCCTTCGCGATCTTTGCGGGAGGCTTTGAACTTGACCACACCTTGGGTGATTGTCTCGCTTGTGGTGGCCTGGCGGGCAACCTCGATCCGCTCTGGATTGCTGAGGAAGGTGTTGGTGATCCGTTCAATCTCGGGGGCCATAGTGGCAGAGAAGAACAATGTCTGGCGGGTAAAGGGGGTCAGGCCAAAGATACGTTCGATGTCGGGGATGAACCCCATATCAAGCATCCGGTCAGCCTCATCCACAACCATGACTTTGACGTCATTCAGGATCAGCTTGCCGCGCTCAAAATGGTCAAGCAAACGGCCCGGCGTGGCGATCAGGACGTCAACGCCCTTGTCAATCAGCAGGTCTTGTTCCTTGAACGACACCCCACCAATGAGCAATGCCTTGGTCAGTTTGACGTGTTTGGCATAGGTGTCAAAGTTCTCGGCCACCTGTGCGGCGAGTTCCCGTGTGGGGCATAGAACCAAAGACCGAGGCATCCGCGCCCGCGCCCGGCCACGCGCCAAAAGCGTGATCATCGGCAGCGTAAAGCTGGCGGTTTTACCGGTGCCGGTCTGGGCAATGCCCAAAACATCACGGCCAATCAACGCAGGGGGAATAGCACCCGCCTGAATGGGGGTAGGGGTTTCGTACCCGGCCTCTTCAACGGCCTTGAGCACTTTGGGATTCAGATTCAGATCAGAAAATTTTGTCATGTGTATCCGATAAAAGCGGACACGCTTGGCCCGCAGCAGCAGTTCATGTCGGCCCGCATGGCCCAAGGGGCGGCCACCCGGCCGCTACATGTTGCGTTCGCATAACAACTTGGTGCTATCGCGTCAAACAGATGTGCGATTAGAGCAAAAACTGCGGGAAATGTGTGGACAATGTTGCCTTTAAGCCAAGATTGGCCCGCTTGAGCAGGTCAAAACCCGCCAACCTTTCCCGCATTGCGGGTGTATCTGCGCAAAGCTCGTCAAAGAACGCGCGCAGTCCAGCCTCGCCATCTTCGGTTTCGATCATTGTCAAAAGCTCATGCATCGACAACCCGCCCTTGTCGCGGGGTTGGTTCGGCGCAAGTTCCGCGCGGTAGGACCCTTTGGCGACGCGGAACCGATATGCGGCCATCCATTTGTCCCAACTCGCGGCGTGCAGGTGGGCGAGATCAATATCGGGATGTTGCTCTGGCCCTTTGAGCATCTGATCGTTTTGAAAAGCGTTGTGGATCTGCACTCGAACGTCGGGCAGTCCGGTGCGTACAAACACCTTGCCGGCCAGATGGCTGAGAAACCCACCTTTCACATAGGCGCCGTAAGTCGGGTAAAGGTCGCGCACGATCTTGGCCCGGTCAGGACCGTTGGGAATGAAGGCTTTGAACGCGGTGCCGTCACCTGCCAGCGCTTCCATCGGGCGAATGCGGGCGATTTTCTGGTCTGCCGGGCAGGCGGCAAGGGAGGCCGCAACAGACCGGGATGACACCAGAAACTCATCCACATCCATATGGATCAACCAATCGACTTCGCTCGCCCGTTGATAGGCCTGCGTGGCATTGGCCGATTGCCGGACCTGATGTTTGCGGGGCCGTTTCATACCCAGCCGGTCCCAGTGAGCGGCATCACAGCGGGTCACACGGACCTTGGGATGTGCTTTGAGCGCGTCAAAGGCGGCGGGGTTGTCATCGTCCAGATAGAGATAGATCCGATGCGCGCCCGCCTCCAGATGGTAGGCGGCAAATTGCAGAATTTCCGCGGCAGGGGCGAGGACAGTCGCGCTCAACCCCCAAGTGGTCATTACACCATCATCTCCTTGGTCGCGGTCAGGCGCACGTCGGGATAATCGCGCTCAACCCGGTCAATGTCCCACTGCAAACGGGTGAGATAGACAATGTCGCCATCATGGTCATGGGCGATATGTTGTTTGTTGCTATCCGCAAACTTTTCAACGGCTTGCGTATCACCGTTCACCCAGCGTGCCGAGGTGAATTGTGAGGCTTCAAACCGCACAGGCAGTCCATATTCCAGCTCGATCCGGCTGGCCAGAACTTCGAATTGCAACTGCCCCACAACGCCGACGATAAAGCCCGAACCGATGGAGGGTTTGAACACTTTTGCCGCGCCTTCTTCGGCAAATTGCATCAGAGCTTTCTCAAGGTGTTTGGCCTTGAGAGGATCACCCGCACGCACCCCTTGCAGCAATTCGGGCGCAAACGACGGGATGCCACTGACCCGCAACGCTTCGCCTTCGGTCAGGGTATCGCCGATGCGCAATTGGCCGTGATTGGGAATGCCGATGATATCGCCGGCCCATGCCTCTTCGGCCAGCTCACGGTCAGAGGCCAGGAACATCACTGGATTGGTGATCGACATCGGTTTTTTGGTGCGCACATGGGTCATCTTCATGCCGCGCAGAAAATGCCCCGAGGCAAGCCGGACAAAGGCCACGCGGTCGCGGTGCTTGGGGTCCATATTGGCCTGCACCTTGAACACAAATCCCGACACTTTCTTTTCTTCGGGCAGGATGTGACGCGGTTCAGCCGACTGGATTTGCGGCTCCGGGCCAAATTTGGCGATGCCCTCCATCAGTTCCTTGACCCCGAAAGAGTTGATTGCGGAGCCAAACCAGATCGGCGTCAGTGATCCTTCGGCCATCAATCTCGCGTCCATGGGCGGCATCAATTCGCGCACCATTTCAAGATCTTCCTGCAACTTTTCCAGCAGGTTGGCCGGCACATGTTCGGCCAGTTTTGGATCATCCAAGCCGTTGATCTCGATTGATTCCGAGACCTTGTTGCGATCGGCGCGGTCCATCAGCTCAAGCCGGTCGCGCAGGATGTCATAGCATCCGATAAAATCGCGTCCGATCCCGATGGGCCAGCTGGCTGGGGTCACGTCAATGGCGAGGTTTTCCTGAATTTCGTCAATGATCTCAAAAACGTCCCGGCTTTCGCGGTCCATCTTGTTACAGAAGGTCAGGATCGGCAGATCGCGCATCCGGCACACTTCGAACAGCTTTTGCGTCTGGCTTTCCACACCCTTTGCACCGTCAATCACCATCACGGCTGCATCCACCGCCGTCAGCGTGCGATAGGTGTCCTCGGAAAAGTCGGAGTGGCCGGGTGTGTCCACAAGGTTGAAGCGGAACTCTTTGAAATCGAAGGACATTGCCGAAGCGGAAACAGAGATGCCACGGTCCTTCTCCATCGCCATAAAGTCAGAGCGCGTGCGCCGCGCTTCGCCCTTGGCACGGACCTGTCCGGCCATCTGGATCGCACCCCCGAACAGCAGGAATTTTTCCGTCAGGGTGGTTTTGCCCGCATCAGGGTGACTGATGATGGCAAAGGTCCGGCGACGGGCGATTTCCGGGGGCAATTCGGGGCGGTTCTTGAGGTTGTCCAACATGGATTGGCATATAGCGATGGCGCAGCGCGGCGGCAAGCGGGCTTGGGCGGCGGTGATGGGCTGCTTTACGTCGGATCTGGTTGGCGCAGGGCTGACCTGCCCGTTAGGGTGGCTGAATGGAATCAGATTTAACCCTCCCGATCTCACTTGCCGCGGCGGCATTGAACATGGCTTTGGCCCTCGTCTGCGGGGGGTTGATCGGATCAGAGCGCCAGGTGCGCCGGCGTATGGCGGGGCTACGGACCAATGCATTGGTCGCGCTTGGTGCGGCAAGTTATGTCGTGTTTTCAAGCCTTTTCCCCGATGAATTAAGCCCGACACGGGTGGGCGCACAGGTGGTGTCCGGCATTGGTTTTCTGGGCGCGGGGATCATTTTCCGGCATGGGTTTACCGTGCACGGACTGAACACTGCGGCAACCTTGTGGTGTTCTGCTGCGGTCGGTTTGTTGGCCGGTGCGGGGGCGCCATTGTTTGCGGTGCTTGCCACAGGCATGATCATTTTTGTCAATCTGGGCCTGCGGCCCTTGGTGAAATTTCTCAAAACCAAGACCTCTGCTGGCATGCCGATTGTAACGGAGGCGCATATCACGGTGTCTTGTCAGTCCAAGCATGAGGCGGATGTGCGGTCTTTGCTTCTGAACCGTTTGCCGCCTCCTGAATTCCATGTCAGCGGGTTGGAACGTCAGCGCGAGGATGACAGCGGGGCATTGCGGCTGGAACTCAGTGTGACAGTGGCGGGTCCGTCGGATGCGCCGCTCAAGGAAGCGCTTGATCCGCTGATGCTGGACCTCAAGATCAGCAGCCTGCGCTATGAGGCGGCCGGCGACAGCTAGCGTTCGCATCCTAGCCCCGGCTGGCGCGGCGCAGCAGTCTGGCGGGGCTTTCCCTGCCAAAAGGGGCGGCGGCGATTTCAAATGCGGCATGGGGGCGGTCGGAATGGCCAGGGATTGCAGCCCCCCATCGGCGCGACATTTGGCTTGGCAACAAGGTGCGATTGCGGCGGGTGATCCGCATGGTTTCGACGGCGATGCCTTCGGCAAAGATGATCTGGTGATTGTCGAAAACCAACTGATAATATTCAACAAAACCACCCTCTTGCCGGGTGATGATCTGGCCGTCAACAAGATGCTCTGCCTTGATCATCACTTCGGCGCGGCCAAGGCCCAGACGGTCGTCCCGCTGATAGATGAACAGGCTTTGATCCTTGCTGAGCAACAGATCGTTTTGGTTGTTCAGCGTTCCGGTCGGGATCAGAACCGGGGCCAGATCCCCGACCGCCCGCAGCGTTTGCTGCCCGATCCAGCGTAGGGGTTGCGCACCGTCGTCACGGGTCATGATCAGATCGCCGGGAACCAAATGTTCGACGGGGGTTTGCTGTCCGCCCGCCCGTGTGATCAGGGTGCCGCGCCCCAGTGACACCGTGCCGGATTGCGCAAAAAACAGTCGCGCATTGTCCGGGTCAATATCCACCAGTGCATAGGGCACACCGGGCATCAGGGGCGAGAAAGGATGCAGGAAAACCGCGCGGTTGGCACCTGATGTGTTTGTCTCAACAAGCAAGAGCGCATCCATCATCATCCCCATTGGCGACATCATGCACAGCCGCGCTTCCAACAAAAGTTGAGCACCCGCGCGTGCCACAGACGCACCATCGGCAACCTCAAACAGGTTGTCCGGGCCGGGATGCAGGGCCAGAACCTCCGCTGGTGCATCCTTGGCCAAGGTATATTGATCGTCCAACACCAAATCAGAGGCACCAGTCAAAACATCCCCTTGATTTGCGCCCTGGCTGACGCGGAAGTCATCACCGCGTATCACGGCAAGCTGATGCGGATGGGACGTGCGAGAGGCTGGCATGGCAGGATCCTTTGCAGTTTTGCGATGATTTACCTGAAACCGTGAGAATTCCGTTAACCGGTAAGGATGATGTATCGGTGCTGGCTTCGGATCGTGGCCGTGGTAGGTCTTGCACAACAGATGGAGGGAATCGCGATATGGATCTTGGGATCAAGGGCAAAAAGGCACTGGTGTGCGCATCTTCAAAAGGCCTCGGCCTTGGCTGCGCCGAGGCATTGGCGGCGGCTGGTGTCAATCTGGTTATGAACGCACGTGGCGCCGAGGCGCTGCAGGCCTCGGCGGAGCGTCTGCGGCAGGCTTACGGTGTTGAGATCACCACAGTGGCGGCGGATGTGGCCACCGCAGAGGGCCAAGCGGCCGTGATCGAGGCGGCGGGCGACATTGATATTCTGGTCAACAACGCTGGCGGCCCGCCTCCGGGTATGTGGCATGACTGGGACCGCGAGGATTTCATCAAGGCGCTGGATGCCAATATGCTGGCTCCGATTGCCCTGATCAAAGCCAAAGTGCCGGGCATGATGGAGCGTGGCTGGGGCCGGGTGGTCAATATCACCTCGCAATCCGTGCGCGCGCCGATTGGTGTTTTGGGCCTGTCCAATTCGGCCCGCACCGGGCTGACCGGGTATGTCGCTGGCACCTCGCGGCAGGTGGCGAGCAAGGGCGTGACGATCAACAACCTGTTGCCCGGCATTCATGCGACCGACCGCGCAGATATGCTGGATGGCGGCGTGGTGAAGGCCCGCGGCATTTCTCTTGATGAGGCCCGCGCCGAACGCGCAGCCACAATTCCGGCAGGGCGCTATGGCACCTCGGACGAATTTGGTGCGACCTGCGCGTTTCTGTGTTCACAACATGCCGGTTTCATCGTCGGGCAGAATATCCTGCTGGATGGTGGTGCGACCAATATCACGATGTAATGGCTGAGAAATTTTCGCTTAAGGATCACCTGTTCAATCCGGATTCGGTGGGTGATCTGGCATCCGAATTTGCCAGCGCCTTGCCCGACTTTGACGCCGCCCGTTTCCAGCGGGAGGCGCTTGCAGGCTTTGCCGAGCGGGAATTGCTGGCGCGGATGGAGTGGATGGCCGATTGCCTTGAAGCGCAGTTGGCCCGCGATTTTCCCACCATGGCCGCACAGCTTGAAGCGGCGATGCCGCCTCCGCTTGATCCGTCATTGACCGATGATGATTTTGGGCGGTTTATCCACGGTTTGCCCGGCATTCTTGCGGTGCGGCATGGGCTGGAGGATCACCGGGAACGGGCGCTTGATCTGCTTTATCAGGCGACCAAACGGTTCTCGATGGAGTTCTACATCCGACCCTTTCTGAACCGTTGGCCGGATGAAACACTGGCGCGGATGAACCGTTGGGTTGAGGATGAGAATTACCATGTGCGCCGCCTGGTAAGCGAAGGCACACGCCCGAAATTGCCATGGGCCAAGGCTGTCACCTTGAGCAGCGATCAGACTTTGCCATTGCTGGCGCGGCTTCATGCGGACAAGACCCGATATGTGACAAGATCGGTCTCTAATCACTTGAATGACATTGCAAAAACCCAACCCGATGTCGTGGTGAATCTGCTTAGATCCTGGGATGACAGTGGCAAGCAAAGTGCCAAAGAACTGGCGTGGATGACCCGGCATTCCCTGCGCACCTTGATCAAGCAAGGGCATGGCGGGGCGCTGGATCTGCTTGGCTACCGCAGTGATGTCGATGTGGCGGCGCAGGTCAGGCTGGGACAAGAGAGCTATGCCATCGGCGAAGTTCTGAGCTTTGAGGTGGAACTGACTGCCAAGCAAGAGCTGCCTGTGCTGGTGGATTACCGCCTGCGATTTGCGCGACCGCAGGGCAAGAGCGCGGAGAAAGTGTTCAAGCTCAAGACTGGCAAGATCACGGCTGGCAAACCTCTGATCCTGTCCAAGAATCACCGGCTCAAGGGCGATGCGACAACCTTTACCCTGCATCCGGGTGCGCATCAGGTCATCTTGCAGGTCAATGGTGTCGATGTGGCCACGGCGGATTTTGAGCTGACCTGAGGGATGACAACCCATCACATTCCTGACAGCGGCGCCTGCGACAACTGGCGGGGCTGGTGGTGCTCGACTAAGGCTGATCCACAAGTTGATCTGCGAAAGGCTTTACCATGCAAACCCCTGTTCTGATTGCGCTCTTTGCGGCGGTCCTTGTTGCCAGCCTATTGGTAGCGCCGCGCCGCGCCAGCGTTGAGGGGTTCTTTGGCGGGCAGGGGGTGGATGGCCGAGCGCCCGGTCTCTGGGTCTTGGTCCTGTCGCAGGTGACCACCTGGATATTTGCCCGATCCCTGATGAACGCAGCGATTCTGGGCTATTATTACGGGATTGCGGGCACCTTGGCCTATGCCGCCTATTACGGATCGTTCCTGACGGGCGGCTATATCGTCGGGCATCTGCGGCGCGGCGGCGCAGGGTCCGTGCAGGATTGGTTGCAAGGCCGGTTTGGCGCGGTTGGCACCGGGTGCTACAATCTGGTGATTGCATTACGGCTGTTGTCCGAGGTCTTTGCCAATCTTTTGGTGGTGGGGCTGATTTTCAACGCTGTGCTTGCGGGCAGTGGCACGGGCGCGATCTTGATCGTTGCGGTGCTGGGGCTGGCCTATTCGGCATGGGGCGGTTTGTCTGCCGCGCTGCGCACGGATGTTTTGCAGATGGCGGTGTTTCTGGTGGTGTTTGGCCTTGCCTTTGGGGCGCTGTTGGCGGCACCGGGGTTTGATCTGCCTGCCGTTCTGACCGCACCGGGCGTTTCTGGTGCTTACAACGGCTGGGTGCTGCTGTTGGTGGCGGGGCTACAGGTTTTCTCCTATCCCGCGCATGATCCGGTGATGATGGATCGCGGGTTCATCGCGGATCCCGCGACGACACAGCGTTCCTTTCTGCATGCCTTCTGGATCTCGACCCTTTGCATCATCGGATTTGGCTTTTTCGGAATTCAAGCTGGGCTGTCCGGTGCGGATTATGAGGGACAATTGATCGGCACATGGGCGCTCATGTTCCCGCCTTGGGTCTTTGTGGCGTTAATGATTTCGCTGCTGGTGTCCGCGCTCAGCACTTTGGATTCGGCCCTGTCCTCTGCGGCGCGTCTGGTGGTAGAGGAGTTGCGCCTTGCGCCCCGGTCCCTTGGTGGCGGACGTATTGTGATGCTGGTGTTTATGACTGCTGGCACTGTGCTGACGCTGTGGGGCAATGCGACGCTGTTTGATGCAGTGGCGGTGTCTGGTACGGCGTCGATGTTCCTTACACCCGTGCTGATTGTCGGGTTGGTGATGGGACGGCCTGTGGCACTTTGGGCTTATCTGGTGGCCTTCGGCGCAGCGATTTTGGGTGCCTTTGCCTATTTCGCCCGCAGCTGGCCGACGGTGGCCGCATTCCTGCCGGAGGGGCACAAATACGAACAACTGCTGGTGATCTGCGTGGTGGTTTTGGTCGCAGGTTTTGCCGCAGTGCTTGCGGGGATGCGGCGGGGCTGATAGCTGGTTTCCGAGTGATTTTATCGGATACCCATGACTGCCCCTGTTCCCCGCCTTGAGATCAAAGACCTGCGCCGCACCTATGAGGGGCGGCCGGTTGTGGATGGTGTGTCTTTGCAGATCATGCCGGGGCAGGTGACCTGTCTTCTGGGCCCGTCTGGCTGCGGCAAATCCACGACATTGCGGATGATCGCCGGCGTTGAGATGCAGGACAGCGGCACGATCCATGTGGATGGCAAGCTGATCTGCGACACGGTGTTTCGTGTCCCGCCTGAGCGGCGCGAGATTGGCTTGATGTTTCAGGATTTTGCCCTGTTTCCGCATCTAAGCGTAGCAGACAACGTCGGCTTTGGCTTGAAGACCGGGACCAAGGCGGAAAAACGCAAGCGGATCGAAGAGCTTCTGGAACGCGTTGATCTCAAACGGTTTATCGACGGTTATCCGCATCAGCTTTCCGGCGGCGAACAACAACGCGTGGCGCTGGCCCGTGCGCTTGCCCCGCGTCCGCGCATCATGTTGATGGATGAGCCGTTCTCGGGGCTCGACAACCGGTTGCGCGATGGCATTCGCGATGAGACCCTGAGCATCCTGAAAGAAGAAGACACGGCAGTTTTGCTTGTCACCCATGAGCCGGACGAGGCGATGCGGATGGCGGATGAAATCGCCCTGATGCGCAATGGCAAGATCGTACAGCAGGGCGCGCCCTATAATGTCTACACCCGCCCGATTGACCGCGCCTCGGTTGCGTTCTTTAGTGACGCCAATGTGCTGCGGGCCGAAGTTTCGGGCGCTTTGGCACAAACTCCATTTGGCCGGTTTTTGGCCCCCGGTGTGCCCGATGGCACCGCCGTTGATATCGTTTTCCGTCCCCAGCATGTGCGCATCGACTTTGATCGTGGCGGCAAAGGGCCAGCGCCCACGGCCACCGACGGCGCGGCGGCGCGGGCCGTGGTGGAACGGGCGCGCTTTATGGGCAACGAAAGCCTTGTGGAATTTCGCATGGATCACGATGGGTCATTGCTCAAGGCGACGGTGCCCAATGTGTTCCTGCCGCAGCCCGGAGCGGTGATGTGGCTGACCATCCGGCGCGACAAATGTTTTGTGTTTCCAGTCACTTGACCGGGGACTGATCGAGGAGGGCAATCATGGCGCAGACGTTGTTGGTGGAATTTGGTATGGGGTCGTCGCTGCGGCGCGGAGATTATACCCAAGCGGCAAAGCGTGCTGTGCAAGATGCGCTCTGGCATAATTCGATCAATCTGGCGGAGCTGTTCGGCTTTGACAAAACCGACATGCAGATCACCCTCGATGTGGGTGTGCAAAAGCCCGAAGAGGTGGATGCTGATGCCCTGCGGGCGGTGTTTCCCTATGGCGATGTGACCGTCAACGTCCAGCGCGGCGGTCTGGATGTGCCGCGCCCGGATGGGGACGGCCATCCGACAATCATGGCCAATGTGGCGCTGTCCGTCGGGTTCGAGATGGAGCGGGCCGATGCGTAACACCAAAGACCATCAGCGCGTCATCATCGAAATGGGCATGGGCAATGATCTGCACGGTATGGACTATACCAAGGCCGCTGGCCGCGCGATTGAAGATGCGTTTCGTCATTCCTCACTGCCGATCTTTGGCGTGACGGGGCTGGATCACAATGACATGAGGGTCCAGGTGACGGTTGCGGTGCAGGAGCCGGAAAAGCTTGATCTTGAGGTTCTCGCGGCGAAACTGCCACGCGGTCGGGCCGAGGTCACGGCGGTGTTTGGCGGATTAAACGTGCCAGCGGGCGGCGAGACTATTGTGATAGCTCAAGCCAGTGTCGAGGCGTTCTTGCCGCCGCAGAACGGATGGAAGATCAAGGGCTGATCAACTGTCCGCATAGGGCTGGTAATCCGCGATGGTTTTACCCGGTTCGTCCACAAAGAGTTCCGGCAGAGCCTCGGTGCTTTCGATCAGGTCAAGGCGAAACACCCTGAAACCATTGCGCAATTCGCACCATGATGTCAGCGTCCAAACGCGGCCCCAATATTCCATATGCAATGGCCGGATCACCCGGCTTGTGACATTGCCGTCCCGCGAGGTGTAGGTCAGCCGCACCTTTTGCCGGGCTTTGATGGCGCTGCGCAAGAGGGCCATGTGGCTCAGGTTTCGGGTGGCATCGGCAAAAGGATAGACTGCAAATTTCCACGCCTGCGCCTCGGCAATCGTGCGGGCGGGCAGCACGGCATCAATCTTGTCCGCCAATGTGTCGGCGGCGTTTTTGAGATCCTGATCGGCGGCCTGCGCCACAACAGCCAGCCCCAGGTTCAACGCCTCCAACTCGCTGGCCGTCAGGGTCAGAGGCGGCAGGCTGATCGCTTCGGTGATCATATAGCCGACGCCGCGCTCCCCCTCGACGGGAACGCCGGAGCCAACCAGCGTGTCCATATCGCGGTAGATCGTGCGGGTGGACACCTCCAGACGTGCGGCGATGTCCTGCGCGCGGTGCAGTTTGCCGTCGCGCAGGATCTGGATGATGTCAAAAAGTCGATCGCTGCGGCGCATATTACTCCTTTTGATACATGATCCTGGCGTGGCGCAGGGCCACATCATCGGGGTCAATCATCGACATCATGGGCGCGGCGGCGGGATCGGCAATCATCTGTTCTGCAACTGTCCGGGCCGATTGCAGATCGGTCCAGATGATGTGATCGGTCCATAGTCCATCATCGTCCATGGACAGGGTCCGCCCCAGAACGGCTCCGCTTCTGCGAAGGATGGGATCAATCTCGGCAGCAGCGCTGACAAATGCGGCGGGATCGGCGCCCTTCAACAGGCGGAACGTGACAACTTCGGCAACTTGTGCGGTCTCAGACATGGGATACTCCTTTTCATGTGTGAGGCCGTCTTAGCCACCTACAACTGACATAAACCTGTCAGTTGAGTGTCGCAAGTGCCTGATTTTTTGCGTATCGACCCCGCGCAGTGCACCGCAAAGGGCGTTTGCCCTTCCTGTCTTGCGCCAAGCGGCCTAAGAAAGATGCTGAAAAACGGTCGCCTGAGGGGCGGCTTACAGAACGGAGAAGCAAAATGTTGAACAATATCGGATTGCCGGGCCTGCTGCTTATTGCGGTCGTGGTGCTGGTGCTTTTTGGCCGTGGCAAGATCTCGTCGCTCATGGGCGAAGTCGGCAAGGGCATCACCAGCTTTAAAAAGGGCATCAACGAAGGCGAAAAGGAACTGGCAGACCAGTCCGAGACCGCTGATCAAGAGACCGCTCCGGAAAAAGACAAGGTCTAAGGGATGTTCGATCTGGGCTGGACCGAACTATTGGTCGTTGGCATCGTCGCGTTGATCGTGGTGGGGCCGAAGGATCTGCCTGTGTTGTTCCGACGTGTCGGGCAGTTTGTGGGCAAGGCCAAAGGTATGGCGCGTGAATTCAGCACGGCGATGAATGACGCCGCGGACGAAAGCGGCGTGCGCGAAATGTCCAGCAGCATCAACAAATCCCTCAAGGCGGCCACCAACCCGGTGGGGGCGGCGATGGACGGTGTCAAATCGGCAGCCTCGTCATTGACGGACCTCGACCCCAACAGCGAGACTGGCAAGCTGGCCGCAGAACGCGCGGCGGATCGCAAAAAGATCGAAGCCGCCACCGCACGCGCCGCCGCAGAGCGAAAGCAGCGCGAGGCGACTGAGGCGCTGGCCAAAGCCGAAGCGGCAGAGGCGGATGTCGCTGCGCCATCGGCGGAAAAACCTGCCACCAAAAAGCCAGCCACCAAAAAACCGGCGGCCAAGAAACCGGCAGCCAAGAAAACCGCGGCGAAAAAACCTGCTGCGAAGACGGCCCCGGCCAAGACGCCCGCTGCCAAAAAAGCGCCCGCTAAGAAAAGCGCCACCAAAACAGCTGCGGCCAAAAAAGAGTAAAACATGAGCGCCACCGAAGACATCGACGACAGCGCAGCGCCGCTGATTGAACATCTGGCAGAATTGCGCACGCGGCTGATCCGGTCGGTGCTGGCGTTCCTGGTGGGGATGATCATCTGTTTTGCCTTTGGCAGTGCGATCCTCGATTTCCTTTTGGTGCCGATTGAAAACACCATGCGGAATCTCGGAAATCCCAATCCGGTGATGCAATACACTGCGCCACAGGAGTATTTCTTTACATTGATCCGCATCTCGATGGTGGGCGGTCTGGCCATCAGCTTTCCGGTGATTGCCAACCAGTTGTGGCGCTTCGTGGCGCCGGGGCTCTACAAGAACGAAAAATCGGCGTTCCTGCCGTTTCTGATCGCCTCGCCTGTCTTATTCCTAATGGGGGCCGCATTTGCGCATTACGTGGTTGTGCCGCTGGCGATGCAGTTCTTCCTTGGGTTTTCTGACGCGGCATCCTACATCGCCGCCCTTGTGGTTGACGGCGATGGCCGCAAAAGCGGGATCGATATCGTGTTCAACGGTAAGGTCAACGAAAGCCTTGATATCACGTTGAAAATGATCGTCGCCTTTGGCTTGTGTTTCCAGTTGCCGGTGCTTTTGACCCTGATGGGCAAGGCCGGTCTGGTCAGCACCGAAGGCCTGCGGAACGTGCGGAAATATGCGGTTGTTGGTATCCTTTTGCTGGCCGCGCTGGTGACACCGCCCGATGTTGTCACCCAGCTTATCCTGTTTGTTGTGGTCTATGGGCTTTATGAGATTTCGATCTTCCTTGTCAGCCGGGTTGAGGCCAAGCGCGAGGCACGTCTGCGGGCCGAAGGGTATTATGACGACGAAGATGATCTCTTGGCAGAATTCGACGACGAAGACGCGGATGACGAGGACGACCTGAAGTGACGAAAGATCCGATGGAACGTATCGCAGCGGCCCTGGAACGCATGGCCCCTGCGCCACTCGCCACGCCGGATTTTGACGCCGCGACAGCCTTTGTCTGGCACACCGATCCGGACCGGCTAGAGCCGGTTGGGAATGTGTCGCGGGTCGATATCGGCCTGTTGGTCGGTGTGGACCGGTCGCGCGATACATTGCTGGCCAACACGCGCCAGTTCGCGGCGGGGCTGCCCGCCAACAACGCGCTGCTTTGGGGCGCGCGGGGCATGGGAAAATCCAGCCTTGTCAAAGCGATACACGCGGATGTTCACGCCAGCCATGACCGGTTGCGGATCGTGGAATTGCAGCGCGAAGACTTGCCATCGGTGGGGCGTTTATTGTCGCTTCTGCGCGGTGCGCCGCAGCGGTTTATCCTGTTCTGCGACGATCTGAGCTTTGGCCATGATGATGCGCATTACAAGTCGCTCAAGGCCGTTCTGGACGGCGGGATCGAAGGGCGGCCGGACAATGTGGTGCTTTATGCCACGTCAAACCGCCGTCACCTGATGCCCCGTGACATGATCGAAAACGAGCGCGGCTCGGCGATCAACCCCTCCGAGGCGGTTGAGGAAAAAGTATCCTTGTCGGATCGCTTTGGTCTTTGGCTCGGTTTTCATCCCTGCGATCAGGACCAATATCTGTCGATGATCCGTGGCTATTGCGATGCCCATGGAGTGCAGATCAGCGATGACGATCTGCGGGCCGAAGCCATCGAATGGCAGGCCACACGCGGTGCACGGTCGGGCCGCGTGGCATGGCAATACTTTGTTGATCTGGCGGGCCGCAAAGGCGTGACGCTGGGCTAAACCCTTAATCAGCCGTTGATAAACGGTTCCGGATCGACGCTGTCAAAGCCTTTTCGCACTTCAAAATGCACATAGGCGTCATCGCCGCTGCGCAGCTTGGCGATGGATTGCCCGCGCGAGACCTTATCGCCTTTCTTGACACTCACATCGGTGACGTTTGCATAGACGGTCAGCAGGTTATCGGCATGGCGTACCACGACAATAGGCACACCTTCAGCGTTCTTGGTGATCGCGGCGACGGTGCCCTTGTCGGCGGCTTTTACCGCAGTGCCGGCGGCAGCCTTGATGTTGATGCCCTCATTGCGACCTTTGGAATACCCGCGAATGATGCTGCCCTTCACGGGTGTCAGGAGTTTGCCCGCCTTGGCAGCTTTGGTGGGTTTGCCGACATCGGCCACCGGTTTGGATGGTGCCGCTTTTTCCTTTTGGGTCAGTGGCTTGGCCGTGCTGTCCTGAGGCAACGGTTTGGCCGCTGAGGGCGGTGTTGGCGTTGGCGATCCGGCACCGGGAAGGGTGGTTGTAACGGGCTTGGCGGTGGCCGCTGCGGTCTTTTTCGCCGTGGCGGGCTGCGGTTTGCGCTTTGGCGGGGCTTGCTGCGGCACAGGGATCAACAGGAATTGCCCCTCCCGCAGGGCAAAATCGGCGCCAAGACCATTCCATTCGGCCAGATCCTTGACCGGCACCGCATAGAGCCGTGCGATGGTATAGGCAGTCTCGCCGCGTTCCACTTGGTGCCGGATCGGTTCTTTGCCAGTCATCACGGGCACGGCCTTGGCGCTGGCCGCTGGCTGGGATGGCGGCAGCGCGGCGGTTTGCACGGCCGGAGTTTCCGGCGCACGGGCGATCGCGCCTTCGGCAATGCTTGTGATGTCCAGGGGCTGAATTGGGCCGGTGCCCGCCGCGCCTGTGGCGGGGGAGGGTTCGGCCACGCGGTTGGGCAGCGCGATGATCTCGCCCTTGCGCAGGGCCACGTCGACCTCGATGCCGTTATAGCTGGCCAATGTGGACGCATCGGCGCCAACCCGTGCCGCCACATCATCCAGCGTGTCACCGCGCCGGGCGACGGCCACCTGATAGTTCGGATAGGAGATGATCCCGCGATCATCGGGTTTTGGGCGTTTGGCCAGGGGGCCGGTGGCCGCTTCGGCGGTGCTGAATCCGCCGCCAAGGCCGCGCAGGTCGAAATCAAGCGGCTGATCACCGCAAGCGGCCAGAATAATGGCGCTGCTGCCTGCCAACAGAGTCAGCCGCGCACGGCGGCGTAAAAATGAACGGTGCATCTGCATGTCCTCATCCGCGTCTATTCCGTGTCGTCCGGAATTTTCGCATACCATAATATATTTATCCGTCCTTGCCCAACCCTTCCAACAGGGGAACAAATCGGACAGAGCGTAATTCGTCATATTCGAGACCATCGGCGGATTTTCGCACGCGGATCAGGTGTTGAACCGCATCCGACTGGCCCACAGGCAGCACCATGATGCCGCCCTCCTTGAGCTGCGCCAACAGCGGGCCGGGCGGGTCTTCGGCCGCGGCGGTCACGATGATCCGGTCAAACGGGGCCTGTTCAGACAGGCCAAAGCTGCCATCGGCGGTGATGGCGGTGATGTTGTGCATGTCCAGCGCGTCAAAGATGCTGCGGGCCTCCTGCACCAGACGGCGGTGCCGGTCGATGGTGTAGACGCGCCGCGCCAGTTTGCTGAGGATCGCCGCCTGATAGCCAGAGCCGGTCCCGATCTCCAACACCTTGTCGCGCGGGCTGATCTCAAGCGCCTGAGTCATCAGCCCAACCACAGAGGGCTGGCTGATGGTTTGGCCGCAGGCAATCGGCAACGGCATATCCTCATAGGCGCGTTCGGAAAACAGCCCCTTGATGAACGGCCCGCGATCCACCGCTTCCATGGCCGACAGCACCCGGTTGTCCGTCACCCCCTTGGAGCGCAGCGCATATAGGAACTGCATCTTGCGTTCTGCATCAGAGGCGGCGGGATCACTCATGTGTTGATGCCATCCAGCGATTGCATCATGTCGTGGGCCGTCAGATCGGCGCGCATGGGCGTTACCGAAATATATCCCTCAAGGTTCACGGCCGCGTCGGTGCCGGGGGCGGTTTTGATCTGTTGATCGCCGCCCTTGATCCACAGAAAACGGCGGCCCGAGGGCGACTGATGCGGCTCTGTTGAAAAGCCCGTGCCGGGGCGGCGGCCCTGTTCGGCCAGACGGATGCCTTTGACATCCGCGCCGGGGACGGGCGGGAAATTCACGTTGTAAAACAACCGGTAACCGTCTGTCTCGTTTGGCGTCGCGGCCAGGATGCGGCGGATCACATCGACCCCGTGTCGGGCCGAGGCGTCGAATGGGTTGTCCATGTCGCGGTTGGCGGGGCCATAGTACTGTGACAGGGCGATGGCCGGAACGCCTTGCAGCGCCGCCTCCATCGCGCCGCCGATTGTGCCGGAGTAAAGGGTATTTTCGGCAGAGTTGTTGCCCCGGTTCACACCGGACAGCACCAGGTCGGGCGGCGCATCCGGCATCACGTCATGCAGCGCGGCAAGCACACAATCGGCTGGCGATCCCTCGGCGGCAAAGCTGCGCTCGTCCATCTTGGCGATCATCATCGGGTGAGTGTAGCTGATGCAATGTCCAACACCGGATTGTTCAAACGCGGGGGCGCAGGTCCAGACTTCGCCCTCCGGTCCGGCAAGGGTTTTGGCGATCTCTTCCAGAACCTGCAGCCCCGGCGCGTTGATACCATCGTCATTTGTGATCAGAATGCGCATGAAAGCCCCTTTTTCGCCTTGATAGGCGAGGGGCCGCGACTGGGCAAGGATGCGGGCCTTGCCGAGCCGCAATTTACCCCACAGCAGCGTTTAGAGTTGCGCCAATACCGCAGCGGCCTGGGTTTTGGTGTCGCTCAGCGGGCTGCGATCCTCGCCGGGAAAGAACCGGGCGCGGGTGCCGGTGGGCATAGGCGCGGGTGTGGCGATCTGGATCTTGGGGCCGATATTGGCGGTTTCGGCCTGCCAGGACCGGGCCAATGCCATCTGCGCGGCTTTGGAGGCGCCATAGCTGCCAAAGAATTTCTGGCCCGCGCAAGGGTCGTCAAAGAACACCGCCTGACCGGATTGCCCCAGCAAAGGCGCAACATAGGTGATCAGCCGCGATGTGGCGGTGACGTTAATGTCGATGGATTTGGCCAGATGCTTGGCATCCACATGATCGGCAGGGGCCAGCGGCGCGGCGTGAATGGCGGTGTGCAGCCATAGATCAAGGCTGCCCCAACGGTCATGAATGCCCTTGCACAGGACCGCCATGGCATCAGCGGTGGTGATGTCCATCGGGGCCAGCGTGGCAGTGCCGCCAGCGGCCTGAATGCGGTCATCCAGCTCTTCTAGGGCGCCGGTGGTGCGGGCCACAGCGATGATGTGATGGGTGGGGGCCAAAGCCTCTGCCAGGGCGGCGCCAAGGCCGCGCGAGGCGCCTGTGATCAATACGGTTTTTGTCATGGGCGCGGTTTGCACTTCGCGGCCTTGCGCGTCAAGGCTGCTGTCAGGTCTGGGGCAGCTTCATTTGGGTGGTTTTGCCACGTTTGTTCAGGATTACGGCGTTTTCACTGATCGCGGCGACCACGCCCCCCGCGACCTTATCGCCCACCGCGACCCGTTCAATCTTGCCTCGGTGGGTACGGATCAAGGCGCCGGGCGCGGCGTTGCTGCCGAAAATCCCGATCACTGCGATGCTGTCCAAGCGAACCTGTTCGGTGGCCAGTTTGGCCACTTGTGGGGGCGTCTGCCCCTGCGATGTCTGCGATGTCATATATGCCTTCTTGCGCCTGGCTCTCTGGCCCGGCTGCTTAACGGGTGGTGTGTTAACAGCCAGCTAACAACGCCCGTAATAAGGTAAAAGGGGCCTGTCTTGGCGTCAGCCAAAGCCTGCCAATACGGCGGCGGAGATTAGCCGACAGCGGCGGTTTTCAGATGATAGCAGAAGGTCATCTGCGCCAGATGCGCGATGGCCTGCTCCGGGAGGGGCTGTGCCAGATCCACCGCAAGACGCCGCCGCCCGTCATTTTGCGGCAAATCGGGGTAAAGGGTCCGCATGCGGCTGGCCAAATCGGTTTTGCAATCCACAAACAGGGGCAGGTGATTGGGATCACCGCTGTCCCAACTGACCCGCAAAGTCGACCCTGTGCGCGGCTTTTTCGGCCGCCAGGACGGTTGGCCCCATTTGAGGCTTTCGTCCAGATGCCCGATGCCAGCGGTCCCCGCCACATCGTGAAAGATGGCACGGCAGGCCCAAAGCCCTTGCTGGGCGGGGCCGGACCATTTGGCGATCAGGGCCAGAAGCGGGGCGGGCGCATGTTCCATCCTTTGGGTTATGCCATGAATTGCTGACAAAAGATGGCAGGAGGTTGGCCCCCGACCTGGATTGCGGGTCAGGGGCCAACCGCTCAAAGCCGTTTGCGAAAGATCACCTTGTCGTCGCCATCAGCCCAAAAGTCCCTAATGCGGGCCTCTTGGTCATAACCGGCGGTGTCATAGAAACGGCGGGTAGCGGCATATGCCGCCAAACCGGAAGTTTCCACAATCAGCAGTCGCTGCGCATTTTGGCGCAGCTGCGCTTCTGTTGCGCGGACAAGGTCTGCGCCGTGCCCTTTGCCCTGATGGTCCGGTGCGATGGCAATGGCCAGCATGTTCCACGCCCCTTCGGCAAGCATTTCAGGTTCGGTATAGCTGAACCCGATGGCGCTGCCGTCCAGATGTGCAGTGAGCCACAGCGCGGGATGGCTGCCATCCAAAGCAGGCATGAGCATTTCCTTGAGCATCTCAGGCGGAAAAAGCTCGGTCTGGTCAAGGATTTGCCGAAGGGCAGGGATGTCATCGGCGCGTGTTGGTGTGATGGTTAATGTCATATTTATCGCCTATCTGTTGTCGAGTTGTGCGCGGACGCAGGCCAGACCCTGCTGGGTGACTCGGTAGGGGCGTCCGCCTTTGGATTTGATGAACCGCCGTTTCTTGAGGCGGTCAAAGAGGGGAAGCGTACAGTCCTCCAGCAGGTGCCCCTGCCGTGTGTAACAACTGACGCTGTTGATTTTGCCGTTGGGCATACGTTCGAAATGAATTGCGCCGCCCTGTGCAAGGACGTGCAAAACACGCTGTTCGTGTTTTGAGATGTTCACTGTGATGTCTCGTGGATTTACGTCAACGCAAAACGCCTACCGGCCTGACGCGCGGTAGGGGTTTGGGTTAGGTCGATCCGGCTGGCCGGATCTTAGTGGCGGACCACAATCGTAGACATAAACACTCCATCATATCGCGGCTGGGCGATACGTTGCGGCTCAGATAGGGGGATGTGCGGGATCACGCAAGCGCCGCTATAGGGCTTGCGTGCAAGTGTTGCTATTCCGCCGCTGGCTTCATCTCGAAACCATGGCTGATCTGATCGGCAGGGGTGACCGGATATTCGCCAGAGAAACAGGCATCGCAATATTGCGGACACTTCTTGTCGCGCCCCTTTGTTTCACCCACCGCGCGGTACAGCCCGTCAAGCGAGATAAACTTGAGACTGTCCACCGCCAGATGTTCGCGCATTTCCTCTTCGGACATGGTCGCGGCCAGCAGTTTTTCGCGCTGCGGCGTGTCCACGCCATAAAAACACGGCCAGGCCGTGGGCGGCGATGCGATGCGGAAATGCACCTCCTTGGCGCCGGCATCGAGGATCATTTCCTTGATCTTGCGGCTGGTGGTGCCGCGCACCACGCTGTCGTCCACCAGGATCACCCGCTTGCCCTTGATCAGGGCGCGGTTGACGTTCAGTTTCAGACGCACACCCATGTTGCGGATCTGTTCCGTCGGCTCAATAAATGTGCGGCCCATGTATTGGTTCCGAATGATCCCCATGGCGTAGGGAATGCCGGATTCCAGCGAAAAACCGATGGCCGCAGGCGTGCCACTGTCCGGCACGGGGCAGACCAGATCGGCCTCGACCGGGCTTTCCTTGGCCAGTTCGCGGCCAATGGCTTCGCGGGTTTCGTATACGGACCGTCCACCCAGAATGCTGTCAGGGCGGCTGAAGTAGACATGTTCGAAGATGCAGAACCGCGAGGGCTGACGGCGGAAGGGGAAATGCGATTCAAGCCCCTTGGAAGTGATAACGACCATCTCCCCCGGCTCGATCTCGCGAACAAATTCTGCGCCGATGATATCCAGCGCGCAGGTTTCTGAACTCAGCGCCCAGCCGTCACCGACCTTGCCCAGAACCAGCGGGCGCACGCCCAGCGGGTCACGCACACCGATCAGCTTTGTACGGGTCATCGCGACGATGGAAAACGCCCCTTCAACCCGGCGCAGGGCGTCTTCCATGCGTTCGGGGATGTTGCGTTGCAGGGAACGGGCCATCAGGTGAATGATGCATTCACTGTCTGACGAGGATTGAAAAATGCTGCCCCGTTCGATCAATTCGCGGCGCAGGGCTTCGGCGTTGGTGATGTTGCCGTTATGGGCAATGGCCGCGCCGCCCATGGCAAATTCGCCAAAAAACGGCTGCACATCGCGGATCGCGGTCGGGCCTTTGTTGCCGGAGGTGGAATACCGCACATGCCCGATGGCCAGCGGGCCAGGCAGGGTTTCCATCACGTCCTGCGAGGTGAAGTTGTCCCGCACATAGCCAAAGCGGCGGGCGGATTGAAAACCGGCATCAGGATGGTGGCTGACAATGCCGCCGGCCTCTTGGCCGCGGTGTTGCAAGGCGTGCAGGCCGAGGGCGACAAAATTGGCGGCATCAGCAACGCCGATCACGCCGAACACCCCGCATTCTTCCTTGAGTTTATCACCATCATCACTATCGCGCAGATAGGAGGTGTCAAAGGGATGGGCGGGGGGCATGATCTTGGACAACGGTGAGGCTCCGAATCCGGCTAACAGACATCGCCTGTTTAGGGGGAATGATCGCGCATGTCACCCCGCAAGAACGTCTGATCCGGGCGGTTTTTGCCTTTGTCCAGATACATCTCCGAATAGCGGTTGTGTGGTCTCGATCAACAGGGGCCGGGCCTTGGGGCTTATTGCCCGCAATTGCCCACCAATGCCTCGTAACGCGAGGTGATCCAGCCCATGGCCTCTTCGGGGTTTTGCTCTTCGATCTGGCCGGTGAATTGGCCAAACACAGCGGCAGAACGGCTTTCGTCCACAATGGTGTATTGCTGGCCAGTGATCACGGTGTCGTAGACAAAAAAGGCAATCGCAACCAACAAGATGCCCCGTGCCACGCCAAAGACAAAACCAAGCCCCTGATCCAATCCACCCAGCACCGAGCGTTGCACCAGCGATGAGAACAGCGGTGTGAAGAGCGACACAACGATCAGCGCAATGGCAAAGACAATGGCAAAGGCGCCAATGATCGACAATTCACAACTGTCCGCCAGAAATTCACCGACAACCGGAATTTCGCGCACCAATGGTTCGACCCGAGGCGCAAACAGAAACGCCAGAACAGCCGCCGCCACCCAGCCCACAATTGCCATGCTCTCTCGCACCAGCCCACGGCCATAGGCCAACAGGGCGGACAACACGATGACCAATGCCACCACGCCATCAATAATGGTAAAACCTTCCATTTGCCTTTTGCCTTCCGCTATGGGCCTCAGCCCGCTCCGAATATTTCGCCAACAAACCCGGTGAGATCGCTCATTGTGTTGAGGGTGATCCCAGAGGTGCCAACAGCTTTGCCGCCCGACGGAGCGATGGCGCTGGTAAAACCAAGTTTTTGCGCTTCTTTCAACCTGTTTTCGGTCTGAGAGGCCGGTCGCAGGGCGCCAGAGAGGCTAATCTCGCCAAAAACAACAGTTTCTGCGGGCAGGGCCACGTCTTCCCTGGCACTGAGGAGCGCAGCAGCGACCGCCAGATCTGCGGCAGGTTCCGAGATTTTCATGCCGCCTGCCACGTTGAGGTATACATCCAGCCCTGCAAACGGGATGCCGCAGCGGGCCTCAAGAACCGCAAGGATCATCGCCAGCCGCCCCGAATCCCAGCCCACAACCGTTCTGCGCGCCTGCGAATGCGGCGAGGGGGCAACAAGCGCCTGAAGTTCCACCAACACGGGCCTTGTGCCCTCGATCCCCGCAAAGACCACAGATCCGGCGGCGGGTTGACCACGTTCACTGAGAAACAGGGCAGAAGGGTTGGTCACTTCGGACAATCCGTGCCCGGTCATTTCAAACACGCCAATTTCGTCGGCGGGACCAAAGCGGTTTTTGACGCTGCGCAGGATACGGAACTGATGGCCACGCTCGCCTTCGAAATAAAGCACCGTATCGACCATATGTTCCACGACGCGCGGGCCTGCGATCTGGCCTTCCTTGGTGACATGGCCTACCAGAATGACCGACGTGCCGGTGCGTTTGGCAAAGGCGGTCAATTCATGGCTGGCGGCGCGGACCTGGCTGACCGATCCCGGCGCGCTTTCAACGTTGTCAGCCCACATGGTCTGAATGGAATCGATGATCGCAAGCTGCGGGCGCTCTGCGTCCAGCGTCGTCAGGATATCGCGCAAGTTGGTCTCGGCGGCCAGTTTCACCGGCGCATCCGCAAGACCAAGGCGCTGAGCCCGCATGCGCACCTGTGCGCTGGCCTCTTCGCCGCTGACATAGATGGTCTTGATGCCGTTCTTGGCAAAATGCGCCGCGGCCTGCAAAAGCAGGGTGGATTTGCCGATGCCTGGATCGCCGCCCACCAGAATGGCCGAGGCCGGCACAAGCCCGCCGCCCAAAACGCGGTCCAACTCGCCAATGCCGGAATGGCTGCGCGGCGGCGGCGCTTCTTCAGTGGCCAGATCCGTCAGTTCCAGCGCCGCACCGCGACGTGCGCCCAGTGATTTGCTGGGCGGTCCGGCGGAAATGCCTTTGTCTTCTTGAATGGTATTCCATTCGCCGCAGCCGTCACAGCGCCCGGACCATTTGTTGAAACTGGCCCCGCAGCTGGCGCAGGAGAATGTCTTGCTCGATTTTGCCATATCGTCTTGTGGCGGAGGTGATGCGCGGGGTCAAAGAAAAACCGCAGGGGCAGCATGGATCACACTTTAGGGTGAGGTTTTGCCAACAGGTTCTGGGTGCGCCAGGAGATCAGCAGCGATGCCAGAATGCAGGCCGTGAACAGATAGAGCCCCCATGCGGTTTCAATCCGGCCCAGCCCGATGCCTTTGGTGAGCGTGATATAAAGCGCGATCAGGAACACATCGGCCATCGCCAGTTTTCCCAGCACGTGCAACGCGGGCAGGCTGCGCTCACTGAGCCATCCAAACTGCACAAGCGCGAGGCCTATCGTCTTGAGATATGGTGCAAAAAGAGCAAACACCGTCACCAGAAGCGCCAGAAAAATGTCGGATGCCCAAAGTGATTGCAGACCCGTCAGAACCGAAATTTCACTCAGCGAAAACAGCGGCAGCAGGCCTGCCCGCATCAAAGGGGCCGTCCATGCAATGGGGTAAAGGACCAGCAAGGACAGGTTGAGGAATTTTAATAGTGCCATGGCAGAACAAACCCTTTGGCACTGTGGCCGCACCCGTGATGTTATCCGATATAGGTACGATTGTACCGCGCCCCAAGCGAGGTCAGGATTTCATACCCGATGGTTCCGGCGAAACCGGCAACCGTATCAACGGATTGATGTTGCCCAAGCAGTTGCAATTGCGCTGGTGCGTGATCCAGCGCAGTAACGTCGATGGTCAACATGTCCATAGAAACACGCCCCACCACAGGCAATTTTTGTCCCTCGCAGGTAACAGTCGCGCTTCCGCCCATGGCGCGGATCAGCCCGTCGGCATAACCTGCGGCAACGGTCGCAATGCGGGTTGGCCGCTGCGCAACAAATGTATTGCCATAACCCACAGTTTCGCCCGGCTCCACGTCTCGGATTTGAATAACCGGCAGATCAAGCGTCACGACAGGGGCAGCATCTACAAAGGGCAGGCCGCCATATAGGCCAACACCGGGGCGGGTCAGATCAAAATGATAATTCCGGCCCAGCAGGATACCGCCCGTGGCCGCCAGCGACAAAGGTGCCTCAACCCCTTGAACCATTTCCTTGAAGCTGGCCAATTGCGCGGCATTCATCGGGTGGTCCGGTTCATCCGCGCAGGCCAGATGCGACATCACCAGCCGCAAATCCTGTGCCTCTGCAATGTCGCGCAGGGCGGCCCATTCGGCGGGCTCCATCCCCAGCCGGTTCATGCCGCTGTCCAGTTGCACGCCGAAATGGTGCCCAGGCAGGGCCTCGACTTGCATCAGCAATTGATCCACCGAGTTGATCATCGGCACCAGATCGGCTTGCTGCAACAGCTGTGCGTCGCCATCCATGTGGCCAGACAGGATCAGGATCTCCGGGCCGGGGCCAAGCACGTGGCGCAGCGCAGCGCCTTCTTCCGCGGCGGCGACAAAGAACTGCCGTGCGCCCGCGGCGGCAAGGGCAGGGCCAACCTGTTCGATGCCAAGACCATAGGCATCCGCCTTGATCACGGCTGCGGTGGCGCAATCTGTGAGGCGGTTCAGGGCTTGCCAGTTGGTTGCAATGGCAGAAAGGTCGATGGTGAGATGTGCAGTTGTCATGGGCTTCTGCTGGCTCAAAACCTGCGATGCGTCAAGCGATGACGGGCAGATTTGCTGAACCCGCCGGATCAGCGCAACAAATTCGCGCAAGGGTTATGCAAGTCGACCTCGCGTCAGCTTGCGCGCGCCACGCTTTACAAACCAAGGGCCGTCAAAGCACACTTGCCTTGAAAGGGGGCATCAGACCCATGTTGCGACTGTCGATCATGTTCAAACATCCCGCGATCTGGATAATGGCGCTGGCCTGCGGGCTGGCCTTTGTTGCGATGATTTTCGCCGGGCCAGCTTGGGTGTGGTTGCTGGTGCCGCTGGGCATCGGGGCGCAATTGTTGAACGAATACAACCTGCACCGCCATGTCTTTCACCTGGATCCGCCGCGCCGCCAATGGGCATTTGATCTGCTCTATCAGGCGCATTACGGCCATCACGATTTCCCAACCAATCACGGGTTGTTCTTTGTGCCGATCTGGGTTGCGCTGCCGATGCTGGCGTTTAATTTCCTTGCGGTCTGGGGGATTGCCGCGCTCTTTGGGGCGGCGGATGCCATCTGGATCGCGGTCGCGATTGTGCCTGCGGGCGGGGTTTTGATGTTTATGGTTTATGAGTGGTTCCATATGACCGCCCATCTGAACCTGCCCAAAACCGCAGTTGAGCGGCATGTGACCCGGCTGCACAATCAACATCATTTCCGCGACTTCGGCAAATGGTTCCATGTCAGCCCTGGCGGCGAGATCATTGACCGCGCCATGGGCACCGATATCGACCGCGAGGCGCTCAAATCGCAACAGCGGATGGAGTTCATCCGCACTCTTGGTATGTCACCGGATGATCCGCGCCTTGTCGCCGCGCGGGCCCGTTTTGCGGACAAATACGGGCTAAGCACGGCGGAAATAACGCAGGCGGCGCGTGTGTCGGGCTAGGCCGAAACGCCGCAACGTCACCAAAGCATTTCTTGCCCTGTCCCTGCCGCACTCTAAGCTGATCCGGATAAAGGGAGGACATCATGAACAGATCAACATCATTGGCGGCCCTTGCGGCCAGCGCCAGCCTGATCGGGAGCGCCGCATTGGCCGAAAACCCCATAGATACACAATTGCCAAGCGCACCGGAACTGGCCGCCTATGGCGAGATGCCCGTGGGCGTGCGCCAGCTTGAGATGGTCAATGCGGACCAGATCAATATTCTGGCCATCGACCCTGCCGCACCCAAGCCGGACGCTTGGCCGCGCTATGACCGGCCCTTGACGGTCGAGATGTGGTATCCCGCAGCCGCAGGGGCCAGCGGCGACACCACGCTCAAGGCGTTTCTGCGCGATGGCACAACCGAAGTGACACTGACGGGCCGCGCCGTGCGCGATGCCGCACCTGCGCAAACAGACACGGCTTATCCGCTGGTGTTGATCAGCCATGGCTATCCGGGCAACCGTTTCCTGCTGTCCCATCTGGCGGAGAACATCGCGTCGAAGGGCTATGTCGTGGCCTCGATCGACCATACGGACAGCACCTACCGGACGCAGGCGGCGTTTGGCTCTACGCTTGTGAACCGCTCGCTGGACCAGTTGTTCGTGCTTGAGGAAATGGCGCAGATGGCGACGGAGGGCGGTGATTTTGCCGGGCTATACGATGCAGGCAACACCGGTTTGATCGGTTATTCCATGGGCGGTTACGGCGCAATCATCACCGCAGGTGGCGGTGTGACTGAAGCCTCGGTTGGGTATCCTTGGGGCGGGCCGCACGGAACGCTTGGCATCCACCAAGCGGGCAGCGAGACCCATAACGCGCTGCCTGACGCACGGATCAAGACCGCCGTGGCCTTTGGCCCCTGGGGTATGAACACCGGGTTTTGGGATGCCGATGGACTGGCGGGGATACAAATCCCGATGCTGTTCATCGCCGGATCGCAGGACGATGTTTCGCTTTATGAAAACGGTGTGCGGGCCATCTGGGACAACGCCAGCAATGTGGACCGCGCCTTGCTGACCTATGTCAATGGCGGCCACAACTCCGGTGCCCCGATGCCTGCGCCAAAGGAAAGCTATTACTTCAACGAAAGCAAAGGCTTTGACATCTCGGAGCACTACACCGATCCGGTCTGGGATTCGGCGCGGATGAACAACATTGCACAGCATTTTGTAACCGCGTGGCTGGATTCCCATCTGAAAGGCGATGCCGAAAAAGCCGTCTATCTTGAGCTGACCGAGGATTCAAACGCGGGCGTGTGGTCGATGAACGAAGACGGCACGGCCAAGGAAGACCACAGCTATTGGAAAGGTTTTGCCAAGGGCACGGCCAAGGGTCTGAAATACGAGGTCAAAAAGGCCGCTCAATAAGCAAGAACGGCGGGCCCATCAGCCCGCCGTTTCATACCGTTATCCTGACCTCAAAACCCTTCCGGGTTTTGCTGCCAAGGCTTTGCAAGATTGCCAAAGCGGGTGAACTCGCTTTCAAAGCTCAGCTCAACCGTGCCAATTGGACCGTGGCGCTGCTTGCCAATGATCACCTCGGCCTTGGCGTGCAGGCGGGCCATGCGTTCTTGCCATTCGGCCATCTCGTCAAGACGTTCTTCGCCGGGCTTTTCCCGCTCGACGTAGTATTCTTCGCGGAACACGAACATCACCACGTCCGCATCCTGTTCGATGGAGCCGGATTCGCGCAGGTCTGACAGTTGCGGGCGCTTGTCTTCGCGGCTTTCCACCTGACGCGACAGCTGTGACAGGGCGATCACCGGAATATCCAGTTCCTTGGCGATGGCCTTGAGACCCATGGAAATTTCGCCAATTTCCTGCACCCGGTTTTCAGCCGTGCCGCGCACCAACTGCAAATAGTCCACGATCAGCAGATCCAGACCGTGCGTCCGCTTGAGCCGCCGCGCCCGCGCAGAAAGCTGCGCAATCGGAATGGCAGCGGTGTCATCAATGAAAAGCGGGCAGGCCTCCAGTTCCTTGGCGGCGTTGACGAACCGGCGGAATTCGGTTTCGTCCATGTCGCCTTGCCTGATTTTGTGGCTGGAGATTTCCGACGCTTCCGCCAAAATCCTGCCCGCGAGCTGCTCGGCGCTCATCTCTAGGGAAAAGAACCCTACCACGCCGCCATCGACAGCCCCCTCGGTGCCGTCGGGGCGCGTGCCACGGCGATAGGCCTTGGCAATGTTGAAGGCGATGTTGGTCGCAAGCGAGGTTTTGCCCATCGACGGACGACCGGCGAGGATCAAAAGGTCCGATTTGTGCAAGCCACCCAGCTTGTTGTCCAGATCGTTCAGTTTGGTGGACAGCCCTGCAAGCCCGCCTTCGCGTTGATAAGCGGCGTTGGCAACATTAACAGCATCGGTTACCGCCTTGAGAAAGCTTTGAAAACCGCTTTCGGTCTGGCCTTGCTCAGCCAGTTTGTAAAGCTGTTGCTCGGCCTCGACGATTTGCTCGCGTGGCTCTGATTTGACATCGACCTGCGCGGCCTTGGCCGATATGTCCCGGCCCAGTTGGATCAGGTCGCGGCGGACCGCCAGATCATAGATCATCTGGGCATAGTCGCGCACCGCAAAGGCAGAGATCGCAGCGCCGGCCAGACGGGCCAGATAGGCCGGACCGCCCAATTCCTTGAGGCCTTCGTCATCTTCCATGAAGGCTTTGAGAGTCACGGGCGAGGCAAGGTTGTTCTTGGCGATGCGGGCGGCCGCAATGTCGAAAATGCGGGCATGAACCGGATCGTAAAAATGCTTGGCCGTGATGATCGAGGCAACACGATCATAAATGTCGTTATTGGTCAGTATTGCACCCAGAAGCTGTTGTTCAGCCTCGATGGAATGCGGCATTGTTTCAGGGGCCTGCACAGCGATCTGGTTCGCGTTCAGCGATGTTATTTCGTTCATTATCTCACCCTGTCTGTCCCGCTTCTGTCATAGACAGAGGCGCGGATCGGCGCAAATTGTATGTTTATGTGGATAAGTTGTGGAAGGCTTTGCGCACACTTCATCTTGCCCCGAAAGGGCATGCGACGTCAACATATTGTGGGTTTGCGGCCGTTAGACTTTTCGGGCGTCCTGCCATTCTTTTGGTGCGTTCAAGAACGCCTCAACTTCGGACAGGGTGCTTTCGTCAAACGCGCCCTGCGCCTTGGCTTCGGCCAGAACGTCCCACCATGTGCACAGGCTGTGCAGGGCCACGCCGTGATCGCCAAGGGTCTTTTCGGTCTGCGGGAAGATACCGTAATAAAAGATCACCGCCGTATGGGCGCAGGTCGCGCCGGTCTCGCGGATGGCGTCCACAAAGCTCAGCTTTGATCCGCCGTCGGTGGTCAGATCTTCGACCAGCAGCACACGTTCACCTTCGCTCATCGCGCCTTCGATCCGGGCATTGCGGCCATATCCTTTGGGCTTCTTGCGCACATAGGTCATCGGCAGCGCCATACGTTCGGCGACCATGGCGGCAAAGGGAATACCTGCGGTCTCGCCGCCCGCAATGTTGTCAAAGGCTTCAAAACCTGCGTTGCGCATCACGGTGACGGTGAGAAAATCCATCAAGGTGCTGCGAATGCGCGGATAGCTGATCAGCTTGCGGCAGTCGATATAGGTGGGGCTGGGCAGGCCGGAGGCCAGGGTGAATGGTTCATCGGCGTTGAAATGCACCGCCTTGATCTCAAGCAGCATCCGTGCGGTGAGGCGGGCCATTTCTTCGGCGGTGGGGTAGCTGGAAGGGATCATGCAGGCGGTCCTTTGGTGGCAGGCTGGGATTGAAATTTAAGCAACACGCCAGTGCAGCGGCATATCGGGATCAAAGACGGTGACGGGGCCATCGGGCGTGTCTATCTGCACAGGAAAGCTGGGCGTTTCGCGGATCAAGGTGATCTGGTCCTCGTTCGCTGGCAGGCCGTAATAGGCAGGCCCGTTCAGCGATGCGAAAGCCTCAAGCTGATCAAGTTTGCCTTCTTGTTCAAACACTTCGGCAAGGATCGACATGGTGTTGGGCGCAGTGAAACAGCCCGCGCATCCGCAAGGCAGCAGCTTGTTGGCGTCGGTGTGCGGGGCGCTGTCGGTCCCAAGGAAAAACCGTGGATCGCCGGATGTGGCGGCGGCCCGAAGGGCAAGACGGTGGGTTTCGCGTTTGGCCACGGGCAGGCAGTAGTAATGCGGCTTGATACCCCCGGCGAGGATATGATTGCGGTTGATCACCAGATGGTGCGTCGTGATTGTTGCCGCGAGGTTCTGATCGGCACTGCGCACATAATCAGCGGCGTCTTTTGTGGTGATATGTTCCATGATGACGCGCAGCGCCGGATGGTCCTTGCGGATGGGGTCCAGCACCCGGTCGATGAACACCGCCTCGCGGTCAAAGATGTCCACGTCGCTGTCGGTCACTTCGCCATGGGTGCAAAGCGGCAATCCGATTTCAGCCATTTTTTCAAGAACTTTTGCAACTTTGTTAAAGTCGCTGACACCGCTGGCGGAATTGGTTGTTGCGCCTGCGGGGTATAACTTGACCGCTTTCACCAGCCCACTGGCATGGGCGGCGGCCAGATCTTCGGGATCTGTATCTTCGGTCAGGTAGAGTGTCATTAACGGCTCAAAATCACTGCCCTCGGGCAATGCGGCCATGATGCGCTCGCGGTAAGCGGCGGCGTCAGCACCGGTCACAACCGGCGGCACCAGATTGGGCATGATGATGGCGCGGGCAAAGTGATTGGCGGTATGGGGCAGCACGGCGCGCAGCATATCGCCATCGCGCAGGTGCAAATGCCAGTCATCGGGGCGGCGGAGTGTCAGGCTCTGTGTCATGGCGCTTCCGCTAGCACAGAGCGTTTGCCAATCCTAGCCTTGTTCTGCTGCTTTCTGCTCTGGTTCTTCGTCATATTCGCGCAGCTTGTTGGCGAATTTGCGGGCGTTCATGCGGCTTGTTACATTGCGGCACAGCGCGAGAAGCATCGGAATACGTTCCTCGGCTTCGAGGTGTTTCATCAGATTGCGCAGGTAGGGGCGGTAGTCGCGGCGGGCGCGGTACATCTTGGCAAAGCGGCGCACGGTCAGCCGGTCATCCGCTGCAGCGCACAGCAGCGCCTCCCATTGTTCCATCTCCAGCAGATCTGTCTGCAAGGCGCCGCCCATATAGGGCATCCGAAGTTTGCGCACATTGGGACGGGTGAAAAGTGCGGCGTGAACGGCATCAAGCTGTTCACGCGGGTCATACATCACATAGGCCTGCTCGGCCGCATCCAGCATATCGGGGGCATAGCCATAGCGGGAAGTAAAATCGATGATCCGCATCTCGGTAAAGCGGTTGTCCCATTCGGTGACGCGCGGGTCCAGCGTGGCCTGCGGCTGGATCGCCACCACACGGGCGCCGGGGGCAGCCACCGAAAAGGCGGCGGCGGCATAGCCGCAGGGACCGGCGCCATAAAACAGGATGGTCTCAAATTCGTCAAACACGCCTTCGTCGATCAGGCGGTCGAAAAAACCGTAAACCTTGTTGTCGCGAAACCATGTGTCGCCATGGCTGATAATGCTGAGGCTGGACCAATTGTGGTTGCGGGCCATGTCCCAGGCCAGAGGTTGGCCATAGTCGGACAGGGCGTGAATGCCTTGAATGGTCTCGAAGGAGACCACCAATGTATCGCCTTTTTCAACATAGGCGGCAAAGTGGCGTCGGCCCAAAGGTTCGTAGAAACCTTCGTTTTCACAAATGCTTTCGATTGCACCAAGCCAGTCCCGCCGAGGCAGGTCTACCAGTGACGTCTGAAGTGTGGGCGTCTCGTTTGTCATTGCCACGTCCTCAATAGCATATCCGCGCTTATTTTGTGCGCATTTGTATGAGGATTTACCGGCTCAATGCGGCGAAATTGCGGAAAATGCGTGTGAAAACAGTGAGGTTTAGTGGCGGTTTTGCGCCATTCGCCCATAAGACATAAGGAAACTAGCGGTTTCAGAAAGGACCGGTTCAGAGGCTGGCGTCATCGCCAAACGGCCAAAAAGGGCGCGGTTCGGCTCGTCCAGCATCAGCGCGTCAAAGCGGTCTTTGCGCCATTGCACGGCCTGTTGGTGCAGCTCTCCCAGCACGGGATCGGCGTGCAATTCCGCCTGTAGGGCGTCGCGCCGGGGGGCCAATGCGGAAATGGAAGTGTCCGTGTCGGTGTTGAAATTCCGTTCGACCCAATAGTCCATGCCCAAGCGGTCCTCGGCATGTACGGCGCGGCCACGGTCAGCCTTGAGAATATAGCTTTCCATCGCGCCAAGGGGGTAATGGTTCAACTGCACCAGAGGTGTGTTGTCCTGCCGGAAATCGGAAAAGATCCCCTTGGTGCGGAAGCTGTCATCCAAAGCCTCTCCGCGCCCGTCAAACCATTGCGCCTCGCTCAGGCGGGTTTTGTCTGGATCACGGGGCCGGTGCACGCCGGGTTTGCGGTAGATCCCGTCATTGCGATACAGCGTTTTGAACATCGCCGCCCGCCACGGCCAAGGCATGACCTTGGGGGCACACCGGGTGAAGGTCTCTGTCACGGGCACATCTGCGTAGCGGGCAATGCCGCCATTGCCAAACAGCCGCCATGTCAGCGTGATCGCCGTTGCCTCGGGCAGGGCGGTGTGCAGCGCGGCCAACGTGTGATCGCCGCAGTGAATGTTCACAAATTCGTCCACGTCCAGCGGCAAAATCCATTCGGCCCGCTTGACCGCATCCAGCTTGGACGCTTGTTTGAGCGCGGTAAACTGAATGCCGCCACTGTCGTAGGGGCCATCATTGCGATGATGGGTCAGCCAGCCAATGTCTTGCAACCGGTCCAGAATTTGATCGGTGCCGTCGCTGCAGTCATTTGAAAAGACAATAAAATCGTCAAACCCGCAGGCACGGTGATGGGCCAGCCATTCCAGCAGAAACGCGCCTTCGTTCTTGACGCAGAGGATGGCGAGGTGGGTCACTTACCAATCCGTCCGAAAGGCCAGAACCTTGCCATGCGAGCCGCGATGGTAATAGGCCAGACCGGCATCCATAAAGGCGCGGAAGACCTTGTTGATGCCCTCTGGGCCGATCCACTGTGGATGGGTTTCGATGATCGCGGCCCTGAGACCGGTCAGATCCAATTGCGGGATCAGATCGACCTCGGCCCCCTCGATATCGCAGATCAGGACGGTTGCGCCGATCTCCTTGAAGGTCGCTTTGGCATTCAGCACGTCCACCTTTACAGAGGGTGGATCAACCTCACCCTCCAGCACCTGCATGGACGAGCCAAGCATTGGCTCGCGCACATAAAAATCCACCGATCCCTTGCGCGGACCTAGGATGGCGTTGGTCACATGGGCGTTGGTCACGTTATTGGCCACGTGGACCGAGCGGATATAGGGGATCAGGTTTGGATTGGCTTCAAATACATGCACCGATTTGATCGCGCGTTTGGTGGCCACCAGCGTGGACATATACCCGATACCGCCGCCCAGTTCGACCACCACATCGCCCTCGCGCACCACACGCAGGGCGGCTTCGGTTTCTTTGGCCTCGTAGGAATTAGACCGCAACAACCGGCGAATTTTACCCTGCATGATCTCGGGGTGCTTGGGAAATTTCATCCCGCGAGACCGGACAAATCCTGTGTCTTCAGTCGCTTGGCCGTCCATGCTCAACTCTCCATATCTAGCGAAAGGGCATAGGCCACCCGTTCGGTTTCGTTCAGCTTGACCTCAAGCGCCTGGCGGTAAAGATCCTGAAATTCCGGCATTTGGTGCAATTCCCTTGCCTTGGCCTTGTGCCATTCGAAACCGTCCTGATGGGCTTGGCGCAGTATGTCGTCCCGCATCAAATCATCATATTCGGCGCGGACACGGGGAATGTTGCGTTTGATGGTGATGTCGCGGAAATCGGACCAGTCCATCCGAATCCAGTAGTTGATGCCGATCGAGCGATCCACATGCAACGCGCGTCCTCTTTGCCGTTTGATCAGGAAACTCTCGGCAGAGCGCAGCGCATAATGGTTCAGCTGCAAAAGGTCGTAACCGATGTTGTTCTTTGAGGACCGCCAGCCGTTATGCGCGGCGTCGCGGGTCATATCCTGACCGGAGCCGTTTACCCATTTGATTTTGTTTTCAAACCCTTCGTCCAGTTTGTTGGGACGGTGGCAGGAAATTTTGGCATAGGCCCCGATGTTGCGGAACATCGTTTTAAACCCCCAGACCGTATGCGGCTTGGGGCAGTATTTCGGCGCACAGGCGTCAAATTGATCAATCACAAAGGCATCGTTCAATTGGGTGATCCCGTTGTGCCCGAACAGCCGCCATGTCATCGCGATATTTGTGGCATCCGGCACAGCGGCAAAGAGATCATCCAAAGTCCCGTTACCGGTGCGCACGTTCATGAACTCGTCCACGTCGATGTGGATGATCCATTCCGCGTTCTGGATGACGGGCTCTTTCAGGGCTTGGTTCAGCGCGTATTGCTGCGGGGAATTGCCTTTCCAGTTGTCGTTGTTGCGGTGCTGGATCACGCCCATATCCTGCAAGCGGCCCAGAACCTCGTCCGTGCCATCGCTGCAATCATTGGTGTAGATCAGGAAGTTATCGACCCCGATGGCGCGGTGATAGGCGATCCATTCCACGATATAGGGCGCTTCGTTTTTCATGCAGCCGACGATGACATTGCCGCTGCTGCCGGGGGCCAATTTGCGGGGCGGGGCGATGGTGTAGGCGGCTGCCAGTTCCTCTTCGTTGACCGCGCCCAGATTGTTGTGGGGTCTGAACTGCGTGTTCAGGATCATTTCGTGGTTCAGCTTGACCCGATTGAGCAGACGGGCATTGCTGGCCTGCTGATCTGCGTCAGCGGTATCATCTGATAAAAGCGTATCGAATTTCGCAGTGGCCTCTTTCGCCGCCGCCGCTTCGGCGCGTTTTTCGGCGACGGGGGTGCTGTTCTTGCGGATCTGGTGGGCATAGGCGGCAAGGTATTGTGTGGCGCGGTACCCATTGGTGGGATCAGCCTCCTGCCAAGCCACAGTTGGTGCATCAGGGGTCAGCGCGCCAGCCAGACCAGGAAAGGCCTTGATCAGCTTGGCATTGTCTTTGGCAAAATGGTCCGAGACCGCAAAGAGGCTGCCGGGCGCGGTGGGCGGGCCGGGCACGCGCAGGCTCATCCGCATCTGCTGGCATAGGTCACGCGGCACAATGATGTCTTTGGCCTGCGCATGGCGGATCAATACCTCGTTGAACTGCCGCATCCGGGTGAGAGAGGCCGCAGGCTCGGGATGGAACACCCGCTCCTCTGCCATCTTGCCAAGGTTTGCGCCGAGGCCCAGCATATTCACCAATTCATCGGTGCAGGTTTCTGACCTCAAAGCGGCCAGATCAAGCGGGCGCAGGTGCATTTTGCCTTTGCCAAAGGCCGTTTCCCAATGATCAAGCAGCGCGGCATAGTCCAGCCAATGCGGCGGATGTTGTACATCGTCAAAGAGGCCCGCATAGGTGTCCGGCCCCTGTCGCAAGGCCAATGCGCCGGCCCACCAATTGCTGCCTTTCGCCAGATCAAGCTCTTGCTGCAACGAATGCCGCCGCCCGTCCAGAATCGCCGTGATGTAATGCGCCGCCAAGGCCCGCGCCTGTTCCTCAACATGAGCCACGATTTGGATGTCATCGAAATAGGGCGCCAAAAGGCCGTGCAAACGTTTGATTTCCGATGGTTTCGTCAGCAGAGACCCCAATTGTGCCGCGCTGAACACCACATGGTCAACTGGCGCTTCAGGCAGTTCTTTGTCAAACAATGTCTGAAACTCATGCGCCATGGTCTGCTGCACCAAGGCGCTGTCCATCCCGCGTTTGTGGCGCAGCGAGGTCACATCGCCTGTTTCCGCGCAGGCGGCATAGAGCCTTACATGGTTCCACTCCGGCACCCAAATGCCCTGTTTCTCCAGTGCGGCCGCCTTTTGTTTGAACATCGCACGAAACCGCGCGGCGGCTTTCTCATTGGGTCCGATCAGCAGTGTCAGACGCATCAGTTTGCCTCTTCCGCTTTGACCTTGCCGACATTGGCCTGTCCCCACCACGGCAGTTCGATGCCCAGATAGGCGGCAAGCTTTTCAGGCGCTTGGCTGTCTTCGATATCATAGGCATGGAAATTGTCGCAGCCCTGAAAGACACGGTCACAAAAGGCGTAATGTCCTTCCATCCATCGGGCAAGTTCTGTCTCGCTCTGGCCAAAGCCACGCGGCAGGCCGGGAATATCGGCCTGTGGCAGTCGGCGTTTGCCAAGATTGTTCCACCGCATCATACTGTTGGCTGCCTTGGCCGGATCGCGGCGCGTCAGTACGAATTTGACGCCGGGGTGATGCTTCTGGATGGCGCTCAGCAGACCCCAATCGGTTTGCGGCCACAAGGACCGATCCTCGCGCACGGCCGACATTTCGTTCACGGCGTCAAACTCATCCAGCCGCGCCAATGGATCGCCGCTGTCGAAATAATCGGTATAGATTATTTTCCCCAGATGCTGACGCGGAATGTCATTGCGGGTGGATTGGCCGGGGCGGATCTTCCAATCGGCGACCGTCAAACCAGCGGCTCGCAAGGCCTCGGTCAGGGTGGTGGTGCCGGTTTTGGGCAGGGCCAGATTGACAATGCGCAAACGGCTCATGGCTGTGCCCCTTCGTCCATTCCGATCTCTTCTCGGATTGCGGCCTCAGCAGCGCAATAACGGCTGGCATTGCGCAATTGGTCCTGCATGGCGCGGTAACTGTCCTGGGACAGCAACTCGTCGCGTTTGGCGCGGTGGAGGGCGACTGCCTCCTCATGCAGGTCCGCAACGCCGGGGAGGGCTTTGAGGCGGTTCATCTCTTCGGTCAGCGCATCGCGGTATCGCAAGATGCTGTCATCAAAGAACGCCCCATCGTTGCGCTCGCGCCAATAGCTGTCGTCAAAGGCACGGTGTTCGCGGTTCACATCGCCCCGGTCGTTCTTCACCAGATAGCTGTCGAGCGAGCGTAGGGCATAATGGTTCAACGTTGCAAATCGCCGGGCACCATGGGCGGGAAAGGCGCGGATGCGGCGCTTGTTGGCGCGGCGGCGGAACGGGCCGGGCACAGGACGGCCCGCGCCATCGGTCCAGCTTGGCCGCTCTTCCTTTGGCACATCCTCATTATGGAAGGGACGATGCGCACCATAGTAATCCAGTGGGAAATCCCCACGTACCAGGCTTTTGACTTCAATCGCCGTGTCGGCGCACCAGATGTCAGGGTTGTGACTGCGCAAAAATTGGGCGATCACCGGCTCATCTTCAAAGGTCTCTATACCATCGTTGGCAAAGAACTGAAACGTGACCGAGATTGCCTGCGGATTGCCGCAGGCATGGATCAGCGCGGGGATCGTATGATCGCCCACATGAATGTTCAGAAATTCGTCCACATCCGCCACCCAGACCCAATCGGCATTGCGGATCAAGGGATGCTTTCGCGCCTTTTTCAGCGCTTGCATCTGGTAATTGCGGTTGGTCGCCGGATTGGGCAGATGCGCGACCATGCCGTGATCCTCCAGCCGGTCCAGCAAACGGTCGGTCGCATCGGTGCAATCGTTGGAATAAAACAGAAAATCGGTCACGCCGATCACACGGTGAAAGGCGATCCACTCCAGCAGGAACGGGCCTTCGTTCTTGACACAGGTCACAGCGGTGATGCGCATATCAGGCCGCACCGCCCGCATTGGGGATGTAGATATTCTGTCTCATAGCCGCCTCTGGGCCGGGTGCGAGATGCCCCGAAACCTCATATTATTCGCCTCTGAGTATGGCAGGGCGGCTGAATCGCGTCAATCTTTGCAGCAGCAGGCGGGCAGGACGTGACATATCCGCCAGCACGGCTTGACGCTGCGCCGCCAAGATGCACCTTTGAGGCAAGAGGAGCTGCCATGCCAGACATATCCAGTATCGACGCCGTTCAGAAAATGCTGGACGATCAGGGCTATATCAGCGACCGGGCTTTGGGCACCGTGGTGTTTCTCGCCCTCTCGCTTGGCCGGCCGCTGTTTCTCGAAGGGGAGGCTGGCGTGGGCAAGACCGAGATCGCCAAGGCATTGGCGGCGGGTCTGGACCGCCGCTTGATCCGCCTGCAGTGTTACGAGGGGCTTGATGCCTCTTCTGCAGTCTACGAGTGGAACTTTCCGGCCCAGATGATTGCGATCCGCACGGCCGAGGCCACCAGCAGTGCCGACAGTGCCGCGCTCAATACCCAGCTTTTCAGCGATGACTATCTGATTGAACGCCCTCTGCTCGAGGCGATGCGCCCTGATGAAAACGGCGCGCCGGTGCTGCTGATTGATGAGCTGGACCGCACCGATGCCCCATTTGAGGCGTTCCTGCTCGAAGCGCTCAGCGATTTTCAGGTCACCATCCCCGAACTTGGCACGATCAAGGCGCCAGAGCCGCCGATCGTGATCCTGACCTCGAATCGCACCCGCGAGGTCCATGACGCGCTGAAACGGCGCTGCCTTTACCATTGGGTCGATTACCCCGGTTTCGACCGCGAAATGGAGATTATCGCTGCCCGCGCGCCCGAGGCATCAGAGGCGCTCAGCCGGGAAGTTGTCGCCTTTGTCCAGCAATTGCGCACCGAGGATTTGTTCAAGAAACCCGGCGTGGCCGAAACCATCGATTGGGCCAAATGCCTTCTGGCCCTTGACGTGATCAGTCTCAGCCCCGAGGTGGTCGCCGACACATTGGGCGCGATCCTGAAATACCAAGATGACATTGCCAAACTGCAAGGGTCCGAGGCCAAACGCATCCTTGATCAGGCCAGGGCCACGCTGGACGTGGCATGACCCCCTTTTTGGCCCAAAATACTCCGGAGGTTTGGAGGCAGAGCCTCCAATCAGCCATTCATGGCTGAACACCTGCCCCTCGATCTGCCCGATGATCCCAAATTGGCGGGCAACATCACCCATTTCGCCCGCGCTCTGCGCCGGGCGGGGTTGCCCATTGGCCCCGGACGGGTGATCGACGCGATCCGCGCGGTGCAGGTGGCGGGTTTCACTGAAAAACGCGATTTCTACTGGACCCTGCATGCCTGTTTTGTGAACCGCCCGGAGCACCGCCGGGTCTTTGCACAGATCTTCCGGCTTTACTGGCGTGATCCGCGTTATCTGGAACATATGATGTCGGCGATGTTGCCTGCAATCCGCGGGGTACAGGAGGACAGACCAGCGCAAGCGGCAGAGAAACGCGCGGCGGAGGCCTTGTTGGACGGCGCAGATGCGCCGCTACCGCAGGATGAAGACGAGACCGCCCAGGATGATCCATTATTGGAAGTGGACGCCAGCCTGACCATGTCGGCCACCGAACGGTTGCGCCAACTGGATTTTGAACAGATGAGCCTTGCCGAAATTGCCCAGGCCAAACGCATGCTGGCGCGGCTCACGTTGCCTGTCAAACCCTTGCCATCGCGCCGGGCCATGGCCGCGCCGCGCGGGCGCATCGATGCCGCCCGCACCCTGCGCGGGGCATTGCGCAGAGGCGGCGAGATGCACCAGCTTGTGCTCAAGACCCCGCGCCCGCGTTACCCCAATCTGGTGGTGCTGTGCGACATCTCAGGGTCCATGAGCCAGTATTCGCGAATGATCCTGCATTTTCTGCATGCGGTCAGCAACGCGCAGGGGGCAGGTTGGGCCAGGGTGCATGCCTTTACCTTTGGCACACGCCTGACCAATATCACCCGCCATCTGGCCACCCGTGATGTGGATGCGGCGCTGGCGGCGGCGGGGGCCGAGGCGCAGGACTGGGAAGGCGGCACCCGGATCGGGGCCAGTCTTGAGGCATTCAACCGCGATTGGTCGCGGCGGGTCATGGGGCAGGGTGCGGTGGTTCTTTTGATCACCGATGGGCTGGATCGAGATGCGCCCGAGGACTTGGGGCGGCAAATGCAGCGTCTGCATCTGACCGCGCGGCGGCTGATCTGGTTGAACCCGCTGCTGCGCTGGGATGGCTTTGCGCCGAAGGCGGCAGGCATTCGCGCGATGTTGCCCCATGTGGACAGTTTCCGCGCCGGTCATTCCATCGCCTCGTTGGAAGCTTTGGCCGAGGCTTTGTCACGTCCCGATGACAGCGGCGAAAAGCAGCGCCTGTTGCTGGCCATGGAGCAATGAGCGGCTGCGCCGCATTCGATTTTTGATTTTTCCGGTTTTCGCTGCGGGCTCACCTGACCCAAAGGGTCCGGGGTGCATCCCTTGCTTGAGCCCTGTCTGCCCAATCTTCTCGTCCCGCTCAAGACAAATAGCCGTATCCCCTGCGGGGGCCCTCGGCGATTTGTCTTGACCGTGCCGCGCTGATCGGGCCGCCCGTGCACAAGCAAGGGCGGCTCCGGACCCAAAGGATCAGGCGAAAGTATCCGCGAAGGTGGTACGGTAGATGGTTTTGAGCTCTTCCAGCGGGGCGGAGGTGCCGCCGAAGGATACATCGGTGCCGCCGAATTTGCCGACCGTGTGCAGGGGCAGACCTGCGGCACCTGCGGCGGTCATCAAGGCTTCGGCCTGATCAAAGTTGCAGGCGATCAGGTAGCGGGCTTGATCTTCGCCAAACAGCGTCGGCGTGTCTGCGGGGTCGAGGGTGACGCCCACATCTGCGGCTTCGGCCATTTCAAAGGCGGCCAGTGCCAGACCTCCATCACTGAGGTCGGTGCAGGCTTTGATCAGGGCACGGTTGGCGCGGATGAAATCGCCGTGGGCTTTTTCTGCGGCCAGATCGATATGGGGTGCATCGCCGTCTGCCCGTCCAAAGACCTGTGCGAGGAGTGCCGATTGGCCGAGATGGCCCGCGGTGTCGCCCAGCACCAGCGCCAGATGACCTTCGCGGACTTCACAGCCGATCAGATCGTCGGTGTGGTCCAGCAAGCCCACTGCGCCGATGGTGGGTGTGGGCAGGATCGCCGCGCCGTCGGTTTCATTGTAGAGCGAAACGTTGCCCGACACGATGGGCATATCCAGCGCCTCAACCGCCGCGCCGATGCCTTTGATCGCACCCACAAACTGGCCCATGATCTGCGGCTTTTCGGGGTTGCCGAAGTTCATATTGTCGGTGGTGGCCAAAGGCCGTGCGCCAACAGCGGTCAGGTTCCGGTAGGCTTCCGCGACCGCCTGCTTGCCGCCTTCGAAGGGGTTCGCCTTGACATAGCGCGGGGTCACATCGGAGGTGAAGGCAATTGCCTTGTCGGTGCCATGCACCCGGATAATGCCCGCGCCAAGGCCGGGCATGCGGGCGGTGTCGCCCATCACCATGGTGTCATATTGTTCATAGACCCAGTTCTTGGCGGCATAGTTCGGATCACCGATCAGCGCCTTGAGCCCGTCAATCGGGTTGACCCCCGGCACATCAGCCATGGGTTCGGCTGGCGGGGTTTCGACCCAGGGGCGGTCATATTCAGGGGCGGTGGAGGCCAGTTTGCTGAGCGGCAGGTCGGCTTTGACCTCGCCGTTGAGCATGATCAGGAACCGGTCATCGGCCAGCGTTTCCCCGACAATGGCAAAATCCAGATCCCATTTGTCGAACACGGCTTTGGCTTCCGCCTCAAGCTCGGGGCGAAGGACCATGAGCATGCGTTCCTGGGATTCCGACAGCATCATCTCATAGGCGGTCATGTTCTCTTCGCGCGTGGGCACCTTTTCAAGATCAAGGCGCACACCAAGTTTGCCTTTGTCGCCCATTTCCACGGCAGAGCAGGTCAGACCCGCCGCGCCCATATCCTGGATCGAGATCACCGCACCTGTCGCCATCAGCTCCAGCGTGGCTTCCATCAGGCGCTTTTCGGTGAAGGGGTCGCCGACCTGCACGGTGGGGCGCTTTTCTTCGATGGTATCATCAAATTCGGCCGAGGCCATGGTTGCCCCGCCGACGCCATCACGGCCGGTTTTGGCACCAAGATAGACCACCGGCATGCCCACGCCCGAGGCAGCGGAGTAGAAAATCTTGTCGGTATCAGCGAGGCCTGCGGCAAAGGCATTGACCAGGCAATTGCCGTCATAGGCCGCATCAAAGCGCACTTCACCGCCCACGGTTGGCACGCCAAAACAATTGCCATATCCGCCGACGCCGGCCACCACACCATGCACAAGCTGGCGGGTCTTGGGGTGATCGGGGCGGCCAAAGCTGAGCGCGTTCATCGCCGCGATGGGGCGGGCGCCCATTGTGAAGACATCGCGCAGAATCCCGCCCACGCCTGTGGCGGCCCCTTGGTAGGGTTCGATGTAGGAGGGGTGGTTGTGGCTTTCCATTTTGAAAACCAACGCCTGGCCGTCGCCGATATCCACGATGCCAGCGTTTTCGCCGGGGCCGCAGATGACCTGCGGGCCGGTCGTTGGCAGGGTCCGCAGCCACTTCTTGGAGGACTTGTACGAGCAATGTTCGTTCCACATCGCCGAAAAGATGCCCATTTCGGTGTAATTGGGGGCGCGGCCGAGGATGTTGTTCACTTCGGCGTATTCATCCGGGGTGAAGCCATGTGCGGCAATGATGTCTTCGGTGATGGCTGGTTCGGTCATGCGCGGTCCCCTTCGGCATTGATGCCGCGTCTCTTAGAGGATGGGCGGGCGCGGGGGAAGGGGGATACGCAAAAATGGGCGGCTTTCCGAAGTGGAAAGCCGCCCCTTGGTGCAGAGATGCCCGAAAGGGCGATCCGTTTACATCACGATGACAGTTGTGCGTGTTTCGTCATCGGCCTTGGAACCCTGCTGGGCCTTGAGGTAAAGCTCGTCCGCCGTGGTATCGATCACGATCTGGCCGTTATCGAGGCGCAGGCTGTCTGGCAGCAGCGTCACGACCAGCACTTCGGCGTCAATCTTGGTATCTTCTTCCAGGTCCACGATCATTTCAGGGTTGCCCTGACCGTCGAAGCTGACGCCTTTCACAACGCCCAACACTTCACCGTCTTGGGTTTCGAAGTTGGCACCGACGGAGGCTTTCACCGCCGCGTATTCTTCATCGGTAAGGCTCATGGTAGTGGGGTCGTAATCGGCGATGCCGAGACCATAGCGTTTGTTGTCCGTATCGTAATTGTTCAATGTCGAACCGCCATCAGTCGCGGGTACGTTCGCGCTCACTTCAGGCGAGTTGGTTGGCAGCTCATCAGCGATGGTGCCACTGGCATAGGCCATAGGGGCAGCGATCAGTGTGGCGATGGTGGTGGATGTCAGCAAAAGCTTGCGTGTCATGGTGTAAACTCCTTCATTCGTTACTCTCAGTCCGCATCGTCAGCGGTGTACGGTGAGACAACGGATGCCTGGGTGGGAAGTTCCAAAAAAATTTGAAAAACGGGTGGAGAATTTGTTTAACTGACTGTTTTATATTTGTTTATCGGGTCTTGAATTTTCTGGCGTTGCGCCGACCCGGTAGGAACAGAGGCACGTTCAGGTCGTATGCAGTGGGGTGATGGACCAATCCTCAGACCGATGCGCAAAAAAAAGGCCGAGCATTACGCTCGGCCAAGTCCAACAGGGAGGTATGAAGCGACGCGCCCTCGGGCGGTCAATCTTCATGATGGTCAATTAGGCAGCAGTGCTGCTTCGATCAAGTCAGTTTTGACCATTTAGTAAGCATGTCCGGTATGCGCGCCGTGCATAGCTTAGTCTTTTTCTTTTTCTCTCAATTGCTTGCGGTAAGAAATGATCTCATCCTGAACGAAGTCTTTGAAGGCCGCAACGCGCTTGGATTGGCGCAATTCTTCGGGATAGGCCAGAAAAACAGGCACATCTGCCGACTCAACTTCGGGCAGGACTTGCACCAGATCGGGAAAATCCTGCGTTAGGTAGTCGGGTAGAACCCCAATCCCCAGATCATGCAGAACCCCCTGCAGCACGCCGAAGTAATTGTTCACGGTCAGCATGGACCGCACATCATTCAGCATCAGTTGCTGTACAAGGTTCTGACCTGCCGCAACTTGATCGCTGTCGGTGTTCTGGCAAATCAGACGGTGATTGGACACTTCTTCGATGGTTTGCGGGTTGCCGTGTTCGGCCAGGTATTTTGGGCTGGCATAAAGGCACATGCGTACATTCATCAAACGTTTGCGAATAAGGTCCGCTTGGGAGGGCTCTTTCATACGGATGGCCACGTCAGCTTCGCGCATCGGCAGGTCCAGCACCCGTTCCTCCAGCATCAGGTCGACCTTCAGATCGGGGTATTTCTCATAGAGTTTAGGCAGCCGCGGCGCCAGCCACAGGGTGCCAAAGCCGGTGGTGGTGGTGACGCGCAATTCGCCAAACACCTCTTCTTCGCTGTCGCGAATGCGGGCGGCAGCGGCATCGACACGTTTGGTCATCGCAGAGGTGGCATCAAAAAGCAGCTCGCCCTGCTCGGTCAGGATCAGCCCCCGCGCATGGCGGTGAAACAGGTTCGTGTTAAGCTGTTCCTCTAGGCCGCGAATCTGCCGTGACACGGCAGATTGCGACAGGTTCAGCTTCTCGCCCGCGTGGGTCAGAGACCCGGCATCCGCTACGGCGTGAAATATTCTGAGTTTGTCCCAATCCATCGTCCCGCGATCCTATTCTTTTTTGCGTTAGTCCTAACCTAAATTGGACCAAAAGACAGGGGTTGGATCGGCAGATTTGCACTTATGCACAAAAAACACGCTATACAGGTCAGCAATTGTGACCTATATAGCCGTCCATATCTGTTTGCCATCGCGCCCTAAGGGAGGACCGCCATGACTGCCCCTAAGATTTCGCTGAACGACCGTTTTGATCTGGAAAAATCGCCTGTGCTGCTCAATGGCACGCAGGCACTTGTGCGTCTGATGATGATGCAATCGGCGCGGGACAGGGCCGCTGGTCTCAACACTGCGGGCCATTGCACCGGCTATCGCGGCAGCCCTCTTGGCGGGGTCGATCTGCAGATGAGCAAGGCAGAGAAACTGTTGGCCGCGTATAACGTCAGCTTTCAGCCCGGCCTGAACGAAGATCTGGCCGCAACCGCCCTTTGGGGCACCCAGCAGGCCGAGCTGCGCGGCGAAGGCAAATATGACGGTGTCTTTGGCCTGTGGTACGGCAAAGGTCCGGGTGTGGACCGCACCGGCGACGTGATGCGCCACGCCAATATGGCCGGCAGTTCCAAGCATGGTGGTGTTCTGATGGCGATGGGGGATGACCACACCGGCGAATCCTCTACCGTGTTGCACCAATCGGAATGGGCGATGGTGGATGCCTATATGCCCGTGGTCAGCCCTGCGGGTGTTCAGGAGATTCTTGATTACGGTATTTACGGCTGGGCCTTGTCGCGGTTCTCTGGCCTCTGGGTGGGTCTCAAGACGATGAAAGACACCGTCGAGGCCACCAGCGTCGTCAATGGTGATCCAAACCGGATGAAACTGATCACGCCGGAGTTCGAGATGCCGGACGGCGGGTTGAACATCCGCCTTGGCGACACGCCGCATCTGCAAGAAACCCGGATGATCGATTACAAACGCTATGCCGCCGAAGCCTTCAGCCATGCCAATAAGATGGACAAGCGCATGTGGGGCAAGCGCGGGGCCAAGATCGGCTTTGCCGCTGCGGGCAAGAACTGGCTGGATCTGCTGCACGCGATGAGCTTGCTGAACATCGACGAGAACGAGGCGGAGCGGCTGGGCCTCACCCTATACAAGATCGGGCAGACCTTCCCGCTTGATATGAAGGGCTTTCATGAGTGGGCCGAAGGTCTTGATCTTGTTGTGGTGGTCGAGGAAAAACGCAAGCTGATCGAAGTACAGATCAAAGAGGCGTTGTTCTCGGATCAGCACCGCCGGGTCTATGGCTGGTACAAGGGCGGCGGCGCGGGGCTTGAGCATGGCGAAGAACTGTTCCCGACGCGCGGTGCGCTTGATCCGATTCTGATTGCGGAAAAGATTGGCGGTATCCTTTTGGAAGAGGGGCGCGAGACCGATGGCATTCGCGCCGGGCTTGAGGCATTGGACAATGCCCGCCGCGCCGACAATGCCGAAGATATCGCGGCGCGTTTGCCGTATTTCTGCTCAGGCTGCCCGCATAATTCATCGACCAAACTGCCCGAGGGTGCGCGGGCCTATGCGGGCATCGGCTGTCACTACATGGTGCAATGGATGGACCGTGAGACAACCGGCTTTACCCATATGGGGGGCGAGGGCGCGAACTGGATCGGTGAGGCACCGTTCTCGAACCGCAAACATGTGTTCCAGAACCTTGGCGATGGCACCTACAACCACTCGGGCGTTCAGGCGATCCGCGCGGCCCTCGCAGCTGGCACCAACATCACCTACAAGATCCTTTACAATGATGCGGTTGCCATGACCGGTGGCCAGCACAACGAGGGCGATCTCAGTGCCCCGCGCATCGTCGCGGAACTGCAGGCGATGGGGGTCAAGACCCTTGCCGTTGTTTATGACGAGAAAGAAGACGTTGATTTTGCAGCGTTCAAAGGTGTTGAGCTGTTTGAGCGTGCCGAGTTGATGAATGTGCAGAAACGTTTTGAAAAGGTCGAAGGCGTCAGCGCGATTGTCTATATCCAGACCTGCGCCGCCGAAAAACGCCGCCGCCGCAAACGGGGGCTGTTCCCCGATCCGGACAAACGGGTGTTTATCAACGACGCGGTTTGCGAAGGTTGCGGTGATTGCGGGGTGCAGTCCAACTGTGTCTCGATCGTGCCCAATGAGACCGAACTGGGCCGAAAACGTGCGATTGATCAATCGTCCTGCAACAAGGATTTTTCCTGCGTCAAAGGGTTCTGCCCGTCGTTTGTGACGCTCGAAGGGGCCAAGATCCGCAAGGATCCCACGACAGAGCTTACCATCCCCGATCTGCCGATGCCAAACCTGCCCAAAATCAACGGCACCCATAACGTGGTGATCACCGGAGTGGGCGGGACAGGTGTCGTGACCATTGGCGCATTGCTGGCACAAGCCGCCCAGTTGGATGGCAAAGGTGCGGGCATGATGGAAATGGCGGGCCTCGCGCAGAAGGGCGGCGCGGTGCATATCCACTGCCGCTTGGCCGAGCGGCCCGAAGATATCAACGCCATCCGCGTGGCCACGGGGGAGGCACATGCCTTGATCGGCGGCGATCTGGTGGTTTCAGCCGGGAACAAGACACTTGGTCTGACCAAGATGGGGCAAACCGGTGCTGTGGTGAACTCGCATCAGATCATCACGGGCGATTTCACCCGCGATACAGAATTCCAATTGCCCTACGACCGGCTTGAGCTGGCCCTGCAGGCGCGTCTGAAAGACGATGTGGCGCTGTTTGACGCCTCTGATCTGGCCAAAGCGGCGCTGGGCGACAGTATCTATTCCAACATGATGGTCTTTGGTGCGGCCTGGCAGCAGGGGCTTTTGCCGCTGTCATTGGAGAGCCTGCAAGAGGCCATCCGCATGAACGGTGCCGCAGTAGACCGGAACCTGAGGGCGTTCGAGATCGGGCGCTGGGCGGTGCTCTATCCACAGGACGCCGCAGAGATCAGTAAACCCAAGGTGATCGCGCTGCCAAAAACGCTGAACGACAAGATCGCGTTCCGCAAGGAGCATTTGACCGCGTATCAAGGCAAACGGTTGGCCAAACGCTATGGCAAGATGCTGGATGGCATTTCGGATAGGGCGGTCAAAGAGGCGGCCGCGCTGGGCTATCACAAGTTGCTGGCCTATAAGGACGAATACGAAGTGGCGCGTCTGCTGCTGCAAAGCCGTGACAAGGCACGAGCGGAATTTGACGGTGATTTCAAAATGACTTTCAACCTCGCCCCGCCGATGCTGAGTGGCAAAGGGCCGGATGGTCGTCCCAAGAAACGCGAATTTGGCGAATGGTTGGAGACACCTTTGCGCCTGTTGGCCAAGATGAAAGGCCTGCGCGGCACGCCGCTTGACCCATTTGGCCGCACAGCAGAGCGCAAGATGGAACGGGCGCTGATCAAACAATATGAGCGCGACATGGCCGAAGTATTGCCGTTGCTCACAGATCAGACCCGTGATGCCATTGTTGCGCTTGCCGAATTGCCCCTGCAAATCCGCGGCTTTGGTCCGGTGAAAGAGGCAAATGAGGCCAAAGCGGCCAAGCGCCGCGAAGAGCTGTTGTCGGTGATCCGGGCGGGCGGCACCAAAACATCCAGGGCGGCAGAGTAACTTCGTCATGTAATCTTCGCAAAACCGTCGTAAATGGGGGCAGGGTGCCTGCCCCCATTACGACCGGAAGAGAGATGACCAAAGACACTGCCGCATCCACCCGCGATATCTCTTACGCCTATTCCGCCGCATCGCGTGGTGGGCGAGCCCTGATCCGGTTGATGGAGAACAGCACCGGACGGCTGGGTCTGATCCGCCGTGCCTCCGGCTATGAGGAAGACATGCGCTCGGGGCGCAGCTTTTTTGACGTTATGGCAGATCGCTATGGGCTGAGCCTTGAGATCACCAGCGGGTCATTGGCCAATATCCCGCGCCATGGCCCCGTGATTTTGATCGCAAATCATCCCTACGGCATTCTTGACGGGCTTATGCTGGGGCGAATGCTGTCACAGGCGCGCGGTGATTTCCGTATTGTGGCCCATTCGGTGTTCCGCCGTGCGCCCGATCTGGGCAAACACCTCCTGCCCATTAGCTTTGATGCGGATAAGGCGGCGCTGGCGTTGAACATCCAGACCCGAAAGACCGCGCTTGACTATCTGGGGCAGGGCGGTGCCATCGGTATCTTTCCGGGGGGCACTGTCAGCACCGCGGCACGGCCGTTTTCGAAACCGCTGGATCCGGTCTGGCGCAGCTTTACCGCGCGGATGATTGCCAAATCAGATGCCACGGTGGTGCCGGTCTATTTTGACGGGCACACCAGCCGAATGTTCCAGATTGCCAGTCACCTGCACAGCACATTGCGCATGGGGCTGTTGATCAAGGAATTTCGCAAACGGGTCGATACCCCGGTGCGCGTGGCCATCGGAGCACCCATCACCCGCGACATTCTGAACCCACTGTCAAAAGACGGCAAAGCGATGATGGATTTCCTGCGCAAAGCCACTTATGAGTTGTCCCAAGAGCCGGATCGCGCCAGCGAGTTGGGCTTTGAATTTGAAGAGCGGCATCGCGCTGCAAGGTGACAGTGACATGGCAGTAGGTATTTTTGACAGCGGCCTTGGCGGGCTGACAGTTCTGGATGCGGTGCAAAAGCGGCTTCCGGATACAGATTTTGTCTATCTGGCGGACAGCGCTCATGCACCCTACGGCGTGCGCACCGCCGATGATATCTACAACCTGACCGTGGCCGCCGTGCAGCGGCTGTTTGATGCGGGCTGCGATCTGGTGATTCTGGCTTGCAACACCGCTTCGGCCGCCGCGCTTCGCCGGATGCAGGAAAGCTGGGTGCCCGAAAACAAGCGTGTTCTGGGCGTGTTTGTGCCGCTGATCGAGGCGATGACGGAACGCCAGTGGGGCGATAACTCACCGCCCCGCGAGGTGGCTGTAAAACACGTGGCGCTGTTTGCCACACCCGCCACTGTGGCATCGCGGGCGTTTCAGCGGGAACTGGCCTTCCGGGCAATTGGCGTGGACGTTGAGGCGCAGGCCTGTGGCGGGATTGTGGATGCCATCGAAGACGGCGATTTCATACTTGCCGAGGCGATGGTGCGCAGCCATGTGGATGCGCTCAAACGCAAGATGCCCGATCCAGAGGCGGCGATCCTGGGCTGCACCCATTATCCCTTGATGCAAAAGGCCTTTCAGGATGCGCTGGGCCCGGATGTAAAAGTGTTTTCGCAGGCCTATTTGGTGGCCGAAAGCCTTGCCGATTATCTGGAACGGCACCCCAACATGACGGGCAGCGGCACATCGTCGTTTTTGACAACGGGCGATCCAAAACGGGTCAGCAGCCGCGCAACACAGTTTCTGCGACGAGAAATCACATTTACCGCCGCCTGAAACTCTTGCACATCATACCCAAAGTGGGACCGACACATGACCTATAACATCGCCATCCTTGGCGCGTCCGGCTATACCGGCGCAGAACTGATCCGGCTCATCGCTGGCCATTCTTCTATGACAATCAAAGCCTTGGGAGGGAACTCCAAGGCCGGGCAGCAGATGTCTGAGGTGTTTCCGCACCTGCGCCATTTGGACCTGCCCGAACTGGTGACCATCGAAGATATCGATTTTTCCCAGATTGACCTGTGTTTCTGCGCCCTGCCGCACAAGACCTCGCAGCAAGTGATCGCCGCCTTGCCCAAAACCTTGAAAATTGTCGATCTGTCTGCGGATTTCCGGCTACGCGATCCGGCGGAATACGAGAAATGGTATGGCAACCCACATGCCGCGCTGGAACAGCAGGAAGAGGCGGTTTACGGGCTGACCGAATTTTACCGCGACGAGATCGCCGCCGCGCGTCTGGTGGCGGGTACGGGCTGCAACGCGGCCACTGGGCAATTCGCACTGCGGCCGTTGATCGCCGCAGGGGTGATTGATCTGGACGAGATCATCATGGACCTGAAATGCGCGGTGTCGGGGGCAGGTCGGGCGTTGAAGGAAAACCTGCTGCATGCGGAGTTGTCCGAAGGTTATCATGCCTATGCCGTGGGCGGCACCCACCGGCATCTGGGCGAGTTTGACCAAGAATTTACCGCAGTTGCAGGACGGCCCGTGCAGGTACAGTTCACGCCGCATCTGGTGCCTGCGAACCGGGGCATTCTGGCGACCTGCTATGTCAAGGGCTCGGCCGAAGAGATCCATGCGACATTGCAAAAAGCTTATGCAGAGGAACCCTTTATCGAGGTTCTACCGATGGGCGAGGCGCCCAGCACACGGCACATTCGCGGCTCTAACTTCTGCCATATCGGGGTGGTTGCGGACCGGATCGAGGGCCGCGTGATCGTCATCGCCGCATTGGACAACCTGACCAAGGGATCGAGCGGTCAAGCCTTGCAGAACGCCAATCTGATGTTAGGTCTGGAAGAGACCGAAGGGCTGATGATGGCCCCTCTGTTCCCATGAGGTGATATGAAAAGCCTTAAAAAACAAAGACGTATCCAGGTGATTGCAGTGGCGGTGGTGGCGTTGATCGCCGCCACGGCACTGATCGGCTATGCCTTGCAGGATGGCATCAACTATTTCCGCTCGCCCAGCCAGGTGATGGAGGAACCGCCCGTGGCAAGCGAGGTGTTTCGCATTGGCGGTCTGGTTGAAGAGGGATCACTGGTGCGCGGCGATGGTGAAACTGTCCGCTTCAGCGTGACAGATGGAGGCGCTACCGTGCCCGTGACGTTTACGGGTGTTCTGCCGGATTTGTTTGAGGAAAACCAGGGCATGGTCGGCACGGGCCGTTACATCAACGGTGTTTTTGAAGCGACTGAAATCCTTGCCAAACACGACGAGACCTATATGCCGAAAGAGGTCGTGGACGCGTTGAAGGAACAAGGTGTCTATCAAGCGCCGGACAGTTAAGACCGCGCGGTGCACTGACGGGTGATTAACCATTCTGGCCTTCCCTTTGCCGACCAAACGGGGAGGGACGGATGCAAACGGTCAGAGAAATTGCAAAACAGATCGTCGCCCGCGAAGGCGGCTTTGTGAATGACCCCGATGATCCCGGCGGCGCGACCAAATTTGGCGTCACGATCCACACCATGCGCCGCCTTGGCGTGGACCTGACAGGGGATGGCAGGGTGACCGCTGCAGACGTGCGGCGGCTGAGCCGCGCGCAGGCAACGGACATCTTCATTGAGCACTATTTCAAACGACCGCGCATTGGTGATTTGCCCGAGGCGCTACAAGCGAGCGTCTTTGACATGTACGTCAATGCGGGCGCCAATGCGGTGAAAATACTGCAACGACTGCTTTGCGATATGGGGTTTGTGGTGGCGGTGGACGGGGCGCTTGGACCGCAGAGCGTTGCCGCCGCTGCACAAGCGATGTCAGCCGCGCCGGATCATCTGGTGGACGCATACGGCATTGCACGGCGCAACTATTATTTCCGCCTTGCGGACCGGCGACCTGCCAGCCGCAAATATGCCCGAACAATTGCTGGCGGGAAAGGCGGCTGGATCAAACGGGCTGAAGAATTCATTGATCCCAAATACCATCTCAGCGATGCAGAATTTGCACAAAGGACCGCGGCATGGGGATGATCGAACGCATCTTCGGGTTTATTTTTGGAAGCAACCGCAATGTCTTGCGCGACACGGTTGAAGTGTTCCGCGAAAACGCGGAGGCGGGCGCAGGGCGCAGTGCCGAGATCCAGAAACAAGCGATGAGCCAGCTGGGCGCAGAGTTTGCCGTGCCGCGTTTGGGCCGGTTTGATCGATTCATGGACGGCTTGAACCGCTTGCCGCGTCCGGCGCTGGCGCTTGGCACACTGGGATTGTTCGTCTCGGCGATGGTGCACCCGCTGTGGTTCGCCGAACGGATGCAAGGCATTGCACTGGTGCCAGAGCCGCTTTGGTGGCTGCTTGGGGTCATCGTATCGTTTTATTTCGGGGCGCGTCATCAGGTCAAAGCGCAAGATTTTCAACGCGACATCGCGGCCAGCATGATCCGCGTGCCGCAGATGATCGAGAATGTGCAAGCTCTTGAAAAGTTGAGATTTGATGATGGACAGGCCGCCCAAACCGGCACCGATGCCGCGCTGGAAAACGCCAGTCTGGCGCCGCAGGAGAACCCCGCACTCATCGCTTGGCAGGCGACGCGGCGCTGACTGCGACGCTTTGCGCTCAAACGTGATGTAAAAGGCCATGGCAAGGGGGCACCCTGCGCCCTATAACCATGGTATGACAACAGAACTTGGACATTTCGCCCTGATCCTCGCCTTTGCTGTGGCGATTGTTCAGATGATCGTGCCGCTGATCGGGGCGCACAAACGCTGGCCGGGTTGGATGGCCATCGCCGAACCTGCCGCCGGGGCGCAATTCGTGCTGACGGCGCTGTCTTTTGGCGCTTTGACATGGGCCTTTGTTGTCTCTGATTTCTCGCTCAACGTGGTGGTCGCCAACAGCCATTCGGCCAAGCCGATGCTCTATAAAATCAGCGGCACATGGGGCAACCACGAAGGGTCGATGCTGCTTTGGGTGCTGATTGTGACCTTGTTTGGCGCGATGGCGGCATGGTTTGGCGGTGGTTTGCCGCCCACCTTGCGGGCGCGGGTTCTGGCCGTGCAATCAGCCATCGCGGTGGCGTTCTTTGCCTTTATCATCTTTACTTCCAACCCGTTTCTGCGCCTTGAGGTGCCGCCCTTTGACGGGCAGGATCTGAACCCGCTGTTGCAAGATCCCGGTCTCGCGTTTCACCCGCCGTTTCTTTACCTCGGCTATGTCGGGCTGAGCATGGCGTTCAGCTTTGCCGTGGCGGCCTTGATCGAAGGGCGCGTGGATGCTGCCTGGGGGCGCTGGGTGCGGCCATGGACCTTGGCGGCATGGATCTTCCTGACCATCGGGATCGCATTGGGATCATGGTGGGCCTATTATGAGCTGGGCTGGGGCGGCTTCTGGTTTTGGGATCCTGTTGAAAACGCCAGCTTTATGCCATGGCTCTTGGCGGCGGCGCTGCTGCATTCGGCGATTGTGGTGGAAAAACGCGAGAGCCTGAAAAGCTGGACCATCCTGTTGGCCATTCTGGCCTTTGGCTTCTCTCTGATTGGCACGTTTATCGTGCGCTCCGGCCTGCTGACCTCCGTCCATGCTTTTGCGAATGATCCCGAACGCGGGGTGTTCATCCTCGCAATCATGGCGTTCTTTATGGGCGGGGCACTGGTGCTGTTTACCCTGCGGGCGGGCGCGATGGAGGCCAAGGGCGTCTTTGGTCTGGTCAGCCGCGAATCCGCGCTGGTGGTGAACAACCTGTTGTTGGCGGTTGCCTGCTTTGTGGTCTTTGTCGGGACAATGTGGCCCCTGTTGGCCGAGATGTTCTTTGACCGCAAGCTCAGCGTCGGCCCGCCGTTTTTCAATGCGGCCTTCACCCCCTTTATGGTGGCGCTTGGGTTGATTTTGCCGGTGGGCAGCGTTTTGCCATGGAAACGGGCGCGGATATCCCGCGCGATGTGGCCGCTGCGCTATGTTTTTGTGTTGGCTTTGGCCGTCGCGGGGCTGGCCTTTGTGATGCAGACCGGGCGCAGCATGTTGGGGCCCATGGGTCTTTTCCTTGGCGCTTGGCTGGTGTCTGGCACTGTGGTGGAGTTGATGCAACGGACCGGGCGAGGGGCGAACCGGCTGGGTCGTTTGTGGCGTCTGCCGCGTGCCGACTGGGGCAAGGCGGTGGCTCATGGCGGGCTGGGCGTGACGATGGCGGGCATCGCCGGTCTGACGGCCTGGACCGTGGATGATATTCGCGTGGCGCAGATCGACACGCCGTTTGATGTGGGCAGCTACACGCTGACGCTGACGGATGTGCAGGAATTGCGCGGGCCGAACTACCTTTCGACAACCGGTTTTGTGACACTGGCCAAAGACGGTTCAGAGATCGCGAAAATGACACCGGAGAAACGGTTTTACCCGGTTGCGCAGATGCCCACGACCGAAGCCGCGATTGATTACAATCTGTTGCGCGATGTCTATGTGGTGATCGGGGATCAGCAGGACAACGGCGGCTGGACCGTGCGGACCTATATCAAACCCATGACCAACTGGATCTGGATCGGCTGTGCCCTCATGGCGCTTGGCGGATTGCTGAGCCTGTCTGACAGGCGGTTCCGTGTGGCGGCTGGCGCCCGCAAGTTCAGCGCGGTGCCTGCCGAATGAAACGCATCGCCCTGATCCTGATGTTGCTGGCCAGCCCTTTGGCCGCGGTCCAACCTGATGAGGTGCTGGACGATCCCGCACTTGAGGCGCGGGCGCGTGAGCTGTCCAAAGGGCTGCGCTGTTTGGTGTGCCGCAACGAGAGCATTGACGAAAGCAATGCAAGCCTTGCGCGGGATTTGCGGATCTTGCTGCGTGATCGGCTTGTGGCGGGGGATACGGACGCGCAGGCGGTCGCATTTATCGTGGACCGTTACGGCGAATATGTTCTGCTCAAGCCGGACAACACAGGGGCCAATTGGCTGCTTTGGGGGGCGGGGCCGCTCATGCTGCTTTTTGCAGGTGGGGCCGGTATGATCTATCTGCGCGGTCGGTCCAAAGCTGTGGCCTCTGCCGACACCCCGCTGAACGCGGAAGAACAAGCGCGGCTGGATGATATTTTGAAGGGCTGACGCGCGGTTTCGCTGGTCCCTCCCGCTGGCTTTGATAACTTGCGCCAAATGCCGGCAATCAAGGACTGACAAAATGGACTATCAAACGATCACCTATGACGTTTCGGACAACGTGGCCCTGATCACGATGAACCGGCCCGACAAGATGAACGCGCTCACCACCCAGATGCGTGCCGAGATTGCCCATGCGGTTACCCAAGGCGGCAAGGATGCCCGTGTGGTTGTCATCACCGGATCTGGTCGGGCGTTTTGTTCCGGTCAGGATCTGGGGGATCGTGCATCCGGTGCTTCGGTTGATCTGGAACGCACTTTGCGGGACGAATATGCGCCGATGTTGCGGGCGATTGTGAATTGTCCGGTGCCAACCATTGCGGCCGTGAATGGTGCGGCTGCGGGGGCAGGGGCAAATCTCGCGCTGGCAGCGGATGTGGTTTTTGCAACGGAATCTTCCTATTTCCTGCAGGCCTTCACCCGGATTGGTCTGATCCCGGACGCTGGCGGCACCTATACGCTGCCGCGTCAGATGGGCATGGCCAAAGCGATGGGCGCGGCACTGTTTGCCGACAATATCTCGGCCCGTCAGGCCGATGATTGGGGCATGATCTGGGAGGCGGTGCCGGATGCCGATTTTGACGCTCATTGGCGCGGCAAGGCGGCGCAACTGGGCGCAGGGCCAACAGCGGCCTATCAGGCGGCCAAAGAGGTGATCCGCGCCAGCTGGGACAACACATTGGAAGAACAGCTGACGCTTGAGGCGCAACAACAGGGCGTTTGCGGCAAATCGCGTGACTTCAAAGAGGGCGTGTTGGCCTTTACCGAAAAACGCGCGGCCAAGTTCGAGGGCCGCTGATCCTGTCCATGTTCGGATGGGGTGGATTCTTGGCCTGGCCTACAGGCTCCGCTCCACCAACAGCACCTCATCAACACGGGGCGCAGGGCCGGTGGCCCGCGCCACAACGGCAACGGCCACTCCATCGGCAAGCACGGTATGCACGGTACCGGAAATCTCTTTGATGGTAATCTCGGGCGGCGGATTGCCCTTGTCGTAAACCACGGCAATCTGGTCATGGTTTTCTTGCGTATTTGGCACCAGTACCCCTTGCGGGCAGGGTTCTGTTGCGGCGGCAACGGGCATCATATTGGCCGCGCTGTCCCAGCACAGGTGGCGATGCGTCATTTTCTTGCTCATCGCATGTTCCTTTGTGCGTTCTGCGCCTTGGCACAGATCGCTGCTGTGACCCAAAGACGGCCCGCCTGGACCGCGATACCTGTTAACACCAGCAAGGCGCAGCATGTCGCCAGAATTTCCATCATTAGATCGCACCCTGATTTACGTTGCTCTGACGATAGGGGGGCGGGGCGCGTCCGGTCAAGTTTGAGCAGGGCATTGTCACAGCGCCAGAAACAATGCCACATCCGCGCCTCATTTAGCGCCAAAGCAAGACAAAGTGTCAAAATTGGGCGGGTGGATTGGCGGCAAAACCCTGATGAATCGGTTGATCTGGTCAACGAATCAAAGGGCATTTGACCTTTAGGGGTTCTTAAGGGCGGGACCTGCAGCTTAGGGGCGAGTAGACGTCAGCCTTGGCTGTGGTTCATTGTTTCTGATCTGGAAACAGGCTGTTGAACGAAAAACGCCCCGGAAACACCGGGGCGTTTGTCAGTTTGGATCTGGATCCGGAACTTAGCGGTTTTCGATATCCACATAGTCGCGGCTGGTCTCGCCGAGATAAAGCTGGCGTGGACGGCCGATCTTGTTCTGTGGATCCCCGATCATCTCTTTCCACTGGGAAATCCAGCCGACGGTCCGTGAAAGGGCAAAGATCGGGGTGAACATCGATGTGGGGAAGCCCATGGCCTCCAGGATGATGCCGGAATAGAAATCGACGTTCGGGAACAGTTTCTTTTCCGCGAAATACGGATCTTCCAGCGCCTGACGCTCAAGCTCCTTGGCGACCTGAAGCACCGGATTGTTTTCAACACCCAGCAGTTCGAGCACTTCGTCCGCACTTTCTTTCATCACGGTGGCCCGTGGATCAAAGTTTTTGTAAACGCGGTGGCCAAAGCCCATCAGACGGAATGGATCGTTCTTGTCCTTGGCGCGGGCGATGAATTCAGGAATGCGATCAGGCGTGCCGATTTCCTTGAGCATTTCCAGACAGGCCTGGTTGGCGCCGCCATGTGCCGGACCCCAAAGACAGGCAATGCCCGCCGCGATACAGGCAAAGGGGTTGGCGCCAGAGGACGATGCCAAACGCACGGTCGAAGTCGATGCGTTCTGTTCGTGATCGGCGTGCAGGGTAAAGATACGGTCCATCGCGCGGCTCAGGATCGGGTTTACCTCATAGTCCTGTGCAGGAACGGCAAAACACATGCGCAGGAAGTTGGACGCATAGTCAAGATCGTTGCGCGGATACTCAAATGGCTGACCGATGGTGTATTTATAGGCCATCGCGGCAATGGTTGGCATCTTGGCGATCATGCGGATCGAGGCGACCTCACGCTGCCATGGATCAGAGATGTCCGTGCTGTCGTGATAAAATGCCGACATCGCGCCCACAACACCCACCATGATGGCCATTGGATGCGCATCCCGGCGGAAGCCACGGAACAGATACATCATCTGTTCGTGCAGCATGGTGTGGTTGGTCACGCGGGATTCGAAATCTTCCAGCTCTGCGGGGGAGGGCAGCTCACCATAGAGCAGCAGGTAGCACACTTCGAGGTAATGCGATTTGCCTGCCAGTTGATCAATCGGATAGCCGCGGTGTAGCAACACGCCTTCCTCGCCATCAATAAAGGTGATGGTGCTGTCGCAAGACGCAGTCGAGGTAAAGCCGGGGTCATAGGTGAAGACATCCGCCTGAGCATACAGCTTGCGAATATCGAGCACATCAGGACCAGCCGTTGGCGAAAAGATGGGCAAATCGTAGCTTTTGCCATCAATTGTCAGCGTTGCGGATTTCTTTGTTTCAGTCATATGGTCCCTTCCCGAATGTTTTTGCGGTACAGGTGACCGCCGTCTTGGCCAGCCCCCGAAAAGGCTGCCTTGTCTGTTATCCCCTCCCGCCTTGAGAAACGGTTAACCAGTTCTCAGGCAGAGGCCTCTGTCAATCGGGCCAGGGTTTCGTCACGTCCCAACACAAGCATCATGTCAAAGACAGATGGTGTGACGGCCCGCCCAGCAAGGGCCGCGCGGAGCGGCCCTGCCAACTTGCCAAACTTGGTGTCTTTCGCGGCGGCAAAGCCGTTCAGAACCTCTTCCAGCGTTTCTCTGTCCCAGCTAGCATTTTGCAGATGCGGCGTCAATTCCGCCAGTATACCACGGGATACCGTATCGAGGTTTTTTGCAGCCTTCTCATCCGGTTCAATGGGGCGGGACGTGAGGGCAAAGTGTGCCTTTTCAACGAGTTCCGGCAATGTCTTGGCCCGCTCCTTGAGACAATAAAGCGCAGCCTCAAAAGCGGATGACTGGGCGTCAGAAAAGGCCGGTTCGCCTGCTGCTTGCAAATAAGCCTCGGTTTCACGCCGCAATGCAGCATCATCCGTCACCGCAATATGCTGACCGCAGATGTTCTCAAGCTTCTTGAGATCGAACTGCGCGGGGCTTTTGCGGATACCGCTCAGATCAAACCATTCCTGTGCCTGCGCATCGGTAAAAAACTCGTCATCCCCATGGCTCCAGCCCAAACGGGCCAGATAATTGCGCATGCCAGCGGCAGGATAGCCCATGGCCTGATATTCCTGTGCGCCCAAGGCGCCGTGACGTTTCGACAGTTTCTTGCCATCCGGCCCGTGAATCAGCGGAATATGCGCCCAGACCGGCACGTCCCAGCCCATCGCATCATAGATCATCATCTGCCGGGCGGCATTGTTGAGGTGGTCATCGCCCCGCACCACATGTGTCACGCCCATATCATGATCATCCACCACCACGGCCAGCATATAGACCGGTGTACCGTCAGAGCGTAACAGAACCATGTCGTCCAGCTGATCGTTTCGGATGGTGACATCGCCCTGCACCTGATCGCGGATCACGGTTTCGCCGGTTTGCGGCGCTTTGATGCGCACTACATAGGGCGCATCGGGGTGGGTTTCGGGGGCGGCATCGCGCCAAGGTGAATGGTAAAGAGTGCTGCGCCCTTCGGCGCGGGCGGCCTCGCGGAAGGCGGTGATCTCGTCTTGGGTGGCAAAGCATTTGTAGGCCTTGCCTTGTGCCAGCAGATCCAGCGCAACTTCGGCGTGGCGCGGGGCGTTGTCAAACTGACTGACAATTTCACCATCATGATCAAGGCCAAGCCAGGCCATGCCCTGCAAGATGGCCTCTGTTGCTTCGGGGGTAGACCGCGCCCTGTCCGTATCCTCGATCCGCAAAAGGAATTTGCCGCCCCGACCACGGGCATAAAGCCAGTTGAACAGGGCGGTGCGTGCCCCGCCAATGTGCAAAAAGCCGGTGGGCGATGGGGCAAAACGGGTCACAACAGATGCGGACATGACAGTGTCTTTCTTAACTGGATAAGGCGGCGCGGCGGCTGGGGCTGCTGGTGTTTACCATTTGCTAACCATCCGCGCCGTAGATTTCCCGTCTGTCTATCCAGTGCGGGGAACGGGGGCAAGCATGGGGCGGGCCGCGGCGCTGTCCATTTGGGTAAAATCGGCGTTGGGCCAGATGATGCTGGCGCAACGCGGGATGATGCTGGGCTGGGTGCCGGTTTGTCTCGCCATTGGCATCGGGTGCTATTTCAGCCTGCGTTTTGAGCCTGCTTTGGTGCTTTACCCTGTCTTGGCGGGGGTGGCCGTGGCCTTGGCGGTGCTGGCGGTGTTCCTGTCCGAGGCGGCGGCACCACTGGCCATCGCAGGGGCGCTGATTGTGACCGGGTTCACCGTTGCCGGACTGCGGGCACATAGCTTAACCAATCCGGTTCTGGGCTGGCGGTATTACGGCGCGGTTGAAGGCCGGATCATCGCTATGGACCGCAGTCAATCGGATGCCCTGCGCCTGACGCTGGACCGTGTGCAGTTGGAACGCGTACCGCCGGAGCGGACCCCCGCGCGGGTGCGGATCTCCTTGCACAGCAAAACCCAGGGTATCACCCCCGAACCGGGACTGCGGGTGATGACCACGGCGCATTTGTCGCCGCCCTCCGGCCCGGTGGAGCCGGACGGCTTTGATTTTCAGCGCCATGCCTGGTTTGCCCAACTCGGTGCTGTTGGCTATACCCGTGTGCCGTTGATGGGGGCCGCGTGGCCCGAGCACGGCACGCTGGATCTGATGTTGTTTCGGACGCGAATGGCCATCTCGGCCCATATTCGAAACATCTTGCCCGGCGAGATCGGCGGTTTTGCTGCGGCGTTGACCACGGGAGACCGCAGCGCCATTCCCCGCAGTACGTTGGAGGATTTGCGGGCCAGCAATCTCGCGCATTTGTTGGCAATTTCGGGCCTACACATGGGATTGCTTGCAGCGGTGGTTCTTGGTGCCCTGCGCGTTCTGCTGAGTGCGATCCCCTATACTGCTCTTTATTGGCCAACCAAAAAAATTGCCGCGGTTTGTGCGCTGGTTGCTGCGGCGGGGTATCTGGCGTTGTCGGGCGGCAATGTCGCGACCGAACGGGCGTTTATCATGGTAGGGACGGCGCTTGGGGCGTTGTTGATCGGGCGGCGGGCGATTTCGCTGCGGGCGGTGGCGGTGGCTGCAACGATTGTTTTGCTGCTGCGGCCAGAGGCACTGACCGGGCCGGGCTTTCAGATGTCCTTTGCCGCGACGGTGGCCCTGGTTGCTGTCTTCGGCTGCCTGCGTGATGCGCCGCTCCCGCAGATGCCGCGTTGGGGCAGGGTGGTTCTGGCCACGGTTCTGTCCTCGGCAGTGGCAGGATTTGCCACAGCGCCAATAGCGGCGGCACATTTCAATACCATCGCCCATTATGGATTGGTGGCCAATCTTCTGTCGGTTCCGTTGATGGGGGTTCTGGTGATCCCAGCGGCCGTTTTGGCGCTGGTATTATGGCCCTTCGGGCTGGAGGCATTGGGGCTTTGGCCAATGGGATGGGGGTTGTCGTGGATCCTTTGGGTGGCGCATCAGGTGGCAACGCTGGATGGTGCGCGGGGCTATGTTGTGGCGCCGGGGCCATCCGTGCTGCCGGTTCTGGCATTGGGGTTTTTGGTGCTGGTGCTCTGGCAGGGTCGCTTGCGCTGGGGCGGGCCGGTGATGATGGCGGCGGCGCTGCTGCTTTGGCGGGGGGCGGAGCGGCCAGATGTGTTGATTGCCGAACAGGGCACCTTGGTCGGGGTGATGGGGTCGGAGGCCCGCGCCTTGAGCAAGGCCAAAGGCGCTGGGTTCGTTGCACAGATCTGGCTGGAGAACGATGGCGATGGGGCAAGGCAGGATCAGGCCGCCGCCCGGTGGAAAAACGGCCCCGTGCAGCATCTGTCTGGCAAGCGGGCGCTGGCCAGCTTCAAGGGATGTTCGGCGCAGCAGATTGTCGTGGTGTCCGTGGATGCACCCTGGATCGCGGGTGCTGACTGCCTGATTTTCGATCCTGCAGCATTGCGGAAAACCGGTGCATTGGCCCTGCGCAAGGGCGCGCGGGACTGGCAAATCACAACCGCGCGCGCCCGCACAGGCGAACGGCTTTGGACCAATTGGCCCAAAGCGCCGCGCGATCCTCAATAGGTGCGGATCAGACCGACCAGCCGCCCCTGCACCTTGACCATGTCAGAGGGCAATACCCGCGTTTCATAAGCGGGGTTGGCAGCCTCAAGCGCGATGGAACTGCCGGAGCGTTTGAAACGTTTGAGCGTCGCTTCACTGTCTTCGACAAGGGCCACGACGATGTCACCATCATCGGCCACATTGGTTTCGCGGATCACCACCACATCGCCATCGTTGATGCCGGCCTCGATCATGGAATCGCCTTTGACTTCAAGGGCATAGTGCTGTCCGTTGCCCGACAGCATACCGCCCGGCACAGCCACGGAATGGGTCATCTGGTTGATCGCCTCAATCGGCACACCTGCCGCGATGCGGCCCATAACGGGCAGATCGACGGCCTGCGCCGTGTGCGTTTGCAGGGCTGTCGCTGGCGGCGGGCCATCGGGCCGATCGCCATCAATGACCTTGGGTGTGAACCCGGCATTCGGCGTGCCGCCAAGGCTTTCTGGAAGTTTGACAACCTCGATCGCACGGGCGCGATGTGCCAGACGGCGGATGAATCCGCGCTCTTCAAGGGCTGTGATCAGCCGGTGAATGCCCGATTTCGACCGCAGATCCAACGCCAGCTTCATCTCATCAAAGCTGGGCGGCACGCCATCGCGCTGCACCCGTTTGTGAATAAAGGCCAGAAGATCGAGTTGCTTTTTCGTCAACATGGGCGGTCCCTTCGAACATCGGTTTTGTTTTGTTCTAGTGATGTTCCCGTTTTGTGTCAACAATTCTTCGAAAATTGGTTTGTTCGCGACGGTTCTGGCAACAGGCCTTGCTTATATCGCGATGTATTCTGCGCGATCGCCCGCTTTGCGGGGGGGCTCGTCCACGGGGCGTACCATCAAGGCATCTGCTGTGGCCAGTACCGACAGAAGAGAGCTGTCTTGCCTGTCATCCGGGAAAAGTACGCCATCGCGCAAATGGGCGCGCATGTAATGGGCGCGAGGGCCGTTTTGCGGCAGGTCGACGCCCAGCGGCGCCTCCTGCATCGGCAGGGGATCGGACCCAAGCCCTAACATCTTACGCAGGAGCGGCACCCCAAAGATCGTACCGCAGACCATCGCAGACACCGGATTGCCCGGCAGGCCCAGCATAACCGCATTGCCCAAGGTGCCCGCCATCAGCGGTTTGCCGGGGCGCATGGCCACTTTGTAAAAGCTTTGCTGCATTCCGATTTCGGCAGCAACTGGCGCAACCAGATCGTGATCACCAACAGAAGCGCCACCGATGGTCACAATCAGATCCGCACCCTTGGCCAGCGTAAAGGCCTGCTTGAGAGAGGCCGCATTGTCGCGGGCCACGGGCAGCAGTCGAACCTGAGCGCCTTTGCTTTCGAACATGGCTGCCAGGCCATAACTGTTTGAGGCAACAATCTGATCTTCGGCCGGTGTCTCGCCCGGTTGCACCAATTCATCCCCCGTGGCGAGGATCGCAACGACGGGTTTGCGGGCGACCGGCACGCGGGCAATGTTCATGGCCGCCAGCAAGGCAATATCGGCAGGGCGCAACAGCAGGGGGGCAGAGACCTTTTGCCCCTTGGCAAAATCGCCACCAGCCGGACGTATGTTATCTTTGATTCCGACCTTGTGACCCAATGTGATCAGATCACCGCGGCGCGTTGTATCTTCTTGAATAACAACAAAATCTGCGCCTTCGGGGATGGGGGCACCGGTAAAGATACGCACCGCTTGTCCGGCTTTGAGCGTGCCCTTGAACCGATGGCCCGCCGCCGCCTCGCCAATGACCTTGAACATCGCGTCGGGTTCAACCTCGGCGCGGCGCAGCGCATAGCCATCCATGGAGGACGCGGCAAAAGGCGGCTGTGTTCGGGCCGCGACCACGTCACGGGCCAATACCCGTCCGGCGGCCTGGCGCAGTGGCACGTCTTCGACATCAAGGGGTGAGGCCAGATCCAAAAGTTGTTGCAGCGCCTCGGCGACAGGGATCATTCGGATGCCTCGTAACGCCCTGATTTCCCGCCGTCTTTCAGCACGACCCGAATGCCGCCGATCTCCATGGATTTATCGACCGCTTTGGACATGTCATAAACCGTAAGTGCGGCGGTGGAGGCGGCGGTGAGCGCTTCCATTTCAACGCCGGTTTGGCCGGTTGTCTTGACAGTGGCGGTGATGCGGATGCCGGGCAGGCTATCATCCGGCTCCAGATCGACGCTGACCTTGGTGATCGGCAAAGGATGGCACAGCGGGATCAGATCGGCGGTGCGTTTCGCCGCCATGATACCGGCCAGTCGTGCGACACCGAGAACGTCGCCTTTCTTGGCACGGCCTTCGGTAATGATTTCAAAGGTTTCGCGCTGCATCTTGATATGACCCTCGGCCACGGCGATGCGTGATGTGATGTCCTTGCCTGAGACATCCACCATATGGGCGTCGCCCTTGGCGTCAAAATGCGTGAGAGCCATCACATGCCTCCGGCGGTCAGGGGATCGGCAAGCAGATCACGGGTGGCGATCTCGACATCTTCTTGCCGCATCAGGCTTTCGCCGATCAGGAACACCCGGGCGCCAAAGCGGGCCATATCGGCCAGATCTTCGGGTGTGTTCAAGCCCGATTCCGAGACCATCATCCGGTCCCCCGGCACCTGTTTGGACAGGGTGCGGGTCACATCAAGAGAGGTCTCGAAAGTCTTGAGATTGCGATTGTTTATGCCGATCATGCGGCTTTTGAGACGGGTGGCGCGCTCCAGTTCTTCGGCGTCATGCACTTCAATCAGTGCATCCATGCCCCATTGGGCCGCGGCATCCTCCAATTCGGCGGCTTGGGCATCAGAAACGGAAGCCATGATGATCAGGATACAATCTGCCCCCAGCGCCCGCGCTTCGGCAACCTGATAGGTGTCATACATGAAATCCTTTCGCAGCGCGGGCAGATCGCAGGCTGCGCGGGCCTCGACCAGATAGTCCTTGGCGCCTTGAAAACTGGGCGTGTCGGTCAGAACCGACAAACAGGTTGCGCCGCCTGCGGCATAGGCCTGCGCCAATGCGGCCGGGTCGAAGTCGGCGCGGATCAAGCCTTTGGACGGGCTGGCTTTCTTGATTTCAGCGATCAGGCCATAGCCTTGTAGGGATGCCTCAAAGAGTGCCTCTGAAAAGGGGCGCACGGGGCTGGCGGCCTGCGCTTCGGCTTCAACTTCGCTGAGGGGTTTTGCGGCCTTGTCGGCGGCAACTTCTTCCAGCTTGTAGGCTTTGATCTTGTCGAGAATGGTATCGGTCATGGCAGCTTTCTCATGGGTTGGCCCAGTTTATGACCCCCATGCCGCGGGCCTGCAACCATGCATTGCTGCGGCTGAAGGGGCGTGCGCCAAAAAATCCACGATATACAGACAGGGGGGAGGGATGGGCCGTTTCGATCTTGAGATTCTGATGGGGGTCGATGTGGCGCCCGATCTTCTGCGCCGGTCCGCCCCAAAGCAGATACACGCGGGGGCGATCTGCGAGTTTGGCCAAGACCTCTTGGACCAGCACGGACCATCCCAGCTTGGCGTGCGCCTTGGCCGCGCCCTGCGGCACGGTGAGCGCGGTGTTCAGCAGCAGAACGCCCTGATCGGCCCAGTCTTGCAAGTCGGTTCTGGTGCGAACCTGACCAAGATCGGTCTCTATCTCTTTGAAAATATTGCCAAGACTGTCGAGCCTCCCGCCAAAGTCTTGGGGGATGGAGAAAGCCAGACCATCGGCCTTGCCCGGTGTGTGGTAGGGATCCTGGCCAAGGATCACGACGCGGGTGTCTTCTGGCTGGCAGCGTTCCAAGGCGTTAAAGACCGCCTTGGCTGGCGGAAAGACGGGGCGCTCTTCGGCGGCAAGGGCGGCTTCGATCCTTGGCAAAGTTGTCTCAAAAAAGGGCAGGTCGGACCACGCCCCGAGATTGCTGACATCAAGGGCGGTCATTTTTCCTGCGACAGGGCCGCGCATTTGGTCAGGCGGTCGCGGGCGGCCCCGGAATCGATACTGGTGCGTGCCATTTCTGCCCCGGTTTTCAGATCCGTTGCGGCATCCGCCACCACCAGCGCTGCGGCGGAGTTCAGCAGTACCGCATCGCGGTAGGCTGATTGTTCACCGTCCAGCAATGCGTTGAAATCACGGGCATTCTCCTCTGGTGTGCCGCCGACGATGGCCTCGAAAGGATGCACGGGCAGGCCGGCCTCTTCGGGATGTATTTCAAAGTCTGTCACCGCACCATCCGCCAAGGCAGAGACCCAGCTGACCCCGGTGATGGTCAACTCATCCGTGCCGTCCGATCCATGTACCAACCATGCTTTTTCAGAGCCCAAGGCTTGCAGGGTTTCCGCCATCGGGCGGATCAGATCGCGGCGATAGGCGCCGGTCAACTGGCGTTTGACACTGGCGGGGTTGGTGAGTGGGCCGAGAATGTTAAAGATCGTGCGTGTGCCCAATTCGGACCGTGTTGGCATCACATGGGCAATCGCCGGGTGGTGCATCGGTGCCATCATAAAGCCGATGCCAGCGCCCGAGAGTTCGCGTTCCACCACCTTGGGGCCGACCATCACGTTGATACCCATCTGGGTCAGCGCGTCAGCCGCGCCGGACTTGGAGCTGAGGTTGCGGTTGCCGTGTTTTGCCACCGTCACACCCGCGCCCGCCACGACGAAGGCGGTCGCGGTGGAAATGTTCAGCGTGCCTTTACCATCGCCGCCGGTCCCGACGATGTCCATCGCGCCCTCTGGCGCTGCCACCGCGTGACATTTCGCCCGCATGACACTTGCAGCGGCGGCATATTCATCCACTGTTTCGCCCCGCGTGCGCAGCGCCATCAGAAAGCCGCCGATCTGGCTTGGCGTGGCCTCGCCGTCAAACAGGATTTCGAAGGCTTCGCCAGCCTGTGCGCGTGTCAGGGGGCCGTTGGCGGCGGCATCAATCAGCGGTTTAAGCGCGTCACTCATGCGGGCACCTTCATTTCATTCAGGAAGTTCTGGAGCATGGCATGCCCGTGTTCGGAACGGATCGATTCAGGATGGAATTGCACGCCGTGCAGGGGCAGGCTGCGGTGTTGCAGGCCCATGATTGTCCCGTCTTCCAATTCTGCGGTGATTTCAAGCGTGTCTGGCAGGCTGTCTCGATCCACCACCAGCGAATGATATCGCGTCGCGGCAAAGGGGCTGGGCAGACCAGCAAACATGCCTTTGTTTTTGTGATGCATCTGGCCAAGTTTGCCGTGCACGATGTCTTTGGCCCGCACCACCTTGCCGCCAAAGGCCTGGCCCAGTGTCTGGTGGCCAAGACAGACACCCAGCAAAGGCAATTTCGCCTCTGCCGCCGCGCGTGTCAGGTCAAGGCAGATGCCTGCCTGATCGGGGTCACATGGACCGGGAGACAGCAAGATCCCCGCAGGGTTCATCGCCATGGCTTTGTCCACGGTGATCTGGTCATTGCGCACCACATGCACATCCGCGCCCAAAGCGCCGAGATAATGCACAAGATTATAGGTGAAACTGTCGTAGTTATCGATAAGCAGCAACAATGGACAACTCTTTGTATTGGGGCCGGGCATTAGGGCTAGAGTAACGCTGCCGAGACAGAGTATACACGGTGCCATACATGTTCAGGCTTGTCCGCTGGCGTCAAGAGCGGGGCAGCCAGATGAGGACAGAGACCGCACAGCATGCGGTCGTTTGAGCAGGAGAGTGCGCGATGGCACGGGGATTTCTAAGCGGTGTGCTTTGGGGCGGCGTATTGAGCGTCGGCGTGGCCGGTGTGGCCTCGGTGATGATGCCATTGCCGCAATCACCTGTGGTGGATGATATGGCCCCCGGTGCGGTGGATGCCCCCGTGGCCGATCCTGCAGCGCCAGACACACAGCCTAACACCGACAGTGCCCCGGCATCGGTCGGCACCGCGCCGCAAGCCACGGCACCAGCGCCCGACAGCGAGGCGGCTTTAGGCGCAGAGGAACAGTCTTCCGCAGGGCGCCCCGAAACCGGATCGGCGGATGGCTTGCAAGCCCCGGCAGGCACCGATGATACGGGCAGTGTGGCGATCGCGCCCGATGCGCCTGTACTGCCCAATCCGCAGGCCCTTGCCCCGATGGCACCGCCCGAAACCGATGATGTGGCGATCAACACTGATCCCGGCCTGCCGCAACAACCTGTCACCCAAAGCAACGATCCTGCGCTGTCCAAGGCACCTGAAGCCGAAGAGCCGGTGCAAGCGCCCGTGCAAATTGGCGAGGCGCCTGCGGATTCGGTAAAACCTGATTTGGCGGGCAACACCGAGGCGGATCAAGCGCCCGAAACACCGCAGACCGCCAGCCAGCCCGAAGCGCCAGCACCTGCGGCGGAACCTGCGCAGCCGCAGACCACAGAAACCGAAACGAATGATGCAAACACTGGCCGCCCCAGCATCGGCAAGCCTGCGATCTCTTTGACAGACCGGGACAGCGGCGTAACGATCAATCGCGGACCGGCCACTGATGCGCCGGCAGATGCGGAAACCACTCCGGCTGCGCCAGAGGTCGTGGCTGAGGTCGGACCCGCGCTTGAGATCAACGCCGAGCCTTTTGAAAACCCCGAAGGCAAACCCTTGATGGCGATCGTCCTGATTGACGACGGCAATGCGCCTGTCACCGGGGCGGCGGGCATAGCCGCGCTGCGCAGTTTTCCCTATCCGCTCAGCTTTGCGGTCAATGCAAACGCCCCTGACGCGGCCGAGCGGATCGCGCTTTACCGGTCCGAAGGGTTGGAGGTGTTGATCGAGGTGGATCTGCCCGAGGCGGCAACCGCCGTTGACGCCGAGACCCTGCTTGCCACGGCGTTGGCCGGTTTGCCGGGCGCTGTGGCCGTGCTGGAAGGGACCGACACGGGTGTGCAAGGCTCCAAAGAACTGTCAGATCAGGTCACTGCGATCCTTGGCCAGACAGGACATGGGCTTGTGACACAGGACAAGGGTTTGAACACAATGCCAAAACTGGCCCGCAAGGCTGGTGTGGCTGCCGATCCGATCTTCCGCGATTTTGACAGCAAGGGCCAGACCGCCACCGTGATCCGGCGTTTTCTGGATCAGGCGGCGTTTCGCGCCGGCCAAGACGGCGGTGTGATCATGCTGGGCCGGTTGCGGGCGGATACAATCTCGGCGCTCTTGTTATGGGGGCTGCAGGACCGCGCGGGCAAAGTGGCGTTGGCGCCCATTTCCGCTGTGCTGAGCCGCGAACAATAAACGCGACTTATGAGCCTGTCTTGCGGGCGGTGATCACAAACTGACTGAGCGAGAAAAAGAAATGTCCCCTGCGGGCCAGATCCTCTTGTTCGGCGAACCAATCGTCCGCCTCATCCTGTGAGACATGTCCGTTTTCAACGGCATAGCGGGTCATAAGGTGCATCATCATGCGCGCCAGCCCGCCCGGCCTGAGGCAATGATCGGCGGTGGTGAAGGGGCGAACCGCTTCGACGCGATGACCGGCCTCTTTCAACAGCGGCAGCATTTTGGTCGGCAGGTCAGCATGGACAAAGTGGTGGTCCCATGCGGCCCGCATCCGTGCCATACGTGGGAGATTCTCGCTGTGCCAGATGAAACTGCCGAAGTGAAGATCGCCGATCACCAACCGCCCGCCGGGCTTGAGACATCGCATCGCGTCCCGCATGGCGGTGCCTAGGTCCTCAACATATTCGAAAACCTGCAACGCCACGGCGCCGTCGGCCACGCCATCCTCAACCGGCAGCGCACCGGCCAGTCCGTCACGGAATGTCACATGGGGCTGCCCTGCGCATCGCGCTGCGGCAACCTTGCGCATATCCGCGCTCGGATCAATGCCCACGACCCGGCCTTCTGGCCCTGTGGCGCGGGCCAGATCCAGTGTCAGCAGACCGTTGCCGCATCCGATATCCAGGAGGGTCTCGCCGGGGTTTGGCGACAAGGCGTTGTAGGAGACCAAGCGCCGCGCCGTGACATCGGCCCCTTGATAGGCGTTGTCCAGGATCTTGGCGGTTTCGGCGTCAAACTTCAGCATTTCGGGGCTCCGGCAGGGAAAGCTCCGACAGTTTAACAAAAAATGGCGATCTGCGCAGCGTTGCGAAAATTTTGGGTCAGTGGCCTGACGCAGCTAGATAATTTCATCCTCGTCAAACAACGGATCACTTTCCAGCTGCTCGGCGAGATCCTCCACCGTATCGGCATTGGCGCGGGGGCTGAGCTGGGCCAGATGGAACACCGCATCGCCCTCATTCACCACCGGCAGGATCGCGCGGCCAATCAGGATGCCAGCGGAGGGTGCGACCAGATCGGCCTCCACATCGCCAAAGGGATCAGAGACCGTGGCAAGCACATCCCCTTTGGCCACGGTTTCCCCCTCGGCGCGGAAGGTGCGCAGCAGCCCGCCCGCCGGGGCGCGCAGCCATGTGGAAGAGGTGCAGATATGCGGTGCGCTCTTGGCCTTGGCGATGCCCTTCGCGGGCAACATATCGCGCCCGCGCATCACTCGCAGGATACCGGCCACACCGGCCCGCACGGCCATCTCGTCAAACCGTAAACCTTCGCCCGCCTCATACAGCAAAATGGGTGTGCCGTGTTTGGCTGCCACGGCCCGCAACGACCCATCCCGCAGGGGCGAGGTCAGCACCACGGGAGCGCCAAAATCAAGTGCCATGCCTGCGGTCACCTTGTCTGCCGGAGACACCCGCACTTGCGGCAGGTTTGTCCTGTGGATTGCTGCCGAATGCAGATCAATTCCGAAATCGCAGCGCAGAACCACCTCATTTAGAAAGATATGTGCCAACCGGGCGCCCAGTGAGCCGGATGGGTGCCCCGGAAAACACCGGTTGAGATCGCGCCGGTCGGGCAAATAGCGTGAGCGGGACAAAAACCCGTAGGAGTTGACCACCGGAACCACCAAGAGCGTGCCGCGCAGGGATTTGAGCTGCGGTGCGCGCAACAGGCGGCGCACGATTTCAACGCCGATCACCTCATCGCCATGCACGGCCGCACTGACGCACATCGTGGGGCCGGGGCGCTTGCCGTGATGGACCTGTACAGCCAACCCGACAGGCGTGTGATCGGGCAGGATCGACACGGGCAGGGTGACAGATTGCGACGTGCCTGGGGCAATGGATTGGCCCGCGATTTGAAAAGCTTCACGGCTCATGCTGCGGCATCCTGCAGATCGCTACGCACTTGCATCAGAATCTTTCCAAGCATGTTTGCTCCTTGTCCATCTGGCCCGCAGCCCCAGAAACTGTCCATGGGCGCGTTTTCGACAATGTCCTCTGTCCCGGTCGACAGCAGCAAATCCCGCGGTTTTGGGTGGGTTTTGAATTTGCAGGCCACTGCGCTGTGCATTAGCGTAACTTTTGTGTCCTCCCAATCCGATCGCAGTGGTAAGGCTCGGGTCATGCCAAGTGCTTTTGCGTCCTTAGGTTTAATGGCCCGGCGAATTCGCTCTTGATATACTGCATCGGTGAATTTCTGCGCTTGGAAGTAGTGCTCCACGGTCGGCCACCAAAGCTCATCCATTTCAACCCCGAACGGAGCAAAGTTTGAAAACTCGGCATATGGGTCCGTTTGAGCGTAGAAGTAGATAGTCATGCCTATCTATTGCCCTTGCCATCAAAGCGCGCCGCATCGGCAGCCGCGCGGCGGATGGCACCGGATTTGTGTACAGTTTCCATGAATTCGGCCTCGGCGTCGCTGTCATAGACCACGCCGCCGCCTGCTTGGATATACAGCGTTTCGTCCTTGATCACCGCGGTGCGCAGGGCGATGCACATGTCCATATCACCACCCGCGCTGAAGTATCCGACACCGCCGCCGTAGACGCCGCGTTTTTCCGGCTCCAGCTCATCAATGATCTCCATCGCGCGGACTTTGGGTGCGCCGGACACCGTGCCGGCTGGCATTCCGGCAAAGAAAGCATCAAGCGCATCACAGCCTTCTTTCAGTTCTCCCACCACGTTCGAAACGATGTGCATCACATGGCTGTAACGCTCAACGATGAACTCTTCGGTGGGGCGCACAGTGCCGATCTTGGCCACCCGGCCCACGTCATTGCGGCCCAGATCCAGCAGCATCAGATGTTCTGCCAGTTCCTTTTCGTCGGCCAGCAATTCGGCCTCCAATGCGCGATCTTCTTCTGGGGTTTCACCGCGTTTGCGTGTGCCTGCGATGGGGCGGATCGTCACCTCGTTGCCGAAGACCCGCACAAGGATCTCGGGCGAGGCGCCAACCACATGGAAGCCGCCGAAGTTGAAGTAGAACATGAACGGCGACGGATTGGTGCGCCGCAAGGACCGATAAAGGGCAAATGGCGGCTGGGTAAACCCCTGGGCCCAGCGTTGACTTGGCACCACCTGGAAAATATCGCCCGCAACGATGTATTCGCGGGCTTTTTCAACAGCGGCCTTGTACCCCTCACGGGTGAAGTTGGACACAGGCGCAGCATCTTCGCCCGCATCGCCCAGATCGCGGGAGGCGCCGGGCATGTCGCGTTCCAGATCGCGCACCGCATCCATCACCCGTTCGGCGGCTTGGGCATAAGCGGCGCGGGCCGATTGTCCGTCTGAAGCCCAGGCGGGAGAGACAATGGTGACCTCACCTTTGACCCCGTCGAGCACCGCAATAACAGAGGGGCGCAGCATCAGCGCATCGGGCAGTCCCAGCGGATCGGGGTTCACATTCGGCAGGTGTTCCACCAACCGGATGGTGTCATAGCCCAGATAGCCAAACAGGCCCGCCGCCGCTTGCGGCAGATCTTCGGGCAGGTCGATCTTGGATTCCGCAATCACGCTGCGCAGCACATCCAAAGGGTCGCCCGGCACATCTTCAAAGGCCTCCGCATCATAGCGGGCGGCGCGGTTGATCGCGGAGGTTTCGCCCCGGCAGCGCCAGATCAGATCGGGCTTCATGCCGATGATCGAATAGCGGCCGCGCACTTCGCCGCCGGTGACGGATTCCAGCACAAAGGCATTTTCTGCCGCGCCCGTCAGCTTGAGCATCAAGGATACAGGCGTGTCCAGATCCGCGGCCAGACGGGTATAGACGATCTGATTTTGTCCGGCGGAATAGGCCTTGGCAAAGTCATCAAATTCCGGGGTCAGTGCCATGTATTCAGTGCCTTAGGGAAAGTTGACGTGAACGGCCTGCAAGGCGCGTTGGTCGATTTGCGGGCCTGCACGGCTGACGACCTCGTCGGCAAAGATCCCGTAAAGATCCTGCGCGAGGGTCTGGTTCAACTGCTCGCTGATCTGGGCAACAAGCGCGTTGGAGCGGTCGTCATCTTGCGATGCCGCGTTGATATCGTCGAGCCGTAGAATGGTCACCGTGTCCTCACCGGGCAGGACCGCGACATCGCCGATGTTCATGGCGAAAACCTCGTCCATGAAACCGGCAGGTGCCCCTTCGATAAAGGCGTTGCGGTTCTGGTCGGTCTCGACAGTTGCATCCAGACCGGCGGCTTCAAAGGAGGCCGCGCCGCCCAATGTGGCGATCTGCGTTGTGGCCTGCGCCGTCAGGAGATTGACCGTTTGCTGGGCTTGCCAGCTTTCCAGTACGGCATCACGGGCGCTGTCAAACGGCTCAGGTCGAGCGTCCAGCGCGGTGTCGAGACGCATGGCGTAGATGCCGCCATCCTCAAGCTGTTCGATCTTGGGGAAATCGCCCTCGTCAAGTGCCGCTGCGGATTGACGGAACTCGCCGTAGGCGGCGATACCCTCGGAGCTGTCCTCGGTCCAATCAATGGTGCCAAGGCTCATTTCGGTCTCTGCTGCCAGTTGTTCGAGCGTTGCACCGCCCGCCAGTTGGTCATCAAGATCCTGTGCGCGGGCCTCTACCGCACGCACAGCGCGGGTCAGGGCCAATTCCTGACGCAGGGCCGGCATGGCCTCTTCAAAGCTGGTGTTCTGTGCGGGCAGAACCGCGTTTACGCGGAACAGGGCCGGGCCGAGATCGCTGGGCAGGGGGCCAACCACCGCACCCACTTCGGCGGCAAAGACAGCCTCTCCGGCGGCATCAAGCTCTAGGCGGCTGACATCGCCGAGATCCACATCGGAGAGCTGAAGCCCGCGTTCCTCGACCAAGGCGTTGAACGTGGTGCCACTGACCTCAAGCATGGCGGCAGCGCTGTCGGCGGCGTCACTGTCCGAGAACACCAAACGTTCGACCAAGCGTCGCTCGGGCTGATTGTATTCATCGGCGCGGGCGTCATATTCGGCGCGCAGTTCCTCTTCGGGGACGACAACCTCGTCGATCAGCGCATCAGGCGACAGTGTGACATAGGTAATCTGTTTGCTGGCGGGCAGCATGAACAGATCAACATTCTCATCATAATAGGTTTTCAGAACGTCATCTGCCGGGGTTTGCAACGGCGCGGCCAGATCATCGCGATCCAGTTGCGACCAGGTGAAGCTGCGGGTCTCGGTCAGATAGCTGACAAGGGTCTTGGCATAGGTGTCGGGCATCTGCACACCGCCGACAATCGCGCCCTGAAGCAGGGTGCGGGCCGCCTCTTCGCGCAGGGAGGTTTCAAACTCCGCCTCGCTGATGCCGCCCTGTTGCAAGGCAAATCGATAGCCTTCGCGGTCAAATTCGCCGTTTACGCCCTGAAACGCGGGGATCTGCAGGATCTCGTCGCGCAGGGTTTCATCGCCGACAGAGAGGCCAAGCTGTTCTGTCTCGTGGTCCTGGGCGCGATTGCGCACCACACGTTGCAGCACGGCGCGGTCCAGACCCATTTCCTGAGCGCGGGCAAAGGGCAGGGCCTGTCCGGTTTGCTGTTCCAATGCGCGGATTTCGTTCTGGATCTGGCGGGCATAGGCATCCACGGGGATTGCCTTGTCACCGACAGTGCCGATTGAGCGGATATTGCCGCTGAGGTTCACCGCGCCAAAGCCGCCAAGGCCTAACATCAGCAGACCCATCAGGATCCAGATTGCAGTTTTCGAAAGGCTAGAACCTTTGGCCATGTCAGCGCACCTGTAAATTTGTTTGTCGATTGTCTATGCCCTGCGTGGCAGGGGGGCAAGAGCCGGTTACGCCTGTGGCACCGCGGCCAGCCTGTCAAACAGCACAGCAATCCCGTCCGCGTCCAGATTTGCAAAGGCGATCCGCAGTTGGCTGGCACCGCTTGGGTCACTTTCAGGACAGAACATGGTGCCCGGCAGGGTCAGGATACCCGCATCGCGCACCAGACGCGGGGCCAGATCGGCGGAGCTTTCTGCAAAGGGATGCTGCATATAGGCAAAATAGCCGCCCAGACCCAGCAGTTTCCAGCCCAGCGGTTCCAGCTTGGGCATGTATGCGGTGATCGCGGCGCGGCGGGCGAGGATTTCATCGCGCTCTCCGGCCAGCCATTGTTTGAGGTTCTGCATCCCCCAAAGCGCGGCATGTTGGCCCAGTTGCGCCGGACAGATTGCCACGGTGTCGAGAAACTTTTCCACCTCGGCCAGACGTGCCGCGCTGGAGATCATCGCGCCAACGCGGTGGCCGGTCAGGCGGTAGGCCTTGGAGAAGGAATAAAGGTGGATCAGCGTGTCCTGCCAATCGGGATCCTGGAACAAGGCATGGGGCGGGCCGCTGCGGCTGTCGAAATCGCGGTAGGTTTCATCAAGGATCAGGGCGATGCCCTTGTCGCGGGCCAGATCAAAGAAGCCCTGCACCAGTTCGGCGGGGTATTCGACGCCGCCGGGGTTGTTGGGCGTGACCAGCGCAATCGCACGGGTGCGCGGGGTGATTAGGGCAGCCGCCGCTTGCGGATCAGGCAGCAGATCCGCGCCGGTGGCCAGTGGCACGGAGGTGACGCCGGACATGTCCAGCCACATTTTGTGGTTGAAATACCAAGGGGTTGGCAAGATGACCTCATCCCCCTCGCTGCACAGCATCGCAATGGCGGCGGCGAAGGCCTGATTGCAGCCGGAGGTGATGCAGACCTGTTCGGCATGCACGGTGCCGGCGTAATGCGCAGCGGTTTGTGCGGCCAGTTCGGCCCGCAACTCCGGCAGGCCCAGCACAGGCCCGTAGAGATGCGCCTCGTCATTGGTCAGCGCAACATCGGCCATCGCCTGGCGCAAGGGCGTGGGGGGCGGATCAACCGGCGCGGCCTGGCTGACGTTGATCAGCGGGCGATCTGCGGGAAAATTCACGCCCGCGAGCCAGCGGCGGGCCTCCATCACGGGGGGCGGGAAGGTGGCGGCGGTGCGTGTCAGGGTCATGTGCGGCTCATGGGTGAGAGTGCGGGAGAGTATTTATGGCCAAAAAGGGGGCGCAGAGGGGTCAGTCCTTGCCGCGGTAAGGCTCGACATATTGCAGGGCCATGTCCCAGGGGAAGAAAATCCATGTGTCCTGGCTGACCCCGGTGATGAAGGTGTCAACCTGTGGCTCGCCTTCGGGTTTGGCGTAGACTGTTGCGAAATGGGCCTGCGGGTAAAGCTGGCGCACCAGTTCGAGGGTTTTGCCGCTGTCCACCAGATCGTCGATGATCAGCACGCCGGTTCCATCGCCCATTACTTCTTTGTCCGGGGATTTGAGCACTTTGGCTTCGCGGCGCTGATCGGCCTTGCCGCCACCGGAATGATAAGACACCACGGAGATTGTATCGACGGTGCGGATGTCCAACTCGCGGGCGACGATCATCGCGGGGGCCATGCCGCCACGGGTGATGGCCACCACAGCACGCCACGCGCCATCATCCGGCCCCTTGCCATCAAGCCGCCACGCCAGGGCGCGGCTGTCGCGATGGATTTGATCCCAGCTAATGTGGAACCCTTTTTCGTGGGGCAGTCTGTTGTCGGTCATGGGGGTTACCTTTCAAGGAGCAGCCGCAGTCCAAACGCGCCCAGCAGAGAGGCGGCGATGCGGTCAAAAATGGGTTTGAGGCGCAGATATCCTGCCCGTGCAGCAGGGGCGCTGAGGGCGGTGGCCAGAATGCCGTAAAACAGCCATTCCAGCACAAGGTGGTTGAGCACAACAAAGGTGATCTGCCCGGCGCTCAGATCCTTGGGAAAGACCACGAGGATCACGGCGGCGGCAAAAAGCATGGATTTTGGATTGCCGAAGTTCACCAGCAATCCGCCTGCAAAGCTGCGGGCCGAAGGGGTTGGGGCATCGTTAAGAGGGGCGCGGGCGTGGCGCCATGTCTGCACAGCGATCCAGATCAGATAGAGCGCGCCGCCCGCCTTCAAAGCGCCATAAGCCCATGGGAACAGGGCAAAAACGCTTTCCAAACCCAGAAAGGCGGCGAGGGTCCAGCAGGCGGCGGCGGTGCCGAGGCCCATACCAGTCATCATACCGGCCCGGCGGCCTGCACTGACGGTTTTCTTGACGGTGTACAGCATGGCAGCGCCGGGGCTGGCAAGCGCGGCCAGCAGGACGAGATTAAATGCAATCAGGGCTTCAAGAGACATTCAACGGATCCTTCGTGCGGTTATGACAATGCAATTCGGACACCAAAGAGGCCCAGCAGCACGCCAAAGACCCTTTCTGCACCAGTCTTGATCCGCACATAGACGCGGCGCGGTCCCGCGCGGGAAAACAGTAAGGAAAGCGCGGCATACCAGCCGGTTTCGATGGCAAAGATCATGGCAAGCACGACCAGCGCCTGCATCAGGGTCAGGTCTGCGGGCAACACACCGGTGAACACAGCGGCGAAATAGGCGAGCGCCTTGGGGTTGGCCAGATTGGTCCAGATGCCCAGTCGCAGGATGGACAGCGTGCTGCGCGGAAGTTGCGTGCGGGTCTCGGGCAAGGGCGCCGCGGCATTGCGCCAAAGGGCGAGGGCGATCCAGATCAGGAACAGCCCGCCAGCCACCCGCAGCCCCGTTTGCAGCCACGGCATGATTTCGAACACCAAAGACAGGCCAAGCAGGGCAGCCACGGCCCAAAGCAGCACACCAATCGCGAGGCCGACGCTGAGGGTCAGCGCGGGTTTGGCACCCTCAACCGCCGCCGTGCGGATCGTCAGAACCGCGGCAGGGCCGGGGCTCATTGCGATCAAAAGCTGCACAATGGCAAGGCTGGCGAGTGCGGTTGCCGTCATTCCTTGCTCATGTCCGGTGCATCCACCGCCTTCATACCCACGACGTGATAGCCCGCGTCCACATGCAGGTTCTCGCCCGTGGTGCCGGAGCCCAGATCGGAGACAAGGAACAGAGCCGCCTTGCCCACATCATCAATGGTCACATTGCGGCGCAGGGGCGAGTTGTATTCGTTCCACTTCATAATATAGCGGAAATCGCCAATGCCGGAGGCGGCCAGCGTTTTGATCGGACCGGCAGAGATTGCGTTGACGCGAATGCCGTCTTTGCCCAGATCCTCGGCCAGATATTTCACCGATGCTTCAAGCGCGGCCTTGGCCACACCCATGACGTTATAATGCGGCATGACCTTTTCTGCGCCGTAATAGGTGAGCGTCAGGGCGCTGCTGCCGGGCGACATCATCTTTTCCGCGCGTTGCATCACGGCGGTGAAAGAATAGACAGAGATATCCATCGACATGGCAAAGTTACCGCGGCTGGTGTCGACATAGCGCCCGCGCAATTCGTTCTTGTCGGAGAAGCCGATGGCATGGACGACAAAGTCCAGTTCGCCCCAGCGCTCCTTTAGATCGGAAAACAGCGCATCCAGCGAGGCCTCATCGCCCACATCGCAAGGCAGGACAATGTCACTGCCCAATTGTGCGGCCAGTGGATCAACGCGTTTTTTCAAAGCATCGCCCTGATAGGAAAAGGCCAGTTCTGCCCCGGCATCGGCCAGTGCGCGTGCGACGCCCCAAGCGATGGATTTGTCGTTGGCGAGGCCCATAATCAGCCCGCGTTTGCCCTGCATCAAGTCGTTCGCCATAGTGCTGCCTCACCCTGAAAGTCATTAACAAAGCCACGTTTAGGGGATTGTGACCATGCCATCAAGCGCCGCGCGGCGCATATGTCCAATTGACCTTTGCGTTGCTGCCGTATGTCTATTGCGTTAGCGATTTGGAAATCCCGGCGCTGTCGGGGCAAAGCATGGATGAGTATCACAATGGAAAAACGTACAGGTCTGTTTGCGGGTGACGATCCCTTTGAGATTGCCCGCCGCTGGTTGGCAGAGGCCGAACCGGCCGAGGTGAATGATCCCAACGCGATTGCCCTGTCGACAGTGGATGCCGATGGAATGCCCAATGCGCGGATGGTTCTGCTGAAAGAAATCGAGGCGGATGCCTTTGTTTTTTATACAAATTACGAAAGCGCAAAGGCGCAGGAGCTGGACAGTGCGGGCAAGGCGGCCTTTGTAATGCATTGGAAATCCCTGCGCCGCCAGGTGCGGGCGCGGGGGCTGATCACCCGTGAGGATGGGCCAAAGGCGGATGCCTATTATGCGTCGCGGTCGCTCAAGAGCCGGTTGGGCGCCTGGGCCTCTGCGCAGTCGCGGCCGCTCAGCAGCCGGGCCGCACTGATGGCCGAAGTCGCCAAAATCACGGCCAGCAAAGGGCCGAATCCCCCGCGTCCACCCTTTTGGGGGGGATACCGGTTGACTCCGCTGGAGATCGAACTGTGGGCGGATGGAGATTTCCGTCTGCACGACAGATTCCAGTGGCGCCGCGCAGCCCCGGACGCCCCTTGGAGCGTGACGCGCCTGAACCCGTGATGTGATAGGACATAGATCACGGGCTAAATTTGATGCAAAACAGAAAAAAATGTCTAATGTCGTCCAGATAACGAAGCCGTGAACGGCAAAACAGCAATGGTTGAGATGTGTCACAAGACAACCCTGAAATACCCCAGGTTGATCCGCAGCCGCTGACCGGAGTGGTCAAATGGTTCGACCCTGTCAAAGGCTTTGGCTTTGTCATTTCGGATCATGGTGGGCCGGATATTTTGTTGCATGTCAATGTGTTGCAAAATTTTGGCCAAAGTTCCGTTGCGGACGGGGCCAAGATAACCTTCCACGCCCACCAGACAGATCGCGGCGTTCAGGCGGCAAGCATCACCGAGATCATTCCACCTGAGGGTGCGCAGGCGGCGGTGCTGACAGACATCGGAGATCTGGATGCACAGGCGATGGCGGATACGCCGTTGCAACCGGCGCGTGTCAAATGGTTTGACAAGGCCAAGGGATTTGGATTTGCCAATGTCTTTGGCAAGGACGAAGATGTGTTTTTGCACGTCGAAGTGTTGCGGCAATCGGGCTTGTCCGATCTGCAACCGGGAGAAGCTTTGGCGATGCGGGTGATCAATGGTAAACGCGGCGTTATGGCCGCTGAGGTGCAGGCATGGGAAGCAGCAATTGGATCAAACGAGGGTGGCGGCACCTAGGCGGGGCGGCGGCTCTGTCGCTTTTGCCACTCGGTGCCTTCGCGCAGGACATCTGCCAAGACGACACCGTCAGCTTGCGCGGCGACTGGGGGCAGGCCCGTTTCAACGTTGAAATTGCCGATGATCCCGCCGAACAGGCGCAGGGATTGATGCACCGCGAAGAACTGGCGGCCAGCGCAGGCATGCTCTTTGTCTACCCGGCGCCGCAGACTGCGCAATACTGGATGCGCAACACGCTGATTCCCCTCGATATGCTGTTTGTCGACGCGCAGGGCATTGTGCAGCACATTCACCATCAGGCGATTCCCCTGGATGAGACGCCGATTTTTGGCGGGGATCAGGTGCTGGCGGTGCTGGAGATCAACGGCGGAATGGCCAAAAAACTGGGGATAAACGAGGGCAGCGCCCTGCGTCATCCGGCCTTTGGCGCCCATGATCCGGCTTGGCCCTGCAATTGATCTCAGAAACTCGCAATCTAGGGCTTTTCATTCAGATCAACTGTGGCTAAAGAGGCCACGTCGGAGCGTGGCGCAGCCTGGTAGCGCACCTGTTTTGGGTACAGGGGGTCGGAGGTTCGAATCCTCTCGCTCCGACCACTTTCACCAGCATCATCAGAGACTTCCACTTTTGTGGGCCGCATGACGGGTGAAGACTTCGCCAGGCTATGATGGCCGCGATTTTTACCTTTCCGGGTGTTTTTCGGATTCTGCCTGTCCGGGCCGCCTCAGGATCGTGGCGGCGGTACTCCGCTTGGCCCTAACGAATCCAGGTTGAATTGCCCCCCTTGGCAGGGCACCCTTTTGCGATTGTCGCCAATTGACACGCACCTTTGAGGGAACGGAGTTATGGCATCTATTGAAATTGCCGGACGCAGGGTTGGTCAGGACATATCAACCGGCGCAGGGCATCTTGCTTTGATCCTCACCGATGATCGGGACGCTGAGTTCATCCTCTCGGCCTATACAGATAACACCCTGTTTTCAGGGGAATTATACGTTGAGACACATCAGCAAAGCGCTTGGGTGCCGCGTGCGCTTTCTTCTGAAAGCAGCATAGAAGCGCATCGGATCGACCGCGTCACGCTGGATCTGGGCGGCAGATCCCCCGCCGCCGTGGCCGCGCTGATTGATCAGTTTGCGCTGGCGATGAACGGCCAGACCCTCAGCTACGAGGTGTTCGATCAAAACAGCAATTCTGTGGTAGGCTCGCTCTTGGATCTGGTCGGGATTGATGTCGATGATGTTCTGCCCAATCCGTCGGGTGTGGGTTGGCTTGGCTTTGTTGCGCGGGACACGCTTATTGAGTTTCCGTTTTCGATTGTCGGCACGGCAGAGGCGGATGTGATCCTGACCCGCGGCTTTGATCAGGAAATTTTTGGTGCGGGCGGTGACGACATGCTGTCCGGCGGGGCCGGTGATGACCGGCTGTCCGGCGGCAATGGGAACGACATTCTGGATGGCGGGCAGGGCGTTGATACGGCGGTTGTGTCTGGTGAGAAGGACAGTTTTACGCTGACCGTTGGCCCATCTGGCGTCACGCTGCTGGATCGCAGGGTCGATGGTGAAGGGCTGGATGAGTTGACGCGGATCGAGCATCTGGAGTTCGACGGAGGCGCTGGCGACGCTGGGGTGAATCTCGCGGCTTTGATGGCGGTGTCCCAAATCGCGCAGAGCGATCTGAGAAGCATCATCGAGCTTTACGTGGCCTATTTCGACCGGGCCCCGGATGCGGAAGGATTGTATTTCTGGGCGGCGGCATTTGCTGATGGTTTGCCGCTAGATAAGATGTCGCAGGAATTTTCCGGTCAGGCCGAAACGCTTTCCCTTTACCCCGTTGGCACCAGCGCGGCTGAATTTGCCACTGCAGTTTATGACAACGTTTTGGGCCGCGCACCGGACACGGACGGCTTCAACTTCTGGGTGGGCCTGCTGGACAGCGGGCAGGTGCAACGCGACGCATTTATTTTGCGCGTGCTGGAAGGCGCCAAGGCCGCGCCGCCCTCCCATCTGGGGCAGGAATTTGAAAATCAACAGCTTGCAGATTTGGCCTTTCTCGAAGCCAAGACGGACATAGGGGCGTATTTCTCTGTGCAGCTGGGCCTGTCCGATCTGCAAAGCGCATCCTCTTCCATGGCCTTGTATGACGGCAGCGATGCGGGTTTTTCTGAAGCAATTGCAGCGATTGATCTGGCGCATCTTGCCGCGCTCGACCCGGAACAGGGTGCGTTCCTGATGCCGATGGCGGGATTCTTGGATGATCTTTTTGCCGTGGCGTGATCCTAGGCCGCAAACGGATCATCGACCACACCCACAACGGAGATCAGGAATTCACCGTTCTGGGCATCCAAAGCATCTGCATAATAACCATCAATCGCGTTTTTCGCGGCGGTGATGCTGTCTGCACTGCCGTTAAACAGTGTCATGGCTGCGCGGGCATTTTCTACGTCGCTCATGCCTTTGATGGCAGAGAAATAAGTGCCCAGATCGGCCTTGTTTGACAGATAGGCCACATCGGCGGCCTTCTGATCCTTGAAAGCCTGGCTTGCATCCTCCGCCGCCGGTGCTTTTGCTCCTCTGATGATCTCAAGCATGAAGGTTGGCAGGGCCACGGCGCCGCTTTGCAGAACCGATACCCAGAAATCGAGCCCTTCTTGATCAAATGCGCGGCCCAGCACGTTTTGATAGACCTGTTGGGCGAACCCCTGAAGATCGGTGATCTCATCGCCATAGATGCTGCGGGTTTCGTCCTGATCAAAGAACAGTGCCGCGATCTCTTCCAGGGAGGTGCCGTTGGACAGGGCATTGGCCCAGAAGAACAGCCCCTCGGCATCCGGGGCGCGATTGAAGTAAGCGATATACATCTCGATAAAGGTCGAAAATTCCGCCTGGCTTAGCGTGGTCACGTCAGAAAACACATGCAGCGGCCAATTATTGTCGAGAAACGCAAGGGTTTCGATATTGGCGATCTGGTCCGTGCCATCACCATCGGTGCGGCGGTCGTCCACAATGATCCCCTGCTGGCTGAGCGTGATAGAGTAGCTTGCCCGATTTGCGGTAAAGACCAGCGTGTCGTGATCGTCCAGACCATCAATGAGATCGTTGCCGGAGGTGCCGGTCATCTGGTCAGCGGCTTCGGTGCCGATGATCGGATCCGGTATGGCAAGTGGGGCACTGGCGAGGGTTGCCTCCGTGCCGGTGCTGTCAACGTAATGCAATTGCACGGTAATATCGCGGCCCATCAGCTCTGGTGTAATTTCCAGAACAGGGCCTGTTGCGCCTGTGATGGGCTGTCCATCGCTGAGCCATTGATAGCTCTCGCTTTGCAGTGCAAGGCCGTCGGGGTCATTCAATTGATCTTTGGACACCTGCAGCACCTGAAACAATCCGGCAGTACCGGTGATGGCAAGTGTTCCAGTCACCGGCGTGGCCTCGGCCGCAACTGCACCTGTGGCAAGGCTGGTCACCGCCTCCGCCGTGCCGCCCTCATCGTTGTAGAACAGTGAGGCGGACAGTGTTGCATCGATGTCAGCGTCGCTGAGGGTGAAGGTGCTGGCGGTGGCTCCGGCAATCTCTGCCCCGTTTCGCAACCATTGATAGGTCATTGTGGCGCTGTCGATCCCGTCCGGGTCGGAAAGCTGTGACAGATCGACGGTCAGGGTCTGGCCCACAATTGCAGCGCCGGAGATACGAATGTCCCCTGCGGGCGCATCATTTTCATTCTCGATGGTCACCGTCACGTTTGCCGTATCGGTGCCACCTGTGTCGTCTGTGACGGTATAGGTGAAGGTGTCGGTGCCGCTGAAATCGGGATCAGGCGTATAGCTGACTGTACCGTCAGCGTTCAACATCACATCCCCATGTGCGCCTTGGCTGACAGACTGGATGCTCAATGGATCGCCCTCTGCATCGCTGTCATTGCCCAGTAGGTTCGCGATGACCAGAACGGCATCTTCTGTGCCGGTGGCCGTGTCATCCTGTGCAACGGGCGGGTCATTGACTGCCTCAATGGTCAGCTCAAAGGCTTGCACCGCGGTGCCACCGTTGCCATCCCTGATGGCGATGTTAATCGCATGGGTGCCGACATCCGCCTGTGTCGGGGTGCCACTCAGGGCGCCGGTTGCCGGATCAATAGTCAACCAATCAGGCAGCACGGTGTTCGCCATGTCGATGGTCGGGATGTCCCCGTCCTCATCGTTAAAGGTCGGGGTGTAGCTGTAGGCAGAGCCTTCGGTCCCCGTCAGGATCGGGGAGGTGTCAAAGACCGGATCATCATTGACGTTCAAAACCTCAATGACAAATTCCTGCGTTGCGGTCAGGCCGCCCGGATCCGAAATAACAAAGCTGAAGCTGTTGCCTTCTGTGCCGACATTCTCTTGCGTGGGGGTGCCTGTCAGTACCCCGCCCACCGGCGTCAGCCAGGATGGCCAGGAGGAGCTGACAAAGCTGAGGTTGTCGTCGTCGGGATCGTCTGCCGTCACGCGGTAAGTGAACAGCTCGTCTTCGTTGATGGTCAGGGGCGGGACGCTGGTAAACTCCGGCGCGCGGTTGGCAAAGACCCCCAAAAGGGTCACGGACGTGTCGCCATCAAAGGTAAAGACCCGATATCCGTCTGCATCGACAGTTTCGACCACTGTAGGCGCGCTGCCAAAGCCGACGGTGCCGAATTGATCAATGCCGACCTGAAAATCTGTGATGATATCGTGACCACCGCCCGGAGAGAATTGAAAGATATCCGCACTGCCGCCACCGGTTAGGGTGTCATCGCCGCCCATGCCGTTGATCCGGTTGCTGCCCGTATTGCCAATTATGACATTGCCCACCTCATTGCCAGTTGCGCTGGCGTTGCCGCCCTCGATCAGTGTCAGGTTCTCGATCTGGTTTGCCCCGCCAGCCTCATTCCAGGGCAGCAAGGTCCAACTGATGCTGGAGCGCACTTCGTCAATATCGCCGGTTGCTGAATTGCCAGGGCCCATCACATCGGAGGAAAGCTCGATCGTCTGATCACCAAAGTTGTCGACGATGTAGATCGTCGCGCCGCCGCTGCCTTGCATGTAGTCCGCGCCGGTGCCGCCGTCGATGTATTGCACTGCGCCGCGTCCTGTTATGCTGTCGTTACCCGCCTCGCCATAGGTGATGGAGTTATTGCCGGCAGGCAGATCGTCGCCCATGTTGATCAGGTCATCGCCATCGCCGCCGTAGATTACGTCGGTGATGGAAAGGTCGTCTTCGGCCACGCCGAGGATTGCGCCATCATGGTCCGGGTCCGGTCCATTCGAGCTTACGATGGTGTCATTGCCGCTGCCGCCCAGGATCGTATCTGCGCCCAGCCCGCCGATGATGCTGTCGTCGTTGTCACCGCCCTCAATCAGATCATCGCCGCCCAATCCATAGATCGTGTCGTTGCCTGCGAGGCCAAGCAGCGTGTCGTCCGCTTCGGTTCCGACGATCAGGTCGTCTGGCGCGGCCCCGCTGACGCTGTTCAACAGATCCGTAATTTCCAAAGTATAGGTGCCGGTACCTGTCAGCCCGGTTGCGGACAGATAATAGACACCGCTGTAGGGCGCATAGAATGTCGTTGCGCTGTTTGTTGTGTCGGCAGAAGCGTCGCCATTGCCGGTACCCACCGCTGCCGTGCCATCGGACAAAAACACACCGGCAAATTCTGGATCGGCCAATGTGCCATCCGCGGTGTCTGCGCCGCGCATCTCTATTTCATAGATCCGTCCCGCGATCAGCGTGACCTCGAACCAGTCCGCATCACCGATGACTTCGATCTCGCCGGTGACCGATGTGCCGGGGGTGATTGCACCGGAAGTCAATGTTGTATCGGAGAAATCGTCAGGCATCTAATTGGCTTTCTCAAAATGGCGTCGGCGGGCAATGGTTAATGTCATACAGTCGGCGATGCTGGATCGTCGGTGGATCTATCTGATTTGCCGCGCAGATATGATCCCGATCCGGTCTTGCACAAAGTGGCGTACCCTAGACCCAGAGCGCAATAGGGGCCAAGGGAAAATCATCGAACAGCGCTGTTTGGCCTTTGTATCCGGCCTCGTCGGGCTGTTTTAGGCCTTCCCTAGATATGGTGTGTTTTGTCGCGAAACCCTCCCAGATGGTGTGACCGGCCTGAGCTGAGCCTTGAGAGATTCGGTGCCGATTCTGTGGGCGCGGCGCAAAAACGGGTGATCTGTGCTGCAAAAATGCGCAAAGGTTAACGTGGGGTTAGCGCCGCCGGGAAGGGCCATTTCTGTAACTGGTTTTTGTGGATAACTTCACCCATCAGATGAGCAATTTTGGCTAAGCCTGCCGGAAACTTCGGTTAATTGGGATGCTGTGCGGACCCGTGCCTATGGATCAAGCTGGGGATAGATTGCGCTTGAATCACTTTGGCCGGGTTGGCCCGGCAGGAATATCTTTGGTCAACAATTTCTTTTGGAAATTTTTACAATATTTCCGTTGACCCATTAGGGGTGAATACGTCAGTTTGTGGAGGCCGACGATGACGCCACAATATGTAGTGGATGAAACCGCAAGGGCGCATCGCAGGTGCAGGCAGGTTTAGGACTAAATATCAAAGTCAGATGCTGCGTTTCGGCCGGTCAACAGGTTTGACCGGGCCAATAAACGACTGCGCCAATTTGGCGGTTATGAGGGGCGGAGGCGACCTGCAATGACGGGTGCGGCTCTTGATGTGGACAGCTGGATATGAGGCAGCGACAATGAAGATTGAACGGAATTTCACCAAAGCCGGTCAGGACGCCTACGCGGACCTGGATTTTATCACCACGGTATCGGAAATCCGAAATCCGGATGGATCGGTGGTGTTCAAACTGGACGATGTCGAAGTTCCGTCAAGCTGGAGCCAGGTCGCAAGCGACGTCATCGCGCAAAAATATTTCCGCAAAGCGGGCGTTCCGAGCAAACTCAAGAAGGTCAAAGAAAAGGGCGTGCCAGAGTTCCTGTGGCGCTCTGTTGCGGCTGAGGGCGCCGAGATGGGCGGCGAGACTTCTTCCAAGCAGGTGTTTGACCGTTTGGCAGGTGCCTGGGCCTATTGGGGTTGGAAGGGTGGCTATTTCACCACCGAGGACGACGCCCGCGCCTATTATGACGAAATGCGCCACATGCTGGCCAGCCAACGCGCCGCGCCGAACTCTCCTCAGTGGTTCAACACCGGCCTGCATTGGGCGTACGGCATCGATGGTCCGGCACAGGGCCACTATTATGTCGATCACAAATCCGGCAAGCTGACCCGCTCCAAATCCTCATATGAACATCCGCAGCCGCATGCCTGCTTTATCCAATCTGTCGCCGATGATCTGGTGGGCGATGGCGGCATCATGGATCTTTGGGTCCGCGAGGCGCGTCTGTTCAAATACGGCTCCGGCACCGGCACCAACTTTTCGTCCCTGCGGGCCGCAGGAGAAAGCCTGTCTGGTGGCGGCAAATCCTCTGGCTTGATGGGATTCCTGAAAATCGGTGACCGCGCTGCGGGCGCTATTAAATCGGGCGGCACAACGCGCCGCGCGGCCAAAATGGTGATCGTCGATGCCGATCACCCCGACATCGAAGAATTCATCAACTGGAAGGTTCTCGAAGAGCAGAAAGTGGCGTCCATCGTCGCAGGCTCCAAGATGCACGAGCAAAAGCTGAACCAGATCTTTGACGCCATCAAAGCATGGGACGGGGCAGAGGCAGACGCCTATGATCCGGCCAAGAATGATCAGTTGAAAGCAGCTGTGCGCGACGCCAAAAAAGTCGCGATCCCAGAGACTTATGTCAAGCGTGTGCTGGATTACGCCAAGCAGGGTCACACCAGCATCGAATTCCCCACCTATGACACCGACTGGGATTCCGAAGCCTATAATTCTGTATCGGGCCAGAACTCCAACAACTCCATCCGTGTCACCAACGCATTTCTCACAGCCGTGGAAAAAGACGCCGATTGGGAACTGATCGACCGGGTGAACGGCAAAGTATCCAAAACCGTCCGGGCCCGCGATCTGTGGGAACAGGTGGGCCACGCGGCATGGGCCTGCGCCGATCCGGGTATCCAGTATCACGACACGGTCAACGAATGGCACACATGCCCCGAGGACGGCGCCATTCGCGGCTCAAACCCCTGTTCTGAATACATGTTCCTTGATGACACGGCCTGTAACCTTGCCTCGATGAACTTGCTGACCTTCCTCAAGGATGGCGAGTTTCAGGTCGAAGACTACATGCATGCCTCGCGTCTGTGGACAGTGACACTGGAAATCTCGGTGATGATGGCGCAGTTCCCGTCCAAAGAGATTGCACAGCGGTCCTATGACTTCCGCACGCTGGGTCTGGGTTACGCCAACATCGGCGGTTTGCTGATGAACATGGGGTATTCCTATGACAGTGATGAGGGCCGTGCCCTTTGTGGTGCGCTGACCGCGATCCTGACGGGCGTGTCTTATGCCACCTCCGCCGAGATGGCGGGCGAGTTGGGCGCGTTTCCGGGCTATGCCAAGAACGACAAACACATGCTGCGGGTGATCCGCAATCACCGCAACGCGGCTTACGGCAATGACACCGGCTATGAAAAGCTGGCGGTCAAGCCTGTGGCGCTTGATCATGGCAACTGCCCGCAGCCGGGTCTGGTCGATGTGGCGATGTCCTGCTGGGATGAGGCGCTGAAGCTGGGCGAGGCCCATGGCTACCGCAACGCGCAGGTTTCCGTGATCGCGCCAACCGGCACCATTGGTCTGGTGATGGATTGTGACACCACCGGGATCGAGCCTGACTTTGCGCTGGTGAAGTTCAAGAAACTGGCCGGCGGCGGTTATTTCAAGATCATCAACCAATCGGTTCCGGCAGCACTTGAAAAGCTGGGCTATGGCTCTGCCCAGATCGAAGAGATTGTATCTTACGCAGTGGGCCACGGCACCATCGGCAATGCGCCGGGCATCAACCACACCACGCTGGCCGGTCACGGCTTTGGTCCCAATGAACTGGCCAAGGTTGACGCGGCATTGGCGCAGGCTTTTGACATCCGGTTTGTGTTCAACCAGTGGACATTGGGAGAAGAGTTCTGCACCCAAGTGCTTGGTATTCCGGCGGAAAAGCTCAATGATCCCACCTTTGACCTGCTGAAATCTCTGGGTTTCTCCCGCAAGGATGTGGATGCAGCCAACGACCATGTCTGCGGCACCATGACCCTTGAGGGCGCGCCGCATCTGAAAGAAGAGCATTACGGCATCTTCGATTGCGCCAACCCATGTGGCAAAAAGGGCAAGCGTTACCTGAGCGTGAACAGCCACATCTACATGATGGCGGCGGCACAAAGCTTTATCTCCGGCGCGATCTCAAAAACCATCAACATGCCAAACGATGCCACCATCGAGGATTGTCAAAAAGCCTATGAGCTGAGCTGGTCCTTGGGCATCAAGGCCAACGCGCTCTACCGTGACGGCTCCAAACTGTCGCAACCTCTGGCGGCGGCGCTGGTTGAGGATGACGATGAGGCGGCAGAGGTGCTGGAAAGTGGCTCCATTCAGGAAAAGGCTGCGGTTCTTGCGGAAAAAGTCGTGGAAAAGGTGATCGTCAAAGAGATCATCAAATCCCACCGCGAGAAAATGCCGGAACGCCGCAAGGGCTACACCCAAAAGGCGGTTGTTGGCGGGCACAAGGTCTATCTGCGCACCGGCGAATACGAAGACGGCAAGCTGGGCGAGATCTTCATCGACATGCACAAAGAGGGTGCCGGCTTCCGGGCGATGATGAACAACTTTGCCATCGCAGTATCGGTTGGCCTGCAATACGGCGTGCCGCTTGAGGAATTTGTCGACGCCTTCACCTTCACCAAATTTGAGCCTGCGGGCATGGTGCAGGGCAATGAGACCATTCGCAACGCGACCTCGATCCTTGACTATATCTTCCGCGAACTGGCGGTAAGCTATCTGGACCGCACCGATCTGGCCCATGTGAAGCCGCAGGGCGCGACATTTGATGATCTGGGCAAGGGCGAGGCCGAAGAAAACGTGGCCAATGTGTCCGAACTGTCCGAAACCGCTGCGACGCGGTCCCTCGAAGTGCTCAAGCAAATCAGTTCAACCGGATATCTGCGCAACCGTTTGCCGCAGGAACTGGTTGTCCTGCAGGGCGGCCAGGAAGTGACGGCATCCGCGGTAGAAACACTTGTGCCCGAAGTGGCCACTGCCGGCGGCGTTGCGGTTGCGATGTCGACCACCACGGCTGTGGCGTCCGGCTCTGTCACCAGTCTTGATGCCCGGACGAAGGCCAAGATGCAGGGGTATGAGGGTGAGGCCTGCGGCGAATGCGGCAATTACACTCTGGTGCGCAACGGGACCTGCATGAAATGCAACACCTGCGGTGGGACAAGCGGGTGTAGCTAAGAAATTGGGGCATCGGTGATCCGGTGCCCCTTTGCGATGGGTGGGGCGGTACGTTACGTCCCCCCACCTCACAAGGGGCGGGTGCGCTCGCCCCGGACGACGTTCAGGCCGCAGGCAAAAATAAATCTCGAGCGGTTAACATATTGAGCTTGAACGGCGAAACTCAGGGAGAACTCCGGTTCTCCCTTTCTTTTTTCTGTGCGTGACGCGGGCTGACTCCACCTTTGTCTGCGCCAAAGGTTCTGTCAGGGGAGTGTGCGTTCTGAAGAACACCCCCGTGAACGGCGAAACTCAGGGAGAACTCCGGTTCTCCCTTTCTTCTTTTCGGCAACCTAGGGCAAAGCCCTTGATTGCATGCAGGAAATGCCTTGGCGTAGAAGCGCCGTTACTGCACCGGCAAATGGATCGTAAATGCCTCTCGCAGGGCCTTTTCCAGCATCGGATCAAAACTGGCGGCAGACCTCTGGCTCAAAATCTGCTCCTTGCGGGCCGTGGCCTTTTCGATCAGATCCGGCTTGCCCAGTTCGTCCCATTCCTTGGGCGAGGACCGATCGCCAAGCGCCGGATAGACATGATCCAGTTCCATCCGGCTCAGGGTCTGTTCGGTGCCCAGATAATGCCCCGGCCCGCCCATGCAGACCTGCCGCATCTGATCCAGCGCCAATGTTTCGTCGTTCACCTCGATCCCGCGCACACAGCGCAGCGCCTGACCAATCAGGTCATCCCCCAGAATCAGCGATTCGTGGCAAAACCCAAGCAGCGAGGCATGCATCCCGGCGGCCTCATAGATCATGTTGCAGCCTGACAATCCGGCCATAACATTAGAACACATCTGCTCCCATCCGGCCTGCATATCGGGCAGTTTGCTGTCTGCAATGCCCGCCGCCGCGCCGCCAGGAACGCCGTAGAACTTGTGCATCTGGGCGCAACCGGCGGTCAACAAGGCCTGCTCTCCGGATCCGCCCGTCATGGCACCCGACCGCAGATCAAGGCCAAAGGGCCATGTGCCAAAGATCGCCGGATGCCCCGGTTTCACGGCGTTCACATAGACCAACCCGGCCAGACATTCCGCGACGGCCTGCACAATCGCGCCCGCCACGGTGGAAGGGGCCGTGGCCCCGGCCATGCCAGCCGAGAGCAGCAGCACCGGCATGCCGCCTTCAATCACCGCCTCCATAACCTCGCAGGATTCAGTGGCGAATTTCATCGGCGGAACCACGAAACAATTGCTGTTGGACATGAAGGGGCGTTCGCGCCATTTGTCTTCGCCGCCCGCAATCATATGCAGCATTTGCAATGCCTTAGGCACGAATGCGGGTTCCGTGAAAGAGGTGCCGATGTGCTTGGTCGTGCCAGAGCAGCAGGCGAAAATGGTGTTGAGATCCATCTCCTGATTGTCAGGAATATCGCGGCAGACCATCGGGCGCTGCACAAAATGGATGTTGTCCAGAGTGTCACAGATCCGCGCCGCATCATGCAGATCCTGCACGCCACATTCGCGGTAATTGCGGCCCTGCGCATCGACCATATGTACCGCTGCGCCGGCCGTGCCGAAATGCACGCGGTTGCCGCCCAATTCCAGATCATGGGCCGGATCGCGGGCGCAAAGGGTGATCTGGCGATTGGCCATTGCCAGCGTGTCTTCAACCAAGGCGCGGGGAAAGCGGATGCGCCCGTCGTCGCCCAGGATCGCACCCGCGCCGGTCAGATAAGCTATGCCGCTGGGCGGGGCATCGGCCAACCCGATCTCTTCGAGGGCTTCAAGCGCTGCGCGGTGAATGGCCTGCATATCGGCCTCGCTGAGCGGCTTATAGGTGCCACCCTCAAGGCCGGGGCGGATGGGGCGCAGGTGCTGGGCAAGGGGCGCGTTGCGCGCAGCACGGCGGGCAGCACGGCCACCGCTGCGTGAGGGAGAAATGTCTGACATGGCAAGATCCGTTGTAAAAAAGAGGGAAGGGCGGATTACCCCTTGGCCGGTGCCCCTCGCGCCGCACGTCCCCGTTCCGCACCGATGGTGCGGATCACGCGGGAAATAATGCACAGATCTCTTTTCATATATGCTCCGGACTTTTGAAAAGTCTGGGAAATCCCCGATTGCGGTTCTGTCCCGTTTGCGACCGGCTGTTCCATTTGCGACTTGGTGTGAGCTTAAGGTTTTCAAGGAGCAGTCAGGCGCATTTGCAGGGGCATGGCAGCCATGGGCCAATGCTGGCCGACGATAAATCGAAATCGGGCGATATTTCGCCCATGACGGTTATGGGGGATGTCGACAAGGAAACCCGATCCTATTTGCCGCGTTAACAGATGATCCCGCCGCAACGGTGGGGCTGTTGTTAACAAGGAGCAGAGATATGACACGTTTCACCAAACTGACCGCCGCCGCCGCGCTGTTGTCCGCCACCGCCTTTACCGGCATCGCACAGGCAGGCAGCCTGCAAGATCCCGCTGTTGAGGCGCCCGTGGCTGTGCCCGCCCCGGTGATCGCCGCATCCGGCGACTGGACAGGCTTCTACACCGGTTTGCAGCTTGGCTATGCCGATGCGGATGGCCCCGGCGCACTGGATGGCAATGACAATTCCTACGGTTTTCACGCAGGTTATGACTACGACTTTGGCGATTTTGTTCTGGGTGGTGAACTGGACTACGACAAGACAGACATCAGCCTTGGGGGCGGTGCAGCCTCCATCGATTCCGTGGCGCGGCTCAAGCTGAAGGGCGGCTATGATCTGGGCAATACATTGATCTATGCCACCGGCGGTGTCGCCCGCGCGGATACCTCCGTTGGCGATGAAACCGGCCCATTTGCAGGGATCGGCGTAGCTCATAGGGTCACGGACCGGTTCACTGTTGGCGCGGAGCTGCTTGAGCATCGGTTCAGCGATGTTGGCGGCGTAGCCGGCAATGATATCGATGCGACCACGTTCAGCCTGCGCGGTTCGCTCCGGTTCTGAAGATCGGGTTGATTTGAGGCAGAGGGCCGGGGTGCGAACACGCCCCGGCCTTTTTCGTTTCAGCCCGTTGCGCAGGTCTGGGCAAAGGCACAAAGGGTCTTGAGCGCCGCTTCAAAGGCGTCATCCTCAATCGTCATCGCCACGCGCAGATGGCCCGCCGCCGCCTCGCCGAAACTTTCGCCGGGCATGGTGGCAATCTGATGGGCATCGAGCAGCGCATTGGCAAACTCTTCGCCGGTCATTCCGGTGCTCCGCAGATCCAGCATCAGATACATCGCACCCTGAGAGGGCACCAATGACACCGTGTTCTGACCGGCCAGAACCCGCTGTGCAATGGCGCGGCGGCGGCGGAACGGATCGGCGATTTCTTCCTCAAATTCAGTGCCTTGGTCCAAGGCAAAGACGGCGGCATCCTGAATGAAACCGGGCACGCCATAGGTGGTATGGGTGGCCAGGTTGATCAGATCGCCGATCACATCCTCCGGCCCGATGATCCAGCCGCAGCGCGATCCGGTCATGGCGTGGGATTTCGACATGGATCCGACAACCAGAGTACGTTCGGCCATGCCGGGCAGGGCGCGGGGCGAGAGATGTTCGCCCTCCCATACCTGGGTGTCATAAACCTCGTCCGAGATCAGCCACAGATCATGATCCTTGCAAACCTGCGCGATCCCCTCAAGCGTGGCGCGGGAATAGACCACGCCAGTGGGGTTATTGGGCGAGTTGATCAGCAGGGATTTGGCCCCCTCAGCCGCCGCTGCGATGTCAGACGCACGGGGCTGAAACGCATCCTCTGCGCGGGTGGCTATGCGGCGGGGTGTGCAGCTGACCCCGCGAATGGTGCCGGGGTAGGTGGCATAAAACGGATCAAGGTATAGCGCGGTATCGCCTGCATCACAGGCCACCATATGCGCGGCATAAAGGGCCGATTGGCCGCCGGGAGTGATCAACACATTGTCACGTGTGGTTTTCACGCCGGTGCGGTCTTGCACCCGTTTCGCCACAGTGTCGCGCAGGGCATTGGTGCCCGGCACAGCGGCATAGCCTGTGTGACCCGCCATCGCGGCGCGGTGCATATCCAGCAGGATCGGCGCAGCGGTGCGGATGTCATGTTCGCCAATGGTCAGCTCTGTTACGGCCACGCCATCCGCGATCATGTCACGGGCGCGGTTGAACACATCCCAACCGTCTGATCCACCACCTAGAATGCCGCCAATGCGCTGCGATACCTGCATAACTTTCTCCCATGCTTTGGGGCAGGGGCGCAGAGGTCATTTGATTCGTCAATTGCCCTTGACCGCACGGCGGGTCGCGGGCTAGGCAGGGGTATGAACACGATGACCTGCATTATTTGCTGCATTATTACCTGCTGAGACTTCTCGCGGGCGTGTTCATGTCGTTTTCATTCTGAGAAATATGTGGCAAGCCCGCGCCAGACCTGCGCGAGGACGAACCCATGACGACGATCAAGCTGCACAACACGAAGACACGGACAAAAGAGGATTTTGTCCCGATCAACCCTGACGATGTGCGCATGTATGTCTGTGGGCCAACGGTTTACGACCGCGCCCATATCGGCAATGCGCGTCCCGTGATCGTGTTTGACGTGCTGTATCGATTGTTGCGCGAAGTCTACGGCGCAGACCATGTCACATATGTGCGCAATTTCACGGATGTGGATGACAAGATCAACGCGCGTGCGGCGGAAACCGGGCGCTCCATTGGCGATATCACGGCCGAGACAACCCAGTGGTTTCTGGATGACATGGCCGCCGTCGGGGCGTTGCAACCCTCGATCAGGGGGGAGGCGCATCAAAAGGCGATGCCGCGTGCCACTGCCTATATCGCGGAAATGATTGCGATGACCGAAGATCTGATCGCCAAGGGGCATGCCTACGCGGCCGAGGGGCATGTGCTGTTCCGGGTGCGGTCCTACGAGAAATACGGTGCGCTTTCGGGCCGTTCTGTGGATGACATGATCGCCGGTGCGCGGGTCGAGGTGGCCCCCTACAAGGAAGACCCGATGGATTTTGTCCTGTGGAAACCATCAGATGCGGACACCCCCGGCTGGGACAGCCCATGGGGCAAGGGGCGTCCGGGCTGGCACATTGAATGCTCTGCGATGGCTGAGGCCTTGCTAGGAAGCGAGTTTGACATTCACGGTGGCGGCAATGATCTGCAGTTCCCGCACCACGAAAACGAGATCGCCCAGAGCACCTGCGCCGGTCACGGTTTTGCCCGTTATTGGATGCACAACGAGATGTTGCAGGTGGAGGGCAAGAAAATGTCCAAGAGCCTGGGCAATTTCTTTACCGTGCGCGATTTGCTGGATCAGGATGTGCCGGGCGAGGTGATCCGCTTTGTCATGCTGTCCACGCATTATCGCAAGCCAATGGATTGGACGGAGAAAAAGCGGGCCGAGGCGGAAAAGACGCTGCGGAAGTGGTATGAACAGGTTGCAGAGGCATCCAGTGGCGCGGTGCCGCAAACAGTTGTTGATTTGTTGGCGGATGATCTGAACACCCATGGCGCCTTGACGGAAATGCATCGGCTGTCGTCTGCAGGGGATGTGGACAGCCTGCGCAGCGCGATGATCGTGGTTGGTCTGTTGGATGCGGGCGTACCGAATTGGGCCTCTGTTCTGGGCATTGATTTGTCGGCGCAGGAGGCGCGGTTTACCGCGGTTCGAGAGGCCGCAATGCAAAGCAAGGACTTCACTGAGGTGGACAGGATAAAGACGGCGTTGCTTGAATTGGGTATCGAAGTGCAGATGAGCAAGGCAGGCGTCAAACTGACTGCGCCATCTGGTTTCGATGTCGCAAGGTTGCAAGGGGTGCTGTGATGTTTGAAGGCAATACACAGAACATCGCCCAGCAACGGGGGGGCAAAAAGCGCCCACCGTCAAACCGCAGGTTTGCCTTCGGCAAAACGGCGGCGGTCGGGGACTGTTCGTGCCACGGGCACGAACCGGTTTTCAGAACTGTTGTCTCCTGCCCAAAAGGAGCACAGTCATGAAAACCCGCCTGTGCCTTTATGACACCACCCTGCGCGACGGTCAGCAAACCCAGGACGTGCAGTTCTCCACCGAAGAAAAGCAACAGATCGCCCGTGCGCTCGATGATCTGGGGGTCGACTACATCGAAGGCGGCTGGCCCGGTGCCAACCCGACCGACAATGCCTTTTTTGATGCGGCCCCAAAGACCAAAGCCAAGATGACCGCCTTTGGCATGACCAAACGCCCCGGCATGTCGGCGCAAAACGATGATGTTTTGGCCGCAGTGCTGAACGCCGGCACCAAATCGGTCTGTATCGTTGGCAAGACCCACGAATTTCACGTCAAAACCGCCCTTGGCATCACGCTTGACGAGAATCTCGGCCTGCTGCGCGACAGCATTGCCCATATCGTGGCCAGCGGGCGCGAGGCGCTTTTTGATGCGGAACATTTCTTTGACGGTTACAAGGCCAATCCAGACTATGCGATTGAATGCCTCAAGACCGTGCGGGACGCCGGTGCGCGGTGGATCGTGCTGTGCGACACCAACGGCGGCACGCTGCCTGCCGAGGTGGGGCGGATCACGAGCGAGGTCATTGCGGCGGGCATTCCGGGCGAAAACCTTGGCATTCACACCCATGACGATACCGAAAACGCGGTCGCCTGTACCTTGGCTGCCGTCGATGCCGGGGCGCGGCAGATCCAAGGCACGCTCAACGGGCTGGGCGAGCGATGCGGCAATGCCAATCTGACGGCGCTGATCCCGATCCTGCTGCTCAAAGAACCCTATGCCAGCACCTATGAGATCGGCGTCAGTAAAAAAGCCCTCAAAGGGCTGACCCGCACCAGCCGGATGCTGGATGAAATCCTCAATCGCGTGCCCAAGAAACAGGCAGGCTTTGTCGGTTCTTCCGCCTTTGCCCATAAGGCCGGTTTGCACGCAAGCGCGATCCTCAAAGATCCGAGCACATATGAGCATGTCGATCCCGCTTTGGTCGGAAATGCGCGGATCATCCCGATGTCCAATCAGGCCGGACAATCCAACCTGCGCCGCCGCTTGACCGAGGCGGGGCTGGAAGTGCCCAAGGGTGATCCGGCGCTGGGGCGCATTCTGGAAGAGGTCAAAACCCGTGAGGCCATCGGATATGCCTATGACACCGCGCAAGCCAGTTTTGAGCTGCTGGCGCGGGATGCCTTGGGCCAGATGCCGAAACTCTTTGAGGTCAAACGCTATCGCGTGACGGTGGAGCGCCGTAAGAACAAACACAACAAGATGATCAGCCTGTCAGAGGCCGTGGTGGTCGTGAAGGTCGATGGCGAAAAGCGCATGTCGGTCAGCGATTCCATGGATGAAGTCGGCGGCGATCGCGGGCCTGTGAACGCGCTGGCCAAGGCTTTGGCCAAGGATCTGGGTAAATATTCGGCCCTGATCGAAGACATGCGGCTGGTCGATTTCAAGGTCCGCATCACCCAGGGCGGCACCGAAGCGGTCACGCGGGTCATCATCGACAGCGAAGATGGCGAGGGCCGCCGCTGGTCCACCGTCGGTGTCAGCGCCAACATAGTTGATGCCAGTTTCGAGGCACTATTGGATGCGATCCGGTGGAAACTGGTGCGCGACACCAAGGGTTAGGGTTTTGTTTTTTAAAATTCTTTCGTTTGCGGCCATTTCGCTCTGCATCACATTGGTGATCGCGGTCGGGTTGATCCTGTCACAACGCCCCGGCCCGTTGAAACCCGTCGAGGGTGGGCTGAATTTTGATCAGACCCTTGCGACGGACCGTGTCGCGCCTGCCGCGCAGGAGGCTGTAAAAATGCGCGATGGCTTCGATCTGCACGTGCGCCGCTATGATGCCGATCAGCCGGATGCGCCGCTGCTGGTGCTGTTACATGGCTCCGGTTGGCACGGACTTCAGTTTGACAGCCTGGCGCGGCAGCTTTCGGCGCAGGCCGATGTGCTGGTGCCTGATCTGCGAGGCCATGGGGCCAAACCCGGACGGCGCGGCGATGTGGATTACATCGGCCAGTTCGAAGATGATCTGGCCGATCTGATCACGGCAGAGCGCAAGGCGGGACAAAAGGTCATTCTGGGTGGTCATTCCTCTGGCGGCGGGCTTGTGGTCCGGTTCGCTGGCGGCGCGCATGGGGCACTGCTGGATGGTGCGGTTCTGTTGGCGCCGTTTTTGAAACACAATGCCCCCACCACACGCCCCAATTCCGGCGGCTGGGCAGAGCCGCTTTTGCGCCGGATCATCGGGCTTTCGATGCTCAACACCTTTGGGATAACGGCGCTGAACCACCTGACCATCATACAGTTTCACATGCCCGCTGCGGTGCTGAACGGGCCGTTGGGCGACACGGCGACGACGGCCTATTCATACCGGCTCAACACCTCCTTTGCACCGCGCAGTGATTATCTGAAAGATGCCGCCGCGCTTCCGCCTTTCCTGCTGATTGCGGGATCTGCGGACGAGGCGTTTTTCGCAGACCAGTATGAGCCGACATTGGCCGGGTCCACCCAAAAGGGCAGCTATGAGATCGTGCCGGACCTTGGCCATCTCGATATTGTCGATGCGCCGCAAACCGCCAAGGCCATAAAGGAATTTCTCAATGACATCTGACCCTATGAAGGCCTTTTTTGAGCTGCACCGCGACTTGCCCCGCGAAGGGCCGGGCGAGGCGGCGGACGTAGCTTGGGCGGCTGACATTGCCCGGTTGCCGGCCAACGCCGAGATTGCCGATGTCGCTTGCGGGCCGGGCGGCGATATCGCCAGCCTGCTCAAGGCCGCGCCTCAGGGCCATGTGACCGCGCTGGACAAGACTGCGCATTTTGTCGAGGCAGCCCGCGATGTCTGGCAAAGTGACAGCCGCGTGACGGTGCTCAAGGCTGACATGGCGCGGATCATGAACAGCTTTGACATGATCTGGTGCGCTGGCGCGGTGTATTTCCTGGGCGTGACCGAAGCCTTGACCGCATGGCGCAAATCCTTGCGGCCAGGCGGCGTTGTCGCCTTTACAGAACCCTGTTGGTTCACAGATGACCGCTCGGAACGGGCGCAGGCCATGTGGGCCGGTTATCCCCCGATGACCGGTGCTGCGGGCATCGCCGCACGGGTGGAGGCCGCGGGCTATGAAACATTGGACACGCGCAAGCTGTCCGATGCGGCGTGGGAAGGGTATTTTGGACCCCTCGACAAACGGATCGCGGCGCTGCGGCCAACTGCGGATGCGGCTCTTGCAGCCGTGCTGGACGAGGCCGAGGAAGAGGCCGCAACCTGGCGGGCGCACCGCGACGAATGCGGCTATCTGCTGAGTGTTGTGCGGCTGAAATGAGCTTTGATGCGGATCTGAACGCCTGCGCGGCTTTGGTGGAACGGGGTGATCCGTTGCGCTTTCGCGCGGTGATGGCGGTGCCTGTCGCGGCCCGCCGGGTGTTGTTTCCGCTTTATGCCTTCAACGTCGAGGTGGCGCGGGCGCCGTGGGTCACGCAGGAGCCGATGATCGCAGAAATGCGCCTGCAATGGTGGCGCGACGTATGTGAAGAGATCGCCAAGGGTGGCCCTGTGCGCCGCCACGAGGTGGCCACACCATTGGCTCAGGTGATAACGCCGGGAGATGCTGATCTATTGGATCAGCTTGTCGCGGCAAGGCGTTGGGATATCTACAAAGATCCGTTCGAGGATGCGGCGCATTTTGCGGATTACCTCAACAGGACATCCGGCCATCTGACATGGGTTGCCGCGCGGTCCTTGGGCGCTGCGGATGAGGCTGTTGTGCGCGACGCGGCCTTTGCCGCCGGGGTCGCAACATGGCTGCGCGCGATTCCTGAGCTTGAGGCGAAGGGGCGCATTCCGCTGGTGGATGGTACTGCGGACGGCGTGAAGGCACTCGCTGGCGAAGGATTGGAGCGATTGCAGAACGCCCGCAAATCCCGTGCTTTGGTTTCAAAGAACGCGCGTGCGGCTCTGCTGCATGTCGGGCAGGCGGAAACTACATTGAAAGCCGCATTGGCTAACCCTGCGAGGGTCGCAGATGGACAATTGCCAGATGTTGCAGCGCAAGATCAATTGCGCCTCGCGTTCCGGAGCCTGACCGGGCGCTGGTAGCCGCCGATCAGGCGTCCTTGCCGCGCATCACCAGCCAGATCAACGACCCGCCAGCCAGCGCGAGGAACGGCACCATCGCCATGTTCACCGCTGTCCAGCCCTCGACAGCAGACCCGCCGGAGCAGTTCATCAACCCGCCGGAAGCCAGCGACGCAACGGTCACGCCGCCAAACACCAACAGATCGTTCAGCCCCTGCATCCGGCCCCGTTCATGCGGCTCATGTGCACCGGTCAGCATGGTGGTCGCCCCGATAAAGCCAAAGTTCCAGCCCAGCCCAAGCAGGATCAGCGCGATAAAGAAGTTTTCAAGGTCAACACCTTGCAAGCCCACGACGCCCGCCGCAGCGAGGATCGCAATGCCAAGGCCCATGATCTTTTCCACACCGAAGCGGTTGATCAGATGCCCGGTAAAAAACGACGGCGCAAACATCGCCAGAACATGGCCCGTGACCACATAACCGGCGGTCTTTTCGGTATATCCGCAGCCGACAACCGCCAAGGGGGTGGAAGTCATCACAAGGTTCATCAATGCGTAGGAAACCATCGCACAGATCACCGCCACTGCGATGCGCGGGGTGGTCAGCAGCTCCCACCGGCTGCGGCCACGGGGGGCATCGGGGTTGACAGGTTCGGGCTTGGGAATGTCGAGGAACAAAAACAGCAACGATCCGATCACATTGACCGAAATCACTGCAAAATAGGTGCCCAGAAAGGGAACAACAAAGGCGTTTGAAGTGGCCGTGGCAAGCTGCGGCCCGATCACCGCAGAAATCAATCCACCCGCCATCACATATGAAATTGCCTTGGGCCGGAAATCATCAGAGGCGGTGTCGGTCGCGGCAAAACGGTAAAAACCCTGCGCGGACATATAGATACCAGAGATAAACGATCCGACAAGGAACAATGCGAACGACCCGGTATATAGCCCATAGGCCGAGACAACCGCCCCGGTTGCGCCGCCAAAGGTGCCAAGAAAGAACCCCGCCCGACGGCCATACCGCTGCATGATTGCCGACACTGGCGTCGCTGACAGCATGGATCCCAGAACGATCATCGAGATGGGCAGGGTGGCGAAACACACGTTGCTGGCCAGCATTTGACCCGCCAGACCGGCCACAACAAACATCATCGGCATTTGGCTGCCCAGAATGGCCTGCGCCCCGACCAAAACCGCTACATTGCGCTTGGCGCGTGTATCATCAATCATCGTAAATCCACTTCTGCGCAAAGGCGTACCGCCGTGATTGGGCAGGAGCAACCCCTTGCACACGCCGGTCAGGGGCCTAATGTCGCGGCCATGACAGGCGGATCAGATATATTATTATTGGCAGGCAGCGCCGAGGCGCGGCAGATCGGCGCAGCGCTGCGCGATCAAGGGATTGGCGTGCGGGCCTTGATGTCCGAACCGCCGCGCGGATCGAACCCGATGCCTATGCCCTTTGCTTTGCACGATTTTAACGATTTGGCAGGCCTGACGGCACAGATGCAGAGCTGCCGGGCTGTTGTTGACGCAAGCCATGGCTTTGACGGGATCATGACCCAGCAGGGCTTTCTGGCGGCGCGGCAGGCGGGCTTGCCCTTCGTCAGCCTCTCGCGGCCAAGCTGGGACGTGGGTGCAGGGCGCAACCTGCAGGCCGCCGCAGATGTGCGCATTGCCAATGCGATGATTCCGGCGGGTGGGCGGGTGTTTTCCGCAACCGGTTGGGCCAGCTTGTCCGACTATCTGCCCTTTGCTGGATCAAAATTATTCTTGCGCCAAACCGGACGACACGGGCGGGCCGCACCATATGATTTTGTGGAGTTGGTTTTTGGCGATCCGCCCTTCACTGTGGCCGATGAGATTGCCTTGTTTGAGAAACTTGGCGTGGAGGTTCTGATCTGCCGCAACCTTGGCGGGGTGCCAAGCCGCCCCAAGGTGGACGCCGCCGAGGCGCTTGGTCTCACCACGATCCTGATTGATCGCCCTGCGCCGCCGCAAGGGGCATTGGTGGTGCGTGATGTCGGGGCAATCCTCGATTGGGTGGCGGAGCTTTGACCGCACAGTTCCGTCTGATCCAAAACCATGATGACCTCACTGAAGGGGCCGCATGGCTTGCGCGGGCCGAGCCACGCTTTGCCCCGGTGCTGGATCAGGTGGGCGATCTGCCCCTGCGCCTGAAATCGCCGGGTTTCAGAGGTTTGACCGAAATTATCATCAGCCAGCAGGTCAGCGTGGCTTCCGCCGATGCAATCCGGTTGCGCATGGCCGAGGCTGGTCTGTTTGAGCCCTCCAAGGTCCAGCGTGCCGGACAAGACGGGCTGCGTGCCGCAGGGCTCAGCAAGCCCAAGGCCCGCTATGTGCACGCACTGGCGCTGTCAGATCTGGACTATACCGCCCTTGAGCATTTGCCGGACGCCGAAGCGATTTCTGCGCTCACCGGTCTTTTGGGCATCGGCCCCTGGACCGCGCAGATTTACGTGATGTTCTGTCTGGGCCGCGCCGATATGTTCCCCCCCGGCGATCTGGCCTTGCAAGAGGCCGCCCGGGTGCTGTTTGACCTCGATGCACGGCCCACGTCAGAGGCGCTGGCTGTGATGGCGCAGCAATGGTCGCCCTGGCGGTCGGTTGCGGCGCGGGCGCTCTTTGCCTACTACCGCATTATCAAACAACGGGAAGGTCTGGGATGACACGGGTACTCAACGCGGGGCGCCGGGCGCCAAAATCTGGCGAAACACGATCGGTTGTGGTGTTTCTGCACGGCTACGGCGCCAATGGGGCCGATCTTCTGGGGCTGGCCGATCCATTGGCCGATCATCTGCCGGATACGCTTTTCGTGGCGCCAGATGCGCCTGAGGCCTGTGCCGGCGCACCGATGGGCTATCAGTGGTTTCCGATCCCCTGGATCGACGGTTCCTCCGAAGAGGAATCCGAACGCGGCATGATGCAGGCGGTCGCAGATCTGAACGCCTTTCTCGATGCGCTGATGGTGGACGAAGATGTGCTGCCCGAACAGGTGGTTCTGTTTGGCTTTTCCCAAGGCACAATGATGGCCCTGCATGTCGCGCCGCGCCGCGAGGATGAAGTGGCGGGCATCGTTGCGTTCTCGGGGCGTTTGCTGTCCCCCGAAACCCTTGCGGATGAGGTTGTGGTCAGACCTGCAGTATTGTTGGTTCACGGCGACGCGGATGATGTGGTGCCGCCGCAATCGCTGCCGCAAGCTGCCGAAGCGCTGCAAGAGGCGGGATGGCAGGACGTTTACGCTCATGTCATGAAAGGCACAGGCCACGGCATCGCGCCCGACGGGCTCAGCGTGGCCTTGGCCTTCATGCGCGATAAACTGGGGCTGTGACCCGGCGCTTGTTATGAAACTGTCGTAATCCCCGCCTATATGTTCCGCGACATCTTGTGCAAAACCTAGGGCTTGCAAGAGGAAAACCACGAGATATAGTTGACGGAAACGGGCAGGGGACGACACCAGAAATGGACGGCGATTTCAGAACCGAATTCACCCGCGCACCAGCGGGTCTGAAACACAAGCCAGCGCTTGTGCTCAATGCGGATTATCGACCGCTCAGTTATTATCCACTCTCCCTTTGGCCCTGGCAGGATGCGATCAAGGCCAAATGGCTCGACAGGGTGGATATCGTCGCCGAATACGACGATGTGGTGCGCAGCCCTTCGACCGTGATCCGGATACCTTCGGTGGTTGTGCTCAAAGACTATGTCAAACCTCAAAAGCGCGTGGCCTTCACGCGCTTTAATTTATTTCTGAGGGACGAATTTCGCTGCCAATACTGCGGTGCCAAAGGGGACCTGACCTTTGATCACGTGGTGCCCCGCGCGGCGGGCGGTGTGACGTCTTGGCAAAACGTGGTGGCGGCCTGTTCACCCTGTAATCTACGCAAAGGTTCCAAACCGCTGCATCACACAGGTCTTTCACTGCGCAAACCGCCGCGCCAGCCGGGGGCCGAGGAACTGCGCAATACGGGACGGAAATTCCCGCCCAATCACCTGCACGACAGCTGGCTCGACTATCTTTACTGGGACGCCGAGCTCGAAGCCTGAGCCCTGCCTTTTTGGCTATAAATATTCTCGGGGGTCCGGGGGCAGACAGCCCCCGGCGATCCGCCAAGCAGCGCTAGGCTCAAAAATCCAGATCAACCCAGACCGGCACGTGATCAGACGGTTTGTCCCGCCCGCGCACATCGCGGTCAATCTGGCAGTCGCGCAGCATGTCCGCACAGGCCGGGCTCAGCAGGAAATGATCAATCCTGATGCCATTGTTGCGGTTCCATGCGCCGGCTTGATAGTCCCAAAAACTGTAATGCCCCGGCCCCTGTGTGCGGGCGCGGAAGGCTTCGGTCAGTCCAAGATTCAACAAGCGCCGCCAGGCTGCGCGGGATTCAGGGCGGAAAAGTGCGTCATCACGCCAGGCATCGGGTTTGGCAGCATCTTCGGCCTGCGGAATAATATTGTAATCCCCGGCCATCAAAAACGGGGTCTCTTCTGCCAGTAAGGCCTGCGCCCGCGCCTTAAGGCGCTGCATCCACGCCAGCTTGTAATCAAACTTTGGCCCTGGCGCAGGGTTGCCATTGGGCAGGTAAAGCCCGCAGACACGCAGCGCCTCGCGCTCGCCCATCACCGTGGCTTCGATCCAGCGGGCCTGTTCGTCGCTCTCATCGCCCGGCAGGCCGCGTGACACATCTTCCAAAGGATGTTTGGACAGGATCGCGACACCGTTAAAGGATTTTTGCCCATGGGTTTCCACATTGTACCCGCGGTCTTCGAACAGCTCGCGGGGGAAGTTTTCATCTACCGATTTGATTTCCTGCAACAAAACCACATCCGGCTGCGCTTCATCGAGCCATGCCGGCAGCGCCTCGGCCCGCGCTTTGATCCCGTTGATGTTGAATGTGGCGATTTTCATCTTGATGTCCTCACTGCGTTGCACTTGGAATGCCGCAAACCGCAAGTTCGGACAAGGGGTGCACCCCGAGATTGATTCGCTTTTGCCGCCTTTGATCAGATCGGGTGACCGTCGATCTCTGCTGTATTGGCCCGTCGCCCCATGTGTATTGGCCCGCCGCCCCGCGAAACATTGGAAAAATGTCAGATTGTGGACAGGATCCAATAATCAGCCTGCCAAAAAATTTTGTGCTCCGTTCTTAATGTGGATAACTTTCGAGCTCTCCCAAAAGTTGTATATAGTTGTTGGCAAAACAACCTTAGCGGGCAATGCTGTTTGAGATTGCAATCACAACCTTCACCCATCCCAAAAGGAGATTGTCCCATGACATCACTTGCACTTGCGATCCCAACCCCCGCCCGTTCTACTCACACCCAAATAAACAGTGGCCAGGGGCTTGACCTCTTTACCACCGGCTCTGCGCCCGCTGCGGCGGATATGATGACAGGTGGCGGGCTTGATCTGTTCACCACCGGGTCTGCGCCATCGGGGCGTCTGGCGGCCACTGGTCATGGTTTGGACCTTTACACCACCAGCTGCTGAACCTTTCTGTCAGGGCCCGCATTGAGTGCGGGCCTTTGGCACCTGATCCACCAGCCGGAGCGATCCCATGTCAAATATCCTCAGCTTTCAATCTGCCATGCAGCTCAATCAGGATGCACGCCTTCGTGCGCTGATCACCGCGGTTGTCGAAGGACGGCATGGCTCGAGTGACATCTATTGGCTCAAGGAAGTTGCTGAATTGCTTGGTGTTTTGGCCTCCGAAGGGGAGGAGCTGCCTCCGGGCGCGCTTGATCCCTTGCATGATTTTTATGACCGCATCGAAGACCAGTTGCATTTCTTCCCGCAGTATTATCGGTTTTTGCTGTCGATCTGTCTGGATTTGGAAGACTTGGGGATGGCCGGCCAACGCGGGCAGGAATTGTGCAACTGGGTTGCGACCCACAAATTCGCAGAGGCCGAGATGTCGGATCTGCAACGCGCCGAGGCCCGGCGCTTGCTGCGCAGGCGCGGCGTTGGTGCGCCGGTAGAAGACGGCCCGTTGGCCCGTCGGTTGCACCGCTTCATGTCGCGTCCGGCGACCTTTGCATTGCCCAACAAGAAGGCAGCGTATGAGCTGACCCATGTTGTGTTTTATCTTTCCGATTATGGCCGCCGCGTGCCTGTCATGTCGCATAATGCCCTTCTGGGGCTGCATTACGCGGGCATTCTGGCGCATCTTGATCTGGATTTTGACCTTCTCGCCGAGGTTTGCGCCGCGCTGGTTCTGGCCAAGGCCCATGTGCCGCCGGTTTGGCAGCGGGCCGTTGCTGATAGCTATCACAGCATCACGCTTTTTGCTGATCGCGCGGCCCCGCTCGGCGATGGATATCATCAATTTCTGGTCAGCCGTTGGGCGCTCGGCCTGATGGGGGCAAGGCCGGATGTGCCGCAGATCCCGGCGGGCCCGCTGCGGTTTTCGCTGCCCGATCGTTCAATTGGCCCGCTGCATGGCATGTCTGAAAGCCTGCATGATATGGGCCCGGCGCGGCAGGCGGACTGGCCGCGTATGCGCGGACATATATTGACCTATCTGTCCCCTGAGTGCCAGGCGGTTCTGGCAGAGGCAGAAGGCGCAACACCTTATTTTGAAACATTCTTTGAGTGTTTTTCCCGTGCGGCTTTTGCCGAAGGACAAATTTCCAAGCTCGCGCGTTCGGCGCGCTGATCCCAGGGCTGCCGTTACATCGAGAACGACGTGCCGCAGCCGCAGGCCGAGGTGGCATTGGGATTTTCGATGGTGAAGCGCGCGCCGATCAATTCTTCGCTGAAATCAATCACGGCATCGGTCAGGAAGGGCAGGGAGATGCTGTCCACAACCACCTTTTGCCCGCCGCCTTCGAGGATCAGATCGTCCTCTTTTGGTTCATCGAGTGCGATTTCATACTGAAATCCTGAACATCCGCCGCCTTCAACGGCCACACGCAGGGCTTTGCCTTCACCCGCGGCCCCAATTTCGGCAAGGCGTTCAAAGGCGCGGGGGGTAACTTTGGGCGGCAGGTTCATTGCAGGGCTCCGAAGGGTCGGTTTTCATCTGTGGTTGCCTGTAATATAGAAACCCCAAAGACAGGCGACAAGGACCAGCCGCTATGCGCGCGTCATTTGCCTCTGATCCGGCACAAACCATGGGACGGCGCGTGCAGGAAGAGGAAAGTACATTTCGCTCCTGCTTTCAGCGGGATCGGGACCGGATCATTCATGCCAGCGCCTTCCGGCGTCTGAAACACAAAACCCAGGTTTTTGTGGAGCATGAAGGCGACTATTACCGCACCCGTCTGACCCATTCGATCGAGGTGGCGCAGGTGGCGCGGACCATCTCGGGCGCTTTGGGGCTGAACGGAGAGCTGACCGAGGCGGTCGCGCTGGCCCATGATCTGGGGCATACGCCCTTTGGTCACACGGGCGAGGATGCCCTCCACGCGTTAATGGCCCCCTATGGCGGCTTTGATCACAACGCGCAGGCGATCAAGATCGTGACCTCGCTGGAACGGCATTATGCGGAATTCGACGGGTTGAACCTCACTTGGGAAACCCTTGAAGGCATTGCGAAACACAACGGGCCTGTCGTGGGGGAATTGCCGCATGCCCTGGCCGGTTACAACGCCCTGCATGATCTGGAACTGGACACCCACGCCAGCGCAGAGGCGCAGGTCGCGGCGCTGTCTGATGACATTGCCTACAACAACCACGATCTGCATGACGGGCTGCGGGCCGGTCTGTTTACCGAAGATGAAATCGCCGAATTGCCAATGATTGGTCCGGCCTACGCTGCGGTTGATCAGCTTTACCCCGATACAGACAGCTACCGGCGGCGGCACGAGGCGCTGCGCCGGGTGTTTGGGGTGATGGTGTCTGATGTGATCGACACCTCGCGGGAACTGTTGGCAGCATCGGGGGCTGCGTCGGCCCGTGACATCCGGCATCTGGGCCGCCCGGTCATCCGGTTTTCGGATCCTGTCTGGGCCGATCTGCGGCAAATCCGGGCGTTCCTGTTCAAACGCATGTACCGCGCCCCATCAGTGATGCAAAAACGCGCCGAAGTGACCAAGGTGGTTGAGGATCTGTTCCCGCTGTTTTTGGCCCAGCCCGAACTGCTGCCGCCCCATTGGGCCCGGCAGGTGGCCGATGCCAGTGGCGATGCGACCGCGCTGGCGCGGATGGTATCTGACTACATCTCCGGCATGACCGACCGCTTTGCGCTTGGCGAACATCAACGTCTTTTTGGCCGCCAAGACCCCGCCTGATTGACTGCGCCTTCCCAAGTGGTACATGGGCGGTGAACAAGGAAAACTGACATGAATATCTTTGCCGAAATCCGTGGGCTGATCATTGCCACGTTGGACCAGATGGTTGCCGAAGGGGCTTTGCCCGATGGGCTGAACTTTGACCCGATCACCGCAGAGCCGCCCCGCGATGCCGCCCATGGCGATATGGCGACCAACGCCGCGATGGTGCTGGCCAAACCGGCCGGTATGAAACCGCGTGATATCGCAGAGGCGCTTGCGGCACGTTTGGCAGATGATGCGCGGATCACCTCCGCCGAAGTGGCCGGGCCGGGCTTTTTGAACCTGCGGCTTGCGGCGTCGGTCTGGCAACAGGTGGCAGCAGCTGTCTTGAACACTGGCACTGATTTTGGTCGGGGTGCACTGGGGCAGGGGCAGAAGGTGAATGTTGAATATGTATCGGCCAATCCGACCGGCCCCTTGCATGTGGGTCACACACGCGGTGCGGTCTTTGGCGATGCGCTGGCCTCCCTGCTGGATTTCGCCGGTTATGACGTGACGCGGGAGTACTACATCAATGACGGCGGTGCGCAGGTCGATGTGCTCGCCCGGTCCGTGTATCTGCGGTATCTTGAGGCGCACGGGCAAGAGGTGGCCTTCCCCGAGGGGACGTACCCCGGTGATTACCTGATCCCTGTGGGCCAAACCCTGAAGGACAAGGTTGGTGACGCCTATGTGGACCAGGACGAAAGCGTCTGGCTGGCCGAGGTGCGCGAATTTGCAACCGAACAGATGATGGATCTGATCCGGGCCGATCTTAAAGCGCTTGGCGTTGAGATGGATGTCTTCTATTCGGAAAAATCCTTGTATGGCACGGGCCGGATTGAGGCCGCGCTGGAGGATCTGAAATCCAAGGGTCTGATCTACGAAGGCGTGCTGGAGCCGCCAAAAGGCAAAAAGCCCGAAGATTGGGAGCCGCGGGTGCAGACCCTCTTCAAATCCACCGAACATGGGGATGATGTGGACCGTCCGGTGATGAAATCCGATGGCGGCTGGACCTATTTTGCGCCCGATATCGCGTACCACTATGACAAGGTGCAGCGCGGTTTTGATGCGCTGATCGACGTGTTCGGCGCCGATCACGGTGGCTATGTCAAGCGGATGAAAGCGGCGGTTTCGGCGCTGTCTGACGGCAAGGTGCCGCTGGATATCAAGCTGACGCAGTTGGTGAAACTCTTCAAGAACGGCGAGCCGTTCAAGATGTCCAAGCGGGCAGGGACATTTGTGACCCTGCGCGACGTGGTGGACAGTGTCGGGCGGGACGTGACCCGCTTTGTGATGCTGACCCGCAAGAACGACGCGATGTTGGACTTTGACTTCGACAAGGTTCTCGAACAAAGCCGCGAAAATCCGGTGTTTTACGTGCAATACGCCCATGCGCGGGTCTCCTCTGTGCTGCGCAAGGCCGCCGAGGCGGGCATTGATGTGTCCGAAGTTGCGCTCAAGGGCGCTGATCTGGGCAAATTGGACCACGAGGCCGAGTTGGGCGTGCTGCGCAAACTGGCGGAATGGCCCCGTTTGGTTGAAACCGCCGCCCGCACCAATGAGCCGCACCGCGTTGCCTTCTACCTTTATGAATTGGCCGGTGACTTCCATGGGCTTTGGAACCGGGGCAATGATGTGACTTCGCTTCGGTTCATCCAAGAGGATGATACGCAGACGTCACAGGCAAAAATTGCCCTCGCCCAGGCCGTGGCGATTGTAATTGCGGCAGGTCTTGGTATTCTTGGGGTCAATCCGGCGCAAGAGATGCGATAACGCACCAGCGCGCCTTGAACAGGCAACCCAAGATCAGCCCCGCAGGGCAATGTATTCTGCGGGCAGTGAGGCAGACATGGCAGATTTTACGTCCTCTCCCGCATCGGGGGATTACGCAGATGAATCCGCATCCATCTACGTGACGGAACAGCCCGTTAACGCACTGACAACGTTCACGAATGTGGCGGGTGCTGTGGTGTCCTTGGCGCTTGTCATCGGGATCGGGGTTTGGGGGTACAAGTTGCTTGTGCGCGATGTGTCCGGCATTCCTGTGGTCCGCGCTGTCAGCGGCGAAATGCGCGTGCGCCCCGAAGAGCCGGGCGGCGTTTTTGCCCAACATCAGGGTCTGTCCGTCAACGAGGTTGCCGCCGAAGGCACCGCCGGCCGCCCCGCGGATGAGCTGCGCCTCGCCCCCGCTGCGCTGGATCTTGCCGATGAGGATCAGGTGATCACGGCGGCAATGGTTGCACAGGTGCCACAGGCCCCGATTGAAGCTCCCGCCGCGCTGAGCCCTGAGGCTGCGCAACCTGCGCTGGACGTTTCCGCCGCGCTGCAATCTGGGAATGTGGATGATCTTGTCGCGCAACTGACCGAAGGGGTTGCGCCACTGTCTGATCAAAGTGATGCTGCGGCCAAGCCAACCGAAATCGCAGTGAAAAAGGCCGTGGCCGAAGTGCAGGCCGCGGAAAAGAAACTGGCGGCGGTTCTGGATGCGCCCGGCGTGCGGCATTCGTTGCGCCCGCGCAAGCGGCCCGCGAATATGCCGGAGATCGTGCCTGCCTCATTGGCCCCGGCAGCGCCGCAGGAAACCCAAGACATTGATCCCGCGACCTTGCCCGCTGGCACCCGTCTGGCCCAGTTGGGCGCGTTCGACAGCGCCGAAGTGGCCCGCGAACAATGGGACCAGATCAAGGGCCGCTTTGGCGTTTACCTTGAGGGCAAAAGCCGCATCGTTCAAAAGGCCACCAGCGGTGGCCGCGTGTTTTACCGCCTGCGGGCGATGGGGTTTGAAGACATTGCCGATGCGCGGCGGTTCTGTTCGGCATTGGTCGCTGAAAACGCCGATTGTATCCCCGTGGTGACACGCTGATGGGGTTCGGGGCGACCATCCTTGATGCCGAAGGTCTGCGGCTGACCGACGAAGAAAAGGCATTTTTTCGAGATGCCAACCCCTTCGGCTTTATTCTGTTTGCCCGCAACATCGAGAGCCCGGACCAACTGCGGGCGCTTTGCAGTGACATGCGCGAGGCCGTGGGCCGCGATGCGGTGATCACCATTGATCAAGAGGGTGGCCGCGTACAGCGGATGCGCGCGCCGCACTGGCGTGAATGGCAACCGCCGCTGGAATTTGTCGCCCTTGCGGGCGACCGCGCCGAAGAGGCGATGTATCTGATGTACCGTACCATTGCCCATGAGCTGCGCAGCTGCGGGGTGGATAGCAATTGTGCGCCAATGGTGGATATTGCCGGGCCGCAGACCCATCCGTTCTTGCGCAATCGCTGTTATGGCAGTGATCCTGAGCGGGTGATCAAAGTGGCCCGCGCGGCGGCCAAGGGGCTCATGGATGGCGGTGTCCTGCCCGTGGTGAAACATATGCCGGGCCATGGCCGCGCCACGATGGATAGCCATTTTGATCTGCCATTGGTCGAGGCGCAGATCGCCGATTTGCGCCGCAGTGATTTCGCCCCCTTCAGGGCGCTCAACGATCTGCCAATGGGGATGACCGCGCATCTGGTTTACGAGGCATTGGATTACCGGCCCGCAACCTTGTCGCCGAAGGTCATGCATCTGATCCGCGAAGAGATCGGTTTTGACAATCTGATCATGACCGATGACATCTCGATGAAGGCGCTCAGCGGCACGCCACCTGAAAATGCCGCCGCTGCCATCGCGGCGGGCTGTGATGTGATCCTTTACTGCAACGCGCCATTGCCGGACCGTATCGCCGTCGCCGAAGCGGCGGGCGAAATGACAGCCGCCGCCCAAACCCGCGCCGAGCGGGCGCTCAAGATGCGCAAAACACCCGAAGATATTGACATTTCCGCCCTTGATGCGCAGCTTGAGACGCTTCTGGGCGGGGCATCTCATGGCTGACACCTCACTATTCGAAGAAGACGCGGTATCGGTTGCGGATCGGCTTGCTGCCGAGGCGCTGATTGTGGATGTCGACGGCTTTGAAGGGCCGCTGGACCTGCTGCTGTCGCTCAGCCGCACGCAAAAGGTCGACCTGCGCAAAATCTCCGTTCTGCAACTGGCGCGGCAATATCTGGCCTTTGTGGAAAAGGCCAAGGCGCTGCGGCTGGAACTGGCGGCGGATTATCTGGTGATGGCCGCCTGGCTGGCGTTTTTGAAATCGCGCCTGCTGTTGCCGCCCGATCCGGACGAAGAAGGCCCGTCCGGCGAAGAACTGGCCGCGCATCTGGCGTTTCAGCTTGAGCGGTTACAGGCGATGCGCGATGCCGCTGCCCGCCTGATGGCACGGGACCAGTTGGGCCGTGATTTCTTTGCTCGCGGTCAGACCCATGAGGTCGAACAGGTGCGGCGCGTGACCTATACGGCGACCCTGCTGGACCTGATGCAGGGCTATGCCCGGATTCGCACCCGCGATGATTTTCGCCCCTTTGTGATGGACCGCGAGGCGGTGTTTACGATGGAACAGGCGCTGGACCGGATGCGCGGGCTGATCGGCTATGCGGGCGATTGGTCGGATCTGACCAGCTATCTGCCGGAAGGCTGGGAAAGTGATCCGGTGCGGCGTCGCTCTGCCACGGCATCGACCTTTGCGGCATCGCTTGAACTGGTAAAGGAAGGCCACCTGGAAATCCGGCAAACAGAGCTGTTTGCGCCGATCCAGTTGCGCAAGAAGGAATAAGACGTGGCCGAAGACAGCCCAGACATCGAAGAAAGCCTGTTTGAAGCGCCCCCCATGGCCGAACAGGAACGCATGATCGAAGCGGTGCTGTTTGCCACCTCTGATCCGATCACGCTGAAGGAATTGACCGCGCGAATGCCGCATGGCTGTGATCCGGCCGAGGCGATGGTGCATCTGCGCAAACGGTACGAAGGGCGCGGCGTTCAGGTGGTGCGTGTGGGCGACGGTTATGCCATGCGAACAGCACCGGACCTTGGATTCTTGATGCAAAAAGAAACAGTTGAAGTGCGCAAGCTCAGCCGTGCCGCGATCGAGACCTTGGCGATTATTGCCTACCATCAACCCGTGACACGGGCCGAGATCGAAGAAATTCGCGGGGTTTCCGTCTCGCGCGGGACCGTGGATCAACTGCTGGAACTGGAATGGATCCGCTTTGGCCGCCGCAAAATGACGCCGGGGCGCCCGGTGACATTTGTGGTCACGCAGACCTTTCTCGATCACTTTGGCCTTGAGAATGCACGCGATCTGCCGGGGCTCAAGGAACTGCGTTCTGCCGGTTTGCTTGAGAATCGTCCACCGCTCGGCACATTACCGACGATGGGCGAGGATGCGGAAGAGGATCCGGAGGCCACCGAGGGTCAAAGCGAGCTTTTTGAGGATTAACCGCCGCTTTGCCTGAAAAACGACAGATTTAACGCTATGTTAAGCTGCGAGGCAGAAAAGGGTCAGTCCATGAACCAGATTATCAACATGATCATTCGGCAGGTGATGCGCCAGTTGATCAACCGCGGCGTCAGCGCGGGATTCGATCAGGCCAGCAAGATCGGCAAAGGCAAGGGCGCCGGTATGGATGAGGAAACAAAGCCGCAAATGACAGGGGCGGAACGCCGCGCCCAGCGGCAGGCGCGTCAGTCAATGAAGGCGATGCGCCGGATCAGTAAGTTCTGATCTTTGGCCCTGCGCGGGCCATAAACGGCTGTGGTTCAGGGGCTTTTGAAGTGTTTTGACAGCTTCAGACCTTGGCCCTGATAGTTTGACGCCAGATCCGCGCCGTAAAGCTGGGTCGGCGGTTCGGCCATGCGTTCATAAACCAAGCGTCCGACGACCTGTCCATGCTCCAGCACGAAGGGGGCCTCGTGGCAGCGGACCTCAAGCACGCCGCGCGAGCCTGCGCCGCCTGCATCTGCATAGCCAAAGCCGGGGTCGAAAAAGCCCGCGTAATGCACGCGAAACTCACCGACCATTGCCAAAAACGGTGCCATTTCAGCAGCATAGTCCGGGGGAATGGTCACTGCCTCGCGGCTGACGAGGATGTAAAACGCACCGGGATCGAGGATAATCTGGCCGTTGTCGCTGTGAACCTCTTCCCAGAAATCGGCGGGCGAATAGTGGCTGATATTGTCCAAATCAATCACGCCGGTGTGCGGTTTCGCACGGTAGCCGACCAGCGTCGTGCCCGGCAGGCGCAGATCAACGGAAAAGCCCAGACCCTCGTCAATCACCGCCTCGCCATCCACCAGTGGGGTTTTGCCGTGCAGGTCGCGCAGGGCGGCATCGTCGAGCACGGCATCGCCGCGGCCAAAGCGGATTTGGTTCAGGCGCATGCCGGGCCGGACCAGCACCGAAAAGGAGCGCGGGCAGATTTCCGCATAAAGCGGGCCGGTATAACCCGGCGCGACGCGGTCAAATTCCGTGCCGCTGTCGGTGATGGTGCGGGTCAACAGATCCAGCCGCCCGGTTGAGCTTTTGGCGTTGGCAACGGCGGTCACATCCTTGGGCAGGTTCAGCGATTCCATTAAAGGCACAACGTAAACACAGCCTTTTTCCAGCACGGCGCCCTCGGTCAGGTTGACCTGATGCATCTGAAATTCGTTCAGCCGCTCGGCCACGGTATTGCCTGCACCGGCCAGAAACGAGGCCCGAACACGGTACGCAACGGTGCCGAGGCGCAGATCAAGGCTGGCAGGTTGGATCTGTTCTGGGATCACCGCAGGAGATGCGGTGATGGCGCCGTTCTTGATCATGCCGGAGATATGCTGGTTCGGGATCACGCCGTTCATTGCGCCGCTCTTTCTTCAAAAACAAACGCCCGCGTCCCAAGGGCGCGGGCGGTTTGATGTTGTGTTGGTCGGGCTAGCAGGACTCGAACCTGCGACCTTCCGTCCCCCAGACGGACGCGCTACCAGGCTGCGCCATAGCCCGACTTGAGGCGGTTCATACCTGATCTTGCCGCTGGTGCAAGAGGGAATTGCCACCGATTGCATGGGTTTAGTCTTTTGGTCCGGCGCTTGCACCGCCGCGCCTGCTGGCGGCCATCGAATCGCGCAAGGCTGTGAGCCTTTGCAAAAGCGGTGCGGCAAGGCGGGCCTGATCTGGCGTGAGGCGCTTGGCGCGAAACGCAGCGCTCAAAACGGCGGGGCTGGCTTCGATCTGGTCCTCCGGTGTGATCGGAGGTCCGTCAATGATCCGGGGTTTGGGTGCGGGCGGCGCGGCCTCTGGCTCTGGTGTGGGCTCGGGTTCGGCAGCTTGCGATACGGCTACGGGTGCTTGCGGAGGCTGTTCCTCGGCCGGCGGGGATACCTCTGGTGCGGCGGGCGGATTGTCGCTGGCCTTGGGCGCTTCCGGCGTCAATGGACGGCGCAAGAAGTCCGGGATGGCGGCAGCGGCGGTTTGCTCTGGCGTCGGTCTGGGCCGGTCTGTTTCAGCACCTTCCTGCGGAGCGTTTTCAGTGTCGCCGGACGCGGCCACTGGCGTTGCCTCTGATGCGGGGTTTTTGGCGGACTGGTCATCGGCAGCAAGCGGCGCTTGTGGTGCGGCAGGGGGTGGCGGTGCCGGACTGTCCGACCTGTCCGGAACGGCGGGGGGTGGCGGTGCGCTGTCCTGGGCGGACGGCGTTGCGTCAGTTACATCTGGCGGCGCCGGTGATTGCGCTTCGGGCTGGTCATCCGCTGGCGTGGCGGCGGGATTGGCCGGCGACTGCGCCTCTTCATCCATCGCTTGAACTTGACCGGATGTTTCTTTTTTATCAGTATCTTCGGTGCTTATCTTGATGTCATCTTCGGGAGATTTCGTCTCAAAGCTCAGCACCACGCCTTTGGGTTCTTCGGCAATGGTCACAGGCACTTCGGCCTGTTGCAAGACGCTGGTGTCTTCGCCAATTTGCTGCAATGTCAGCTCATCCAGGGGCGGTGACATTTCTGCGACATGGCTCATGCCTTCTTCGCGCAGGATCTTTTGCACGCCTTTGATCGTCAGGCCGTCTTCGTGCAAAAGTTGTTTGATCCCGCCCAGAAGCATCATGTCGGCAGGCCGGTAATACCGCCGTCCACCTGCGCGTTTGATCGGTTTGACCTGCGTGAATTTGCTTTCCCAAAAGCGCAGCACATGGGCCTGAATGCCCAGCCAGTCTGCGACCTCGGAAATGGTGCGGAATGCGTCGGGCGATTTGGCCATCAGATCAGGACTTGTTCCCGTCCGCGACCCGGTCTTTCATCAGGTGCGATGGGCGGAAGGTCAGCACGCGGCGCGGGTTGATCGGAACCTCTTCACCGGTCTTTGGGTTGCGGCCGACACGGGCGGTTTTGTCCCGCACGGAGAAGGTTCCAAAAGACGAGATCTTAACCTGTTCACCGGCCACCAATGCATCGGACATATGGTCCAGAACGGTTTCAACCAGCTGTGCGCTTTCGTTGCGTGACAGACCGACCTCGCGGAAAACCGCCTCGCTCAGGTCCATACGCGTTAAAGTCTTATTCGACATTCCATCCCCCATGTTTTGATCAACATAGGCCGTTGGGAAATTCGGAGTCAATATCAATGGCTTGCAACGCATGATTGAGTTGCATTTTTTTGGTCCTGATCTCAGGCGTTTACCAGCGCAGAACCACGGCGCCCCAGGCCAGCCCGCCGCCGATCGCCTCTGTCACGATCAGATCGCCCTGCTTGATCTGGCCACGGTTACGGCCCACAGACAGGGCCAGCGGAATGGAGGCGGCTGAGGTGTTGCCGTGATCCTGAACGGTGACAACAACCTGCTCCATCGGGAGGTCCAGTTTTTTTGCAGTGCCTTGAATGATCCGGATATTGGCCTGGTGGGGCACGATCCAGTTGATCTCGCTTGCACTGACGCCCGCACGCTCCATTGCGGTTGTGGCGGTGGCTGCCAGTTTGGAGACCGCATGGCGAAACACCTGATTGCCCTGCATCCGCAGATATCCTGTGGTGCCAGTGCTCACGCCGCCATCCACATAAAGCAGGTCGCGGTAACGACCGTCTGAGTTCAAATCCGTTGACAGGATGCCGCGATCTGCGGGCGTGCCTGCGCCGTCCTGCGCTTCGAGCAGCAATGCGCCTGCGCCATCGCCAAACAAGACGCATGTGGATCTGTCGGTCCAGTCCATGATGCGGCTGAAGGTTTCGGCGCCAATCACCAGCACGCGCTTGGCCTGGCCTGAGATGATCAGGGCGTTGGCGTTGCTGAGCGCATAGACAAATCCGGCGCAAACGGCCTGCACGTCAAAGGCAAAGCCGCGGGTCATGCCCAATTCGGCCTGTACCATGGTTGCGGTGCTGGGGAAGGTCAGGTCAGGGGTGGATGTGGCCACGATGATGGCATCGACGTCATCTGCGACCAGTCCTGCGTCCTTCAGGGCCGCTGTGGCAGCGGCTGTTGCCATATTGGAGGTGGTTTCACCCTCAGCCGCGAAATGGCGGCGTTCGATCCCTGAACGGCTGCGAATCCATTCGTCGTTGGTGTCCAGCGTTGCTTCAAACTCGACGTTTTCAACAACACGTTCAGGCAGGTAGTGGCCGCAGCCGATCACAACAGCGCGCAGGCTCATCAGGGTTATTCCTCAGTCGGTAGTGTGGCAGCGACACGGGCTGCCAGCTTATCGTTGAACTGGTTCTCTGACAATTGTGCCGCCAGTTTGATGGCCGCCGAGACGCCTGTGGCATCGGCGGAGCCGTGGGATTTGACCACTGTGCCATTGAGACCCAGAAACACCCCGCCATTGACGCGGCGCGGATCGATCTTCTTGCGCAGGCGCATCAGGGATGGATAGGCCAGAAGGGCGGCCAATTTGGACAGGATGGAATGGTTGAACGCCTCGCGCAGGCGCAGGCTGACCAGGTTTGCCGTACCTTCGCCGGTTTTGATTGCGACGTTGCCGGTAAAGCCGTCGGTGACGATCACATCCGCCACATTGCCCGAAATATCACCGCCTTCAACAAAGCCGACAAATTCAAAGCCTGCTTCGGTTTCGCGCTGTCGAATCAGATCATAGGCTTCCTTGAGCTCGCTGCGGCCCTTGTGTTCCTCGGTGCCGACGTTCAGCAGGCCAACGCGCGGGCGCGGCAGGTCCATGCCGTTGCGGGCGTAGGAAATCCCCATCAGGGCAAAGCGCATCAGATCATCGGCGTCTGCCCGCACATCGGCGCCCACATCCAGCATGACATTGAACCCATGCGGATTGGAGGAGGGGTAGAGGACCGCAATCGCGGGACGGTTTACACCGGGCAATTTGCGCAGGCGGATCATCGAGATGGCCATCAAGGCACCGGTGTTGCCGCAAGACACGGCCACAGCCGCCTCGCCGGAGCGGACCGATTCAATGGCAGACCACATCGAGGTGTCCTTGCCGGTGCGCACCACTTGGCTGGGCTTGTCATCCATCGTGACAACGCCGCTGGCGCCGCGAATTTCGCAACGCCCGGACAGTTCGGGTCGTTTCGCCACCAAAGCGGTCAATTCGGCCGCGTCGCCGTGCAAAATAAAGCCGATGTCGGAATTCAACTTTGCAGACAAAGAACACCCGGCAACTACAGCTGCCGGGCCTTGATCACCCCCCATGGCATCCACGGAAATGAGGGTGTGTCTGGCTTTCGCTTTGTTCTGATCGGTCTGGGCCGTCATGACTGCGAATGCCTTATATGATCTGCGAACAGAGGATGAGCGCGCTTATGCTGCGTCGTCTTCCAGATCGATCTCGTCGGTCAGCGCGACAACTTCGTTGTCGTTGTAGTGACCGCAAGATGCGCAAACGTGGTGTGGGCGTTTCAGCTCACCACAGTTGGAGCATTCGTTTGGATTCTCTGCGGAGAGCGAATCGTGTGCGCGGCGGTTGTTGCGGCGCGACTTGGAAACTTTATTCTGCTGGACAGCCATGTCTGGTGCCTTTGTCATTCGGGGGTCGGAGCCAAAATGCGCTGGCCGGACCCGTGTTTCATCTATCCCCTGATCGGGCGTGACGCCGCTTTAGGCCCAAGGCCCCGCAATGTCCAACCTTAATTGGGGTGAGGGCGGCAAAATACTGCGAAATTGTGACGATGCAAGCCCGTAATTCGGCCTGCGCGATCTTGCGCTAGTCCTCATCCTTTTCCAACTGTCCCTTCAGTGCGGCCAGGCCGGCAAAGGGCCGGGCGTCCTCGTCCGTCATCGGGGCATGTCCGGGTTTTGTATATACCATCTGGCCCAATTCTGCATCGCTTTTGCGCGGATAATCCGGCACAGCAAGGGCCAATGCCTCCATCATCACCATGGCCGGATCAATCCATTGGCCAAGGGCTTCGGTGCTGTCGTCTTCGGGCATTTCTGCCTCGGCTTCTTCGATGTCTTCATAATCGCTGACAAAATGCCGGGTCACATCCACGTCAACGCGAGTGGTCACAGGCTCCAGCGTGACAACGCAGGGCTGTACCACGGTGGCGCCAAGGCGGGCCTTGAGGGTCCAGTCGGATTTGCCTTGGGGGGCTATGACGCCCTCAAAGGCCAGCTTGCGCAGGGCGCTGAGGTCCAGTTCCTGTGCAATCAGATCGCGCTGCGGTGCATCTGGGCGCAGGGCAAAACTGTTGTCAGCGCTTTGCGACAGCTCTGAAACGCGAAACGCGGTGTCACTGGGAGGGGTGCGAGACATGGCAAGCCTTCTTTCGTTTCTTGAAACCAAGGGGCTCCTTGGTGTATGCGGAATAAAAGCCAGAACATCCAAGGGCAAGAGGGCAGACCACATGCGTAACAAGAGCCGCGCCAGCATTATGGCAATTCGGGCTGCATCCTTTGGCTTGATCCTTGCCCTCGGGGCCTGTGCCGCCAAATATCAGAACCATGGATATATCCCACCAAAAGAAGATCTGGACCAGATCACGGTTGGTGTCGATACCCGCGCATCTGTCGCGGAAAAGATCGGCACGCCAGCCTCTGCGGGGGTTCTGACCAACTCGGGCTATTACTACGTGCGTTCGCGCAAACGCGCCCTTGGCCCGCTTGCCAACCGCGAGATTGAGCGTGAAGTCCTCGCCATCAGCTTCTCAGACGCAGGCATTGTGCAGAACATCGAACGGTTCGGCCTCGAAGACGGGCGAGTTGTCCCGCTTGAGCGGCGCGTGACCTCCTCGCCCGTCAGCAACAAAACCTTCCTGCGTCAGCTCTTGGGCAGCATTGGCCGGATCACGCCTGCCGGGTTCAACGGCTGATTCTTTCGGTCATGTTCCGGTTACGTTTTGTGGTCTATCATCGGGCCGTGCAACGCTGATCGAAAGAGGCTGGCATGATCGTGCTTGAAAAAGGCAGATATACAGCGCGTCAAACGGATGACCCGTCGGATATCGCCGCGGCGCAAGCGCTGCGGGCGCGGTGTTTTGGTCTGGATATACCTGCGGACCGCGATGCGTTTGATGCCAAAAGCGTTCATATCCTGCTCGAAGACACCGCAGATGGCAGTTTGGTCTGCTGTTTCCGGCTTTTGCCGCTGCAAGGGTGCGATCTGCCATCGTCCTATGCCGCGCAGTTCTATGAGCTCAGTGCGCTTTCCTCATATGACGGGTTGATGATGGAGGTGGGGCGGTTTTGCGTTACGCCGGATCGCACGGACCCGGACATCCTGCGCCTCGCCTGGGCGGCGATGACTGATTATGTGGACAGCCAGGGCGTGGGTATGCTGTTTGGCTGTTCTTCTTTTGCCGGGGTCGAAACGGCGCAATATCTGGACGCTTTTGCCGTGCTCAGGGCGCGGCATTTGGCGCCGAAACGCTGGCTGCCTCAAATCAAAGCACCGAATGTATTCCGTTTTGCGGCCAAGCTGCGCCGCAAGCCGGATATGAAGCAGGCCATGCTGCGAATGCCCCCCTTGCTGCGCAGCTATTTGATGATGGGCGGCTGGGTCAGCGATCATGCGGTGGTCGATCACCAGATGAACACGCTGCATGTTTTTACCGGGCTGGAGATCGGGGCGATTCCAGCGGCGCGCAAACGGCTTTTGCGGGCGCTTGTCTAGCCCGGAATAATCGGGCAGGGGCAATTGACCTTGGCGCTGCTGACCGATAGCTGGCTGCCATGGCACGCGCACCTCTTTTACAACTGAATGAAATATCGCTGACCTTTGGCGGCGATCCTGTGTTTGACGGACTTTCGCTGGTGATACAGCCGGGGGACCGCGTGGCGCTTGTCGGGCGCAACGGGTCGGGCAAATCCACCTTGATGAAGGTTATGGCCGGGTTGGTCGAGGCCGACCGCGGCGATGTGATTGCCGGGCCGGGCGTCAGTGTCGGCTATATGGAACAGGATCCGGATCTGAGCGGGTTTGAGACCTTGGGCGAATTTGCCGCCCACAGCCTTGATCCGGGTGAAATGTACAAAGTGGAACGCGCGGGCGAGGGGCTCAAGTTTGATCCCGCACGCCCTGTGGCCACGGCCAGCGGCGGCGAACGGCGGCGGGCCGCCTTGGCACGCCTGATGGCCGAAGAGCCCGAATTGATGCTGCTGGACGAGCCAACCAACCACCTTGATATCGAAGCGATTGCCTGGCTCGAACAGGAGCTGAAGAACACCCGCACCGCCTTTGTAATCATCAGCCACGACCGCGCCTTCCTGCGAGAGCTGACCCGCGCGACCCTTTGGATCGATCGCGGCATGGTACGCCGGCAGGAGAAAGGCTTTGCCGCTTTTGAGGCGTGGCGCGACACCCTGTGGGAAGAAGAGGACATGCAGCGTCATAAGCTGAACCGCAAGATCAAGGCGGAGGCGCGTTGGGCGGTTGAGGGTATCTCGGCGCGGCGCAAGCGCAATCAGGGTAGGGTGCGGGCGTTGCAGGATCTGAGGGCGCAGCGGGCGGCGCAGATCAATCGTCAGGGCACCGCTGCGATGGAACTGGACGCCGGTCCCAAATCCGGTCGCAAAGTGATCGAGGTGGCGGGGCTAAGCAAAGGGTTCGGCGACAAGACCATCGTCAAGGATTTCTCGCTGACGGTGCAACGCGGCGACCGGATCGCGCTGGTTGGTCCCAACGGCGTGGGCAAAACCACCTTGCTCAATATGCTGATCGGCCGCGAAGAACCGGACAGCGGCACGGTGAAACTGGGCACCAATCTGGAACTGGCGCTGTTTGATCAGGCGCGGGCGCAGCTTGATGGCGATATGACGCTGTGGGAAAGCCTCACGGGTGATCCAGACATGCGTGTGTCGGGCAAGGCCGATCAGGTCTTGGTGCGCGGCAACCCCAAGCATGTGGTTGGATATCTTAAGGAATTTCTGTTTGATGAGGCGCAGGCACGGGCACCCGTGCGCTCCCTCTCGGGTGGCGAAAAGGCGCGGCTCTTGCTGGCCAAGATCATGGCGCGGTCCAGCAACCTGTTGATTTTGGACGAACCGACAAACGATCTGGACGTCGAAACGCTGGATCTGTTGCAAGAACTGCTGGGCAATTACGACGGCACCGTGATCCTTGTCAGCCACGACCGCGATTTTCTGGACCGTGTTGCCGCCACCACCATTGCGATGGAGGGCGGCGGCAAGGCCACGGTCTATGCCGGGGGCTGGAGCGATTATCTGGCGCAGCGCGGGCAGGACGATTTTGCCCAAAGCGTGTCCGAGACCAAGAAAGCCGCCGTGGCACGGCCCAAGCAAGACAAAGCCAGCAAAAAGGGGCTGAGCTTCACCGAAAAACACCGGCTTGAGGCATTGCCCGCGGAACTGGAACGGTTGGAGGCCGAGATCGGCAAGCTTGAGGAATTGCTGGCAGATCCTGATCTGTTCACCCGTGAGCCGGTCAAATTCAGAAAAGCAACCGAGGCCTTGGTGCAGCGTCAGGAGAAACTGGCCGCTTCCGAGGAAGAATGGCTGGAACTTGAGGAAAAGGCGGCCGGTTGATCAGGCCCAGGGCCGCCAGCGCAACCATGTGCCGCCGGTCCGCACCATTTCTGCGCCGCTGCGCAGTTTGAACCGGTTCAAGCCCGGCGTACGCGGGTCCAGCAGCCCCAGATCAATCTCTTCAATGCCGCGCTGCGCCAGATCGCAAAAGGCCCGCCACATCAGCAGGTTATGGGCGCAATGCGCCTTGCCCCGCGCGGTGGTGTGACCGATGTGATAGCTGGCCCGCCCGCCGTGGGACAAAAACAGCATATGCGCGACGGGTTGCCCCTTGAGATTGGCGGTGAACAGATGGGTCTGCTCTGGCGCAGCCTTGGCAAAAGCGGCGGTCAGGGGGGCGGGCCAATGTGCATATCCGCGCGCTCGTGCCTGCGCCGCCTCTCGTCGCAAGACGGGATGATCCGGGTCGGCGGGCAGATGGCTATGCCGCAATTTCAACGGCCCAGCTTCGGCGCGTTTCAACTGATTGCGCCACTTGCAGTGCAACCTGTCCCGCAAAACCTCCGCAGAAGGCCGCAGATCAACCTTCGCGATCGTTTGGGGCCGGTGCAGTCGTAGCGCCCGCGGGCGGTGCCATGGCCGCTCCGGTGACAAAACCAGCGGCAAGCGCTGCACCCCGGCGGCCTTCAACTGTTCGATCAGATCGTCGGGTGGCAAGGCGCGGGGCAGCATCAGGACGGGCATGCCAAAGAACCGGCGTTTGAGCAGAACTGTTCTATCCGGCAACACAATCGGATTTTGCCCACACAACCGCAGCGCCGCCACAAAGGCGGGGTCTTGCAGCAAGGCGTGTGTTGAAGGGCGGGCCGCATCGAACATGCGCCGGATTAAGCCCGCCCATGGTTAATTTGCGGTTAGCACGCTTGTGGTCAGCGTTTGTCACCCTGCGAACAGGTAATCCGAAAAAGGGTTGCACTGCTCGATGAATACCGAAGATCGCTGGCAGGACATTTTCTGCGCCGCTCGAAATGCCCCATCATCTTCTGGGCCTGTGCAACTGACGGGATCGGCGTGCCCGCGTGGGTTACGATGCCGACTTCATAAAAGGTCTTACTCCGCCCGGCTTTGCGCGATTTCGTGGCAAAGGCGTGGTAGCCGCCCTCTCCGATATAGCGGGTTTTTATGTCGAACGGGATCAGTGCCTCCCCGCGACAGACCGCCTGAGCAGTTTGCGGTCTCACAAGCTTTGCAAGGGACTTTGGCAGACAATTGGCCAATCCCGGTGTCGCGGACATGCACAGGCCCGCGACCAGGCCAAGGTTAACCCAATTTTACAAGCGCATGGCGTTTTTTCCCGGCGGAGAGTTTTATGGGGCTCGACAGGGCAGCCGCGTCAATCATCAGGCCAGCATTGGTCAGCGGGGCGTCATCCAGTTTGGCACCGTTCTCTGCGATCAAGCGCTTGGCCTCTTTGCCAGAACCCGCCAGGCCGGATTTCACGATCAGTTGCACGATAGAAATGCCATCGCCCAGCTCCGCCGGCGACAGGGTCAATGTCGGCAGATCGTCGCCCACACCGCCCTTTTCAAACACCTCACGTGCCGTCGCCTCTGCCGCCTGTGCGGCCTCCGCACCATGCAACAGCGCCGTGACCTCATTGGCCAGCCGCACCTTGGCTTCGTTGATCTCGGACCCGGCGAGGGCACCCAGACGGTCACATTCATCCACCGGCAGTTCGGTATAAAGCTTGAGGAACCGGCCCACATCGGCATCGGTCGTGTTGCGCCAGAACTGCCAGAACTCATACGGCGACAACATATCGCCATTCAGCCAGATCGCGCCGGCCTGGCTTTTGCCCATCTTTTTGCCATCCGAGGTGGTCAGCAAGGGCGACGTCAGGCCATAGACCTCACCGTCAATCACCCGTCGGGTCAGGTCGATCCCGTTGACGATATTGCCCCATTGGTCCGACCCACCCATTTGCAGGATACAGCCATAGCGGCGATGCAATTCCATGAAATCATAGGCTTGCAAGATCATGTAGTTAAATTCGAGGAACGACAGGCTTTGCTCTCGGTCCAACCGCGACTTGACGCTTTCAAAGCTCAGCATCCGGTTGATCGAGAAATGCCGGCCGATGTCACGCAGAAAATCGAGGTAGTTCAACCCGTCCAGCCATTCGGCATTGTTGATCATCATCGCATCCGACGGGCCATCGCCATAGGTCAGATAGGCCGAAAACACCTTCTTGATGCCAGCGATGTTGTCGTCAATCTGTTCGGGGCCAAGCAGAGGGCGTTCATCGGCGCGGAACGACGGATCGCCCACCTTGGTTGTGCCGCCGCCCATCAAGGTGATTGGCTTGCCGCCCGATTTTTGCAACCAGCGCAGCATCATGATCTGGATCAGCGAGCCCACATGCAGCGATTTGGCAGTGGCATCAAAACCGATATAGCCCGGCTGTCCGCCCTTAAGCAGCGCCTCGTCAAGGCCCTGATAATCGGTGCAATCGGCGAGAAAGCCGCGCTCTTTCATCGTGTGGATGAATTCCGATTTGGGATGGTAGGTCATGATCACTTGCCTCGGGCTTGAATTGCGGGGCAATCTATAGGCGCAGAGCAGTCAAAGGAAAAGGCCATGAATAAGGCCATCGGAAAAACAGGCCCGGTTGTGGCATTGGGGGCGATGTCCGGCACCTCACTGGACGGGGTGGACGCGGCGGTGCTGACCACCGACGGGCATCAGATTTTGGGGTTCGGGCCAAGCGGCTATCGCCCCTATGGCCCCGGCGAACGCGCCACCATTGCCGCAGGATTTGGCAAATGGTCGGGGGACGAGGTCGAGGCGGCAGCAAAGGTGGTCGAAGCCGCCCATCTAGAACTGCTTGCAGGTTTCGAAGGCGTTGAATTGATTGGATTTCATGGTCAAACTTTGGCCCATGCCCCGCGCCTGCAAGGCACATTGCAAGTCGGGAATGGCGCCGCTTTGGCTGATGTATTGGGTCTGCCGGTGGTCTGGGATTTCCGCAGCGCCGACGTGGAACTGGGCGGCGAAGGGGCGCCGCTGGCGCCGTTTTTCCACCATGCTTGCGCCCGCTGGGCCAAGATGGACGCGCCCGTTGCCTTTCTCAATCTGGGCGGTGTTGGCAATCTGACATGGGTTGATCCCGCATTTGAAAAACCTCAGGCGGAAGGGGCGCTATTGGCATTCGACACCGGTCCCGCCAATGCGCCGGTCAACGACCTGATGCAATCGCGTCTGGATCTGGCCTTTGACGAAGGCGGCAGGATCGCCGCCAAAGGTCAGGTTGAACAGGGCGCGCTTGAGCTGTTTCTGGCGGAGCCATACTTTGCAAAGATGCCGCCCAAGTCACTGGACCGAAACGATTTTGCCGAGATGGTGGCGCTGGTGAACGAGCTGTCCGATGCCGATGCCGCTGCCACATTGACCGCCATGTGCGCCGCTGGCGTGGCCGAGGCGATGCAACATTGCCCCAAGCCGCCCACACGGGTTCTGGTGACGGGCGGCGGGCGCAACAATCCGGTGCTGATGCAGATGCTGGCGGTGAGTCTTGATTGCCCTGTCATGCCGGTCGAAGAGATCGGACTTGACGGTGATATGCTGGAGGCGCAGGCCTTTGCTTATCTCGCGGTGCGCGTGGCACGCGGCTTGCCCACGTCCTGTCCCGGCACCACCGGTGTGCGCGCGGCTGTGGGCGGCGGAACGGTCAGCTGGCCTTAACAAAGGGCTGTTCTGTTTGGCAAATACCCGGGGCTTTGCCCCGGACCCCAGAGGTTTAAGGGCCAAATGAAGAAAAAGGCGCTCTGGTCTTCATTTGGCCAAAAAACCTCCGGGGGAAGCGCCGCGCAGCGGCGATGGGGGCTGGCCCCCCATTTACCGCGGGATATCAAAATCCGGCGCGGCGAGGGTGAAGCCCGCAAACTCGAACCCCGGCGAAACGGTACAGCTGACCAAGGTGTAATCGCCAGTGGAACGGGCCGCCTGCCAATGGTTCTCCGGCACGATGATTTGTGGCGCACCTTTGGACAGGTCCGGTGTCAGCAGATGGTCTTGCGCTGGCCCTGTGTCGGTTGCTGCCATCGACAACACCAGCGGTGCACCTGCGTGATAGAGCCAGATCTCGGTTGCATCCACCCTGTGCCAATGGCTGCATTCGCCTGATTTCAAAAGAAAATAGATGCAGGTTCCGGTGGCGCGGCCCTCATTTGTCGCTGTCCATGTTTGTCGGTAATGTCCACCTTCGGGGTGCGGGGAAAGACCAAGGTGAGCGATAATCTGTTCGGCGGTCATGACAGTGCCTTCATCATCGACAGGTTGCAGGTGGTGGCATAGCCCATGGCCCGTTTGACACCGGGAAGCAGGGCGGCGCCGTTCATTGCGAAGGATAATTCGATCAGCCCCGCTTCGCCGTAAGCCTTCAGGACGTCTGCACGGGCATCGGGCGCGTCCTGTTTGCCTCCGACAACTGCATCTGTCAGGGCGATCACCGCGCCCAGCGGGCCGTCTGCCGTGCTGTTCAGGATCGCCTTGACCAAGGTTTTGCTGAGCCCGGCTTGCAGCGCCAGATTGATCTCGGCCTCGACGCAGGTGCCACAATCGGCGGCCAGGGCGCCGCGCAAGCGGGCGGCGTGATAGGCTTTTGCAGGGAGATGTTTGCGCGGATCCAGGAAACCAAAAACCTTGTTGTATCTCAACAACAGGCCAAAGTCTGTCTGTGCGATCTTGCGCACGTAATCAAATGTCACGCCGACACGTTTCTCGGCCTGTTTGACCATTGCTAAAGTGAGAGGGGTAAGAAATGCCATGATCTTGTCCTGTGTAATCCAGACACAGAGTGGCAGCGATCAGCAATTGCGCAAGGTGGCAAAAGCGACATTCCAGATCGAAGATTGACCGGGCGTGTAACCCGGTCAATCCGTTCGTTTGATTTACTTCAGAATGCTGCGCCCGGCATATTCAGCCGTTTCACCCAGCGATTCTGCGATGCGGATCAACTGATTGTATTTCGCCAGCCGGTCAGATCGTGCGAGCGATCCGGTTTTGATCTGGCCGCAGTTGGTGGCAACCGCCAGATCGGCGATTGTTGCGTCCTCTGTTTCGCCCGAACGGTGCGACATCACATTGGTAAACCCGGCCCGGTGGGCCATATCGACCGCCTTGAGCGTTTCGGTCAGGGTGCCGATCTGGTTGACCTTGACCAGCATCGAATTGGCGCTGCCACGTTCGATCCCGGTGGCAAGGCGGGCAGGGTTGGTCACAAACAGATCGTCGCCTACCAGCTGGATCTTGTCGCCCAACTTGTCCGTGAGGGCTTTCCAGCCGTCCCAGTCATCTTCGGACATGCCATCCTCGATGGAGATGATCGGATAGTCCGCAACCAGCGCCGCGAGATAGTCGACATTCTCTTCGCTGGTCAGGGATTTGCCTTCGCCTGCCAATTCATAGCGACCATTCTTGTAGTATTCGGTTGCAGCACAATCCAGGGCGAGGTGAATATCTTCCCCAGGCTTATACCCAGCCTTCTCGACAGATTTCAGAATGAAATCAAGCGCATCACGGGCAGAGCTGATGTTGGGTGCAAAACCACCCTCATCGCCGATGCCGGTCGAAAGGCCCGCGTCAGACAGTTCTTTCTTCAGGGTATGGAACACCTCCGCGCCCATGCGCACCGCATCGCGGATGTTGGTGGCGCTGACCGGCATGATCATGAATTCCTGGATGTCGATCGGGTTGTCGGCATGTTCGCCCCCGTTGATGATGTTCATCATCGGCACCGGCAGGATGCGGGCAGAGGTGCCGCCGACATAGCGATAGAGCGGCTGCGTGCAGAAATCTGCCGCCGCCTTGGCTGCGGCCAGCGAAACACCAAGGATGGCATTGGCGCCGAGGCGGGATTTGTTCTCGGTGCCGTCCAGTTCGATCATGCTTTCGTCAATCTCGACCTGTTCGGTGGCGTCGATGCCGACCAGCGCCTCGGCAATCTCGCCGTTCACGGCGGCGCAGGCTTCCAGCACGCCTTTGCCCAGATAACGCGATTTGTCGCCATCGCGGCGTTCTACGGCCTCATAAGCGCCGGTGGATGCGCCCGATGGCACAGCGGCGCGGCCCATGGTGCCGTCTTCGAGGATCACATCAACCTCCACTGTCGGGTTGCCCCGGCTGTCGAGGATTTCGCGGGCGTGGATGTCGATGATCGTGCTCATGGGCAATGTCCTTTTGGCTCAAGTCGAGTGCGTTTTAACGAGGCAGGGCCGGGTTGGAAAGGCGGCTTACTGTAGCGGCCTGATTTTGCGTTCGCGCCAGACGGTATAGATGCCGGAGGCCACAATGATGGCCGCCCCCAGCAGGGTCAGCGTATCGGGGGATTCGTCAAAGATGACGACACCTGCAATCAGCGCAAAAATCAGCCGCGTATAACGGAAGGGCGTGACAAAGCCGATGTCACCTACGCGCGTTGCGGCAACAATGGCGTAATAGGCAAAAAGGCCAATGGTGATGGCCGAGATAACCTTGATCCAACCGCCAGAGGTCGGCGCGACAAGGCTTTCGCCGGTGAAAAACAACAAGATCACCCCCGCAGGCAGCACGGAAACAAAGCCAACAAAGCTGAGCTGCATCGACGACACGCTTGGCGGGATCTTGCGCGTGGACAGATCCCGCAGCGCCAGTGCAAAGACCGCGATCAGGGCCAGAATGGACAATAGTTCAAAGCTGTCCATGCCAGGCCGGATGATCAGCAAGACACCAAACAGCCCGACAAAAATCGCGCTCCACCGGCGCCAGCCCACAGGCTCGCCCAGGAACAGTGCCGCGCCCAGTGTGACCACCAGCGGGGTGGCCTGCAAAATCGCCGAAGCGCTGGAGATCGGGGTCAGCACGATGGCCGAGACAAAGGTCAGTGCGCCGATCAACTCGCCCATCGCGCGGGCCAGGATGGGCCAGGACAGCATTTCACGGGTGAACAGGGATTTGCCCTGTGCCAGAACCACCGCGCCAAAGACCGCCGATCCGCCAATGCCCAGCATCAACAGGATCTGCCCAATGGGCAGCGCGTCGGCCAGCAGCTTGATGAACATATCCTCAAGCGCAAAGCCCAGCATCGCCAATACCATTAGGACGGCGCCGCAAAAGTTGTCCATGTTCAGATCCCAGCCGATTGTCTTTTCCCCGCCATGACGGTTTTGGCGGCCAAGGGCAAGTGCGGCTGGAAGCTGCCTGCAACCGATGATAGCACGAGGCATGCAAAACGATGTTTCCCGGATTTCCCCGCTCACCTCCGCAATCACTCTTGCCATTGCGATCGCAGGTGCTGCCCTGGGATGGGCCATAAACGCGCCGGTCTATATGTTGCTTGGCCCGGCAATCGCGGTGACATTGGCGGGCTTGGGCGGCCTGACGACTGGTGTTGACCCCCGGCTTCGCGATTTGTGTTTCCTGCTGCTGGGGATCGCGGTCGGGGCGGGGTTCGACGCGGATGCGCTGGCGGCGATGCTGCGCTGGCCATTGGCCTTTGTCTTTATGGCGCTGATCATCTGGGCGATCCTGGTCCTGTGCCGGTTCATGCTGGTACGCGGGTTCGGATTTGATCCGCGCTCGGCCATCCTTGCCTCTGCGCCGGGGCATCTTAGCTTTGTCATGGCCATCGCAACCGACGGTGGTTCTGACGTGGCGCGGATCTCGATCACGCAATCGGTGCGGCTGTTGTCGCTGACGATTGTGGTGCCCTTTGTCGCCCTTGCCATGGGGATCGAAGTGTCGGGCAATGTTGCCCCGCAAGGCGATCAGATGAGCCTGCTGGTGATTGCTGTTCTTGCGGTTCTGGCCTCTGGGGTTGGCTATTTGTTCATGCGTTGGAACGTGCCGGCGCCGTTGTTGTTGGGCGGCATGGCGGTCAGTGCACTTGGTCATGTGACGGAATTGACGCCCGGTGTCTTGCCCGCATGGTTGATCCTGCCGGCCTATCTGGTGCTGGGCGGGTTGATCGGGACACGGTTTTCAGGGGTGACATTGGCGCGGCTGACCAGTGGGCTCATGGCCGGTTTGGCGATCACCGGCGTTGCGGTCGGGCTGGCGGCGCTTGGCGCAGTGCCGGTTGGCCTGGCACTGGGCATGCCTTTGGCGCATGTGCTGGTCGCCTTTGCACCCGGCGGTTTTGAAACGATGATCGCGATGGGCGCGGTGCTGGGCGTGATCCCCGGCTTCGTCGCGGCCTGCCATATCATGCGGCTTGTGGTGCTCAGCTTTGTTTTGCCCGCGATGTTGGCCCGTCAACGACGCAAAGAGGGCGCCGCCTAGCTGCCTTTCTTGAGCGGGACGCCGTAAAGCTCCATCCGGTGCCCGCGCAGCTCGTATCCCAGCTTCTTGGCGATGCGTTCCTGCAATTGCTCAATTTCGGCATCTACAAATTCGATGACCTTGCCGGAATTGAGATCAATCAGATGGTCATGGTGATCGCGCTCTGCATCTTCATAGCGTGCGCGCCCGTCACCAAATTCCAGCTTGTCGAGGATGCCCGCCTCCTCAAAGAGTTTGACCGTGCGATATACCGTGGCAATCGAGATTGCACCATCCAGCGCGGAGGCACGCGTGAACAACTCTTCGACATCCGGGTGGTCGCGGCTGTCTTCGATGACCTGGGCGATGATGCGGCGCTGGCCTGTCATGCGCAGCCCCATGCTTTCGCAGCGGGTGATGATGGATGTACTCATGGGCCGCCCCCGGTCGCCTGATCGTCAAAGAGCCCCCGTCTTAGCGGTGTTCGCGCCGCAGTTCTACAGGCTTTTGACCGCAGAGGTTGACTTTCGCGCCGCGAACCCCCATTTGACCGCTCAAGTGATGCTTCTGCCGCGTGAGCAGTTCCGGTGCCGGGGATACGCCCCAACAGTCCGGCTTGTAAGCTTCGCCTCTTGTTCCCAAAATCACGCGTGGGGCCAAACGCATCAGACAGGTGTGTGGCATATGGCCCGCGCGTGCGATCTGTTTTGCGTGACCCTGCCTGCGCCTTGAGAGGCGTGATGCAATAAGAAGAAGCGCCGGGGCGATGCCTCAAGGCGTTGGAAAGACGTAAGATGAGCGATTTTGACATGATGGACCTGCCGCCAAAACTGGTGGAGCGTCTGAATGAAATGGGTCTCAAAGACCCGACACCGATCCAGAGACAGGCAATTCCGCATGCGCTGAACGGGCGCGATGTGATGGGGCTGGCGCAAACCGGCACCGGCAAGACGGCGGCTTTTGGTGTGCCGCTTGTGGCGCAGATGCTTGAGATGGCGCAGCGGCCCAGCCCGAAATCCGTACGCGGTCTGGTTCTGGCCCCAACGCGGGAGCTGGCCCAACAGATCATGCAGAACCTCAAAGGGTTTTGCGAACGCACGCCTTTGAAGGTGCAGATGGTTGTCGGCGGCCAGTCGATCAATCCACAAATCAGCCGCCTCGCCAAAGGGGTGGATCTGCTGGTGGCCACACCTGGCCGGCTGCTGGATCTGATGGACCGCCGTGCCGTGCGGCTGGACGAAACCACTTTTCTGGTGCTGGACGAGGCGGACCAGATGCTCGACATGGGCTTTATCCACGATCTGCGCAAAATCTCGTCGGTGATCCCCAAGGAACGCCAGACCATGCTGTTCTCGGCGACCATGCCGAAACTGATGAACGAGATCGCCAACAGTTATCTGCGCAGCCCGATCCGCATCGAAGTGTCCCCTCCGGGCAAAGCGGCAGACAAAGTCACCCAAGAGGTGCATTTCATCGCCAAGGCCGAGAAAACCAATCTGTTGATCGAGCTTCTGGCAAAACACCGCGGTGAACGGGCGCTGGTCTTTGGCCGCACCAAGCACGGGTCTGAAAAGCTGATGAAAACGCTGGTGAAGGCGGGTTTTGATGCGGCATCCATCCATGGCAACAAATCCCAGGGTCAACGTGACCGCGCCATCGCGGGCTTCAAGTCCGGCGACGTGTCGATTCTGGTGGCAACAGATGTTGCGGCACGCGGCCTGGATATTCCGGACGTTAAACATGTCTACAATTACGACCTGCCAAACGTGCCGGACAATTATGTGCACCGCATCGGCCGGACCGCCCGCGCAGGCAAAGACGGCGCGGCCGTGGCCTTTTGTGCACCCGATGAGATGGGCGAATTGAAAGCGATCCAGAAAACCATGGGCGTCAGCATCCCTGTGGCCTCAGGTCGCCCGTGGGAGGCCGTTGACGCCCCCGACAAACCCAAGGGCAGGGGCCGCGGACGCGGTGGTCGCCCAGGGGGCGGCGGCGGTGGTGGCGGCAATCGCCAACAGGGGGGCGGCGGCTCCGGCAGCGGCGCACCCGGCAAACCCGGCGCAGGCCGCAGACGCCGGCGCGGCGGCGGTGGCAGCAAACCGGGCGGTCAGAAAGCCGCCTGACCCCGCGCCCTTTTTGGCCAAAAATACTCCTGTGCGACGCAAGCCCGTTGCGCAGGTTTTTCTTTTTCAGACAAGACCTTGCTGTCAGGTGTAAAGCGACGGCACGCCCATTTGGGCGTGGATCTCATTTACCTGGGCCGGTTGCAGGCCCAGACCCTGCGCGAGTTGGTGCAAATATTGCGCCTCGTCCTGAGTGTCGAGATCAATGCCCAGCACAGACATCGCATAGACCTGCGGCCCCATGCCTTGGGGCGCTTGTGCCACCAATCCGTCGATGTCCACCGGCGCCTGCAATTGCTGCTGCACAAAGGCAGCCTCTTCGGCATCCACATCGCCCAACTGGCCCAGCAGTTTTTCTTTTTCCGCCTCGTCGAAGGTGCCATCAGATTTGGCCGCCTGGATCATCGCGGCCAGCATGAGCGCGGCGGTGGCCTCCTGTTCTTGCGAGGGTTCAATCTCCGGCTCCGATGTCGCGTCAAATTGAGAGTTCAAAACCGCGCCAAAACTGGATGTGTTGCGGGCAGGGCGTTGCTCCATCGCCTTGCTGACCCCCGCCAGCAATCCACCCGCGCCGCCGGCCCCCGCCAAACCGCCGAGCAATCCACCAAGGCCGCTACCGCCGCCGCTTGAGCCGCCCAATTGTTCAAGCAAACCGCCCAATCCGCCCGCGCTGCCCGCACGGCTGGTGCCGCCAGCACCGCCCAGCAAACCGCCCAACATGTCGTTCAGCCCGCCGCCTGCCGCGCCGCCACCCCCGCCTGCCAGACCGCCCAGCAATCCACCAAGCCCGCTGCCCGCACCTTGGCCGCTGCCGCTTTTCTTCATCATCGAACTTGCGCCCTTGGCCAGCGCCACGCCAACCGCCACTTTTGCCAGTGTTTTCATCAAACTCATCTACAGATCTCCCGTTATGTTTGGCCCAACAGTGGCAGATTTGACGGTTGATGCGAGGGGAAATTCCGGCCGGTTGCGCCATGGGCAGGCTTTTGCACATTGACTTCGCCGCGCTGCTGCCCGTTTGTGGCCCGATGGACCGCAAATCTCATATGGATCTCATTGGCGCTGTGGCGCTGACGGCTTTTGCCTTTCACCTTGGCTTTAACCAAGTGGTGATCAAGGTGACATCGGGCGGGTTCAGCCCCGTCTTTTCTGCCGGCCTGCGGTCGGCGGGGGCGGTGCTGGTGCTGCTGTTGTGGATGTATCTGCGCGGGGTGCGCATCGCATTGCCGCGTCGGGCTTGGGTTGGCGGCATTTTATCCGGGGTGTTGTTTGCGCTGGAGTTCACCAGCGCATTTACCGCGCTTGATCTGTCTACGGTCAGCCGGGTTTCAGTGATTTTTTACTCCATGCCGGTCTGGTTGGCTTTGATGGCGCATTTCTTGCTGCCCGGAGAACGGCTGACAGCAGGGCGCGGCTTTGGTCTGGCGCTGGCTATGGCCGGGGTGGCCTTGGCACTGTTGGACCGAGACAGCGGCGCGGCCAGTTGGACGGGGGATCTGTTGTCGCTGTTGGCGGCGCTGTGTTGGGCCGGGATCGTGCTTTGTGTGCGGCTCACCCCGCTCAGCGAAGTGCCGCCCGCGCAACAGCTGATCTGCCAGGTCGCGATATCCGCGCCGATCCTGTTGTTGATTGCACCGTTTTTTGGCCCGCTGATGAGGGAGGTGGAGCCGATCCATATCGCAGGCCTGTTGTTCCAAATTCTGGCGGTGGCCAGTTTCGGCTATCTGATCTGGTTTTGGTTGATGACGATTTATCCGGCTTCCTCCGTCGCATCGTTCAGTTTTCTGTCGCCGGTGTTTTCGGTGCTCTGTGGCTGGTGGTTCCTGTCCGAGGAGGTGGCGCTGTCGATCTGGGCTGCCTTGGCGCTGGTGGCGGCGGGGATCTATCTGATCAACCGCAAACCCGGACGTCCCCGCAGCGCCTGAGTTTCTTGGCCAAATGGAGATCAGGTGCCGCAGAAGGTCGCCGGTACAATCTCTTCCTGGCTGGGCGGGCGTTGCAGGTCCGGATCGGTGTTTTCAAAGGGCGTGGTGAGTGCTTTCATCAGGCGGTGGAACGGGGTCATGTCGCCGGCAACTGCGGCCTCAATCATCTGTTCGATCCGGTGGTTGCGCGGGATGATCTGCGGATTTGCAGTTTGCATTCTGGACTGCGGGTCCGGTTCATCCTTGATCCGGTTCCGCCAGTTTTCTGCCCATACATCAAAGGCTTCTCGGTTTGTGAACTGATCGCGGGCATTCGGTTTGCAAAGGGAATTGAACGCATTTGCAAAATCCGCACCGTCGGTTTGCATCAACCCCAAAAGCGTATCAATCAGATCGCTGTCCTCAGCGCGGGGATCGGCGATGCCGATCTTTGCGGCAAAGCGTTTGAGCCAATTTGCCTCGATCTGTCCGGGCATGGCATGCACGATCTCTGTGGCCTCTTCGACAGCGGCCTCTTTGTTCTCAAAAAGCTGGATGAGGCTGGTGGCCAGCTGTGCCATGTTCCAGACCGCGATGTTTGGCTGATTGCCAAAGGCATAGCGCCCCTGTTGATCAATGGAACTGAACACCCGGTTCTGGTGAAAGCCGTCCATAAAGGCGCAGGGGCCGTAATCAATCGTTTCGCCGCTGATGGCGCAGTTGTCGGTGTTCATCACCCCGTGGATGAAGCCCACGGACATCCACGCCGGGATCAACGCGGCCTGCGCAGCGCAAACCCTGCGCAGCAGATCCATCGGCCCGCTGGCATCCGGATAATGCCGTTTGATCGCGTAGTCGGTGAGAATGCGCAGATGATCCACCTCACCACGATGGGCAAAAACCTGAAACGTGCCAACCCGCAGATGGCTTTGCGCTACGCGTGTCAGCACCGCACCGGGCAGCGCGCCCTTTTCACGCCAGATGTCTTCGCCGGTGGCAACCGCCGCCAAGGCGCGTGTTGTCGGGATGCCAAGGGCATGCATCGCCTCGCTCACCACATATTCGCGCAGCACCGGACCCAGCCAGGCGCGGCCATCGCCCATGCGCGAATAGGGAGTTGGGCCAGAGCCCTTGAGCTGTATATCGCGGCGAATACCGTCGTTGCCGATTACCTCGCCCAGCAGGATCGCCCGACCATCGCCCAATTGTGGATTGAAATTGCCAAACTGATGCCCCGCATAAAGTTGGGCCAAGGGCGCGGCACCTTCGGGCGTTTGATTGCCGCCAAAGACTTGCGCCAGATCGGGCACATCCGCCGCATCAATGCCCATCACCTTGGCCAGATCATCGTTAAAGGCCAGCAGCTTGGGTGCTTTGACCCTTGTTGGCGCCAGCCGCGTAAAAAAGGCATCCGGCAGTTGGGCATAGGAATTGTCAAAGGCGATGGTCATGGCCGTCCTTCAAAGTGTCTTTGACATGAACATATAGCGGTCGCGCGTGACAAATCCTGCGCGTTTGTAAAGTTTCACCGCCGCTTCATTGCCGCTGTCCACTTCGAGATGGATCGCCCGTAGACCGGCACCCGCCAGCGCACGGGGCAGAGACATCAGGGTTTCAGTGGCAATGCCGCGCCCACGCACGGCAGGGCGGATGTACAACTCGTCTATGATCGCATCGAGACCGCCAAACTCCACCGACCAGCCAAAACACACCACGATATAGCCGATAGGGCTGCGCGGTGGCCCGATCAGATAGGCAGCCCCGTGCGGGATACCATCCAGCAAAGGGGCCAGACCCGCGCGGCGGGCCTCATCCGACATGTCGATGCCTTCCTCGGCATGGAAAGCCGCAGCAAGCGTGGTGATCTTGTCCAGATGTTCCGGCTTGGCAAGGGTGAGGGCGGCGCTCATAGCCGGGCCAACCGTTCCGTCAGAAGGGAAAAGAACCCATCGGCGTCAATATCACCCATAAAGGTAGCGTTGGCCGGACGATCTGTCACGCGCCACCAGTCGGCAACGGTCATGCCCATGGTCAGTTCCGACTGGGTCTCGATCTCGACGTTAATGTGACGCCCTGTGAAGAGATCCGGATTGATCAGATAGGCGGTGACGCAGGGATCATGCAGCGGCGCACCGGCCGATCCGTATTTTTCTTTGTCGAAGCGTTCAAAGAAATCGGTCATTTCCGCCACGGCTGTTCCGACCGCCGTGCCGATATTGCGAAAGGCATCGTTGCGCGGTTTGGTGACCAATGCCTTATGCGTGACATCAAGCGGCATCACAACGATGGGCGCGCCACATTTGAACACGATATCAGCGGCTTGTGGGTCGACGTAGATGTTGAATTCCGCCGCCGGGGTGATGTTGCCCCCTTCGAAATAACCGCCGCCCATCAGCACGATCTTGGCGATCCGATTGGCGATATCGGGGGCTTTTTGCAGGGCTGTCGCGATATTGGTGAGCGGGCCAAGCGGGCACAGTGTGATCGTGCCGGGGGCATATTCGCGCAGCTGATCAATGATAAAATCCACCGCATGGCCGTCTTGCAGGGGCATTGTCGGGTCAGGCAGGTCGGGGCCATCAAGGCCGGTTTTGCCATGTACATGTTCCGCCGTCACCAGATCGCGGCCAAGGGGGCGATCACAGCCGGCAAAGACTTTGACATCGCTGCGCCCCGCCAGTTCACAGATGATCCGCGCGTTTTTCGAGGTCAGGTCAAGCGGCACATTGCCCGCCACACAGGTGATGCCCAGCACCTCCATGTCTTCGGGGCTGGCCAGGGCCAATAGGATTGCGACGGCGTCGTCCTGTCCGGGGTCTGTGTCGATGATGATCTTGCGGGCGGGCATAGTGTGTTCCTTTTTTCCACTGGAATAGGGCATGAGGTCTGCGAGCAAAAGGTCCGTTCAATCCTTGGTGGCGGCGGCACGCTCATCCGCTTTGATGTCATTCCACATGGCGTCCATTTCTTCGAGGTTGCTTTGTGCGGGCGTTTTGCCGATGGCGGCTAATTTTGCCTCTACCCCTTCAAAGCGTTTGGTGAATTTGGCATTGGCACGGCGCAAGGCTGCCTCGGGGTCAAGATTGAGGTGGCGGCCGAGATTGGCCATCACAAACATCAGATCGCCAAATTCCTCTTCGATCTGATCTCGTGTCAGCTCATTCTGGGCCTCGACCAATTCGGCAGCCTCTTCCTTGATCTTGTCGAGCACCTGCGTGGTTTCAGGCCAATCAAAGCCGACCCGCGCCGCCCGTTTTTGCAATTTATACGCCCTCAGCAGGGCGGGCAGACCAATCGCGACCCCGTCCAAAGCCCCTTTTTGCGCTTTGCCCGCGCGCTCTTGCGCTTTGATCGCTTCCCAATCGGCGGTTTGCTGTTCCGCGGATTTGTCGCGCGATTCCTCGCCAAAGACATGCGGGTGCCGCGCCACCATTTTATCGCTTATGTTCTGCACCACGGATTGAAAGGTAAAATGTCCGGCCTCTTCGCCCATCGCGGTGTGATAAACCGTCTGGAGCAGCAGATCGCCCAGCTCACCTTCGAGTTCGGGCCAATCACGTCGCTGGATCGCATCGGCCACTTCGTAAGCTTCTTCAATGGTGTAGGGGGCGATGCTGTCAAAATCCTGTTCGATGTCCCATGGGCATCCGGTCTGCGGATCGCGCAGGCGGCGCATGATCTCCAGCAGGCGATCGATGCCTGCGGATTGGTCGTTTATCAGGGTGTCGGGCATTGCAGCTTTGTCCTTGGTGGTGTCAGATGCAGCCTGATCAATTCTGAACCAAGGAGTCCACCCCATGCCTGTCGTCAACCGCATCGCCGATTTCAGTGCCGACATGGCCAAGTGGCGTCAACATCTGCACACAATCCCTGAACTGGGGTTGGAATGCCACCAAACAGCGGCCTTTGTGGCGGAGCGATTGCGCGAATTCGGAGTCGATGAAATTCACGAGGGGATCGCAAAAACCGGTATCGTGGCGATCATCAACGGGCAGGGGGACGGCCCGACAATGGGTCTTCGGGCCGATATGGACGCGCTGCCGATCACCGAAGAAACCGGTGTGCCCTATGCCAGCACCCATGAGGGGAAAATGCATGCCTGCGGCCATGACGGGCATACGGCGATGCTGCTTGGCGCGGCGAAATATCTGGCGGAAACCCGCAATTTTTCAGGGCGGGTGGCGCTGCTTTTCCAGCCTGCCGAAGAAATTATCGGCGGCGGTGAGATCATGGTTAAAGAAGGGGTGATGGACCGTTTTGACATTGGCCAGATCTATGCGCTGCACAATGCGCCGGGGCTTGAGTTTGGCCGTTTTCACACCACGCCGGGGCCGATCATGGCGGCAGCCGATACCTTTACGATCAACCTCACCGGCAAAGGGGGGCATGGCGCCCGACCACATGATTGCGTTGATCCCGTCGTGGCGGCCTGCGCGATTGTGCAAAGCTTGCAAACCATCGTCAGCCGCAACGTTGACCCGCGCCAGCAATTGGTTGTTTCTACGACACAAATCCACACTGGCACCACCGACAATGTGATCCCTGAAGAGGTCTATATCAACGGAACTGTGCGCACCTTTGACAAGGATGTTCAGGCCATGGTCGTGCGGCGGATGCAGGCGATTGTAGACGGTCATGCGGCCAGTTTTGACCTTAAGGCCGAGCTGGATTTCGAGTTTGGCTATCCGCCCACGGTCAATAATCCGGGCAAGGCAGACTTTGCCGTCGATGTGGCTGGCGAAGTCGCCGGGGAGGCGGGGGTTGAGGCGGATTTCCCCCCTGTGATGGGCGCCGAGGATTTTTCCTACATGCTTGAGGCGCGTCCCGGTGCCTATCTGATGCTGGGGCAGGGTGAAGGCGCAGGCGTGCATCACCCCAAGTACAATTTCAATGATGACATTGCCCCTATTGGCGCGTCTTTCTTTGCGCGTCTGGTGGAGCGGGCGCAGCCCGTCGCGGGGAAGTAACATGGCACTGGAGGATGCAAAAAACCAGGTTGATCAGGCGTTTACCCGTGACGATCTCAAGGGGCCAAGCTTTGAAAATGCCTTTGGTGGGGCCACGTCGTTTCTGCGGCGGCGCTACACCAAGGATCTGACGGGCGTTGATATCGCCGTGACGGGGGTGCCGTTTGATCAGGCCGTGACCAACCGCACCGGCACCCGCCTTGGCCCGCGCGCGATCCGCGAGGCGTCCAGTTTGCAACCCTATGATCCGCCCTATGGCTGGGACTTTGATGTGCTGAGCGAATTTGCCATCGCGGACTATGGTGATCTGGCCTTTGATTATGGTCACGTCAGTCAGTTCCCTGCCGCTTTGACCGCGCATATCAAGGGGATTCTGGATGCCGGCGCGGCCAGCGTTGTTCTGGGGGGCGATCATTACATCAGCTTTCCGATTCTCAAGGCCTATGCCGAAAAATATGGGCCTATCAGCCTGTTACAGTTCGATGCTCACTCAGATACATGGCCCGATGACGACATGGACCGAATTGATCATGGGACAATGTTTTACAAGGCGGTGAAGTCGGGCATCGTTGATCCTGAAACCTCTGTGCAGGTGGGCATTCGCACGACCAATCCAGACACTTTGGGTGTTACAACCATTGACGCCCGTGAGGTGCATGAACTGGGGCCTGCTGCCGCCGTCGCCAAGATCAAGGCGGTTCTGGGGGACCGGCCATGTTACCTGACCTTCGACATTGATGCGCTTGATCCGGCTTTTGCGCCGGGGACCGGAACACCTGTCTGGGGCGGTTTGACCTCGGCGCAGGCGGCGATCATGCTGCGGGATCTGGCGGGGATCAACATCATGGGCGGTGATATCGTGGAGGTCTCTCCGCCATTTGACACAACAGGTGCCACCGCGATTGCGGGGGCCCATGTCGCCACCGAAATCCTGTGTCTGCTTGGCCACCGGATGAGAACGGCATGAGCACGTTCAACCAACCGATTGGCGGCAATGATCTGGCGCGATTCTCGGGGCCGAACACCTTTATGCGGTTGCCGTCTGCAAATGATCTGGCGGGGCTGGACGTGGCGGTCTTGGGCGTGCCGATGGATATCGGCACCAGCTGGCGATCAGGTACGCGTTTTGGCCCCAAACAGATCCGGGCGGAATCGGCGATGCTGCGCCCCTATAACCTTGGCACCGGGGCTGCGCCATTTGATGCATTGCAGGTTGCGGACATCGGAGATCTGGCGATCAATACTTTCTCTCTGAGTGATAGTTTACGCATTATTTCAGAAAGTTATGACGCAATCCTCAAGCATGACGTGAGGCCTTTGGCGATGGGCGGCGATCATTCAATAACTCTGCCGATCCTGCGGGCCATCGCGCGCAAACATGGGCCGGTCGCGCTGGTCCATGTGGACGCCCACGCCGATGTGAATGATGAGATGTTCGGCGAGCGTGAGACCCATGGCACAGTGTTTCGACGCGCATATGAAGAAGGGCTGATAAACCCCTCCAAAACCTATCAAATCGGCATTCGGGGGTCGGGCTATTCTGCCGAGGACTTCTCGGAAGCCGCAGGCTGGGGGTTCCAGCAGTTTCCGGCTGAGGGGCTGTGGGGGCGTGATCTGTCATCGCTGGGTGCTGAGGTTCGGCGCGATATTGGCGATCTGCCCACCTATGTGACCTATGACATCGACAGCCTTGACCCCGCCTTTGCACCCGGCACAGGCACGCCTGAGATTGCCGGATTGACCACGCCGCAGGCGTTGCAATTGATCCGTGCCTTGCGAGGGGTCAACATCATCGGCGGCGATCTGGTTGAGGTTTCTCCGCCTTATGACACATCCGGCAACACGGCGCTGACCGGGGCGAATATCCTGTTCGAGATGCTCTGCGTTCTGCCCGGTGTCAGCTACCGCTAGCGGCAGCCGAACAATATGAAGAAGGGAATTGTGATGTCCATATGGGTGGTTTTGCTGCTGTCCGTCGCGGCTGTGGCTTACGTCCGACTGGCCCCGTCTGATCAGGGGAAGTGGCACAAAGCGGCGCCTTTTCAAAGCGTTGAAGAAAAGCACGGCAAAGGTTTTTACATCTGGAGACAAGCGGCGGAGGACGACGGCACAGCCACACTTGCCGCGTTGGACCAGATTATCCGCGCAGAGCCGCGCACCAAGCTATTGGCAGGATCACTGGCTGACAAGCAGCTCACCTATGTGTCGCGCTCCAAGGTCGTGGGCTTTCCCGACTATACGACAATTGGCATCTACCAGACGCCCGAGGGGCAAAGCTATCTTGAGGTCTATGGGCGTTTGCGCTTTGGCCGGTCAGATCTTGGGGTAAACGCCAAGCGGATTAAAGGTTGGCTCGGGCAATTGCAGGTCTGAAGACAGGCACCCTTGCTGCACTTCGCGCCACATCGGCACGTTCAGCGACATCTGGCATTGTGCCATGAACATGCGCCCATCCACTTGCAAACAAATGGTTTCTCCCAGCTCGACCCGGCTTCCGGAGCGGTCCGTACAATAACAATCAATCGTCTTGCCGCCGGGGCCGACCACATCGGCGGTTGCGGGAAGGGCGAAAAGGCTTGCGATCAGTGCGATGCGTTTCATGCGCCTAGTATAGCACGATGCGGCCCTTGACCAAAGCCCCTGCATCCGCCAGAGGTTTGCCATGATCCCGATCGACCGACTTGAACAAATTTCTCAGCGTTTCCAGTATCTGGAAGCGGCAATGTCCGCAGGCTCCGATGGGGCGGATTTCGCCGCTTTGGCCAAGGAATACGCAGATCTGCGCCCGGTGGTGGAGCAGATTGAGGCCTACAAACAATTGCTCAGCGATCTGGCCGAGGCCGAGGCGATGCTGGCAGATCCCGAGATGGCAGAGCTGGCGCAAGAGGAACTGCCCGCACTCAAGGCCGCGCTGCCCAAGGCGGAAGAGGCCTTGCAACTGGCGCTGTTGCCGCGCGATGCGGCGGATGCGAAACCGGCCATGTTGGAGATCCGCCCTGGCACAGGTGGCGATGAGGCCGCGCTTTTTGCCGCCGATTTGTTACGCATGTATCAACGCTACGCCGAGGCGCGCGGTTGGGCTTTTGAGCTGATCGAAGAACAGATGACCGAACTTGGGGGCGTCAAAGAGGTGGTCGCGCATATCAAGGGCGACAACGTTTTTGCGCGTCTCAAGTTCGAAAGCGGCGTTCATAGGGTCCAGCGGGTGCCAACCACCGAAAGCGGCGGGCGTATTCATACCTCTGCGGCGACGGTTGCGGTGCTGCCAGAGGCCGAAGATGTGGACATCGAGATCAACGCCAGTGATTTGCGGATTGATACGATGCGATCCTCCGGTGCGGGGGGGCAGCATGTAAACACCACCGATTCTGCCGTGCGGATCACCCACCTGCCAACCGGGATCGTGGTGACGTCCTCGGAGAAGTCCCAGCACCGGAACCGCGACAAAGCCATGCAGGTGCTCAAAGCGCGGCTCTATGATCTGGAACGCAGCCGGGTGGATAGTGAACGGTCGGCAGACCGTGCCGCGCAGGTGGGGTCGGGGGATCGTTCAGAGCGTATTCGCACCTATAATTTCCCTCAGGGGCGCATGACGGACCACCGGATCAATCTGACCTTATACAGGCTCGACAGTGTGATGCAGGGCGATCTTGACGAGATTGTGGATGCCCTGACCGCCGATGCACAAGCGCGGCAACTGGCCGAGATGAACCAATGAGCGCACCCACGGCGGCACAGGCGATGGCCGCCGCCGCAGCACGGCTGAGGGCCGCAGGTGTGCCAGATCCGGCCCGCGATGCGCGGATCCTGCTGGCCCATGCGGCCTCGGTTGATGCGGCGCGTGTGACGTTGATCGCCCCCGAAGAGATTGCGCCAGAGATCGCCGAGCGGTTTGAACAACTGGTCGCCTTGCGCGCGGTGCGCGTGCCGGTGTCCCAATTGATTGGCAGCCGGGGGTTTTATGGCCGCGATTTCCGGATCAGCCGCGATGTGCTGGACCCGCGCCCCGAGACAGAGACCTTGATCGAATTGGCGCTTTCTGCCCCGTTTGAGCGGGTGCTGGACCTTGGCACCGGATCAGGCTGCATTTTGGTGACATTGCTGGCCGAGCGGCGAACAGCAAGCGGTGTCGGTGCCGATTTGTCCGAAGCGGCCTGTTTGCAGGCCAGCGCCAATGCGGTGCTGCACGAGGTGGCCGGACGGGCTGAGGTGATCCAGTCTGATTGGTTTGACCGGATCGAGGGGCGGTTTGATCTAATCGTATCCAACCCGCCCTATCTTGCCGCAACCGAAATGGCAGATGTCGCGCCTGAATTGCGCGATCATGAACCGGCGATGGCGCTCACCGATGGGCTGGATGGTCTCTCGGTCTACCGGATCATCGCCGATCAGGCACAGGGTTATCTGACCGCAAAGGGGCGTGTTCTGGTCGAGATCGGCTGGCAGCAGGGCGATGCAGTTTGCGCGATATTCCGCGATGCAGGCTGGGCTGGCGTGACATTGGCACATGATCTGGATGGGCGTCCGCGTGTCGTTTGTGCCGATACACCGGCCTGATTGGGCAAAAAAACACCTAGTTAGCCGGATTTTCTGCACTTTTGGCTTGCCGCGGGTCACTTGAAATGCTTATTCAAAGATGTTGCAGCGGTGGATGCCTTAGGGCGGTCCCGCGCGGCGTTAAGCCCAACAAATAGCTCAACCGGGATTGAATGGCGGCCAAGTGCCACCCGGTTATTTTCGAAGAACAGCATACAAGGCTGAAATTTTTCATGAAATCCACGAGATCCCGGTCCCGGTCGAAGAACAATCGCAATCGCCAACAGCAAGGCGGTAACGTTGTTAATCGCGTCTTTGACAGCTCTGGCCCAGAAGGCAAAGTGCGCGGCACACCGCAGCAGGTGATTGATAAATACAATCAGCTGGCCCGTGATGCACAGTTGAGCAATGACCGCGTGGCGGCAGAGAACTTTCAGCAGCACGCAGAGCATTATCTGCGCATGCTGGCCGAAGCGCAGCGTGAGATGGATCAGCGCCGTGAAGAGCAAGAGCGCCAGAACCGTGAGCGTCAGGCCGAGCGGGACCGCGAGCGCGCAGAGCGGCAGGAGCGCGAAGCGAACCAGCAGCCACAGAATGATCCGGCAAATGTCCCACAGCCCGACGTTGGCAGCGATGACAATGCCGAGGCAAAAGGCAGTGACGAGGACAGCGGTCTGGTGGAAACACCAGAAAGCAAACCCAAGCCCAAACGCCAGCCGCGCCGCAAGCCCAAGCCAAAGTCCGAGGGCGACGCGCCGCAGGGCAACGGCAGCGGCGATCAACCCGAGGCGGCGGAGTAAACCGGCGAATTCAGGTCAGTAAGACATTCCAACCGCCCTTCGGGGCGGTTTTTTGTTGGTGTCATTTGGCGTCTGCCACAAGGTTAGTATCAGGAAGTTTGTGCCAGACTTACCGGCAGCTTGATCATTTGCCCTTGCCCTTGGCCTTGGCAACCTCGCGGGCCAGGGCGCAGAACCCTTCAAGGGGAACCTGCTCGGCCCGTTCTGTAGGCTTGATCCCAGCGGCATTCAGCACCTCTTCGATCTCGGGAACCACACCCTTCAACGCGGCCCGCAGCATTTTGCGGCGTTGGTTGAAGGCGGCGGCCACCACATGGCTGAGCACGGCTGGATCGGCGGGAAAGCGCGGCTCGGGCAGGGCGTCCAGATGTACCACGCTGGAGGACACTTTCGGCGGCGGGGTAAAGGCGCCAGGGGGCAATTGCAGCACGATCTTGGCCTCGGCCCGCCACTGCGCCAGTATCGCAAGACGTCCATAGGCCTTTGATCCCGGTTGCGCGACGATCCGTTCGGCGACCTCGCGTTGGAACATCAAGGTCAGGCTTTGCCAGAACGGAGGCCATTGCGGCGGCGTCAGCCAGCGCACCAACAACTCGGTCCCGACGTTATAGGGCAGGTTCGCCGCCACGCGGATGGGCGGGGTCAGATGGGACAGTGGATTGACCTCAAGCGCATCCCCCTCGATCACCGTCAAACGGTCTGGATAGGCCTCTGCGATCTCGGCCAGCGCGGGCAGGCAGCGGCTGTCTTTTTCGATGCACAGCACCCGCCGCGCCCCTTCGGCCAGTAACCCGCGGGTCAAACCGCCGGGGCCGGGGCCAATCTCAAGAACATCACAGGCGCTCATGTCGCCTGCCTGCCGGGCGATTTTGGCCGTAAGGTTCAGATCCAGCAGAAAGTTCTGGCCCAGTGACTTGCGGGCCGACAGCCCATGGTTGGCAATCACTTCGCGCAGCGGGGGCAGGGTGTCGATTGCGCTCATGAGTGTTGGGCCATTCTATATGCGGTCCTGATCGCTTCGATCATGCTGGTCGGATTGGCGATGTCTTTGCCTGCAATGTCAAAGGCCGTACCGTGATCGGGCGAGGTGCGTACAAAGGGCAGCCCCAGCGTCACGTTCACCCCACGGTCAAAGTCCAGCGTTTTGATCGGGATCAGCGCCTGATCGTGGTACATCGCGACCGCGGCGTCATAGCGGGCACGGGCAGCGGCATGAAACATCGTGTCGGCGGGCAATGGGCCTGCCAGATCAAAACCTTCGCCGCGCATCTGGTCCAGCAGGGGCGCGATCCAGTCGCATTCCTGCCGCCCCATGGCGCCGCCTTCGCCGGCGTGTGGGTTGAGACCGGCCACAGCAAGGCGCGGCGCGGCGATCCCGAACATATCTCGCAGCCCCGCATGGGTGATCTCGATCGTGCGGCGCAGTCTTTCGGGGGTCAGGGCGGTTGGCACCTGATCGAGCGCAATGTGAATCGTTGCAGGCACCACCCGCAATTGGTCAGAGGCCAGCATCATCACCACATCCGTCACCCCGCCAAGGGCGGCGAGATATTCGGTGTGACCCGGATAGGCAAAACCTGCGCCATCCATCAGCGCCTTTTTGTGAATGGGCGCGGTGCAAAGTGCGGTCGCCTGTCCTGTGCGGACCAGATCAACACCGGCGGCGATCACATCAATCACATGCTGTGCATGGGCGGGGTCGGGCTGTCCGGCAATGGCGGGGCTGCCAAAATCATATGCAAGAACCGGCAAGGCGTCGGGCGATAGGGCCGCGGCTTGCGATGCATCATCGACCACCTCAAATGCGGTGCCTTGAGGCAGATGGCGCGGATCGCCCAGCCACAGCAGCGGGATTTCGTCCTTCAGCGCGGCCCATGCCGATGCGGCAACTTCCGGACCTATGCCTGCGGGTTCGCCGCAGGAAAGGACAACCGGCCGCCTGCTGAGGCTCATTTGTAGATGATGCGGGCTTCGGCGCGCAGTTGCTGCAACAGTTGGTTGGAATAGCCTTGCAATTTTTGCTGGCGCAGGGCGTTCAGAACGGCGTCGCGGTCGGTTTCGGCGTTGGCCTCTGCGGTGCGTTTGCACAGCATCAGCAGCACAAGGTTCTGGCCATTGGCGCGGGTCAATGCCGTGGAGGTTTCACCGGGGTCCAGCTTGGACAGCTCGATGGCGTAATCCTTGGGCAATTCGCCGGGCTTTTTGGTTTCGCGGACCAGAACTTCAGGAGGCTGGCCCTTGGCGATGCCGTAAAGGTCGTCGCAGACATCCACCTTGCCTTGAATGCGTGCGGCCTCTGCCAATGCGGCCTCTGACCGACCTCCGGGAATGAAATAGGCGGCGTATTCAATGGCGGAATAGCTTTGTTCCGGGGCGCCGGTTTCTTCGATCGCACGCAGCTGGAACAGCGCCACGGCATTGGGGATCGGCAATGGCGAAGTGACTTCACCCGGGGCAAGGGCCAGCAACAGCGGCTGTAGGGAGGGTGGCAATTTGGAAAGTGGCGTCCAAGGCAGGCGCCCACCGGCACCGCGAGAGGCCGTCGCGGAATATTTCCGCGCATAATTTGAGAATTCGGCCTCGGAGGTGGTCTGCGAGATTTGACCGGCCAATGCATTGACCCGCGCAGCCTGTGGCGGCGGGGCAGGAATGATAATTTCCGAGACCAGCACACGCAGACCGCTGCCGCCGCTGCTGGCGCCCATGGCACGGTCAATTTCTGCATCCGTGATGTTCACCGAATTGAGATAGCGCGCGCGGATCAGCTCGCGCCAAATCAGTGACGTGGTGACATAATCGCGGAAGGTTTCGCGCGATACGCCGGATTGCTCCAGCGCCTTGGTAAACTCTTCGGTCGTAAGGTTTGCACGGGCCGCAAATTCGCTCAGCCCGGTTTGGATGCCTTCCTCGGTCAGCTCAAGCCCCACATCGGTGGCGGCGCGATTGCGCAGGCGATCATCGATCAGGCCTTCCACGACGCTGTCGCGGTCAGACCCCGGTGCGTTGAGCAATTGCAGGAACCGCTGGCGCTGCTGCACTTCGAATTCTGTGACCACCATGCTGTCGACCCGAACAACAGGTGCAAACAGGTTTTGGGCGCTGGCCGAGTGCCCGCCAAGCGTAACAGCCGCCATCAAGGCAAAGGTGCGGGTCGCCTTGGCGAGGGTGGTGATGATCATTTCCGACATGAGCGCAGGTATCTCTCTGTTCCGGTTGACGCGGCAAAGCCCCGTAGGCCGACGTTAAAGCCGATATTGGTGGTAGGCTCAACACTAGTTGAGGATGAATAGCTCCGCCAGACCGAGAGATCGACGGTAACACATTCATTGTCATATTGCAGGCCAACGCCTGCTGTGGCGGCGCGGTCATCCGCCACGTTGAACCGCCAATCGGCACGGGCGGTCCATTGGTTGTTGATCTGGTAATTGCCCTTGAGGAAAATCTCCGAGACGGCATTGGCGCGATCTTCGGCTGGATCGGCATCAAGCCAGATATAGCTGCCCGAAACCCAGCCGCGTTTGAACTCCCAAATGCCGCGCAATTCGGCCTTGGCAAAATCCAGATCCTCGTCGATCAGGCTGCGCCCCAGAATGGAGAAGCCGCCCGGCATTTTCACCTGTCCGGCAATCAGGAAACTTGAGGTTGTCCCCGTCAGGCCCGAGGTGTCGGAAAAGGCCGTGTCGGCCTCACCGCGCAGCACTTGACCCACACTGACATGGGCGTTCCAGCCTGTTGGATCAAACCGCGCCCAGTTCACGCCGATCGCCGCCACGGTCTTGCGTTCACGCCGGTCGGGGCGGGGAAAGCGGGACAGTGACAACAGGTTGCCTTCGTCAAATTCCACCCGCGTGCTTTCGTCGTTGGGCACGTTCAACCGGTTGCCCCCGGTCCAGGCCAGTTGCGCCACGGGTTCCAGCATCTGTGTGACGCCGCCCGCGCCGTGGCGGATCATGGGATAACGCAGGGCCACCGCGGCATGGGGGACCACTTCGGAATGGTTTTGGGGGAAAGTTTGATCCTGCGTGATGTCAAAAAAGTTAAAACTGGCCCCCATGCGCAGATCGGCCACAACACCGGAGGAATAGGTAAACCGGCGCAGCCATTCGGCCTGCCCATGCAAACGCGCCACATCGCGGCCATCCACGATCAGGTCCGCATCCGGCCCGTCCGTATCCCTGTCCGAATTGCGTCTGTGACTGTGCGCCCGCAGGCTCAGCCGCAGTTCGCCGCCCCAGGCTTTGGGGAACAGGCGTTTTTCATATTCACCGTCCAGAACGATCGTGGGCAGGTTGTCGTTGATATCACCGTCCCGCAGGCTTTCGAAATTGTAGACACTGGCGCGGATGTACTCATCCCGCCGCGCGCGGCTGAGGGTGACGTCACTGGAAAGGCGGTCCCCGTCAAAATAGCCGTATTCAGAGAAATAACTGCGATCGCTGGTGGCTTGCAGGCTGAAGGTCAGCTTGTAATCCCGCTTGAAATCAAAGGCGCCAGACCCGATCAGATAACCACGCAGCTTGCCCGGACGCTGGTCATCGCGGGTCAAGGCGCCGTCAAAGGTGATATATCCGCGCCGGAATGCCTGGCGGTAGCGCAATTCAATCGTGCGGGTCGCACTCGATAAATAGGGGGTGATGGTCAGATCGCGATGATCGCCCAGCTTGACAAAATACGGCAGTTTCAACCCGGTCCCAAGTTGCGATGTGGTCCGGATGGAGGGCACAAGAAAACCTGTCGCCCGTTTCAGATTCGGATCGGGCAGGCGCAAATGCGGGATATATAGAACCGGCACGTTGAGAATGCGAAACTGTGCCTCATCGAAATAGAGCTGCTGTTCCACCTTGTCGTGGACAATCCGGCGGGCGCGGATCTGCCACAGGGGCGGGCGGCCATCCTGACAGATCCGGCAGGACGTGACCGAGGCTTTGTAAAGCTGGCTGTAGCGCCCATCCACCTGGTTGATTTGCTGTGCGGCCAGTTGCAATTGCTGGTTCAGGATCAGCCGCGCCGACAGCAACAAGCCCGAGCGCAGGCGGTTGTTCAATTCGCCGGCATCGGCAAGAAGCACACTGTCATCGCCATCGGTGATGACAATCGGCCCCTCCAGGATCAATGCGCCGGTGTCCTGGTTGTAGCGGATCGCGCTGGCCCGAATTTGCGTGGTGCCCTGGAAAGCCTCGACATTGCCCTGCGCCACCAAGGTACGGTCACGGGTGATATAGACTTGATCGGCGATCAAAACCGCCGGTTGCGGCGGTGCGTTCTGGGCCCGGGCGGAAAACGTCAGCGTGCCGATGGCCAAAACAGCAAGAAGAAAAGATCGCAGCAACACCGGTCAGCCATCCTCTGCGTGCAACAGCAGGCCAAGCGCCAGCAGAATCGCCGCCACGGGCGGTGCCCAAGCGGCAAGCATCACGGGAATTTGCCCGTTTTCACCCAAAATCTGCGCAAAACTGCGAATAAAATACAAACCAAACCCCAGCAGGACAGATGCCAGAACGGCCACCCCCGTGCCGCCAAAACGGGTATGGCGCATGGTAAAGGCACTCGCAACAAGAACCATCGCAACAAGAAAGAAGGGACGGGCGATTTCGGTTTGCAGCCAGACCTTGTGGCGGCGCGGGCTGAAGCCTGCCTGCTCTAACTGGCGGATGAAGTCGGGTAGATTGTAGATCGATACAGCCCCCGGTTTGCCAATGCTTTCGCGAATGCGGTCAAGGGTCAGGGAGGAAGGTATCACCAGTGTTTCAAAAACCTCTGCGTTGGCTTCTGCATTTTGACCGGCGGCCAGCGGCCATGACTTGGCATTGCGCAGGGACCATTGGCCGTTTTGCAACGCGGCGCTGCCCGCCTCGATCCGGCGCACGGGGCCGTTGGCATTGTCATAAGACAGGAACGTCACATCAAACAGAACGGATGCATCGGCGTTGGACCGCCAGGCGCGGATCACGGTCTGGCCCGACGCGCTGCCTTGGCGCAGCCACAGCCCCTCGTCGCTGATCGACAGGGCAGATGCACCGCCCGCGCGGTAACTTTCCGACAACTGCAAATACCGATTGCCCGTCGCCGCGACGATGGGATTGAGCATGCCAACCGCCATCACACCGATGATCAGCGCAACCACCACCGGAGATATCAAGGACCGTAGTGCCGAACGTCCCGCCGCCCGCGTCACCACCATTTCGGAGGATCGAGCCAGCGAGATAAACAGCGTCACCGTGGCGAGGATCATGATCAGAGGCAGAATCAAATTGATGGTCTGCGGCGCGTTGAGCAGAGTCAGCCCCATGATGTTCTGCCAGCCGATATCATAGCTGCCGAACTTGCGGGCCTGTTCCACCGCATCCACCAGCATCACCAGCGCAAACAGCACCGCCGTGATCAGCAAAAAGGTCATCGCAAAGCGACGGGCAAAATACAGGTGCAGGATCATGATGCAGCCCTTCTGCGGCGCAACCGGTACAGCCAACCGGGGTTTGACGCCTGCCAAAGCATTCCGATCACAAGTAAGAATCCGACTAAGGACGGCAGATAGAGCAGGGGCCAATTCTGGGCATCTGCCCGGACAATATCGACCAGAACGCCGCGCATGCCATCGATTGAGATCAACAAGCCAAATGCAATGGCCACCTCACGCCATACGCCAAAGCGCGAGAAACCACCCAGTAGAAGCGTCGCAAAACCAACCATCGCTGCAATGACGCAAAACAGAGGTTGCGCAAACCGGGCGTGCAGCTCCTCGGCGATGGACCCCGTCGGCTCTCCGGTGTTGGCAGCGATGGCGTCCCAATCGCCGATCAGGTCGGGGGTGATCATATTGCCAACCGACTTGTTGCCACTGGGGGCTTTGGTCATCAAGCCGGAGATATCAAAGGAAAAATCGCGGAACTTGGCCGTTGCGAGGCGGTTGTCTGCAGTGCCAAGCCGCTGCGCCAGCCCGTCCACCATGATCAATGTCGTGCCATCGCCGTTGCGCACCAGATAGGCCTCCGCCGCGGTGTAAATGACACCTTGTTCAGGATCGCGCCGGTCCGACAGGAACACATCGCGCAACACCCCATCTTCGTCGATCAGACGGGTGTAGAACGTTACCTTTTCCGTTGGGTGCAGGAACGTGCCTTCGGTCAGCAACCGCGAGGTAACGTTCTGGGATATCTCGTTTTCGCGCTGGTTCAACTGGGCCTGTGCCATCGGCACAAGGTAATGGCTCAGCACACTCATCATCAGGGCAACGCAAAGGCCGTAAACCAGCACGGGCCGCGCCAGCCGCCATGGGCTGGTGCCGGTGGATTGCAAAACCGTCAGCTCGGATTCGCCGCTCATCCGGTTGGTGACATAGACCGCGCCTGCAAAGGCCGCGATGGGCAAGACCGTGGTGATCAGCTTGGGCAGGCTAAGCGAGGTAAACTCAAGGAAAACAAGGGCCGATTGCCCATCACCGATCAAACGGTCAAACAGGACAACCGCCCGGTTGATCCAGAACAGGGCCACCAGTACCAGCGCGAAAAAGCCGAACATCACAAGAAGCTGCGACAGCAAATAGCGGTCGAATTTGGCCACTGCGACTCCCCCAAGTTGCTCTAACGGCGTGTTGGCACAATCTTACTGCATTATCTGATCGGCGAAAACTGCTATCTGGTCATGTCGGCGGTGCCGCGCTAGGTCTTGTCGCGAAACCAGACAGAGGCCTGCGCAATGACAACTTTGACACCCATCACATTCGAAAGCACCGAGATCGACCAGATCGCGGAACATCAGGGGCGGATTGCCGTATTTGTCGATCCCGAAGGTCGCCTTGATGCCGGGGCGCGGCGGGTCAACAAGCTGATGCGCGGGGCGCTGTTGCGTCTGGTGGAGGGCGAGGGGTTTGCCAAGGCCAAGGCCGGGGACCTGCATGTCATGTCCTACCCGACGGGTTTGGCGGCCGAGGCGGTGGATGTGGTGTTCCTGCCGCGCAAGGCATCGGTACAGGAGGCGCGGCGCGCAGGTGCGTCATTGGCCAAGCGCCGCGGCAAGTCCAATGTGCTGGCGCTGGCGGCAGGCATGCGGCGGGTGGCAGATATGGCTTTTGGTTTGGCGATGCGTGACTATGGCTATGACGCGCAAAAATCAGACGCCAAACCGCGTGCCGGGGCCGTGACCATCATGTGCGGTAAACCCGATGAAGCGAGCGAGGCAGCAGCGCCATTGCTGGCCGTTGCCGAGGGCGCATTCATGACACGTGATTTGACCAATGCGCCAGCAAATGTGTTGACCACCAGCAGCTTCGCCGACGAACTTGTTGCGATGGGTGAACTGGGCCTCAAGGTTGAAGTTATGGATGAAGACGAGCTTGCAAACCTCGGTATGCGCACACTTTTGTGTGTGGGACAGGGATCTGACAGCCCCTCCAAGGTTGTGGTCATGCACTGGGACGGCGGCAAGAAAGGCGATGCGCCTTTGGCGCTGGTTGGCAAGGGCGTGGTGTTTGACACCGGCGGGATCAGCCTGAAGCCCGGCGCGGGTATGGAAGACATGACCATGGACATGGGCGGCGCGGGCGTTGTCTCCGGCGTGATGCGCAGCCTGGCTTTGCGCGGGGCCAAGGCCAATGTGGTCGGTCTGGTAGGTCTGGTTGAAAACATGCCCTCGGGCAATGCGGTGCGCCCCGGCGATGTGATCAAATCCATGAAGGGCGATACGGTTGAGGTCATCAACACAGATGCCGAAGGGCGTTTGGTGCTCTGTGATGTGATGTGGTACGCGCAGGAACGCTTCAAACCTTCCGCAATGATTGACCTGGCGACCTTGACCGGTGCAATCATCATCGGGCTGGGCCATGAGAACGCGGGCGTGTTCTCCAATGATGATGACCTGTGCAACGATTTCCTCAAGGCCGCCAAGGCCGAGGGTGAGGGCGCGTGGCGGATGCCTTTGGGTCAGGCCTACGACGATATGCTCAAAAGCCGGATTGCAGATATGAAAAACATCGGCGGACGTCCGGCGGGCTCGGTCACGGCGGCGCAGTTCCTGCAACGGTTTGTCAAAGACGACGTGCCGTGGATTCACCTCGATATTGCCGGTGTGGCTTCGGTCAAATCCGAAACCGCGCTGGCCCCTGTCGGCGCGACGGGCTGGGGCGTTGCGACGTTGAACCGTTTGATCGCAGATCGGTACGAGGTGGAGTAACGCCGATGGGCGCTGCGTTTTTCTATCACCTGACGCGGAAATCACTGGCGGAAACGCTGGTGATGCTGCTGGGCAAATCGCTTGATAACGGATGGAAGGTCGCGGTGCGCGGGACAGATGCATCGGCCCTTGCCGCGCTGGATCAGGCGCTGTGGCGGGGGCCAGAGGACAGCTTTTTGCCCCATGGTCTGGCCGGCGGGCCGCAGGACGCGGATCAACCGGTTCTGTTGACCACAACCACGGAGGCCCCCAACCGGCCCAATTGCGTGATGTCCGTGCACGGGGCCGAGGTCAGCGCCGAAGAAGTGGGGACATTGGACAGGGTGTGTATCTTGTTTGACGGCATGGACGAGGCGGCGGTGGCCCATGCCCGTACCCAGTGGAAGACCCTCAAGGACGCAGGCGCGTCGGCGCAATATTGGTCGGAAGAATCAGGGCGTTGGGAAAAAAAGGCAGAGACTTGAGAGGTTTGGAGAGGGGGCTGTGCGGACGCAATTGCCGTTCAATACACTTGCAAGCACTCTGACTTTTGTTTCGAGGCAGTCGTGATATTTTTTGTCAGGATTTCATGTAGGATTGACGATGTGATGCCCCATTTCCTCGAGACGCCAGACGCCATATCAGACACTTCCGAAGTCGAGACCTTGCTAAGGGAATATCTTTCGTGGGTCGTTCCGCTCTTTAATGCTCAGAATGATCTGAACGTTGATGTCGATGTGGCTCTTTCGAACGCAATGCTAGATCTGACCGAAGTTTTACCGCCAAACGGGCGGACGGTTCTGGCGCGCGACCCTAGTGGAGTTGCCAATGCCATTGGTTTTTATCGAAAAATTAGAGCTGACGCGGTAGAGATTAAGCGGCTATATGTCCGGCCCGCAGTGCGGGGCGAAGGTCTTGGGCGCAAAGTGGTTCGGCGGTTGATAGACGAAGCGCGCAATGAAAATTATTCGCAGGTCTTTTTAGATAGCACTGCTTTCATGTCCTCCGCTCATGCACTGTACCGTTCGGAAGGGTTCCGAGATGTTGAGTTTTACCCCGAAGCAGAGCACTCACAAGATGTATCCCCGCACGTGATCTACATGGCCTTGAATATCGACTGAGATAGTGCCGAGAGTGTGTTCTTGCTCACGTCTATGGCGTCTGTTTGGGCTCATACCCGACATCTGACAATCTCGGTCGGCATTGCCAACTGGTAGGGTGGGGCACGACACACAGGAGAGCCAACGGCGGCTGTGCGGACTTAGTTGCTATTGGAAAACCTCTTGAGTGCTTGTGAACCGCATCGTCAAATTTGTATCCAACCCGTTATGTCAAACTCGTCAAAAGCAATGCTCAATCGATTATTGCGGGGCATTTCTACCCACCATGTTCAAACTGTGCGTCAGGCATGGCGCGAGTTATTAAATGATCGACAGGTTGCGACCCCACTCGTTCGCGAGAAGCTTTGCTCAAATGCTTGGCGCGACAAGCCGATTGGACCAAGCGCTAGTTATCTCGGCGTGCTTCTCGCCCTTTTGCATGAGCTAAGCCCGGAAGAATTCAAAAAAGAGATACAAAGGCTTCGCGCTGAGCCAACTCACCCGTTGCATTCGAATACCATTGAAATGATGGCCAAACGGCATGGTGACCAGGTTTTTGGCAATATCATTGGCCAAATTCCAGTCTATATTTCGCGTGAAATTGACAAACCCGAATTAATTTTCAGTTACTTACAGCGCTGGAGCCAGACCCGTGATCTAGCCTTTTCAAAAATCACTCGTGTGGACGTAATCGCACTTCATCCAGAGATGGATTACCTCGGTAGATACAACTTTTATTATGATGGCATCATCCTGGCTTGGCAGAATGAGGTTTCACCCGGATTCAAACATTGGTGGCGAAAAACTAGGACTGAGTTGACATTCTATCATGAGGTTGGACATCACTATTATCAACATAGCGAGGGAGGGCAGGTCAAAGAACAAGAGCAGGAAGCCAATGAATATCAGTGGCGCATGTTCCGCAATGCCCACCCCTTCCTAATCACCTTCGGCAAAGTTATTTTTTCGCCTATTCTAATAGCCATGAAACTCTCGAAAAGGTTGTCAAAGAGCTGAGGCGGGACCGTGCCCTAGGCTTTCTAAGCTGTAAATAGAACAACATCATTTGGCGTAGGTTTGGGCTTATTGCAGACCTTCATTTCCTCCCTCTCGGAAAAAACTCCGACCTTAGCCCCCCAATCACCGCGTCAGGATCAGTTCACCTCCGGCAATCTCGATCCGGCCCCAGCGTTGCAGGTATCCCATTCCCATCAGGGATTGCGACATTTCGCCTTCGTTGACCACGGCGGAAACATCGCGGTCTGTCACATCCCCCAAAGTCACCTGATCCAGCCGGACAAAAGCGGTGCGCACCTGGCCATTGGCGGTGTTGGCGCGGCCCAGATAGGCGAGGTTTTCAAGGTCGATGCCCGCACGTTCCGCATCGGCTTGGGTCAGCACCATATCGGTGGCACCCGTATCGACTACAAAGCGGACATTCTCTCCGTTGATCATCGCGGTGAGGTAATAATGCCCGTCGCGGGCGCGGGGCACGATGATCTGGCCTGCGCCGGTCATTTGCACCTGCGCGCCAGAGCCGCTGCGCGAGATGTCCTGCCACAGGCCCACGGCCGCGGCGCCGCCGACAAAAATCATGCCCCAGACAGCCGCATATTGCAGGGTCCGGTTCAACCCCTGACGTGATTGCATAAAAAACCAACCCGCCACCATGATCAGCAGCACAACGAGGTAAATCACCCGTCCGGTTTCTATTTCGGCCATATGTCAGTTCCCGCTCATCCGCTGTGGTCTTCAAAGGGATATAGGGGCGGCAAGGCGGAATTTCAGCCCGTGCTGGGGCCAAATCCGAATGCGGCCAGCCCATCAAGCACAAATTGCACCGAAAGCGCGGCCAACAGCATGCCCAGCAGACGGGTGATCACGTTGATTCCGGTCTTGCCGATCCGTTCCAGATAGCCACTGGCCTGCAACGTCAGCGCCATCACGGCAAGGATGAGGACTGTCATTACAATCACGGTGGCAAGCCCTTCGACCCCCGGTTTTTCCCCGGTCAGCAAGATAATGGAGGCGATGGAACCCGGCCCCGCAATCAGCGGGATGGCGATGGGGAACACCGATGGATCGTCATGGTCGTCCTCGTCGGCACGGTCCTTGCGGCGCTTGGTGCGCCGATCAAACAACATGTCGATGGCGGTCAGGAACAACAAGATACCGCCCGCCACGCGAAAGGCCGGCATGGAAATTCCGATAAAGGTCAAAACGGCCTCACCGGCCAGTGCAAAGATCGCCAGGACAAAACCGGCCACGGCAACCGCACGCCATGCGATGCGGCGGCGCTGTGCGTTGCTCAGACCGGGCGTCAGGGCCAGAAACACCGGCGCGATCGCGATCGGATCCATCACCACAAACAGGGTGACCAGCACTGTGATCGTGTAGGCGGTGTCGAGCTCCATCTCCCGCTCCCTTGTTCCGGTGGATCAGGCGGAGGCCTTTTCCAGTTTGCTTTCAGCCGTCATCCAAAGCGTTTCCGCACGTTCCAGCGCATCCATCACTTCGGCGTATTTCTTGTTCCAAACCTCAAGCTCGCCGATTTTGCCGTCTTCGTACAAAGCCGGATCTGCCAGTTTCTTGGCCAGTTTGTCGCGCATTTCGTTGAGTTTATCAACGCGCGCCTCGGCCTTGCGCACTTCGGAACGCAGGGCGAGGATCTCGTCACGGCTGGCGCGTTTGGGTTTGGGCGCTTCTTTTGGTTTGGCGTTCTTGCTGACCGGTTTGGTCGGGGTCAGCAGCATCTTGCGATAAGATTCCAGATCATCGTCATAGGGTTTGACGGTGCCGTCAGACACCAGCCACAGACGATCTGCTACCATCGACAGCAGGTGCATGTCGTGGCTGACAAGGATCACGGCCCCCGAATATTGCGTCAGCGCCTCAACCAGCGCCTCGCGGCTTTCGATATCAAGGTGGTTTGTCGGCTCATCGAGGATCAGCAGATGCGGGGCATCCAATGTCGCCAACAGCAGTGACAGACGCGCCTTTTGACCACCCGACAGGCGGCCCACTTCGGTTTCGGCCTGTTCCGCACCAAGGCCAAACCCGGCCAGTTGCGCCCGCAATTTGGAATGCAGCACACCGGGGCGCGCCGAGATCATATGTTGCAGCGGGGTTTCCTTGATCTGCAACTCATCCACCTGATGCTGGGCAAAGAACCCAATGCGCAGTTTGTTGGCCTTGACCGCCTTGCCGTCCATCAGGATCAACCGGTCCGACAGCAGCTTGGACAGGGTCGACTTGCCTTGGCCGTTCTTGCCGAGCAGCGCGATGCGGTCGTCCTGATCAATGCGCAGGTTCAGCCGCGACAGCACCGGGTTGCCTTCGGTATATCCGACAGAGCCGCCTTCGATGGAAATGATGGGCGGAGACAGTTCCTCTGGCTCGGGGAAGGTGAAAACCCGTTTTGCCGCCTGTTCGGGGGTGGCAATCATGTCCATCTTCTCGATCATCTTGAGGCGGGATTGCGCCTGTTTGGCCTTTGACGCCTTGGCCTTGAACCGGTCCACAAAGGATTGCATGTGATCGCGGCGGGCCTGTTGTTTCTTGGCCATTGCCGCCTGCACCGCACGTTGTTCGGCACGCTGGCGGGCGAATTGATCGTAGGGGCCTTGGTAATAGGTCAGTTTGAGATCTTCGAGATGCAAAATCCCGCCTACCGCACGGTTCAGCAATCCGCGGTCGTGGCTGATGATGATCACGGTATGGGGGTATTTCGCGAGATAGCTTTCCAGCCACAGCGCCCCTTCGAGATCAAGATAGTTGGTCGGTTCATCCAGCAGCAGCAAATCGGGCTGGGCAAACAGAACCCCGGCCAGGGCCACACGCATCCGCCAGCCGCCGGAGAAGGCAGAACAGGGCATTTGCTGTTCTTCATCGTCAAAACCGAGCCCCTTGAGGATCGACGCGGCACGCCCTTCGGCGGACCAGGCATCAATATCGGCCAGCCGTGACTGGATATCGGCAATGCGCCCCGGATCACTGGCGGTTTCGGCTTCAACCAGCAGGGCAGCGCGTTCGGTGTCGGCGGCCAGCACCGTATCAATCAAGGATACGTCGGAGGAGGGCACCTCTTGGGCGACGCCGCCGATCTTGGCGCGGGAGGGCAGGGTGATTGCGCCGGCGTCCAGCCCAAGCTCGCCGCGGATGATCTTGAACAACGTGGTCTTGCCCGCGCCGTTGCGACCCACAAGACCCACCTTGTGACCTTCAGGAATGACGGCGCTGGCCTCTTCAAACAGAGGGCGACCCTCGACGGAGTAATTGATTTCTGAGATGCGTAACATGCGCGGGGTGTGGACCAAGACCGGCCCGCCGTCAATCGCGGCTTTTCAACTGTGAAACCCCATGTTAGGGAGCGGCCAAATTCACACCCCAAAGGAGCAAGCCAAATGGCCCTTGAGCGTACATTCTCTATCATCAAACCAGATGCAACCAAGCGCAACCTGACCGGCGCAATCGTCAAGAAATTCGAAGACGCAGGTCTGCGCGTTGTCGCATCCAAGCGCATCCATCTGACCAAGGCGCAAGCGGGCGAGTTCTACAAAGTCCACGCCGAGCGTCCATTCTATGACGAACTGTGCGAATTCATGGCCTCCGCGCCAATCGTTGCTCAGGTGCTGGAAGGCGAAAACGCCATCGCGAAAAACCGCGAAGTCATGGGTGCAACCAACCCGGCAGACGCCGCGCCCGGTACAATCCGCGCCGAGTTCGCCGAAAGCGTTGGAGAGAATTCCGTCCACGGCTCCGATGCACCGGAAACAGCGGCGGTCGAGATCGCGTATTTCTTCTCCGGTCTGGAGTTGGTGGGCTAAGCCTTCTGACTTCTCAGACAAGGATTGTAAGGGCCGCAGCGATGCGGCCCTTTTTTTGCGGTGTCATTCTGCTGGTTCAGCCGGCCAGCGGCATCACCATTTCATGCCATTGCACGCCCCCGTAGGAGGAGGTGGACAGTTTGCTATACCGATAGCCAAACTTCTCATAAAGCGGCACGTAGTGGTCTTTGCACATCAGGTGAATGGTTTGTTTGTTGAGCGCAATCATCCGCCGCACAAATTCCCGCATCAAGGTCCGCGAGTGGCCATTGCCGTGGTGCGCGGGATCGACGACTACGGACAGGATCACGACATTGGGTGCATCGGGATCATGGCCGATCAAAGCCTTGAAGTCATCATCCGACATATCGACCTCATGGGCGCAGCCGCTGTTGATAAAGCCGATGACCTTGCCCTGTACCTCAAGCACCACGAACCCTTGCGGATGGCCGGCGATCCGCTTTGTTATCTTTTCGAGCGTTGCCGCCTCGGAGGCGCTGTAGGCCGCGGCTTCGATTTCAAAACAACGCTGCGCATCTGTTGGAACGGCGGTGCGAAAGGTCTGCATGATGGCTCTCCGTGGCTGAGGCGGTGGTCTGATTCGAGTTGATTGGCGCCCGCTCACGTGACTGGCTTTGCTCAGGCTGGTCAGGGTTCTGCTATGAACACAAAGGCACAAGTTGGTTCTGGGTTAATCTTTCAAAAATTTGGAAACTTCGCTCAAAAAGCGTTGAAGAGCCGGATCGCTGCTCAGCATCACGTGGTTGCGCCCTTCCAAGGGGACAAATCGTGCATTGGGGATGGCCGCCGCCATCCTTCTTCCTTCTTCAAACGGCGCTCTTGCATCTTCGCGCACATGGAAAACGAGTGTTTGTGCTTTGACATTGGCCAGTTCTTCCGAAATGTCGATGCTGTCGATTGCAAGTTGAATACTTGCCGCGTTCTCCGGGGGAGTGGCCCTGCGTTGCAGGTTGGTGAAACCTGACAATTGTTCGGCGTTTGCATCCGGCATGAAGAAGGCGCCGAACATCCGCACGTAGGCATCCAGTTCTTTGCCCCAACCTTCCTTGATCATGGTGATGAAGGCATCGCTCTCGGCGATTTGGCCTTTTGACCCTCTCATCCGGCGGCCTCGCGCGTATCCACCACACAAGACCAGCTTCTTCACTCTATCTGGATTCCGCGCAGCAAATGCCGCCGCAACGGCAGCACCTTGAGATTGCCCCACCAGCGACACCTCCTGTAGACCAAGTGCATCGATGACACTCGTCAGGTCCATGACGGAGGCATCCAGAGAAAAATCTTTGATGTCCCTGTCCGACAAACCACTGCCGCGCGCATCATATCGGATAATCTGGTTGTCGGTCGAAAGCAGTCGAACAAGTTCACGGCGCATGGGGATCTGAAAGTCCAGCTCCAGATGGGTGAGCCAGTTCGAAACTGATACGACTGGTGGGCCTTCGCCGATCGTTGCATAAGCGATCTGAACACCATCAGGCGTTTCGCAAAACCGGATATCTTGCACAAATGATGGTGTCTTGACCGACGTTTCAGCCGCGTTCTTCTTTCGGCTGACTTCGAAAACCTGCACGGGTTGAGGTATATTCTTTACTTGGCAAGGGCCCAAATCGATCAATTCAAAGGTGTCGCTGCTGGTCAGATGCTCTTGCAGATTTCCCGAAATGCAGATCGAACCCGGTTCGGCAAGGCTCTCCATACGCGCTGCGACATTCACACCATTGCCAAACAGGTCGGCGCCCTCAACGATGACATCGCCCAGGCTAATCCCGATGCGCATCCTGATTTCTTCACCCGGACTGCTTTGTTGTTGCCCCTGGTCCAGCAGGTCTTGAAGCTCAACGGCGCATTTCACAGCCTCGTTCGCACTTGCAAATTCGACAAGGGCGCCATCCCCCATCATCTTGAATATCCGGCCAGCGTTGCGCTTTACGACAGGTCTGAAAACCTCTGCCAAAACAAGTTTTAAGCGGGCATGCGTTCCAGATTCATCGGTTGCCATCAACCGGGAGTAGCCGACGACATCTGCTGCCAGAATGGCAGCCAGCTTTCTTTGACCTTGAATCGCAGACACGGATCCCTCTCAGTTTGTCCAATCCTCGAGAACTGTCAGGTTGTGACAAATGTGTACAGGCTTGCGTGCCTTTTGGAAGAGGCCAAAACGACAACGTTTCTGCTGAATCTGATGGCTCTGACTGCAGGACCCGACATTCAACCATCTCTGCCGGCAGGCTGTTGAACACCCACATAGTGGCAGTTCAACGGGCCAGGTCAATCTCGTTAGCCTTGCCGCCGCCCCTGCAATCTGCGGATCACCTCGCGGGCCTCGGGGGGCGGGGCCTGTTCGATGCGGCGGTAGTCGCTTCCATCCAGATTGCGTTCGATCAGGCCCATGCTGACAAGACTGCGGCGCAAAATGGCAGCGTCGTCGAACAGATGTGCTTTGTTGAACAGACCATTCACATCGCGTTCCTGCAACGTGGTCTCCGCGGGCAAAAGTGACCAGAACGCCCAGAGACACAGTACCTGCACGCTGCGTTTGGCGGGCCATTGGCGCAGGCGTCCCATGTCGTCGTATTGGTTGAGCGCCCGTTCTACCAATTTGAAATCGACAGTGACCTCTTGCGGAGCATCCAGCCGGGCCAGCGCGGTATTGGCCGCGCGCAGATGTTGAAAATTGCGAAAACCAGCGGCGCGGGCCAGCATGTTCAGCAAGCTCAGGTGCGATGGTGTTTCAGATTGGGATTTAAGCTGCCCGTTCAGATGGCGGGCAAAGCTGGAGATATCCGCGATGTGCAGCGGGATAAGGTCTTTCGACATGTCATGTCCTCATGGTGCCACGGGAAATGTCGTTGGTCGCTGTCTTACGACGGGCACCTGACAAAATGTCGAATGCTGTCTGATCATGGCAGCTTTAGCTTCCCCAAACAGGGACAGCGACGCCTAGGTGACTGCCAACCGAGGGCAGGTCTAGTCCATGGGCGGGCAGGCGGCAAGGGGGCAGGTCGGGCGGATTACCCTTCGCGGACACCGATCACATTCATCATGCGTTCAAATTCAGAGGTTTTGGGGTCAAAACTGGCGGCTTTGATCGCGTCGAATGTCACGCGCAAGGCCTTTTTCTCGGCGCCTTTGCAATCGTTCCACGGGCGGCCCTGAAGCGCCATCACCAGAACATAATATCCAATGAAATGCGGACGCATCCCGGAGGCCAGCAATTTGGCGTAGGCGGCATCGGCACCCAGCGCGCGCAGCTCTTCTGCGCTGTTTATACCCGCTTTGGTGCAACTGGCCTCAAATGCAGGGCCAAGGTTGCGCAGGGAGGAAACGGGCGTGGACATAGGCCCGTGTTTAATCTGCACAGGCAGGTCTGTCACGCCTCAAAGGCTGGCGTAATCGGTGATCAGGGGCGCGGGCTGCTGCTGGTCCTGGGTCTGGCCGGTCGCGGACTGGGGCTCTGGCGTTTGGGTCTGCTGTGGTTCGGCCGGTTGGTCTTTCTTCGGTTCTGGACGGATCATGGATCTGCTCCTCGCTCAATGGGGGACGGGAATCGTCCGCGCCTGAGGCAAGAATTGCAGAAAAGCATGCCGATGCAGGGGCTGGAAGGGGGCCGAATAGGGGCAATTTCTTGCCGAAAGCCCCATGTTCTTAACGTTTTCTCTGGAAGGCCGCTTCCAGGTCAGACAAACCAGATCCCGTCCTCGATGGCGGCAGATACATTGGTCTTGACCTCGTCACTTTCGGAGAAAAACGTCAGCATTTCGGCCCGAGACAAGCCGTTGTCCTGTTGCATGCTCCAGAAATCATAACCCGCCTGATCTGGGTTGCGGTCCAGCACGTTGTGATAAAGCAGGTCGAGATATTGCGCATCGGTCAAGATGTCGTTGTCGCCATGGGTCTGGGTGAATTCTTCGGAGTCGATAAAATACTGGGCAATCTGGTTCAGCGAGAGCGCACCGCCATCCAGTTGACCGATCCAGAACCCAAGACCGGCCTCATCCGGCGTTCGGTCAAAGCTGGCCTGGTACAAACGGTAGGCCTGCCCGCCGTTGCCTTCGAAATCAAATGCGATGGCGCCATCGTCAAACCAGATCCGCTCCACACCGTCGAGTTTGAGATCATGTGCGGTGTCAGCGTGGGAAAAGGCGATGTGCCCGTCGTCGTGCTGCTTGATCTTCACTTCATTACGCCCGGCATTCACCAACAAGCTGTCCAGTCCGCCGCCGCCGTCTGCCTCGCCCAGCAGATCGTCATAAATGATCAGATCGTCTGCGTCGCTGCCGATGAAGGTTGCCAATTCAACAGGCGCGGGCGGGGTTTCGATTGTCAGCTCAAGGAATTCAAAGGGTTTCAAATCAAAGGTGATGTCGCTGGCGTCTGCATAGGTGATATCGGTGAAATACACATCTGCGTCATGTTCGTTGTAAAAATAGGGGCGCCCGTCAACGGTGATGCCGTCGGTTGCGATGCCGTTGTCCCACTGCAACCCGTTGGTTGTGCTGGTGTCCAGTGAGACTTTGACGCCGCTGATGGAAGCGGCGTTTGCGAAGAGTTTCGAAAGGTCCAACGTGACATCCAGGCTGTCCAGAGTGCGGGACGAGACATAGAGCACGGTTGTGTTCAGATCCGCATAGGTGGTGACTTCGATCTGCGGGAAGGCTTGGTCAAAACCAAGCGAGATCAGTTCCTTACCTGCAATGGACCCCGCCATCAGGTCAAAGGCGGCCGCTTGCGAGGAATTCATCATCCGGCCTTGATCATCCATAATGGCACCGCCATCGGTCTCCAGGGTCAGGGCGGTTTTGGAATGATAGTCCAAAGCCCAGATATTGGCCGCATCCGCGCCAAGTTCGATCATGTTCGAGAATTGTTTGATCAGCGTAGACCCGGCAACAAAACCCTGTTGGGCGGTTGTCGTGGTGCGCACGTTCCATTCCGTGATGTGCAGATCCAGATCTTTATCAAACGCCTTGGACCAGACATCGAAATCACGATCGATAAAGTTCACTTCGTTGGAGTGGGTGCCGAATTCATAATGGCTTTTGTTGTAGTAATAATGCTCTGTCACGCCATCGATTGCGCCGCGGGCGGCGTCGCTGAGTTGGTCAATGATCTGTTGGTTGGCATCATCATTGCGCTGGCGGAAGTCATTCACGCCGGGGGTGGCCTGAAACTCTGAGCCGACGTTGCCGGCAGTGGCCATCTGCACAATGATCGACGGTTGATCCTGTTGTGCAATGCCGGCGCTGATCATGCCGGCTTCAACGGCCTCGGCTGCGATCGAGGCGCGTTGGCCGTAGGCCGTTTCGCCGATGTCCCAGTATTCATTGCCGATCTGGAAGGCTTCGATCAGATGGCCGTATTGGGTCATCACGGCCTGGGTAAAGGCTGCGATGTCATCGGCAAAACCGGCGTAGTTTTCTGTGTTCAGATGTTTTGTAGGGATCACCAGAACCGCGCAAATCGGATCGGCATCGGGGCCGGCATAGCCGCCCGCGCTGCACCACTCGAAGAAGTTCACAACTTCGGAGCGCAGATTGCCGCCCGGCATGGTCACGATGTTGATCCAGTCGTCCCCATCCACGGGGCTCTCGCCATCGTCATGCAATCTGGCGGGTGGCAAATCGCTTTGCCCGCCGCCAAAACGCACGGAGGTGACACCAAGGTTGGTTGCGGCTGATGAATACGCCTCGCCGGGTGCGCCATCGTCGGTGCGCTCAAAAACAGCGTTTGCGCCGAACATGCTTTTGGCAACGAAAGAGCCGGTCGCAGAAGATCCCGTGAGGGTAAGTCTAGGCATAATAAACCCTAAAATTAACCCAACCGAAGCATTCTGCGTTCAAGTTGAAAGTCCCCCGACCCTCAACAACAAACTGCCCGAAAGAGTGTGCATCTCTCAAGGAAAATAGCTCATTTAGGGGAAATGTGGCAGCGCAGGCGCAAATGCTGGTGAATATCGAGAACAATATTTTGCAAGCACTCGGTTTGTTTCGTCGATCAAGACAATGATGTGATTCCGATCTGCTGGATGCCCGAATCGAAATAATAGACTTTGTCCACTAACTTGCGGAAATGCGCATCTTTTGGGTGCAAATCGCAAAAATTGAATTGCATTTTTGGGGTTCGGTCTGGCGCAAAAAGTAAGGGCCCAGCAATTTCTTGCTAGGCCCTTTGAAACTTTTGGCTCCGACGGTAGGGATCGAACCTACGACCAATTGATTAACAGTCAACTGCTCTACCGCTGAGCTACGTCGGAACGGTCTGCACCGTATAGCCGTGAGAATCTGGGGCGTCCAGAGGGTTTTCGGGCATTTTTTCACTTTTTTTCGGACGGGTCCGGGTGAACCTTGAATTGTGCTTCGGCGTGTAGGTCTCCGACCGGTGTGGTGATAGATTTTCCCATGAGATCAATAAGGTGGGCCAGTACATTGCGCGTCGCCGCGCCCAGCAATGCGGGCGGCGTATCGGCGTAAATGCGGGCGGCAAGGGTGGCCGCGGTGGCGGGGCCTGACCTGAGTTCTTGCAAGATAGAGGTCTCCCGCGCGCGGCGGTGCGAGATCAGCCAGTTCAACCGCGCAGCGGGATCATCCACAGCGGCTCCATGACCGGGATAGAACACCCGCCAGTCCCGTGCCGCAAGCCGTGCGCAGGAGGCCATAAAGTCGGTCAAATCGCCATCGGGGGGCGAAACCAGTGAAGAGGCCCAGCCCATCACGTGATCGGCGGTAAAGCAGGCGTCGTTCCAGGCCAGTGACAGGTGATTGCCAATGTGGCCGGGTGTGTGCAGCGCCTCAAGCGTCCAGCCGTCGCCTTTGACCTGTTCTCCGTCCGCCAATGTGATGTCGGGGACAAAGGCGCTGTCGATGCCTTCGCCGCCGCCCATAAGCCCGCTGCGGGCGAGATCTTGCATAACCGGAGAACGGCCTGCCTCGGCACTGCCAAAGGCCAGAACAGGGGCGCTGCAGGCCTGTGCCAAGGGGCGCGCCAGCGGCGAATGGTCCAGATGGCTGTGGGTGACGATGATGTGGCTGATGTGCTGTGCGTCGCCGACGGCATCCAGAATTGCCTGCAAATGCGCAGGGTCGTCAGGGCCGGGGTCAATCACGGCCAGACCGCCGGTGCCGAGCAGATATGTATTGGTGCCGCGATAGGTCATCGGTGAGGGATTGGGCGCCACGATCCGGCGCAAGCAGGGCTCAAGCGTTTCGGCAACGCCAATGGGCGGATCAAAGTTATCAGGGGCTTGCATGGTTTCACCTTTCACAGGGGCGGGGGGCTGGCTAAGGTCTATGCATGTTCTTTGTCTGGCTCAAACGATATATGCCGCGCGGCATCTACGGACGTGCGGCGCTGATCCTGATGTTGCCGGTTGTCTTTGTACAACTGGTGGTCACCGTGGTCTTTGCCCAACGGCACTTCGAGGGGGTCACCCAGCAGATGACCACCGCCATGATGCGCGAGCTGGCGATGGTCATGCAGGTGGTGGAGGAGGCGGAGGATTCCAGTGACATTCCGTCCCGTGTCGCGGCGGAGGTTGGATTGCTCGACATGAACGTGCAACCGGTTGATCAAGGCGCAGTGCCGGAACAAAGCCAGATGGTCTGGTACGATTATTCGGGACGGGTTCTGGATGACAAATTGCAGGCGGAATTGCCGGATTACCTTGCGGTCGATCTGACGCAGGGCAATCAGGTTCTGCTGTATCTGGACAGCGGCAAAGGGCCGGTGCGTGTGGGGCTTGACCGGCGGCGGGTGTCGGCGTCCAATCCGCACCAGCTGTTTGTTTATACTCTGTTTTTTGGCGTTTTGATGACCTTCATCGCATCGGTTTACTTGCGCAATCAATTGCGCCCCATTCGCCGGTTGGCCCGCGCGGCAGAGGCGTTCGGGCGGGGGCGGCATTTGCCCTATACGCCGGCTGGCGCGGTCGAGGTGCGCAGCGCGGGGGCGGCTTTTGTCGATATGCGGGCACGTATCGAGCGGCAGATCGAACAGCGCACATTGATGCTGTCAGGGGTCAGTCATGATCTGCGCACGCCGCTCACGCGGATGCGGCTTGAACTGTCGATGCTGGATGAAGAGGAGGCTGCACCGCTGTTGCAGGATGTGGATGACATGCAGCGCATGTTGGACGAGTTTCTTGACTTTGCCAAAGGGGCCGGTGAGGGCAAACCCGAAGCCATCGAACCGCACAAGATGATAGCGGGTTTGGTGGACGAGGCCCGCAGGGCAGGGCGCGATGTGACGTTGCTGCCGCCGGAGGGGGACGGTACAGGCACGGTTATGCTGCGGGCCGTGGCGATGCGGCGGGCGGTCGACAACCTGATTTCCAATGCTGTGCGCTATGGGGCGCGGGCGGAAGTGTCTGTCATGCTCAGCGACAAGACATTGCGCATTCGGGTTGAGGATGACGGTCCGGGCATTCCCGAAAGCCGCCGCGCCGAGGCCACCCGCGCCTTTACCCGCCTTGATCCGGCGCGCAACCAGGACAAAGGCGGCGGTGTCGGGCTTGGCCTTGCCATTGCCACGGATATTGCACGGGCCCATGGCGGGGTGCTGCGTCTTGGCGAATCCACCCGGCTTGGCGGGTTGCGGGCCGATATTGTGATTGCACGGTAGAGCGGGCATCTGACCCAGCGGCAGGATTGCTTTTGTCGCCAATGGTTTGCACGTTAGCTTCAAACAAGCGCAGGAGCCCGCAATGAACCCCTATGAGATGATCAAAGCCCACCTTGGCACAGCTGTGCCTTTTGCCAACCATGTTGGCGTCAAATTGCTGGAGGTTGGCGATGGTGTTGGCAGTGCCGAGCTGGAGCAGCGCACAGAGGTGTCCAACCATATCGAAAGCATGCATGCAGGGGCGATGTTCACATTGGGCGAGGCGGCCTCCGGTGCGGCGGTTGCGGGGGCCTTGGCGCCGGTGATCCTGGAGATGCGGCCGGTGGCAGCAACCGGTCAGATCGCTTTCAAGAAGGTCGCGATCGGGACATTGACCGCTCATGCCAAAACATCCCAGCCGGGAGCGGCGTTGATGGCAGCAATCAAGGACACGGGCAAGGTCGCCTTTGACGTGACCGTCGATATCCAGGACAGCAGCGGCGACACCGTGGTTGAAATGACAGTGAATTGGTACGTCAGCGCCAAAAGATAACGCGGCCTGTGCGATCAGGCCATTTCCGGTGGATGTTAATCGCCCATTAGGGTGCGGGCGATAGGTACGCGGTGAATAAACCGCGGCCGAAAGGCGCGATGCCTCGAACATCAAAGGACTCTGCCATGAAATTTCCCCTACTCGTTCTTTCCCTGCTGTGCCTGCCTTTCCTTTTTCCCACAGCATCAGATGCAACTGTCAGGCTGGGCGTGATGTCCCCCACGGGGGAGGCAACCGCGATGAAGCAATGGTCACCCGTCGCGAAAGAGCTGGAAGCGATGCTGGACGAAGAGGTGGTGCTGATCGCCCTGAACGCCGGTAACCTATTGGAAAGACTGGACAGTGGCGCGTTGGACGTGGTGATCGGAAATCCGGTTCAGGCTGCGATTGCAACGACCCAGATGCGCGCACAACCTGTCGCCAGCGTGGTCAAGAAAACCGGCAAACAATTTGGCGGGGTGATCGTTGCAAACCCCAATGCGGGGATTACATCCGCTGCGGACCTCAAGGGCAAAAGTGTCATGACGCTCAAGACTTCTGCGGCGGGTGGGTTCATTTTTCAGACCCATTATCTGCTGGGCCTTGGCATCACATCACCGGATGATTTTGGCCGGCATGCCGTCGCCAAAAGCCAAAAAGACATCGTAAACCTCGTGGCCAAAGGTGCGTTTGACGCGGGGTTTGTGCGCACGGGGATGGTGGATGACATGATCGCACGGGGCGAGATTGCCAAAGGGGATGTGATCATCGTGGACCGCAAGGAAACGGTTGGTTTTCCCCATGCCCATAGCACGGGCCTTTATCCTGAGTGGATGGTCTTTGCGCATGCCGATTTTGATGTTCAGACCGTCAATCGGCTGCGTGATGCGTTGACCACGCTCGCTGCGGGCGCTCCGGCGTTGGAAACGGCGCGGCTGCAGGGTTTTGACGCGCCGCAAGATCTGTCCGGCATTATTGATGCCTTGGATGCGGTTGGGATTTTGGCAGGGGGCAGCGACTGAGCGTTCTGCGCCGGGAAGAATTTTCGAGATCAAACAGGTGTCCGATGTCTAGACTGAGCATTTCGATAAAACTTGCGATGATTGTTGGAATGCTCTGCATCGGCATGGTCGCATTTGTGACAACGGCCAACATCTCGCGCCAGACCGACGCTTTGGGCGCATTCGGGCAGAAAAGCCTGAGTATGGTGACCCAACTGGGCGCAACCCAGATTGCCGATGCCGAAGCTGACGCCGAAACGAAAATGCAGTTCATTATTGATCTTCTGACCTCCGTCAGTGGCGATGCATTGGCCTCTTACAACGTTGATTTGCTGGACAAAATCATCTCTGCCGTGCTGGTGGATCCTTCCGTGGCGCATGTGGCGTTCAAAACAATTGATGGTGTTGAACTGGCCGAAGGTGGCGCCATCCCCGAAGGTGTGGAAACCCGCGCGGTCACTGCAACCGTCGCGGCGGATGGCACCGATTTTGGAACCGTGGTGGTCACGCGAAGTTTCGCCCCGATTGTGGCCCTGAGGCATGGGATCGACACCCTTACTGAAGAAAAGGCCGATCTGCTTTCTGCGTTGTCCGGCGATCTGAGGACCAGCACAATCAACGCCTCTATCAGCTTTGCGGCCATCGCTGCGGTTCTGGCTGCTGTCGCGGTCTACGGCGTGACAGTATTTTTGGTCGGCGGCCCACTGGCGGTGAGCGCGACCTTGATCAAAAAGATTACCAATGACGATACCGATTTTGAGCGGCCGAAAATGGCGGCCCGCAAGGACGAGATTGGCCAGCTTGGCAAAGCTATAGACATTTTTCGCCAAACGGTTGTTGATGCCCGCGAGATGCAGCGCAACGAAGCGGCGCGCGCCGCGCAGGACGCAGCCGAGGAAAAAGCCCGCAAGATAGCCGAGACCGAGGCAGAGCAACGCCGCGCCGAAGCGGAGGCCGCCGAAGCAGAGCGCCGCCGCGCCGAAGAGGCGGAACGCGCCGCGGAAAGGGACGCCATGCGCAGCCAGGCCGATGCGGAACGTCAGGCGCTTTTGAACCAGCAGGCCAAGGTTGTCGATACGCTCGCCAATGCATTGAAAAGACTGTCCGATGGCGATCTCAGCGTGTCGATTGATGCGGTTTTTGATGGCCCCTATGAAGGCCTGCGCTCCGACTTCAATTCAACCGTTGTGACCCTCCGGTCAGCGATTTCTGCCGTGGCCATGCTGACCTCTACCATTCGCGGTGAGACCGCGGCGATATCTTCTGGTGCAAATGATTTGTCGCAGCGAACGGAGCGGCAGGCCGCCACGCTTGAAGAGACGACCGCCGCATTGACCCAATTGAACGCATCCGTGCACTCCGCGTCCGGCCGGGCGCAGGACGCGGACGAAAGGGCGCAATCGGCACGCATCAAGGCAGATGAAAGCGGCGAGGTGGCGCAATCTGCGATCCTTGCCATGGGGCAGATCAAATCATCATCGGATCAGATTTCAAAAATCACCAAAGTCATCGACGAAATTGCATTTCAGACCAATCTGTTGGCCCTGAATGCCGGGGTCGAGGCGGCTCGCGCAGGGGACGCCGGGCGCGGATTTGCAGTTGTGGCCACCGAAGTGCGTGCGCTTGCCCAACGATCGGCAGATGCGGCCCGTGAGATCAGCGAGCTGATTCTTGCAAGCGAAACCCAGGTCAACGCCGGGGTGGAGCTGGTCGAAACAACTGGCACATCGCTGGCAGATATCGTGGCCTCCATCTCAGAAATCACCGAACTTGTAGGCTCCATCGCGGCCTCCACCAAGCAACAATCGGAAGGCTTGAACGAAGTGAACGAAGCCATGACCAAGCTGGATCAGGTCACGCAGCAAAACGCAGCCATGTTCGAAGAAACCGCCGCCGCCAGCCAGGCGCTCAATAACGAAACAGACGCCCTGTCAGATGCAGTGTCGCATTTCAAATTGGCGGAACTGACAGATGCGCCCTCAGAAAACATTGCACTTGCATCATAGATGCCTGTTTCGCGTCCAGAGGCGGGCCAGTGCAATGCCAGGCGAAGCATGACGCGGCACGGCAAGCAGGCGCAGATCCTTGGCAACACTGGCGCACGGCTTGTCGCCTTATAGATCCTCGGCAGACAGCTTATTCCCAGAAATCGCGGCAGCCCTAAGCGAATCAACTTCAGACATGGCTGTAGGTTCGGCTTGATGGGTCTTTTATGAGATAGCGGTAGGCCCGGCAGGACTTGAACCCGCAACCAAAGCGTTATGAGCGCTCTGCTCTAACCAATTGAGCTACAGGCCCGCCACGGCGTTTGGGTATGCGGGTGCGGCGCTTTCGTCAAGGCTTACCGTTGCACCATTTGCAGGGATGGACTAACCCCGCAGCAACGCAACATCTCACTGCCAGGGGACCAGAGCATGTCAGCACCCAAAAACGGAATCACCTACGCCGATGCGGGCGTTGATATTGATGCAGGCAACGCATTGGTGGAGCGGATCAAACCGGCTGCCAAACGCACTGCGCGCCCCGGTGTGATGTCCGGCCTTGGTGGCTTTGGCGCGCTCTTTGATCTCAAGGGCGCAGGGTTCACCGATCCGGTTCTGGTTGCGGCCACAGACGGCGTGGGCACCAAGTTGCGCATCGCAATCGACACGGGCAACGTCGATGGCATCGGCATTGATCTGGTGGCAATGTGCGTTAACGATCTGGTGTGTCAGGGGGCAGAGCCGTTGTTCTTCCTCGACTATTTTGCGACGGGCAAGCTTGAACTGGATCAGGCGACACGGATCATTGAGGGCATCGCCGAGGGCTGCGCCCTGTCTGGCTGTGCCTTGATTGGCGGCGAAACCGCGGAAATGCCGGGCATGTATGATACGGGCGATTTTGATCTGGCAGGCTTTTCCGTTGGCGCAATGGAACGCGGTGCGGAACTGCCGCGCGATGTGGCCGAAGGCGATGTCCTGCTTGGCTTGCCCAGCGATGGCGTCCACTCCAACGGTTACAGCCTTGTGCGCAAGATCGTTGAGGTCAGCGGTCTGGCGTGGGGGGATGATTGTCCTTGGGGCGAGGGCACGCTTGGCGCGGCGCTGCTGACGCCGACCAAACTCTATGTCAAAGGGGCCGTGGCAGCCCTGCGCGGGGAGTGCGTGAATGCGCTGGCGCATATCACGGGCGGCGGGCTGACTGAGAACCTGCCTCGGGTTCTGCCCGAAGGACTTGGTGCGGAGATTGATTTGACGGCATGGGAATTGCCGCCCGTGTTCAAATGGCTGGCTGTTCAAGGTGGCTTGGCCGAGGCGGAATTGCTCAAGACCTTCAACTCCGGTCTTGGAATGATCGCGGTTGTGCCTGCAGGCAAGGTTGAGGCCGCAACGCGGGCCTTTGCCAGTGACGGCCATGCCGCGATCCAGATTGGCAAGATCACGAAAGGTGGCGGGGTCCGCTATCAGGGCAGCTTGCTTTGACCAAGCGGGTTGCGATTTTTGTCTCGGGCGGTGGCTCCAACATGCGGGCGCTGGTGGAAGATATGACCGGCGACCATCCGGCGCGGGCCAGTGTCGTGCTGTCGAACAATGCCGATGCGGGCGGTATCGCCTGGGCCAAGGCGCGGGGGATTGCGACCGAAGTTGTGGATCACCGCCCGTTCCAAGGCGACCGCACCGCATTTGAAGGGGCGCTGAGCGCGGCCATGGCCCGTCACCGGCCTGATATGATTTGCCTTGCCGGTTTCATGCGCAAGCTGACCGGCGGATTTACCGATCAATGGGCCGGCCGGATGATCAATATTCACCCATCTTTATTGCCCAAATACAAAGGGTTGCACACACATTCCCGCGCGCTTGACGCGGGTGATACGATCCATGGCTGCACCGTACATGAAGTCACCGCCGCCTTGGATGATGGTCCGATCTTGGGGCAGGCGCAGCTTTCCATCAATGCGGACGACACGCCAGAGACATTGGCCGCGCGTGTTTTGACGCTGGAACATCAGCTGTATCCCGCTGTTTTGCGCCGGTTTGCCGCCGATGATCGCACCCCGGTGTTCTTGCAGGGGTGATCTGGCCAAGCGGCGGCAGTTGATGTACCGATGACGGAACTGCGCCCTGCAAACCCGTTTTTTCGAAGTGAATACATGAAAACGATCACCACGACCGCCGATCTGGCTGCCTTTTGCAGCGAAGCCGCCAAATACGATTATGTCACTGTAGATACGGAATTTTTGCGCGAACGAACGTATTATTCCAAGCTGTGTCTGGTGCAATTGGCGATGCCGGGCACCGATGATAGCAACGCGGTTTTGGTGGATCCGCTGGCAAAAGACATCTCGCTTGAGCCGCTTTATGAGCTGTTTCGCGACAAGTCTGTGGTCAAGGTGTTTCACGCCGCGCGGCAGGATCTTGAGATTTTCTTTGTCGATGCTGGGGTGTTCCCGGAACCCCTTTTTGACACGCAGGTGGCGGCGATGGTTTGCGGGTTCGGTGAGCAGGTCGGCTATGAAACGCTGGTGCGCAAGATCACCAATGGCGGCGTCGACAAGACCTCGCGTTTTACCGACTGGTCGCGGCGCCCTTTGACGGAAGCGCAGAAAACCTACGCCCTCGCCGATGTGACGCATTTGCGGCAGATCTACGAATTTCTGGCCGAAAAGCTGGACGAAAGCGGGCGCGGGCGTTGGGTGCAGGAAGAACTGGCGATCCTCACCAATCCCGACACCTATGTGACCCAGCCGCAAGAGGCGTGGAAGCGGGTCAAGACGCGGACAAATTCCGGTAAGTTCCTGGGCATCGTGCGCGAGCTGGCAGCGTTTCGCGAAGAATATGCCCAGACGCGTAATGTGCCGCGCAACCGGGTGTTCAAAGACGACGCATTGGTCGAACTGGCCAGTCTGAAACCAAAAAACACCGAAGAATTGAGCCGTTCGCGCCTGTTGCTCCGCGAGGCCCGCAAAGGTGAAATCGCAGAAGGCATCCTCAAGGGGATTGCGGCGGGGGTGTCTTGCCCGCCAGCGGATCTGCCGAAACCGGACCGGAGCCGTGACAAATTGCAGGTGAACCCGGCGCTGGCCGATTTGCTGCGTGTCCTGCTCAAGGCCAAGACCGAACAGGCGGGGGTGGCGGCCAAGCTGATCGCGCCTGCGGCGGATCTGGATGGTATCGCTGCGGGTCTGCGTGACCTGCCCGCGTTGAACGGTTGGCGGCGTGAGGTGTTTGGCAATGACGCGCTGCGCCTGTGCAACGGTGAAATTGCGCTGACGGCGGTGGGCAACGACGTGAAGGTTGTCGAGGTCTAGGGTAGAAGCATCAATAAAATCAAACAGGAGGCAGCAATGTCAGAAATTACACGTCACCATACAAACACCCGGATGAGCCAGATCGTGGAGCATAACGGCACGATCTATCTGGCCGGTCAGGTTGGCACCGCCGGGGCCAGTGTGGCACAGCAGACGCAGGATTGCTTGGACGCGATTGACCGTCTGCTGGCCGAGGTTGGATCAGACAAGACACGCATCCTGCAGGCGGTGATCTGGCTGGCAGATATGGCCGATTTTACCGAGATGAACGGCGTGTGGGATGCATGGGTTCCCGAAGGACAAGCGCCTGCGCGGGCCTGCGGCGAGGCCAAATTGGCCCATCCTGATTTTACGGTTGAGATTATTGTGACGGCTGCCGCGGCGGGCTGATCCAAGAGGCGTTTCGGACAGGATCCGAAACGCCATTTCGCTTTAGCGGCGGATAACGCGCGCGTTTTCAATGCCCTCGACACGAATGCTGCGCACATTGCGCAGGGTCTGATCGGTCACTCTGCGTGCTGCAACCACCTCGCGTGTGGCGCGGGCGCCGACAGGCGTTGGCGTGTTGGGGCGCACCCCTTCCAAGCGATAGGTCAAAACACCATCGACGGGCAGTTCGGCATCGTTTTGTGGCGTCAGCCGCACTTGATAAATGCCTTGCCGTGCCGCAAGGCCGGTCGCGCGGATGATGGCACCGCCCGGAATGCGTTCGATTGTCAGCTCTGTCACCTGCTCGAACGGCCGGCCTGCATAGGTGTCGGCGGCCTCGCGATCGCGGGCAAACAAACCGCCGGTCTTTGGAATCAGCGGATTGGTGTTTTCCACCTGTTCAATCGGTTCGGAACGCGATTTTCCGAACCAGTTGAACGGGTTGACCCGGCTGTCGCGGATCGTGCCGCAGGCGGCCAATGTCAGAGATGTTGCGAGAAGCAAAGAGAGGGTCTTGCGCATCAGGTCGCCCTTGGAATTTGAACTGTCTTTTGACTACCTGATCCCGTGGGCCTTGGGAAGGGGGTGGACCTTTGGCGGCTCTGCTCCTACCTCTGTGACGCAAATATCACCTGAGGATCCAGCTATGGCCAATGCCGCGTTTGAAGAGCTTGTCGAAGATTTTGAGTTTCTTGAGGATTGGGAAGACCGGTATCGCCATGTGATTGAACAGGGCAAGGCGATGGAACCTTTGGAAGAGGCGCTGCGGGTGCCTGCGACCAAGGTGGACGGCTGTGCCTCTCAGGTGTGGCTGCATGCGCAGTTCGACGACGGGCGCCTGCATTTCGACGGAGCGAGTGACGCGATGATCGTGTCGGGCCTGATTGCAGTTTTGCGTATTCTTTACAATGGATTAACCGCTGCGGAGGTGCTGGCAGTGGATGCCCGCGCCGAGATGGGGCGGCTTGGGCTGAACGATCATTTGTCGGCACAGCGTTCGAACGGGTTGCGGGCGATGATAGAACGTATTCGCGAAACCGCCGCGCAGGTGGGCTGATCATCCGTGGGCAGGGGGCCAGCCCCCAATCGGCCCTGACGGGCCGCTTCCCCCGGAATATTTGAAGGCCAAAAAGGGGAGGACTGGTGACATGAGATCCGACAGTGTGGCGCAGGCCGCGGCCTATGCTGATAATGGTCAATTGCAGGCGGATTTGGCCGCTTGGGTGGCGTTTCGGACAGAAAGCCAGAATCCGGCGCAGCGCGACGTGCTTTATAAATACCTGCGTTCTGCGATCCTGCCACGGTTGCAGACCAACGCCTTTGATGGGGCGATATACGACAATCCGGTTGCGGGCGGCGGGCCGTTTCTTTTGGCGGAGCGGATCGAAAATCCTGCTTTGCCGGTTGTTCTGATCTATGGCCATGGCGATGTGATCTGGGGGCAGGATGATGCCTGGGAGGCAGGGCTCGCGCCGTTTGAATTGACAGAACGGGGCGCGGCGTTGTTCGGGCGCGGTGCGGCGGACAACAAGGTCCAGCATTTGATCAACATCGCGGCACTAGAGGCGGTTTTAGCGGTGCAGGGGCGTCTTGGGTTCAATGTCAAGATTGTGATCGAGATGAGCGAGGAAATCGGATCGCCGGGGCTTGCAGAGATGATGCGCAGTCATCGCGAAACCTTGCAGGCGGATGTTTTGATCGCCTCTGACGGTCCGCGATTGGAGCCGGACACGCCGACGATGTTCATGGGCTCGCGCGGGGCGTTGAACTTTGATCTGGTGGTGGATCTGCGCGAAGGTGCGCATCATTCGGGCAACTGGGGGGGATTGCTGGCCGATCCGGCGGTGATCCTGACCCAGGCTTTGGCGTCGATTTGTGATGCGCGGGGGCAGATCAAAGTGCCGGAGTGGCGGCCAGACAGTTTGACACCCGAGATCCGTGCAACGCTTGCACGGTTGCCGGAGACAGATAGCAGCGATCCAAATTGGGGCGAGGCGGGGCTGACCCCTGCAGAGCGCGCCTTTGGATGGAACAGTTTTGCGATTTTGGCCATGTCTTCGGGCCGTCCTGAGGCGCCGGTGAATGCGATTTCCGGATCGGCGCGTGCGCATTGCCAGTTGCGCTATGTGGTGGGCACCGATGCTGATGACATCCTGCCTGCGCTCCGGCGGCATCTGGCGGCGGCGGGCTTTGATCAGGTTGAGGTGCGCGAGGCGGACAGCGTTCCGATGCGGGCGACGCGGCTGGATCCGGAGCATCCTTGGGTGCGCTTTGCAGAGGCGTCGATTCAACGGACCACAGGCAAGACACCACATGTTTTGCCGAACCTTGCCGGATCGCTGCCCAATGAATGTTTCTCCGATATCCTGGGCCTGCCGACCATCTGGATTCCCCACAGTTATCTGGGCTGCAACCAACATGCGCCAAACGAACATGTGTTGAAATCCATTTGCCGAGAAGGGATGCAGGTGATGGCCGGGTTGTTCTGGGATATCGGAGCAGGCAGGCCGCCTAGAGCGCTTTGAGCGCCTCGGTGAGATCCCCGTATCCGGTCAGGCGACGTTCAAATTTGAGGCCCAGCCGATCGGCGCATTTACGGGCCTTTTCTGTCAGCTCTGGATCATCTGTTTGGGCCTGGTAGACCAGTTTCTCGTAGTTGCCAAAATACATATCACGCAGTTCTGGATGCCGGTCGAGGCCCATGGGTTTGATGATGAAGGCGTCAAATTGGCGTACCAGAAAATCGGTCAGGTAAAAGCTGGTGAATTCCTCGTCCATCTTGGCGGCAAAGGCGGCGTTGCCTTCGAAAAAGCTGTAGCAATGCGGGCCGGCCACCATTTTGACCCCCAGTTCATCGCAGGCGGCCTGTAATCCGCCACCGGTGCCGCAATCTGCGTAAACCACGAAGAAATCATCATAATCCTCGCGGTGCTTGGCGATCGTGGCCCGCACGGCGTCGGTGATTTTTTCCGGGTAAAGGTGGTATTTCGCCGGCAGGCAGGTCAGGTCCAGATGGGTCCAGCCATTGGCGGCCTTGAGGTCGAGAATTTCGCGCGCCAGAGCGCCGCAAGCGATCAGCAGGATGCGCCCGCGCGGGGTATCTGTGTCCAGCCCGTTCTCTGTCAACTCGGCGTCGCTTGGGATCATGATCGGAACTTTCGCAGGGCCACCGCAGCGATGAGCGCCAGCACCGGGACCAATGCACCAATGGGCGCAGGCAGAACGGAGAATGCCAGCACGGTCAGTCCCGCACATAGCAGGACTGCGACAATCATCAGGGCAAACAGGCGTGGGGGCATGGGCAGACCTTTCTTGTGTCAAGATAGGTGGTGCGGGGCCATTAAAAAAGGCCCCCGCAGGGGCCTTTCAAATCAGGGTCAGGCGGATTTTGCGCTGTTGTGCTTGCGTGCCATCCACTCTTTGGCGGTTTCAACTGCCACCGCCGCATCGCGGCAATAGGCGTCTGCGCCAATGGCTTTTCCGAACTCTTCGTTCAGGGGCGCGCCGCCGACCAGAACGATGTAATCATCGCGAATGCCCTGTTCGATCATGGTGTCGATCACGACCTTCATATAGGGCATTGTGGTGGTCAGAAGTGCGGACATGCCAAGGATATCAGGGCCTTCGGTTTCCATCGCCTCAAGATAGTTTTCGACCGGGTTGTTAATACCCAGATCAACCACTTCAAAGCCTGCGCCTTCCATCATCATGCCGACAAGGTTCTTGCCGATGTCGTGGATGTCGCCCTTGACGGTGCCGATGACCATTTTGCCAACGCGCGGAGCACCGGTTTCGGCCAGCAGTGGCTTGAGGATGGCCATGCCGCCCTTCATCGCATTTGCCGCAAGCAAAACTTCGGGCACAAACAGGATGCCGTCCCGGAAATCCGCGCCAACGATGGTCATGCCGCCGACTAGCGCTTTTGTCAGGATGTCGTAAGGTTCCCACTTGCGCTCAAGCAGGATGTTAACCCCTTCTTCGATCTCTTCCTTGAGACCGTCGTAAAGGTCGTCGAACATCTGTTGGACAAGTTCTTCGTCGTCGAGTTCTGACAGGATGATTTCGTCTTCGTCGGACATGTTATTTCCTTCTGCTGCCGTTGCAGGTGCTTGGCCTATGCGCCTTTTTGTCACGGAATGTCGGCGCTTGGTGCGCAAATTGCGACATGGATGAGGTTTTGCGCGACTTCGATGAACAAGAATTTAACGTCTTTTTAGTCCACCGGACAAGGGATTAGCGGGTTTCGATTGCGTGTGTTCATGATTTGTTCCAAAATGGTGTATGGATCATGAAAATCATCGTTACAAAGTTGTCGGGCGGGCGGCGGGCAGCAACCATGCGGGCCGGTTCGAGGCGCACAGCCGTGAGGCGGTCAGCGACGGATGGGACCGTGACGACGTTCTGCCGGTGCTGCGGACGCAAACCACCATCGAAGTGCCGCGCAAGGTTATCACCTATAATACCTCGCCGGATTTGCCCTTTGACCGGTCGATCAATCCCTATCGCGGCTGCGAACATGGCTGCGTTTATTGCTTTGCGCGGCCCAGCCACGCTTATCTTGGGCTGTCGCCGGGGCTGGATTTTGAGACCCGTCTGATTGCGCGGCCTGACGCGGCGGAGGTGCTGCGCAAGGAGTTGGCGGCGCGCAAATACCGGCCCGCGCCGATTGCGATCGGAACCAACACAGACCCTTATCAACCAATTGAAAAAACACACGGCATCATGCGGCGCTGTCTGGAGGTGTTGTCGGACTGCAATCATCCGGTGGCGATTGTCACCAAAGGCAGCCTGATCGAGCGCGATATTGATATTCTGGCGGATATGGCACGGCGCGGATTGGTGCGGGTTGGCATATCCGTCACCACACTGGACGCAAAACTCAGCCGATTGATGGAGCCGCGTGCCCCTGCGCCCGCGCGGCGATTGGTGATGATCCGTCGATTGGCGGCGGCAGGTGTGCCAGTGCGGGTGATGGCCTCACCAGTGATTCCGGCGCTCACCGATCCTGAGCTGGAGGCAATATTGCAAAGCGGCAAAGAGGCGGGCGCACGCCATGCCAGTTGGATCATGCTGCGATTGCCCCGTGAGGTGTCGCCGCTGGTGCAGGATTGGCTGGCAGAGCATTACCCGGACCGGGCCGAGCGGATCATGAACCGATTGCGCGAGATGCACGGCGGTAAGGAATATGATGCGCGGTGGCACCGGCGCATGCGCGGGGAGGGGCCCTATGCCGAAGTGATTGCACAACGGTTCAAATTGGCTGCCAAACGGCTTGGCCTGTCCGGCCAAGCGCCGCCAATGCGTTGTGATCTGTTTCGCCCGCCAGTTCTGCCTGGCGCACAGTTAAACCTGCTGTAGGCCGGGCATTTTGCCCGGCACAATGTCCTTATCCCCGGCGGCGGCCACGGCGGCTGCGACGTTCAGGGGCTTGATCATCGCCGGTGCCATCGCCGGCAGATGAAAACGGGCCAAGCGCGGCCACGATTTCTTCCAGCTCCGGTGCGCTGCCCTTGGGCCTTGTGTCCAGCGCCTCGCGCATTTTTTCAAGGTGGCTGGGCATCGTGCCGCAACAGCCGCCGATCACCGACGCGCCGCAGTTGCGGGCCATCACGGCGTAATCGGCCATCAATTCCGGTGTGCCATCATAATGGATGTGGCCGTCAACATACTTGGGAATGCCGGCGTTGCCCTTGGCCACAAGAGGCAAGCGGCCTTCTTCTTTTGCGGCCATGCCCAAAATCGTGCGCAGCAGATCCGACGCGCCCGTGCCGCAGTTTGCGCCAAAGGCCAGTGGCGTGTTGTCCAGATCATGCACCATCTCAACCATCCCTTCGGAGGTCAGCCCCATCATGGTGCGCCCGGCGGTGTCAAAGCTCATGGTGCCGACCCAATCCAGCCCGGCCAGGGCAAAGCCTTCGGCGGCGGCGCGGTATTCCTCGGGGGCGCTGATGGTTTCGAGCCAGCCAATATCGGCGCCTCCGGCCTTTAGTCCATCGGCGGTTTCGTGAAACATCTCAACGGCCAAAGCATGGCTCAGGCTACCGACGGGTTCCATAATCTCGCCGGTTGGGCCAACGGATCCGGCCACGATCACTTTGCGTCCGGCAGTATCAGCAACCTCGCGGCCGATCTCGGCGGCAACGCGGCTTAACTCATGGGCGCGTTTGGCAGCGTCGTGTAATTTGAGGCGCGAGGCATTGGCCCCGAAACTGTTGGTCAGAAACAGATCACTGCCCGCATCCACCGCACCTTTGTAAAGCGCGACGATCTTTTTGGGCTCATCGGTGTTCCAGAACTCCGGTGCGTCGCCTGACATCAGCCCCATATTGAACAGATTGGTGCCCGTGGCCCCATCGGCCAGCAGGGCGCCCTTTTCAGCAAGCAATTGTGTGAAGGCATTGGTCATCGGGCATACTCCGCGCGCGTTACGTCCGCCTCATTTCACGGCGCCTGATCCAGAGCAATCTCATAATCTTCATCTTCTTCATGAAGCGGGTGATCATTGGGCAGCAGGTGGCGTAGGGCGCGCTCACCCGCAGCCCCAAAAAATGCGCCCTCCAATTGACCGAAGGACGCATCAATTCTTGCGCGTTATGGTGCGATAGATCAGTCGGTTTCGGCCATGACCTGCGCCTTGGCTTCGACCAGGAAGCTTGCCATCTTGTCGCGGATGGTTGCCTCATCGGCCTTGTCGCCCAGATCGCCCGCAACCTTGCGGTAAACGTCTTCGTGGCCGGCTTCTTCGAAATCGGACTTGACCACCTCTTTGGCATAGGCCTCGGCGTCGGCGCCGGACTTGCCCATCAGGCCAGCAGCCCAAAGGCCCAGCAATTTGTTACGGCGCGCGTCTGCCTTGAACTGCATTTCTGCGTCATGGGCAAACTTGTTCTCGAATGCTTTTTCGCGGTTGTCGAAGGTGGTCATCATGCTCTCCTGTCTTTGCACGCCTATTATATAGATATGGGTGATCCGTGACCAGCAGACAAGAGCGCACAGGAACGCGCGACGAACCCATGCTTGCAGGGGGGCGGGCCTTAGACTAAGAGGGGGCCAAATCGTCTGGGACCCTCCCAGCCTGTCGCGGAAAGGACGCCCATGGCCCGGCGCAAGAAGATTTACGAAGGCAAAGCAAAGATCCTTTATGAAGGTCCGGAGCCGGGGACAATTGTCCAGTATTTCAAAGACGATGCCACGGCGTTCAACGCCGAAAAGAAAGACGTGATCGAAGGCAAGGGCGTGTTGAACAACCGCCTGTCCGAGTATTTCATGACCGGGCTGAATCAAATCGGCGTGCCGACGCATTTCATCAAACGTCTGAACATGCGCGAACAACTGGTGCGCCAATGCGAGATTATTCCGCTTGAAGTGATCGTGCGCAATTATGCCGCGGGCACCATGTCCAAACGTCTGGGCATCGAAGAGGGCACGCAGCTGCCACGCCCGATCGTAGAATATTGCTACAAAGACGACAGTCTGGGCGATCCTTTGGTGACCGAAGAACATATCGCGGCCTTTGGCTGGGCCAGCCAGCAGGACATGGACGATATTCTAAGCCTGGCGCTGCGTGTGAATGATTTCATGTCCGGCATGATGCTGGCGGTCGGCATTCGTTTGGTGGATTTCAAGATCGAGATTGGCCGCGTTTATGACGGCGATTTCCAACGCCTGATCATCGCTGATGAGATCAGCCCGGACAGCTGCCGTTTGTGGGATATCGAAACCGGTCAGAAGCTGGACAAGGATGTGTTCCGGCGCGATCTGGGATCTCTCACCGACGCCTATACCGAAGTGGCCAAACGGCTGGGTGTGATGCCCAAGTCCTCAACGCCGATTTCCAAACCAACCTTGATCAACTGAAGCCGCGGGAGCGCTTGAGTTTTTTAGCCAAATGAAGCTGGGGGATGTGCAATGAAAGCACGGGTTCATGTGATGTTGAAGAACGGGGTTCTGGACCCCCAGGGCGAGGCCGTGCGCCATGCACTGGGTGCGCTTGGGTTTGATGGCGTGAATGGCGTGCGTCAGGGCAAGGTGATTGAGCTGGATCTCGCAGAGGGCACCTCCGAGGCGGATGTGACTCAGATGTGTGAAAAACTGCTCGCCAATACGGTGATCGAATCCTATTCGGTGGAGATCGGCTGATGCGGGCCGCCCGGCTTACAGCCTGGCGGGCACCATTGGAGATTGCCGATCTGCCGATGCCGGATGCACCAGATGGCGGTGTGGTGTTGCGGGTTCTGGCCTGCGGTGTTTGCCGGTCTGACTGGCACGTATGGACCGGCGCGGACCCGGATGTTTCGCTGCCGCATGTGCCCGGCCACGAATATTGCGGCGAGGTCATCGCCGTGGGCGCAGGTGTGACTCGCTGGCGCATCGGCGACCGGGTGATTGCCCCCTTTATTCTGGCTTGCGGGTCATGTCCTGACTGTGCGCAGGGCCATCAGACGATTTGCGCGCAGCAGGCTTTGCCGGGGTTCACCCATGCCGGTGCGTTTGCCGAAGCGATCGCGGTGCCTTTTGCCGATGCCAATCTGACGGCCTTGCCCGAAGCCCTTGATCCGGCTTTGGCGGCAGCGCTGGGGTGCCGGGTGACAACGGCCTGGCATGCGCTCACGGGGCGTGCGGCGGTGCAGGCCGGTGAATGGGTGGCGGTCTTTGGCACAGGCGGCGTTGGCCTGTCAGCGGCGCTTTTGGCGCGGGGGCTGGGCGCGCGGGTGATTGCGGTTGATGTGGCCCAGGGAAAGCTGGACCATGCCAAGGCCTTGGGCGCAGATGCTGTTGTAAACGCCGCGCAATGCGATCCGGCAGAGGCAATCCGCGAGTTGACAGGTGGCGGCGCAGATGTGGCCATAGAGGCGCTTGGCGTGGTGCAGACAACGGTTCCGGCACTGAAATGCCTGCGCAAACTGGGGCGGATGGTGCAGGTGGGGATGCCTGCAGGCGATCACACCACAATGCCAATCCCGATGGATGCTGTTTATAGCGGTCAACTGGCCGTGTTCGGCACACGTGGCATGCCAAGCTGGCGCTATCCGCCGCTGATCGATTTTATCATGTCTGGCCGTGTGGACTTGACGCCGCTGGTCGCGCGGCGCATTGGACTGAGCCAAGCGACCGAGGAATTGGCCGTATTTGACGGCCCCGCACCGCCCGGCGTGGCGGTGATCACTGATTTCGCAGGTTAAGGAGACCTCTCATGCGCGCAGCTGTTGTTGTTTTTCCCGGCTCTAATTGTGACCGTGACCTTGCCGTTGCCTTTAAGGCGGCCGGTGCAGAGGTGGAAATGGTCTGGCACAAAGACAGCGACCTGCCACAGGGCATTGATATCGTTGGTATTCCCGGTGGGTTTTCCTATGGGGACTACCTGCGCTGCGGCGCGATTGCGGCCCAGTCACCGATTGTGAAATCGGTTAAAGCCCACGCGGATCGGGGCGGTTACGTCATGGGCATTTGCAACGGTTTCCAGGTGCTGACGGAAACCGGCTTGCTGCCGGGGGCGCTTTTGCGCAATGCGGGGCTGAAATACATCTGCAAAACAGTAGGGCTAAAGGTGGAAACCTCGGCCAGCGATTACACCGCCGGATACAACGCAGGGGATGTGATCGACATTCCGATTGCCCACCACGATGGCAATTACTTTGCTGACGACGAGACTCTCAAGCGCCTGCAGGGCGAGGACCGCGTGGCGTTTTCCTATACCGACAACCCCAATGGTGCACAGGCCGATATCGCCGGCATTCTGTCGGAAAACCGCCGCGTTCTGGGGATGATGCCGCATCCGGAGCGGGCGGCAGATGCGGGGCATGGCGGCACCGATGGTGTGGCGCTATTCCGCGCATTGGCAGGTGCGCTGCAGACCGCCTGACTTGAGCAAAACCGCCGCAGCGCGTAAGCTCCGCACATGAGCGAACCTGCCAAAAGACAACAAAGTTTGACGGTCTCCTGGCGTGTTCGGGTGGCCATCGGCCTGTTGATGGTATTGGCGGTGGTGACGATCTCGGTCACCAACAAATTGCTGACCCACAGGTTCACCGAAAGCACCCGCAACCGGGCAGAGCTGCGGATTGCGCTCTACAGCGGCAACCTGTTGGCCGAACTGCGCCAAAACGCGATTGTGCCACAGCTTCTGGCCCGCGATCCGACGTTGATCGGGGCGTTGCAATCTGCGGATTATTCCCTGTCCACCCAGCGGCTTATCTCCTTTGTCGAGGAAATCGGGGCGGCCTCGTTGATGCTGTATGACATTGACGGGCGCACGGTGGCGGCCACGGACCGCAACAGGATCAGTTCGTCACACCGGTCGGAGGCGTATTTTGTTGATGCGATCCGGTCCAATGCGACGATCTTTAGCGTCATCCGGCTAGATGGTGGCGGCTACCGTTTTTTGTATTCGCGGCGCATTCAGGATGGCGGCACCACCATCGGTGTGATTGCCGTCGAAGTGGATCTGCAAAAGTACGAGCGGGCCTGGGCGGGCATTTCGGATGCTGTGATTGTCACCGACAGTCAGGGCGAGATCATTCTGGCCACCGCCCCGCGCTGGCGCGGGCTGACGGAACCTGAGGCGCTGGCCCTTTATACCCCGCAGAACGCCATCGAGCGGGCGATCAAGGCCACGGCGGATTGGACAGCACTGCCTCCTGATGCCTATTTGCAGGGTGAGGCGGTGATGCGCCTGACCAACAAGATCCCGTTTCGCGGCTGGCGCATGACCAGTTATACCACCTATGCCTCCGTGCGCGAGCGGGTGAACGGTGTTCTGGCGCTGGAAGTGATGGGATTTGCGATTCTGCTGGCTTTGGCCTTCTATTTTCTCAGCCGCCGCACCGCCGGACGGCTGGCGATTTTCCAACGGGAGTCGGCCAAACTTCGCGCATTGAACCTCGCCCTGCAGCGGGAAATTGCCGAACGCAAACGGGTGCAAGAGACCCTCGCTGTGGCCGAACAGACGCTTGAACAATCCAGCAAGCTCGCCGCTTTGGGAGAGATGTCGGCGGCAGTCAGTCATGAGCTCAACCAGCCACTGGCGGCGATGAAAACCTATCTGGCGGGGGCGCGGCTTTTGCTGCGCCGCAACCGGCCGGATGAGGCGCTGTCGTCCTTTGGCCGCATTGATGATCTGATCGAACGCATGGGCGCGATCACACGCCAGCTCAAATCCTATGCCCGCAAGGGGCAAGAGGCGTTTTCCCCTGTGGATATGGGCGCGGCGCTGGCCTCAAGCCTGTCGATGATGGAGCCGCAGTTGCGCCAGCGGCAGGTTCAGATCAGCCGGATTGTGCCGGATACGCCCGTCATGGTCATGGGCGACCGGATGCGGATTGAACAGGTTATGGTCAACCTCTTGCGCAATGCTCTTGATGCCACCAAATCAGAACGGAACCCGCAGGTGAACATCATCCTCTCTGCGGGGGAAACCGCGACCCTGACGGTGCGCGACAATGGACCGGGGATCGAAAACCTCGATGCGCTGTTTGAACCGTTCTACACGACCAAACAGCCCGGCGACGGGGTTGGGCTGGGTCTTGCCATTTCGTCGGGGATCGTGAACGACCTTGGGGGTCGCCTGACGGCCCGGAACGGGCAGGCGGGCGGCGCGGTGTTTGAAATGCAATTGCCCATTATGGGCAGTGACAAGAATATAGAAGCGGCGGAGTAGACCAATATGGCTCAGGCAATGAAGATCGCGATTGTCGATGACGAACAGGACATGCGCCAATCCATCAGCCAATGGCTGGCGCTGTCAGGCTATGACACCGAAACCTTTGGCAGCGCCGAGGATGCGCTCAAGGTGCTGGGGCCGGATTATCCGGGCATTGTCATTTCGGACATCAAGATGCCGGGCATGGATGGCATGCAGTTTCTGAAAAAGCTGATGGGCAATGACAGTGCCTTGCCGGTGATCATGATCACCGGCCATGGCGATGTGCCGATGGCGGTTGAGGCGATGCGCGTGGGCGCGTTTGATTTTCTGGAAAAGCCTTTCAACCCGGACCGGATGAGCGAGCTGGCCAAAAAGGCCACCAATGCGCGGCGTCTGGTGATGGACAACCGCGCCCTGCGCCGCGAATTGTCCGATGGCGGGCAGTTGATGAAGAAACTGATCGGCCAAAGCCCGGCCATGGACCGCCTGCGCGAGGATATTCTCGATCTGGGGCAGGCCGATGGTCATGTGCTGATCGACGGCGAGACCGGCACCGGCAAGACATTGGTCGCCCACGCCCTGCACGCCGTTGGCAGCCGGGCGGGCAAGAAGTTTGTCTTGGTGTCCTGCGGCGCATTCGAAGAAGACGCACTGAGCAAACGTTTGTTTGGCCCGATGTTGCCCGAAGACGCGCAATTGCCCGCCATCGAAGAGGCGCGAGGCGGCACGCTTGTGCTGGAAGACATCGAAGCGCTGTCCGAAACCCTTCAGGCGCGGCTTCTGAGCGTGATTAACGAACAAGGCACGCCCGCCGAGACCCGCATCGTCGCGATCTCCAACCTGCAAGAGGCGGGGCGGACGTCCGAGGATTCCCTGCGCTCCGATCTGTTTTACCGGCTCGCTGCCCTGCGCATCACCGTGCCGCCCTTGCGGACACGCGGCGAAGATATTCTGACGCTGTTCACCCGGCTCAGCGAACAATTTGCCGACGAATACGGCTGCGACGCGCCCGAGGTTTCTGCCCAGGAGGCCGCGCAGCTGTTGCAGGCGCCCTGGCCGGGCAATGTGCGGCAGTTGATCAATGTGGCGGAACGGGCGGTGCTGCAATCGCGGCGCGGGTCAGGCACAATCGCATCGCTGCTCATGTCTGATCATGACGAGATGCAGCCGGTGATGACCACCGAGGGCAAGCCGCTGAAGGAATATGTCGAGGCGTTTGAACGAATGTTGATCGACAACACCATGCGCCGGCACAAGGGATCAATCGCCAGTGTGATGGACGAATTGTGCCTGCCACGCCGGACGCTGAACGAAAAAATGGCCAAATACGGCTTGCAGCGGTCAGATTATCTCTGACCGCCGAAGGGTCTTGATCAGCGCGGTTTAAGTTCGATCAATTCTTTTGCGCGGCCATTGTCATCTGTGTGGCAAGTCCAGGAATTGGCGTTAGGCACATCGATAACATATTGATTGATCTCAACAATGGGCAAGGTGGTGTTCAATGTGGCACCGCCGCCCACCTGTTTGTTCACTGCCGCAACACAGCTTTTGGCGGCCCGCAGATCCGCCAGGGCCACCGGATCATTGGCGACGGCCAGTTCATCGCATGCCGCTACGGCGATCAGGGGCAAACACAGGGCTGTGCGCAAAAGATAGTGCATCGGTTGTCATTCCTTCGATTTGGGCTGTCCATGGCCGCAAAAGCCGGACAGGGAGCCGCAGGCCGCCCTGCGCATTGGGCGCGAATGTTCCCACACAACCGTTGCTTGTCAAGCGGAGGGGGCGGTTTTACATAATTGATGGCGGCAGGGCGCGATTGCCCATTGTCATTTGATCACCAAAGCCATTATCTAGGAGGATGGGACAAGAACGTTCAGGCGTTCGATTGATGTCCTTACGAGTTTCGCTGCTTCTGCAGAGCCCCCACCGGGCGCGGAGCAGACCGATTGGGCCGGAAACGGCCAGAGAACCGCTGATGTTTTGACGGGGCAACCCCGGATGAAACCAGTTAACAATGGATGTGCAGGGTCCGCCCTGTCACGTCGGAGAAGAACCGCGATGACGCGCGCACACGCTATGAGCAGACGACCAGAGGCCAGTTTTGGCCCCGTCTTGCCCGCGTCCCACATCGCCCTGACAAGTCACACAACGCAGCCTGAGGCACCCCCGGGGACCGCAGCCGCGCGATTGTTGTGCATAGTGGATTTATGCCTAAGAAAATGCTTATCGATGCCACCCACTCCGAGGAAACTCGGGTTGTGGTGGTCGACGGAAACAAGGTTGAGGAATTTGACTTTGAATCCGAAAACAAACGCCAGCTTGCTGGCAACATCTATCTCGCCAAGGTAACACGGGTCGAACCGTCCCTGCAGGCGGCTTTTGTGGACTACGGTGGCAATCGCCACGGCTTCCTCGCGTTCTCGGAAATCCATCCCGATTATTACCAGATTCCCGTGGCCGACCGTCAGGCGCTGCTGGAAGAAGAACGCGCCTATGCCGAGGCGCAGGCGGCCAAGGATGATGACGAACCCAAGCCCAAGCGGCGCTCACGGTCGCGCAGCCGATCCAAATCCAAAGCCGAGGACGTCACAACCGAGGATGCAAAAACATCTGGTGAAATCGAAGGTATGGAAACCGTCGATCTGACCGATGACGACGAAGTGACCGTCAGCGACGATGAAGCGTCCTCGCCAATGGAACGGGTCACCGAAACGCCGGTCGAGACCCCGACGATGGACGAAGATGCCGATAGCTCTGACGCTGATGAGGGTGACGACGAGGAGGATGCAAAATCCTCCGACGCGGCCTCCAAGGATGAAAGCATCGAATCTGTTGCCGATGAGGACGACAGCGAAGACATCCGTCCTGTGCGCAAACCGCGCCCGAAGCGTTACAAGATTCAAGAAGTGATCAAGGTGCGCCAAATCCTTTTGGTGCAGGTCGTCAAAGAGGAACGCGGCAACAAAGGCGCGGCCCTGACCACCTACCTTTCCCTTGCGGGCCGCTATTGCGTGTTGATGCCCAACACCGCCCGTGGCGGCGGGATCAGCCGCAAGATCACCAATGCCGCAGACCGCAAGAAGCTCAAAGAGATCGCGAACGAAATTCAGGTGCCATCGGGCGCCGGTCTGATCGTGCGCACGGCAGGGGCCAAACGCACCCGCGCCGAGATCAAGCGCGACTATGAATACCTGCAACGCCTCTGGGAACAGATCCGCGAGCTGACGCTGAAATCTATTGCGCCGGCGAAGATCTATGAAGAGGGCGATCTGATCAAACGGTCGATCCGCGATCTTTACAACCGCGAGATTGACGAGGTCTTTGTCGAGGGCGAACGCGGCTACCGCATCGCCAAGGACTTCATGAAGATGATCATGCCCTCGCACGCCAAGAACGTGAAACGCTATGAGGAAGGCCTGCCGCTATTTGCCCGCTATCAGGTGGAAAGCTATCTGTCGGGTATGTTCAATCCAACGGTGCAGCTGCCGTCGGGCGGATATATCGTGATCGGTGTGACAGAAGCCTTGGTGGCGATTGACGTCAACTCTGGCCGGGCGACCAAAGAAGGTTCAATTGAACAAACTGCGCTGAAAACCAACCTTGAAGCCGCTGACGAAGTCGCCCGTCAATTGCGCCTGCGCGATCTGGCCGGTCTGATTGTGATCGACTTTATCGATATGGATGAGCGCAAGAACAACGCCTCCGTCGAGAAACGGATGAAAGACAAGCTCAAGACCGACCGCGCCCGCATTCAGGTGGGCCGCATTTCGGGCTTTGGCCTGATGGAAATGTCGCGGCAACGTCTGCGCCCCGGCATGATCGAGGCGACAACCCAGCCGTGTCAGGCTTGTCACGGCACCGGTTTGATCCGGTCTGATGACAATCTCGCGCTGTCGATCATCCGCCAGATCGAAGAAGAAGGCACACGCCGCCGGTCTCGCGAAGTGCTGGTGAAATGCCCTGTGGGCATCGCCAACTTCCTGATGAACCAAAAGCGCGAACATATCGCCCAGATCGAGGCGCGTTATGGTTTGTCTGTGCGCATCGAAGGTGATCCATCGCTGGTCAGCCCTGAATTCACGCTTGAGAAGTTCAAGACCGCGACACGCAATGTGGCCCCTGTGGCCGATCATATCGTGTCTGTTGATACATCCTTGATGGATCAGATCGACGAGGATGAGGCCGATACATCCAGCGATGAAGAGACCCCAGAAGCGCAATCGTCACACCAGGACAGCGGCGATTCAGACGGCGAGGGCAAACCAAAACGCCGCCGCCGCCGGCGTCGCAGCCGTGGTGGTCGCGGCAAGAATGGTGGCGGTGATTATCAGAACGGCGAAGACAACAAAGACGCGTCTTCTGCCGATGAGAACGCCGATGCGCCCCAGAATGCAGAGGGTTCAGACACCTCCGAACCGGCAAAGCAGGACACTGCTGAAGAGGCCAAATCTGACGCGGCGCCGGTTGCGGCAGATGCGGCCAGTGATGCCAAAGCGGACACGCCAGTAGCGGAAGAAAAGCCCAAGCCCAAAACCCGCAGCCGGTCCCGCAGCACCAGCGCCAAAGCCAAAGCCGAGAAAGAAGCGGCAGAAGCGGCCGCCGATGGGGATGCCAAGACTGCGGAACCTGCACCGGAGGCAGCTGAGGACGAAAAGCCCAAAGCCAAGGCCAAGCCGAAACCGCGCAGCCGCGCCAAGAAGGCGGACAGCAAAGCCACGGAAGAGGCCGCTGCAGAGACCACCATGGCGGAAGAAAAATCGGCCGATGCGGCGGAAGAGAAGCCCAAGCCAAAGCGCACCCGCGCCAAGGCCAAGCCGAAGGCCGAGCCCAAGGCAAAGGCAGCACCAAAATCCAAGACCAAGGCGGCGGAAACTGCATCAGAGCCGGAAGAGGCCAAAGCGCCGGAACAGGCAGCTGCGCCAGCGCCCGAGCCTGCGCCGGAACCTGTTGCCGCCGAAGAGCCCAAGGCCGTCGAGACTGTTGCGGCGGCGGAGCCCGTGGCAGAGGCCAAGCCGGATCAAGCGGAAGAGGCGAAAAAGCCAAAGCGGCGCGGTTGGTGGTCCTTGGGGCGCTAACAGCCCCGAGGTATTGACGAAGAATCAGAAAGGCAGGTCTTTGGGCCTGCCTTTTGCTTTGTTGTATACCTTTTTCTGAGCAGACCGTTGGTGAGGCTACCCAGCCACAGACGGTCAGCCGCCCTTGCGTACCAGATAGACCTGAACGTCACCCTCTTGCGCGGTTTCCACCAACGCATGTCCGGCCTCGGCGCAGAAATGCGGCACATCGATCACCGCCGCCGGATCATCCGCCCGTAGCCGCATACAATCCCCTGCATCCAGAGGGCCAAGCCGTTTGCGCAGTTTCAGGACAGGTAGGGGGCACAACAGCCCAGTGGCATCGAGATCTACAATCTTCATAGGTTTGAGATAAATCAGATGTTACACCCCGTCCACAGTGTTGTGACCGCAAGGGGGCGTGACGGCGGGCGCGAAGGCGGTTAGGTGTGGCCCATGTTTGGAATTGAACTGATTGACGCGGGTCTGATGCCCGCCATGATTATCGCGCTTGTCGCGGGGGTGATCAGCTTTCTCAGCCCCTGTGTGCTGCCGATTGTGCCGCCCTATCTGGCCTATATGAGCGGTGTATCCCTGAACGATATGTCCAGCGGCGGCGAAGCCCGCAGACGTGCTGTGATCGCCGCGCTGTTCTTTGTTCTGGGCCTGAGCACGGTGTTTTTGATCCTTGGCTTCACCGCCTCGGCATTTGGCGCGTTTTTCCTGCAAAATCAGGTGCTTTTTGCGCAAATCTCGGGTGTTGTGATCATCGTCTTTGGTCTGCATTTCATCGGATTGTTCCGGATCCCGTTTCTGGATCAAGAGGCGCGGCTGGACGCGGGTGACAAAGGCGGTTCCAGCTTTGGTGCCTATGTTCTGGGCCTTGCCTTTGCCTTTGGCTGGACGCCTTGCATCGGCCCGCAACTGGGCGCGATCCTGTCCCTGGCGGCCTCCGAAGGGTCGGTCAGCAAAGGCACATTGTTGCTGGGCATTTATGCCATCGGTCTGGGGCTGCCGTTTTTGCTGGCGGCGATGTTTATCACCCGTGCAATGGGTGTGATGAACCGGATCAAACCGCATATGAAACTGGTTGAGCGGATCATGGGCGGTCTGCTGGTTCTGGTCGGGCTGGCAATGGTCACAGGCGCCTTCAGCAGCTTTGCCTTCTGGCTGCTCGAAACCTTTCCGGCATTGGCGACCCTGGGCTGAAATCTGCGGGGTTTTCCCCGCGAATTCACTACCTCTTAGGAGTCTTCGCCGTTAAACTTGTTGGATGAACAGGCAAGGCGCAGATCAACCCTTTCGGCGGCGGGTGTTTTACATTCCCGGCTATGATCCGATCCATCCGCGCCGCTATCGCGAACTCTATCGCAAAGAGGGCGCGGCCCAATCACATATTTCCGGCTATGACATTGCGTTGAAACCCAAAAAGTCAGGCGCAAATTATGGGTGGCACGTGGACGCGATCATGGATGGCCGTGCGGCGCAGGCTGATTTTGAGGTTTTGGTCTGGTCCGACATTGTGCGCGGTTCCATGGATGGCTCGATCGCGGGCACCTATCTGCAACTCGTGCGCACCGCGTGGATCTACATCTGCACCGGCGCACTCTGGCGGTTGATGAAGCTGCGCAAGGGACCGGTGATTGCGGCGCTCTATCCGGTTGGGATGTTGCTGTTGCAATTGCTGCTGGCGGGTTTTGCGTTTTGGGGCATTGCAAGCCTGATCGGGGTCGGGTTCGGGCAGCTGGAACAACAGCTTTGGCCGGGTCGGATCTTTACGCCGCTGTTCTATCCGTCGATTGGCCTGTCATTGGTGGCGGGGGGGCTATGCGCCATTGCCGTGTTGCGTTGGTTCAAACGCAAGGACAATCGCTTTTACGCCTACTACCTGATGCATGATTATGCCTATTCGGCGGCGCAGAGGGGTGGGTATCCTGCAGAGCTGGAGACCCGCATTACCGCGTTTTCGGATGCCATTGCGGCCGCATTGCAAGAGGACGTGGGCGAGGTGCTGGTCGTCGGCCATTCCTCTGGGGCGTATCTGGCGGTGTCTGTTCTGGCCGATCTGCTCCGTGCTGGCCGGGTGCCGGAGACCGGGCCAGCATTGGGTTTTTTGTCATTGGGTCAGGTGGTTCCGATGGTTTCTTTTTTGCCCAAGGCAGACCGTTTGCGCCGCGATCTGCATGAATTGGCAGCCACGGATGCCCTGACCTGGGTGGATGTGACCGCGCCGGGGGATGGCTGCGCCTTTGCGCTTTGTGATCCGGTGGCGGTGTCGGGCGTCGCGCCCGAAGGCAAGAAATGGCCATTGGTGTTTTCCGCGGCCTTTACCCAAACCCTGAGCCCGGCGCGGTGGAAGGCGCTGCGTTGGCGTTTTTTTCGGCTGCATTTTCAATACCTTTGCGCTTTTGACCGCCCGAAAGACTACGATTATTTCCAAATCACCGCTGGACCGATCCCGTTGGGCCAGCGCTATGCCGGCCGCCCGCCATCGAAATCGCGGATCGAGACACCCGTGAACGGCTTTAGGAATATGGCGCCATGACCCTGCCGCCCAAACCGCCCAGCCGGCCCGAGAAAGTGTCGCTTTTGCAGTACATGCGCCTGTTTCGCCGCGATATCCTGTCGGCGCAGCCCGCCAAGCTTTATCGCGCGTGGATGGCCGAATTTCGCACGCCGTTTTTCCGCAGTTTCATGATCAATGATCCGGCGTTGATAGAAACGGTCTTGAAAGAACGCCCCGATGACTTCCCCAAATCCGCCCGGATCAGCGAGGGTCTGCGCCCGTTGTTGGGACAATCGGTGTTTCTGACCAATGGCGAGACGTGGAAACGCCAGCGCCGCATCATTGATCCGGCCTTTGAAGGGGGACGTCTGCGCGAAACATTTCCTGCCATGTGGGATGCAGCGGAGGCCGCAGCGGCGCGACTGGACGGGCAGGCGGGGCAAGTCATCGAGATCGAGGCGGAAACCAGCCATGCCGCCGCCGATGTGATCTTTCGCACCTTGTTTTCGATCCCGATTGATCACCATCTGGCACAGCAGGTCTTCGATGCCTTCCGCAGCTACCAACGCAGTCAACCGATCCTGAACCTGGGCGCATTTGTGCCGCTGCCGCGCTGGATGCCGCGGCTGCACCGCAAAAGCACCCGCATGAACGCTGCCAAGATCCGCCAATTGATCACCGAACTGACGCAAAGCCGGGCGGCCCAGATCGCGGCAGGGACAGCGCCGGATGATCTGGCCACAAAGATCATGACCACCGTTGATCCTGTGACGGGCGAAGGGTTCAGCACCGATGAAATGGTCGATCAGGTGGCGATCTTTTTTCTGGCAGGACACGAAACCAGTGCCTCCGCGCTGGCTTGGGCGCTTTATCTGATGGCGCTTTATCCTGATTGGCAGGATCGGGTTGCGGATGAGGCTACGGCTCTGAAAGACTGTGACTTTTCGGTGATGTCAGCACTCAGGATCAGCCGCGATGTATTCCGTGAAACCCTGCGGCTTTATCCGCCGGTGCCGATGATGGTGCGCGAGGCCGGATGCCCGGAGCATTTCCGCGACCGCCCCGTGCCAAAGGGGGCGCAGCTCGTGCTGAGCCCTTGGCATTTGCATCGCCACGAGCGGTTGTGGGACAATCCCGACAGCTTTGACCCTGAACGGTGGCATACGGAAAATGGCAAGGCCTGTCAGCGCAACGCCTATATGCCGTTTTCCGCAGGTGCGCGGGTCTGCACGGGCGCGGGCTTTGCCATGGTCGAAGGGCCGCTGATCCTGTCGCGGATCTTGCGGGATTACCGCGTCGTGGTGCAGCCGGACAAAACACCGGTGCCGGTTGCCCATCTGACGGTGCGGGCGCAGAACGGCATTTGGCTGCGTCTTGAGCGGCGGTAGGTTCTATCATCGCGGGCGGCTTTGAATTAGAACCCCATTCAAACGGAATCATTTTCAAACGCGGGGATATCAGGATGCCAATCGACAACGCACAAAAGACGCAGATGCAAAGCGGCGCAGGGTTTATTGCGGCCTTGGATCAGTCTGGCGGCTCCACCCCCAAAGCGCTGAGCCTTTATGGCGTTGAACCTGAGGACTACAACGGCGAGACCGAGATGTTTCAGGCAATGCATGACATGCGGGCGCGGATTATTCTGGCCGATGATTTCACCTCGTCCAAGGTGATTGGCGCGATCCTGTTTGAACGCACGATGGACGCGACGATCAAAGACAAACCCGTGGCGCAATTGCTGTGGGAAGATCGCGGCGTGGTGCCGTTTTTGAAGATCGACAAAGGCCTGGCGGATCAGGAAAATGATGTGCAATTGCTCAAGCCGATGCCGGAACTGGCGGCGTTGCTGAACCGTGCCAAGGCGGCCGGCATTTTTGGCACCAAGGAACGGTCCGTCATTCATGAGGCGAATGAAGCGGGCATTGAAGCTGTGGTCGCCCAGCAATTTGAAGTTGCCAAACAGGTCTGCGCGGCGGGGCTGGTGCCGATTATCGAGCCCGAGGTGAATATTCATTCAGGCACAAAAGCACAGGCAGAACAGGTGCTTGCAGCTGCGTTGCTGCGTCATGTTGAGGCCTTGTCGGCAGATGAGCTGGTGATGCTGAAGCTGACCATACCAGAGCAACCGGGGATTTATGATGCCTTGGCCCATCATGCCAATGTGTTGCGGGTTGTGGCTCTTTCTGGCGGTTACTCTACGGATGAGGCCTGCGCGCGGCTGGCACAGAACACCAAGATGATCGCCAGCTTCTCGCGGGCGCTGACCGAAGGGCTGAATGTAAAGATGACCGATGCGGAGTTTAACGCGGCGCTTGGGGCAAATATCAATCAGATTTACAAGGCCTCTGTGGCGTAAAGCACGGCAGGCGGCTCGGACAAAAAGGATGTGGTTGCCGAATTCTTTAAAGAATTCGGACCGTTTCCTTTGAAGGAAACGGGGGCTTGTCGCATTTGGGTCCGTAGGTTTCCGAAGTCTTTAAAGACTTCGTTCCGATTTTTTTGAAAAAATCGGCCCAGTTATCAGGCGAATGGGCTCCTGATTGCAGAAAATGACAAGCTGTCCGGCGTTCTCTACCGCGTGAAAGCCGCGCCGGTTCAGCTCTGTCAGGAACTCCTCCAATCCGACATAACGTTCGATATCGCGAATTTTGCACCTGACCACGCCCCCCTCTCGGGCGGCTTTGGCGCTAAACAAATGGGTCGTCCAGTTTTGCGGGGACAGATCGGCAGGCAGGGTGATGCGCCAACCCTGCCTGGTTAAGGTAAACGTTCCTTTAACGTGCGCAGCACAAACAATCGGATGGCAGAGGCCAGCCCCAGATCCAGCCCGCGTTCGGCATCAATCTGTGCCACCAGCGCATTGATCGGCACGCCGCGCTGCGCCGCTATCGCGCGAAACTCGGCCCAAAACTCGTCCTCCAGAGAGATCGACGTGCGATGCCCCTTAAGCGTGACGGAATGTTTGACGGGCCGCCCGCTCATGGCTCGCGTTTATGCCCGTCCAAAAAGCGCACCGTTTTGTCTGCCTGCGCCTTTTGCACGTTTTTCTCGGCCTTGGTCCGCCCGAACTTCACGCTGTTTTCCTCCGCACGCGCTTTCTTCTCGGCGCGTGCGCGGGATTTTCGCGCCTTGTTCAGGTTGATGGGCGTGCTCATTTAGGACCGATCATCTGCTCCGGCCGCACAACTCGATCAAAGGTCTCTTCATCGACAAAGCCCAGCGCGATTGCCTCTTCCTTGAGGGTGGTGCCGTTCTTATGCGCGGTCTTGGCCACCTTGGTGGCATTGTCATAGCCGATGGTCGGGGCCAGTGCCGTCACCAGCATCAGGCTCTCTTTCATCAGCTTGTCGATCCGCGCCTCATTGGCCAGCGTGCCCACAACCATGTTGTCGGTAAAGCTGCTGGCGGCATCGCCCAGAAGCTGCATCGACTGGATCACATTGTAGCTCATCATCGGGTTATAGACGTTCAGCTCAAAATGACCCTGCGATCCGGCAAAGCCCACAGCCGCGTCATTGCCCATCACATGGGCGCAGACCATGGTCAGCGCCTCGGCCTGCGTCGGGTTCACCTTGCCCGGCATGATAGACGAGCCCGGCTCGTTCTCAGGCAGGATCAATTCGCCCAAACCAGAGCGCGGACCGGAGCCCAGCAGGCGCATGTCATTGGCGATCTTGAACATGGAGGCGGCCACAGTCTTCAGCGCACCGGAGAACATCACCATGGCGTCATGGGCGGCCAGCGCCTCAAACTTGTTGGGCGCGGTCACGAAAGGCAGATCCGTGATCTTGGCGATCTCTGCTGCGACTTTTTCGGCAAAGCCTTTGCGGGTGTTCAAGCCGGTGCCGACCGCCGTGCCGCCCTGGGCCAGTTCGTAAATATCAGGCAGACAGGCTTCAACCCGTGCGATGCCTTTGGCCATCTGATGGGCATAACCGCCAAATTCCTGACCCAGCGTCAGAGGCGTCGCATCCTGCGTATGGGTGCGGCCGATCTTGATGATGTCTTTGAACTCTTCGGATTTTGCCTCAAGTGCGGCGTGCAATTTGCGCAATCCGGGCAACAGCGTATCACGGGCGACCATGCCGATGGCCACATGCATCGCGGTGGGGAAGGTGTCGTTGGACGATTGCCCCATGTTGCAATGGTCATTCGGATGCACCGGGGATTTGGACCCCATCACGCCACCCAGAATCTCGATCGCTCGGTTGGAGATCACTTCGTTGGAGTTCATGTTGGACTGGGTACCGGACCCGGTTTGCCAGACCACCAGCGGAAAGTTGTCGTCGAACTTGCCGTCGATCACCTCTTGCGCGGCCTGCTGGATGGCAGGAGCCAATGCGGCGTCCAGATCACCAAATTCGAGGTTCACCGCGGCGCAGGCTTTTTTGATCACCCCCAGGGCACGCACAATCGCCACAGGCTGTTTTTCCCAACCGATGGGAAAGTTGATGATCGAGCGTTGCGTCTGTGCGCCCCAATATTTGTCTGCGGGGACCTCCAGAGGTCCAAAGCTGTCGGTCTCTGTGCGCGTATCGGCCATGATGCTGTTCCTGCGTTGTGGGCGTTTGCAGGCGGTGTAGCGGTCTGCGCAAGCCAGTGCAATCTGCGATGGCGCTAACGCAAGGCCACAGGTCGCATTCGTCGCAGGGCAAAGTTACTTGCGGAAGCTATCCAGTGAAACAATTTCGGCGTCTTTTGTGGTCTCTTCTTCGACCTCAAGTTCGTCCTCATGTTCCTGCAAAAGCGCGGGCGCCGGTGCATCGGCATCCTCTTCATCACCGTCTTGCTGTTCAAACCGCAGGCCAAATTCCACCGACGGATCCACAAAGGTGCGGATCGCATCATAGGGGATATAAAGCGGTTCTGGCGCGTCGCCAAAATTGAGTGTGACCGAGAACCCTTCCTCGGTGACCTCAAGATTGTCGTACCAATGCTGCATCACCACTGTCATTTCGCCGGGATAGCGATCAGACAGCCAATCGGCCAATTCTGCGTCAGGATGGGCGGTGTCAAACGTGATGAAGAAGTGATGATTGCCGGGCAAACCGTGCGCGGCAACATCGAGCAGTACATTGCGGATCAAACCGCGCATGGCATCATGCATCAGGTTACCGTAGTCGATCTCGCGGCTCATCCTCATCTCCGGTTTGGCGCTCGGGCTGGGGGTAGCATACGCCATTTGCCGCCAAGGGAAAGAGGCTACCTTAAAGAAGTGCGAAGACCAGCGCGGCCAATGCCAAAAGCGTCATACTCAGGACAAAACCACGTTTCAGGCCCAGCATAAGAACGGCCGCCGCGATGGTGAATGTGGCAGCTAAACCATTGAAACTGCTCCATTCCGGTATCGGCAAGGCCAAGGCGGCACTGCCGTGAACTTGATCAAAAAGGACATGCAGGGCAAACCAGACTGACAGGTTGGCTATCACCCCGACCACAGCCGCGGTAATGGCCCGCAGCGCCCCGGCAAGGCGCGGTTGGGCGCTGATCTGTTCAAGGTAGGGACCGGCCAGAAAGATCCACAGAAAACAGGGGGTAAAGGTCACCCAAAGCGCCAGCAGACCCGCCGTGATGGCCCCTGTGACACCGGTTTGGGCAAATCCCGCCAGCAGCGCGACAAATTCTGTCACCAAGATCAACGGGCCGGGTGTGGTTTCGGCCAGACCCAGTGCATCGATCATCTGACCGGTGGTGATCCAGCCGAAATCCTGCACCACGGTTTGGGTCATATAGGCCAGAACCGCATAGGCGCCGCCAAAGGTCACAACCGCCAGCTTGGAAAAGAACAGCCCAAGTTGCAGCAAGAATTGATCATCCAGCGCCCAGAGCGCCGCCAAGGGTGCGGCCCAAAGGCCACCCCAGATGGCAATGGTGCGCAGGCTGTGTACGGCGCGGGCAGGGGTGTGGGCGTTGTTACTTACGGGCGACGCTGTCCCCCGCGCGGCAATCATGCCCCAAAGGCCAGCGGCAAGAATGATCAAGGGAAAGGGCAAGCCAAAAACAAAGAGCGCCAAAAAAGATAGCAACGCCAGCGCCCATCCCTGCACCCCATGCAGCGCCTTGCCGGCCACTTTGCTCAGGGCTTGAAAAACCACAACGATCACCGCTGCCTTGATGCCCAAAAATGCCGCCTGCACCAGCGGCAGCTGGCCAAAATAGGCATAGCCCAGGGCCAGCACAGCAATCACAATCGCCCCCGGCACCACAAACAGCAATCCGGCCAGCAATCCACCCGCAACCCCGCGCATCCTCCAGCCTGCATAGGTGGCCAGTTGCATCGCCTCGGGGCCGGGCAACAACATGCACAGCGACAGCGCCCGCAGATAGCTGTCTTCATCCAGCCATGGGCGTTCCTCCACCAATTCGCGGTGCATCAGGGCGATCTGCGCAGCGGGACCGCCAAACGAAAGCAGGCCAATGCGCCCAAAGATGCGGGTCATCTCCGACCAGTTCGGTGCGCTCATTGCCGTGGTCCTGCGGGCCAGTCGTGGCCCTCGTCCGATCCATCCCGCGCCCAACGGTAAAGCGCATCATAAAGCGCCATACCTGCCTCAAGCTGCTGCAGATCGTCACGGTACTGGCGGGACAACCCGACAGAAAGAGCAAGCAAACCAGAAGCTTGCGGAGACTTGTCATGTGTATTGGTATCTGCCGCCCGCACCACCTGTGCCAGCCTGTCCAGTGCCTCGGTGTGCAGGGCGAATTCATCCAGCATCGTGTCAAAGGTGCAGTTCTCGCCTCGGTGCGACCAGAACACATCCTCAACATCAAATGGGGTCGCGCCATACCGGTCCGCGACGCCCATGACCTCGGCGGGAGAGACAAACAGGAACCGCGCGGCAGGGTCAACAAAACGACGGATCAGCCAAGGGCAGGCGATCCGGTCAATCTTGGGCCGGTGGCGCGTCACCCATAGCGTACTGCCTGCCACAGGGGCCGGAATGGCGGCAAAGGGAATGCGTGGCGCGGCGTCATGGTCGCGCCAGCCGTACATGCCCCCCTTGAGGTACTCGGCCTTGATCCCGTCCTGGCGCAGCCATGCGGCCAGGCCTTGGCTGAGTTTGATACCTTTTTGACAGGTGATCACGCAGGCCCGACCCTGCAATCGGGATTTCAGCCCTTCAATGTCGGTATGGGGGTGCCGGAAAGATCCGGGAATAAGGTAGGGATCATCGGCAAAATCGGGATCTATCGAAATATCGACAATGACCGGCGCATCGGGCAGGCCGATCAGGCGCAAGAGTTGAGGAACGGTGATTTCATTTGGGGCAGCCATGGCATGCGTCCTTTTTGTGGATACATGCGAACTTTTGGCTGGCGCCTCACGGGGCGTTCGCGGTTGCTCCCCATAGGGTCAAACCATCATTGATGTGCGGCATTGTCAAGCGGCGCGCGCGTTGCGCCTAGCCCAATATGTCGCGCGCGATCCGTTCAAAAATTGCCGCACCGATGGGGATCAGATCATCGGGAAAGTCGTAATCAGGGTTGTGTAGGGCCGCAAAGTCCACCCCCGGCCCAAGGCAGAGCATGGCGGCTTTTGCGTCCCAGCCAAAGACGCCAAAATCCTCTGAGGCCCGCATCGGCAGGCCGCTGTCGTCATTCGAAACCCCGATTGCATCCATCGCTGCAACGGCTAGGGCGGCGGCCTCCGGATCATTGATCGAGGCGTTGAAATGGTCAAACACCTCAAATTGCACGGTCAAGCCATGCTGTTTGGCGGCTTCTGTTGCCAATTGCCGGGCGGCTTGTTGCAGCGCATCCAGTCCGTCGTCCTGCGCGGTGCGCAGGGTGGCATTGATCACCGCGTCCGCGGGCGCGATGCCAAAGGTCGGCTCGCCGATGTTGATATGGGTGAGCGTCACAAGTTTGAAATCATCGGTCAACGCGCCGCCAACGCCCAATGCGCCCAATGCCGGGATCAGTTCGGCCACGGCCAAGGCAGGGGACCGGCCCTCTTCTGGTTCTGCGGCATGGGCGGTTTTGCCACTGAGCCGGATTTGCAGGCCCAGCGAGGCGCAGTTGATCAGCCCCGCTCGGGTGGACACATGCCCAAAGGGTTTGCCAGGCTCATTGTGGATGGCAAAGGCCCAATCGGGCGCAATCTCGGCATAGGCCGGATCTGCGACCACCGCCCGCGCGCCGCTGCCGTCTTCTTCGGCAGGTTGGAACATCAGGACAACGCGCCCCTTTTGCACCGGCTGCCGCGACAGCATCCGGCCAAGCGCCAGCAACATGGTCATATGGCCATCGTGGCCGCACAAATGCCCCTTGCCGGGGATATCGGACACCCACGGGGCGTCCGAAAGTTCCTCAATCGGCAGCGCATCCAGTTCGGCGCGAAACAGCACCGTCGGTCCGGGCTGGCCGCTGTCAAAGACCGCCGCGACCCCATGACCGCCCAGATCCGTCAGGATACGGCTTGGGGCCAGATCGCCCAATGCCGTCTGAATGGTGCGGGCAGTCTCGGCCTCCTGGCCGGAGATTTCGGGGCGGCGGTGCAGGGCACGGCGGAAAGCGGTCAGCTCCACCAGATCGGAATTTGTCAGCAAGGGAACAACCTCAGGGTCAATTTGCGCCACCATGGCGCAAAGTCACAAGGCGGACAATCCGCAGCAGAACCTGAAGGGGGGGAAAGTGCAGGTTTCTGTTGCCAGGTACCTGCGAACCCCGCCTAGTGCTGCAAGGCGCTAGGACTTAAGATTTCAGTATCTCCGGTCGCTTACGCGGCCATTGCTACTGGAGCACGATTGTCATTTGCAATTGTACAGTTTTCGCCGATAACGGTGGCAGACAGCCGAAACAAAGCTAACCCCTTTAGACGTTCGTCGATCCTATTTCGGCCCCATGATCCCCAAATGAAGGATGTTTGGTGGAGCCGCCGGGTACCGCCCCCGGGTCCGATCCGCTTATTACGAGCGCGTTTATGTTCATAGTCCCGAAGGACAGCTGTAATATAGGGGCGCTGCCGGGGCATTGCAAATGGTTGCTGTTGAAAATTCCGCATTTTGAGGCACGGGGCGGAATGGGTCATCCGGCAAGCGGCGTTCGGTTTTCTGTTTGGTGGGCGTTGACTGAGGTCCGTTGGTCTATCGCGGCATGGGCCGGATGCACGGCAACATGATCGGGCAGGGTGGAGATCTGGAATTTTGCCCCTGCCGCGACCAATCCATCCGCCTCGGCCTTCAACGCGCGGCTGATCTGGGTGGTGTCCGATAGCAATTGCGCATTGTGACGTGTAACTTCGTCCAGTTCGCGCACAGCGGTATCAATCTGCGACAGGCTTTGGCTCTGGCTGGTCGAAAATTTGGCGATGTCCACAACCTGCACCGAAATATCGCTGATTTTCCCCAATATCTCATCCAGGGATTCGCCAGCGCGGGCGACCAGTTCTGCGCCCTGAGAGATTTGCTTGGTGGTTTGGGCGATGACCGAGTTGATGTCAGCTGCGGCGTTCGAGCTGCGCTGGGACAGGGCGCGGACCTCGGTGGCGACCACGGCAAAGCCGCGCCCCGCTTCGCCGGCGCGGGCCGCCTCGACTCCGGCATTGAGGGCCAGAAGATTGGTTTGAAAGGCAATTTCTTCGATCAGTTTTGTGATGTTTGAGATTGCCGCGGATGATTTTTCGATCTCGTCCATGGCCACAACCGCATCGCCCATCACCCGGCTTGAGGTGGTTGCGCTTTCGCGGGTGGTTGACACCATGTCACTGATGGATTGTGACCGCTCTGCCGTTTCAGAGAGGGACTGTGTGGTTCTGCTGATATCTTGCGCGGTTGCGGCCAGTGTCGCCGATTGTGCATTGGTTCGGTTCAATACGTCATCACTTGCGCTGGCGACCTCCTGGGCGCTGCTGTCAATGGCGTGAGAGCTGCGAACCAATCCGGTCATAGTCTCGCACAGCCCGTCAACCGCGCTGTTGAAATCGCGGCGCAGCTGATCGTACTCACCGGCGAAGGCCTGATTGATGGCGGCGGTCAGGTCTCCCTCGGCCAAACGGCTGAGCGCGTTGCCAAGGTTGGTTACCACGTCGCGTTGATCCTGGGCGGTTTGTTCCTGTTCGGCTGTGGCCGCTTCCATTGCGGCACGGGCTTGTGACACGTCATTGCCGATCATCACAATCGTCAGCGGTTGATCTTGGTCATCCGCCACAACGGTCAATCCGCCATCCAGCCAAATCTGATGGCCTTCGGTGCCCTGCACCAGAAATTGCCCCCAAACGGCGCCCGCGTCCAAAACACCGGGCCAGAAGCCATCCGGATGGGCGATTTTGGCGGGATCGAGTACCAGCATTTGCGCCACGTCACGCCCGGCAAAATCTTCGCGCGTGCCGCAAAGTAGATTTTGCAGCTTATTGTTGATTTCAAGCACTTTTCCAGCGGGCGTAAATTCAATGATGCATTGCCGCTGTTCGATGGCATTGAGCAGCGCGGTTTTGCGGAAATCTGCAGTGCGGTCGATCCATTCCACAACAGCGCCGCAAGCCACATCACCGTCAAACAAGGTGCGGAGGGCGAGCGACAATCGCCGGTCTTCGACCGCCAGATCGATTGTACTTTCTGGAATGGAACCTTGGGCAACCTGGCGCACAGTTTCGGCATCCGTGCCCAAAAACTGTGCGAGGTCAATGGGCCGGGGGGTATCCCCGGCCTTTGCCGTGTTGGACCCGAAGCTGGCAAGCATCGTGTTGGCTGCGGTGTTGGCGTGTTGCACGGTGAGAGTTTCATCGACAATCATCAGGCTTGCACTGGCAGCTTGCAGCGCGGCGCCCAGGACGGCGGCGCGTTCTTCGGTGCTGCGGGCCTCCAACAAGGAGCGGCGCAAACGGTCCAATGTGAGTGCGATGTCGCCAATTTCGTCGCCGCGCCGTGCTGCGGGCACTTGTGCGGTCAAATCTCCTTCAGCGACCGAGATCATGGATTGACGAACACGGTCAAGGGGGCGGGTCAGGCTTTTGGATACGACAATCGCGACGATCGCCGCCACAATCAAAAGCAATACGCCCCGTTCGAGAACCGATCTTTCCAGAACACTGGCCTGAGCAAACATTTCTGCTGTGTCTTGCTGCGCAACGATGGCCCATCGGCTGTCTTCGAACTGCACCTGGCCAAATGCGGAGATCACCGGCGTGCCTGCGTCGGAATTGCCGGTTTGCACACCCTGCAAACCCGCGAGCGCCCCTGCAACCGGCCCGTCCTGTTCTATCGCGGCGCGCAGCGCTCCGGCGCCGGGGCCAATTCGCATGCGCCCATCCGCACCAACGGCAAACAGAACCCCGGTTTGGCCGAGCCCCTCTGCCGCATCCGCCGAAGGCTGTAGGGCGGCAGGTTCAATGCGCACGGCAAAAACCCCGATGATCGCACCGTTCGACGCGAGAATCGGGGTTGCCATAAAGGCAGAATATGGGGTGCCTTTCAGGGGGTAGTCGCTGAAATCCTCGAAGACGAATTGCGGGGCGTTCGCCGGATCTGACATGATCCGCCCAAAGACCCGCGCCAACCCATGGTCTTTGTGATCGGCGCTCGCCAGATTGACAGCAAAGTCCTCGTTTTTCATCACACTATAAAGAACGTACCCTTTTTCATCGAGCAGGTAGAAATCCGAAAAGTTGTTCTTCTCCGTGAGGGACCGAAAATAGGGATGCGCCTTGCGGTGGGCCCGGTTGTAGGCATCGCGGCCTTTGACAAAATCGGTAAGCTGCCGTTGCCCGTAGGGATGCTCATCCTCGGTGATATAGCGGGTTTGCAGGTATTCGGTTTTGTCGCCGGGGATCGCCTCGGATGCGCCAATGAGGGAGGTCATGGTGGATCTGAACACCGGCGAGTTTGACTGAGAGACAATGCTGGTGCGCATTGCCTTCAGCGCGGCCTCGGTCGATGCGATCTGCGCCTGTGCGATGCTCGACAGTCGTGTGCGGGCCTGGCTTTCCAAAATGTCGTGTGCCGCGCTCACCGCCATCAGGCCCATTGCGCCCGCGGCCAAACAGCACAGGCCGACAATGATCAGCGGCAGCTTTGCCGAAATGCGCAGTGTCTTCATCAGGGATGCATCTCTTCATCATGGTGGCGTGCCCGCCCGCAAGGTGGCGGGAACGGGCAACGGGCACAGCCCTAGGGCATGAAGATTAAGAAAGCTTTGCGCAGCTTTCGCGCGGAGTGGCTGATGGGTCCGTCAGGAGGAATTCCCGGCGCGGGCGGCAAATACATCACGCCCGAGCGCGCGTGTCTCGCGTTCAAGGGCCTGCAACCCCAAGGTGATTGCATTGGCATCACGGGCCTGTGCTGCATCAGCGATCTGTTGATGCAAATCGGCCACGCCACTGCGTGAGCGCGCCGTGAATGTGATCATGTTCATCAATGGCTGCATGGCTTCAACAGCCCCGGCAAGCTGATAGGACAAAACCGGATTTCCGGCTGCATCCACCAAGGCGCGGTGAAAGGCCACATCAGAGGCGCAGAATGCCTCATCCGTCAGATCCTCGCTGCGCTGGCGGGTGATCTGGTCTCGCATGGTTGCCAAATGTGCCGCTTCGCGGCGTTCCGCGGCCAGGGGTGCACAGGCGCGTTCCAGTGCAAAACGTGCCTCGCAAGCGGTTTCGAAACTGACGTCATTCATGGAAAGCAGCAGGGTGGAGGTTGTGATCTGCTGTTGCTGCGCTTCGCGAAATGTGATGCGATTGACAAATGCACCGCCCGTTGCACCACGCTGTGTGCGGATCAGGGATTGTGCGGCCAGTCGTTTAAGTGCCTCGCGCACCGTGGGGCGGGAGACGCCGAAACTGTCGGCAAGCTCGGCCTCGGTTGGCAGGCGTTGATCAACGATCAGACGCCCCTGAACAATGGCATCACGAATGGCCGCTGCGATTTGAACCGGCAAATCTGCCGGATTTTCGGGGTCAATTTTCATATGTCTTACATTTAAAGTTTGCCGGATTATCAATTGTCTGACATTAGGGAAATTGACCGGAATTGAAAAGGCTTTGCTTCTTCGAACTTAAGGCCGGGGCACAGAAATGAAGCGAAGGCGCAGGTAGACGTGTTCGCATTCAAGCTTTGCATTAGGAATGATATCTAACACTCTGAAAGTGGACAATTAAATGGAGAACTTAATGTGATTACACCTGACTATGTTAAGATCATGTCTCGATATAACTTGTGGCAAAACAACCAGTTGTACTCCATTCTTAAACAGATGGATGATGCGGAGGTTGAGCTGGATCGTGGCGCGTTTTTCGGGTCTATTAAGGGGACTTTGAATCATCTGCTGTGGGGTGATCTCCTGTGGCTGTCCCGCTTTGCTGGCGGTGACTATCCAAAGATTGAAAACGCGTCGCAGTTCATTGATTTATATCCTACAATTTCAATCTGGTCGTCAGAGCGGTTTCGCTGCGACAAGAGGATCATTGCCTGGGCTGATCGCCTTAGACAGGTCGATCTGACAGGTGAATTAACGTGGAAATCCATATCAATGGAGGAAGAAGTTAAGACACCACTTTCATTGTGTATCACCCACTACTTCAACCACCAGACCCACCATCGGGGCCAAGTACATGCAATGCTTACCGCCGCCGGTCAAAAAGCGCCGGTGACCGATCTTCTTTTTATGCCGGAGGACCTTTGATGGCACTTATCTCACCTTCCCGCCGGCTGCGGCGCACACCCTTCTCTGACGGCGTCGAAGCTGCGGGCGTAAAGGCCTATACCGTTTACAACCGGATGCTGCTGCCCACGGTATTTGAAAGCGTCGAGGCGGACTATCATCACCTCAAGAAGGCTGTGCAAATCTGGGATGTGTCCTGTGAACGGCAGGTTGAATTGCGCGGGCCAGATGCGGCGCAGCTGATGCAATTGCTGACACCGCGCGCCTTGGACAAGATGCAGGTCGGTCAGTGTTACTATGTTCCGATTGTCGATGAGACCGGCGGCATGTTGAACGATCCGGTGGCCGTCAAGTTGGCCGAGGATCGCTGGTGGATCTCGATTGCCGACAGCGATCTGTTGCTCTGGGTCAAGGGTGTGGCGTTTGGCCGGAACCTGGATGTGACCATTGAGGAGCCGGATGTCAGCCCGCTTGGCGTGCAAGGCCCGCTGGCCGATGATCTGATGGCACGGGTCTTTGGCGAGGCGGTGCGCGATGTGCGGTTCTTCCGGTTCGGCCGCTTTGATTTTCAGGGGCGGGCGCTGGTCGTGGCACGGTCGGGCTATTCCAAACAGGGTGGATTTGAAATCTACCTGGAGGGGAGTGATCTGGGCATGCCGCTGTGGGACGCATTGATGGAGGCGGGGCAAGATCTGGATGTCCGCGCCGGTTGTCCGAACCTGATTGAGCGGATCGAAGGCGGGCTGCTGAGCTATGGCAATGACATGACCCGCGCCAATACGCCGTTTGAATGTGGGCTGGGCAAGTTCTGCAAGGTCGGGCCCGAGGCCCATTGCATCGGGCATTCGGCCCTGCAAGCCTGCGCGGATGAAGGGCCGGTGCAGCAGATCCGCGCGATTGACATTGAGGGCGAGCCAGTGGCGGGCTGTGATCGGCTGTGGCCGCTGTTTGACGAAGGCCGACAGGTCGGGCATGTCAGTTCCGCGGTGTGGTCACCGGATTTTCAGACCAATGTTGCCATCGGGATGGTGCGCAAAAGTCATTGGGCACCGGGCAGGCGTTTGCAGGTGGAAACGCCCGGCGGCCTGCGCGGCGCGGTGGTGCGCGAGGGCTTTTGGTCCTGAGACAAGATCAGAGGGCAGGAGCGGGGGCCAGCCCCCGCACCCCCGGAATATTTAGAGCCAAAAAGGCATGAGGGGGACAGTCCCCGGAATGGAGAATGAGATGTTTAAAGCACTGGTTGTGAACAAGGATGAGGATGGCAAGACCTCTGCCGCGGTAGAGGAGATGACATTGGATCAGCTGCCGCAGGCAGAAGTGACGGTGGCAGTTGAGTATTCGACGGTGAATTACAAGGATGGTTTGTGCATCGGGCCGGGGGGCGGCTTGGTGCGAAATTATCCGCATGTGCCGGGAATTGATTTTTCCGGAACGGTCGAGGCTTCGGATGATGACCGTTACAAGCCCGGTGACAAGGTGGTGTTGACGGGATGGCGCGTCGGCGAGGCCCATTGGGGCGGCTATTCCCAGAAGGCACGGGTGAAGGCCGATTGGCTGGTGCCGCTGCCTGCGGGTCTGGACACGCGCCAGGCGATGGCGGTCGGCACGGCCGGATTTACCGCGATGTTGTCGGTCATGGCGCTGGAGGATCACGGGATCAAGGCCGGGCCGGTGTTGGTGACCGGGGCTGCTGGCGGCGTTGGGTCTGTGGCGACCGCGATATTGGCGCATTTGGGGTACAAGGTGGCGGCAGTTACCGGACGGCCGGAGACCGAAGCCTATCTGCGCGATCTTGGTGCAAGCCAGATCGTGCCGCGTGAGGAGCTGAACGAGACCGTCAAGCGCCCTCTGGAGGGCGAAACCTGGGGCGGCTGTGTGGATGCTGTGGGCGGCGCCATGTTGGCGCGGGTTCTGGGCCAGATGGAATATGGCGCCAGCGTTGCGGCGGTGGGTCTTGCGGGCGGTGCCGGTCTTCCGGCGACCGTGATCCCGTTCCTGCTGCGCGGGGTGAACCTTTTGGGCATCGATAGCGTGATGCAGCCCTATGACAACCGGTTGCGCGCCTGGGAGCGGATCGCAAAAGATCTGCCGATGGAGAAGCTGGAAGCGATGGTGCGCCCGGCCACCTTGGCTGATTTGCCGCAGCTTGGGGCCGATATCCTCAAGGGGCAGGTGCAGGGCCGCGTTGTTGTGGATGTGAACGCGGGATGATCGCCGCTTGTGCCCTGCCGGAGGAGGCGCTGTTGCAGCGCTATGCCGCGCAGGCAGGGTGTTACACCGATTGTTTTGAGACAGCGCTGCCGCAAACGGTGGCGCTGCCTGCTTTTCTGGAAGCGTTTTACGGCAGTTGGCTGTTTGGTTTGGAAAAACTGGTGTTGCGGGCGCATTTGCGGGGCAGACCCATCAATTGGGACGTTGCGCCGGTGGCGGCGGGGTCGGCGGATGCCTATGCTGCCTGGACTGTAGAGGGGCGCGGTGACGGGCAGATCCTGATGCGCGATCTGGGCGGGCATACGCGGTCTTATCTGTCGGTGGAGGACACCGCCGAGGGCGGAACACGCTTGTTGTTTGGATCGGCGGTTGTGCCGCGCGCCGGGCAGGAGTTGCCCTGGCTGGCGCGGGCCATAGTTCCGCTACATCGGTTCTATGCGCGGTCCTTGCTCAGGGCGGCGCGGGCGCGGTTGGTTTAGGGGTGTCTCGACGGCGGGCCGCCTTGCCTTTAGACAGGGGCAAAGAGATCAGGAGACCACGATGACCGCCTATGACGACGATAATATCTTTGCCAAGATCCTGCGGGGGGAGATCCCCAGTTTCAAGGTCTACGAGGACGACGCAACATATTGCTTTATGGACATCATGCCCCGCAGTGACGGGCATTGTCTGGTGATCCCCAAAACCCCGTGCCGCAACATTCTAGACGCCTCGCCCGAGCAGTTGGCAGCCTGTATGGCGACGGTCAAGAAAGTGGCAAACGCAGCCAAGTCCGCGTTTGAGGCTGATGGGATCACCCTGCAACAGTTCAGTGAAGCGGCAGGCGGGCAGGAGGTGTTTCACCTGCATTTCCACATCCATCCGCGCCATGCGGGCGTGCCAATGCGCCCTGCGGGCACGATGGGGGACATGGATCTGATCAAGGGCCATGCCGAGGCGATCGCAGCGGCCATCGACTGAGGTCTCTTTCGCGCAATGAAAAGGCGGCGCCCGGTTTCCCGGACGCCGCCTTTTTTGTTTGCTTTGAGTGGTCTAGCGCTTATTCAGCGGGCTGGCCTGCGACATCTGTTGCAATGCCCGCGCTGTCGCGGCGTCCATCGTTGTAAAGCGCCTTGATCAGCGCCAGCACCATGCCAACCATAACCATCGTAAAGGGCAATGCCCCGATGATCATCGCGTTTTGCAGGGCCGACAGGCCGCCACCGCCGGCCAGCAGCAGCGTGCCGATCACCAGCGTCAGGATCACACCCCAGATGATACGGTGTTTGACGCCGGTTTCTTCTGCACCGCCGGACATGATGGTGTTCATCACCAGAATGCCGGAGTCCGCGGAAGTCACCAAGAAGGTCATGATCAGTACAACACACATGACGATCAGCGCCTGAAGCACACCGCCCGACAGCATCTGTTCCAGTGTCACGAACAGTTTGGCCGAGTTGGAGGCCGCGATGATGGCGCCATCTGCGGTGCCGGACAGTTCCAGATCAATGGCTGTGCCGCCGAGGATGGTCATCCAGGCAAAGCAAACCAGGGATGGTGCAATCACGGCGCCCAATACGAATTCACGCACCGAGCGGCCTTTGGAAATGCGGGCCAGGAACAGACCAACAAATGGCGAGAACGCGATCCACCAAGCCCAGTAGAACGTGGTCCAACCGGCCTGCCAGTTGAAGAGGCGTCCTTCGGTACCGGCTGCATAGGCGGCGGCCAGGTCTGCTTCGGACAAGGTGATGCCCGCATCCGCAACGCTGGTTGTGAAGCCGCCAAAGCTGCCCCATGCGTTTGTCGCACCGCCATAGACCGTTGCGAGTTGGTCGGCCTCCAGTGCCTGAACTGCCGCAGGTGCCGTCGAGGCGAACATGTCAGCCGAAACCGGACCATGTGCGGCAAAGCTCAGCGAGATGAAGTTGAGGATGTAATCCACAAATGCCGATGCATAGGTTGTCATCGCAAAGAGGAACGAGCCAAAGATCACGAATGTCAAAAGCAGGATCAGCGAGAGCACGAGGTTGATGTTTGACAACCACTTAACGCCGCGCCCAACCCCTGAAACCGCCGAAAGGATCGACAGCGCCATGATCATCACAAGTGCTGTGATCAGGCCCGCTTTGGTGGCTGTTGGTGTGTCACCTGTGGTGTCCATCAACCAGCCTGCGCCGGTGATCGCATAAGCACCATCAACAAGCTGACTTACGCCGAAGCCGATTGTCACGGATACACCAAGGATCGTTGCCACAACGCCAAGCACGTCAATCACGTGGCCAAAAAACCCGTTGGCATATTTGCCAATGAGGGGCGTCAGCGCCGAACGGATCGTCAGCGGCATGCCGCGTGTGTAGGCGTAATAGGCAAGGCTGAGACCGGTCACGACATAGATCGCCCAGGCGTGAAAGCCATAGTGCGCGAAGGTATAGCGGTAGCCAGATTGCAGTGCCTCGGGGGTATTTGGTGCAATGTCACTGGACAGCAGCACCGGGTTGGAGCCCCAAAGGCCAAGAGGTTCTGCCGTGGCAAAGGTCATCAGACCCACACCCAGACCGGCGCCGAACATCATCGAGAACCAGGAAAAGTTGCTGAACTCCGGCTTTTGGCCCGGTGTGCCCAGGACGCGCTTGCCCGTGGACGGGATCAACGCGATGGCAAAGAGAAAGAACGCAAAGGCACCAACGGCAAGAATGTAGAAGGTGTTAAAGCTTTGCAGCAATGTTGAGTTGATGCTCGACAGCATGCTGCCGGCATTGAGCGGAAAGATAAGAGCCCATAGCACCAGCAGAACCATGCTGATCTTTGATATCAAGGCAATTGGAAGGCTATAGCCTTCGTAGAATCCGCCATCCTGCGTTTGGATATCTAGATCCGTAAAAGGAGGTTTGACTGACATGAGAAGTGTCCCTGTTTGTCGATCGCTGCACGCGATCTGTTTTGCGTGGGGCAACTGCCGCGCCGGGAACTGGCGTGGCATGAACACCCACTTTGAAGGGCGCGGTAAACAGATTTGGGTCCGCACCTTGACCCGAACGTGTTACAAATTCGAAACATGCACATATGCTGTGCCGCGACAGTATGACGCAAAATACGACAATTTGGCAGGTATTTTTGTCGGCTTGAACGCCTGGGGCGGTCCGGCAACCGCTCAGTTTCGGTTTTTCAACAACTTGGTTTTGGGTTTGACGCGGGCGGTTGGCTGTAGAAATGTGCCGCCATGACATTAGATACCGCATGGGTCCGGGCCCAATTTCCCGCCTTCGCCGAGCCATCCCTTCAAGGGCAGGCTTTTTTCGAGAACGCTGGCGGGTCTTACACCTGCAAACCGGTGATTGACCGACTGACGCGGTTTTACACCCAGCGCAAGGTCCAGCCTTACGCCCCTTATGAGGCCAGCCAGCTTGGTGGTCAGGAGATGGACGAGGCCCGCCGCCGCATGGCAGCTATTCTTGGGGTGGAAACCGACGAGCTGAGCTTTGGGCCTTCGACCACGCAGAACACCTATGTTTTGGCGCAGGCCTTTGGGCAGTTGCTTGAGCCCGGCGAAGCGATCATCGTGACCAACCAGGATCACGAGGCCAACACCGGCCCTTGGCGGCGTCTGGCGGACCGGGGCATCGAGGTGCGCGAATGGTGTGTCGATCCCGACACCGGTGCGTTGAACACCGATGATCTGGAAAACCTGCTGGATGAAGATGTGCGGCTGGTGTGTTTCCCGCATTGCTCAAACGTTGTTGGCCAGATCAATCCGGTGGTGGAGATCACTGCACTCGCCCATGCGGCGGGAGCCTTTGTCTGTGTCGATGGCGTGTCATATGCGCCGCATGGCTTTGCTGATGTGGGCAATATGGGCCCGGATATCTATCTGTTCTCCGCATACAAGACCTTTGGCCCGCATCAGGGGTTGATGGTCATTCGGCGTGCCTTGGGCAATCTGCTGCCAAATCAGGCGCATGTCTTTAACGGCGAAACACTTTACAAACGTCTGACGCCTGCCGGCCCCGACCATGCGCAGGTCGCCGCCTCTGCGGGGATGGCCGATTATGTGGATGCGTTTTATGCCCATCACATTGGTGGGGATGCCGATGCCGCTGGGCGCGGCGCGGCAGTGCATGACATGATGCGGGATCATGAGACCGCGCTGTTGCAGCCGTTGCTGGACGCGGTGAAGGATCGCAATTCTGTGCGCCTGATTGGTCCGGCAGAGGCGGTGGGCCGTGCACCCACTGTGGCCATGGCGCTGAACCGTCCGGGCCTGGAGGCTGCAACGGAGCTGGCCAAACACGGGATCATGGCAGGCGGCGGCGACTTTTACGCTGGCCGTGCATTGAAGGCGATGGGTGTGGATGAAGACAAAGGTGTGCTGCGCCTCAGCTTTACCCATTACACCACAAAGGCCGAGGTGGATCAGCTCTTGAACGCATTGGACGATGTTTTGTGATTTAGCGCCTTGAAGGTTCCTGCCGCGCCCTAGTTTAGGAAAAGGCAGAATCCAGAAGGGCATAGCATGAGCGATACATCACCGATCTTGGTCTGGTTTCGGCGGGATTTGCGGCTGAGCGATCACGCGGCGCTTTCGGCGGCTTGTGACAGTGGCCGGCCGGTCATTCCGGTTTTTGTCCATGACGGGCTGAGCGAAAATCTGGGCGCGGCACCAAAATGGCGGCTGGGCCTCGGGGTCGGTGCGCTTGGTGAGGCGTTGGAAGAGAAGGGCAGCCGCCTGATCCTGCGGCGTTCTGACCAGGCTTTGGATGCCTTGCAGGATCTGATCAAGGAAACCGGTGCCGGCGCAGTCTATTGGTCGCGGCTTTATGATCCTCAAACTGTGTCACGAGACAGTCAGATCAAAGCGGAGCTGAAAGAGCAGGGTATCGACGCGCGGTCCTTTGGTGGCCATCTGATGTTTGAGCCCTGGACGGTGGAGACCAAGACGGGCGGCTACTACAAGGTCTATTCGCCGTTCTGGAAAACGGTGAAAACCCGCGATGTCGAGGTGCCGCGCAGCGCCCCATCAGATCTGCATCCCCCTGAAAACTGGCCAAAAAGCGATGCTTTGGCAGAATGGGAGATGGGGGCCGAGATGAACCGCGGTGCCGCGGTTGTGCGCCCCTTCGTGCAATTGGGTGAGGCTGCTGCACAGGCACGGCTGGGCCATTTCATTGCCCATCTGATTGATGGCTACAAAGACAACCGGAACACGCCGGGGATGGATGGCACGTCCAACCTCTCAGAGAACCTCAGCCTGGGCGAGATCAGCCCGCATCAATGCTGGCATGCGGGCCAACGCGCCCTGCAAGAAGGCAAACGCGGCGCCGAGACTTTCCTGAAAGAACTGGTCTGGCGCGAGTTCGCCTATCATCTGATGCACCATACGCCGCGCATTCTGGACCAGAACTGGCGTGAAGAATGGAACGATTTTCCTTGGAAGGATGATGGCCGCGCCGCCGAAGTCTGGGCGTGGAAAAAGGGCCGCACGGGCGTGCCATTTGTCGATGCAGCGATGCGGGAGCTCTATGTGACTGGCCGCATGCACAACCGCGCACGGATGATTGTGGCCAGTTATCTGACCAAACACCTGATGACCCATTGGCGGATCGGGCAGGCGTGGTTCGAGGACTGCTTGATTGACTGGGATCCGGCCAGCAATGCAATGGGCTGGCAGTGGACCGCCGGGTCAGGCCCGGATGCCGCGCCGTATTTCCGCGTGTTCAATCCCGTCACCCAGCGCGAGAAATTTGACCCAGACGCCGCCTATGTGGACCGCTGGATTGCCGAAGGCCGTGATGCGCCACATGACGATGCGCTTGCCTTCTTTGAGGCCTGTCCGCGCCACTGGGGCATGAATGCGCAAGACAGCTATCCTACGCCGATTGTCTCGCTTGACGGGGGGCGCAAAAGGGCGCTGACGGCTTATGAGAACCGCAAAGATTAGGAAAACCGGCCGCTATCATTAAGGAATTGTTAATTCTGCGAAGCGCGGTAAGCTGATTGCGCCTGAGGAGCACGAAGGGGAGCGTGATATGACCTTGATCTCGACAGAGGGGCAAAAAGACCTGCCGCGCTATTTCGCGCGGGTTTTTGCGATGGCACAAGACATGCAGCGCGGGCGGCTCGACTTTGTTTTGCCGGATGGACGGCGGTTCAGGGCCGAGGGTAAATTGCCCGGTCCGGTCGCGGAATTGCATATCCACAACGATGACCTGTTCTCGCGTCTGATCCGCGAAGGCGATCTTGGGTTTAGTGACGCCTATCTTGACGAATGGTGGTCCACGCCCGATCTGCAGGCTTTCATGGACCTCGTTCATGCGGACAACGATGAGCTTTATGACGGGTTTCCGGGGCTGAGCATGGTGCGCCTGTTCGAGAAAATGCGGTTCTGGCTGCAAAGCAATTCCAAAACGCAGGCCCGCAAGAACATCAGCTATCATTATGATCTGGGCAACGATTTTTACAGCCTCTGGCTGGATGACACGATGACCTATTCCTCGGCGTTGTTCGATGAAAATGCTCAGCTGTCGCTGGAGGCGGCGCAGACCGAAAAGTACAAGTCCATGGTGGATCAGATGGGCGTCAAGCCGGGTGATCATGTTCTGGAAATCGGCTGTGGCTGGGGCGGGTTTGCCGAATATGCCGCTAAGGAACGCGGGCTCAAGGTGACAGGCCTGACCATCAGTGAAGAGCAGTTTAAGTTTGCCAAGGAACGAATTGAAAAAGCGGGACTTTCTGAGCAAGTTAATCTAAAGCTTCAAGATTATCGCGACGAGACCGGCCATTATGACGGTATTGCAAGTATCGAAATGTTCGAGGCGGTTGGCGAGAAATATTGGCCAACTTATTTCAATGCTTTGCGCGATTGTCTTAAACCTGGCCGTGCCGCGACCTTGCAGATTATTACCGTCGATCATGCCCGTTGGGACGTGTACAAACGCGGCGTTGATTTCATCCAGAAATACATCTTTCCGGGCGGTATGTTGCCCAGTCCTGTGATCTTGCGTGAACAGGTCGAGAAGGCCGGATTGATCGTCGATAAATCCATCGAGTTTGGCAAAAGCTACGATATCACCCTGCGCCGGTGGCATGAAACCTTTAACGACAAATGGGACCAGATCACCACGCTAGGCTTTGATGATCGGTTCCGACGCATGTGGAATTTTTACCTCACTTCCTGCGCGGCTACATTTGACAGTGGAAATTGCGACGTCACACAGATTACGGTAAGGCGACCGGGTTAACCTTTCTTAAGGAGCCATCCCATGCCCACCGCCGCAAAATTGATGGCAGCCGTCTGTTTGGCGGTCGTTGGCTATATCCTGTCTTTGATGGTCATGCCGCTGATGCCGGAGAGCACGGATTTTGGCTATTTTATCCCCTTGAATATTGTTCTTGGTCTCTGTGCGGGTTGGTTCGTGATGGGCCGCCGTGCGGGGCGCGGGACGACAGCAGCGATCAACAATGGCCTGACGGGGGTCTTTGTTCTTTTGCTTTGGGGCGTCGGTGTTCAAGCCATTTACGAGATGTTCCGGCTTGCCATGCGCAACCGTTACGATGGCCCTTTCGAGGCGATGGTGGCCGTTTTTCAGATCGGTGCTGAATTCGCCGTGATTATCATGACCGTGCCCATTACGATCGTTGCAGTGATCGCCTCGGTGTTCAGCGGTCTGTTGGTTGAGTTTGCCCATAAGCACGGTCGCTAAGTTCATGAGAAACCTGTTTTTTTATGGCACCCTGCGGGACCGGCCATTGCTTGAGATCGTGATGGGTGCCAGCGGCGATGCGTTGGATGTAACACCTGCGGTTTTGCCCGGATACAAAGTGTCGTCCGTGGCCCAAGGGCCGTTTCCGATGATCGAAACCTGCACGGGCGAGACCGCCAAGGGCGTCTTGGTGCGGGGACTGACCCAAGAGCAGATTGCGCGGCTGGATTTCTATGAGGGTGGCTTTGGCTACGATCTGCATCAGATCACACTGGAGGATGGGCAAAGCGGAGAGGTCTATGTGCCAGAGCCGGATCTTTGGGCGCCTGACGGGCCTTGGGATCTGTCCCTTTGGCAGGACGAGTGGGGCGCGTTGAGCCGCCATGCCGCGGTCGAGGTGATGGGGTACATGGGGAGCCGCAGCCGCGATGATGTGGCCCGTATGTTTCCGCGCATTCGCGCCCGCGCGGCGGCAAAGGTCAACGCATCGGCCTCCATTCATGGGGCAGGGACGCTGCATGGACAGATAGATGTTCAGAACCAGCAGCGGGTCTATTCCAACTTTTATGCACTCGATGAAATGCGTTTGCGCTACGAGCGGTTTGATGGCGCACTGTCAGCCCCGGTGGACCGTGCGGTTTTTGTCGGATCGGACGCGGCGATTGTGCTGCCTTATGATCCGCTGCGTGATCGCGTTTTGTTGATCGAACAGGTGCGGATGGGGCCATTGGCGCGTGGCGATAAATCCTGCTGGCAGTTAGAGCCAATTGCAGGGGCTGTGGACCCCGGCGAAACACCGCAGATGGCCGCCCGCCGCGAGGCGCAAGAGGAGGCCGGGCTGACGCTGGGTGAGGTGCTGCCGGTCAGCGAGGTTTATGCATCCCCTGGTAATTCAACAGAATTTTACTATATTTATCTTGGACTTGCCGATCTTCCGGATGAGGTGACGGGCATTGGCGGGCTGGACAGCGAGGCCGAGGATATCCGCAGCCACCTGATGTCTTTTGACGATTTGATGGATCTGGTCGATGGCATGGGGGCGGTGAATGCGCCACTGGTTTTGGTGGCCTATTGGCTGGCACGGCATCGCGATGGCTTGAGATTGGCGAAGGCGGCAGCTACACCGGAGTAAGCACAACTTTGGGGGCTTTCATGCACGTCGCATCTGATCTGGCGCAAGCCATTGGCAACACACCTCTTATCCGCCTGCGCAAAGCCAGCGAAGACACCGGATGCGAGATCTACGGCAAGGCCGAATTCATGAACCCCGGTCAGTCGGTCAAGGACCGCGCGGCGCTGTTCATCATTCAAGATGCAATTGCCAAAGGCACACTCAAGCCCGGCGGCACCATTGTCGAAGGCACCGCAGGCAACACCGGTATTGGTCTGGCGCTGGTTGGGGCCTCGATGGGATTCAAGACCGTGATTGTCATTCCCGAGACGCAAAGCCAGGAAAAGAAAGACATGTTGCGCCTTGCTGGTGCCGAACTGGTGCAGGTGCCCGCCGCGCCCTACCGCAACCCGAATAATTTCGTACGCTATTCCGAACGTCTGGCGAATGAGCTGGCCCGCACCACCAATGAAGGGGTGATCTGGGCCAACCAGTTTGACAATGTCGCCAACCGGCAATCGCATGTCGAAACCACCGGCCCCGAGATTTGGGAACAGACCGGCGGCAAGGTAGACGGCTTTTGCTGTGCGGTCGGGTCTGGCGGCACGCTGGCCGGGATCGCCATGGCGCTTCAGCCCAAGGGCGTGAAAATTGCCCTGGCCGATCCCGATGGCGCGGCGCTGCATTCCTATTACACCACGGGTGAACTGGCCTTTGAGGGCGGGTCGATTGCCGAAGGCATCGGTCAGGTGCGGATCACCAAGAACCTCGAAGGGCTGAAGCCGGATTTCAGCTATAATATCCCCGATGCCGAGGCATTGCCGGTGGTGTTTGACCTGCTTCAGCATGAAGGGCTGTGCCTTGGGGCGTCTTCGGGCGTCAATGTGGCGGGCGCGATCCGTCTGGCCAAGGAAATGGGGCCGGGGCACACGATCGTCACGATCCTTTGTGACTTTGGCACGCGCTACCAATCCAAATTGTTCAATCCTGAATTCCTGCGTGAAAAGGGTCTGCCGACACCCTCATGGCTGGACAGGGCACCGGCCTCCATTCCCGGCGTCTTTGAAGATCAGTGATGGGCGCGGCGCTGCGCACCGGGGTCTTTGCGCTTGTTGGCCTGTGGTTGTTGATCGCACCGGCCTTTGCGCAGGAAGTCTCGCAAGAGGCCTTTGAACGTTGGGAGACTTTGGCAAGAGGCGCCGAGGAAACCATAGATGCCGAACGCGGATCCAACGACACGTTTGAAGCGTTGCGGTCGCGGATCGCCGATTTCCGCGGTCAATTCGACACGGCCCGTGATCAGAACGCCACGCGCATCGCCACATTGCGGGAACAACTGGCCGCACTTGGCCCCAAGCCGGAGGGCGAGGGCGCACCAGCGGAAGCTGCTGATGTTGCGGCCAAACGGGAAGAGCTGAACGATCAGCTTGCCAAGCTGTTGTTGCCCGTGCATCGGGCTGAAACCGCCTTTGTGCGGGCGGACAATCTGGTCGGGGAGATTGACCGGATCTTGCGTGACCGTCAGGCACGGGAATTGCTCACCGTGACGCCATCGCCGCTCAATCCGGTACATTGGCAACCGGCGCTGACAGAATTCATGCGTGCGGTAGACGGGTTGTGGAACGAGAATCCGCGCAGGGGCAAGGAACACAGCTGGGATGAGCTGCGTTCAACCCTGCCGATTGCCCTGCTGTTGCTGGTGCTGGGCAGCATCCTGATTTTGCGCGGTAAAAAGTGGTCCCGCGTAATCGTGGACAAGCTGCGCCGGTTGGGCGCACGGGGCTTGGGGATCTGGGGTTTCGTGGTGTCCTTGCTTCAGGTGATCTTGCCGTTTGCAGGCATGATCCTCTTGGCCTTTGCGGCGATCTCGACCCAGTTCTTTGGCGAGTCCGGTCATGAGGTATTGATCAGCATCGCGGTGCTGGCGGGCATAATGATGTGTGTGCGCTGGGTCTCCGACCGGGTGTTTTCTTCCAATGATGACGAGGCATTGATCCTGCTGACGCAGGACAAACGTGGTGAGCTGCGCTTTCATGTGGCGGTGATCACAGTGATGATTGTGCTGGGCGAAGTCATCACGCTGGTGTTGCAATCGGGTTTTTACGCCGAAGCCACCAAAGCGGTGCTGACCTTCCCGCCGATGCTCGTCTCTTCCATCGCGCTTTACCGGATCGGGAGCGTTCTGCGCGGGTATGAGGTGATCCTGAACGAGGACGAAACGGACGCAGAGCCGCGCGTGTCCAGCTTTAGCCGGGTAGTGCGCTGGCTTGGCACGGGGGCGGTTGTTGTCGGGCTGCTCTCTCCGATCTTGCTGGCGGCGGGGTATTTCAGGGCCGCCGATGCGATCCTGCCACCCTATATCCTGACCCTGATCCTGCTTGGGCTTGTGATGTCCCTGCAGCGCTTTACCGCGGATGTCTATGGCGCCGTAACAGGGCAGGGGGTGCAGGCGCGGGATGCGCTTTGGCCGGTGTTGTTCGGGCTGATCCTGTTGGTTCTTGTCGCGCCTGTGCTGGCGCTGGTCTGGGGCGCGCGGGTCACGGATCTGACCGAATTGTGGTCGGCGATCGGGCGTGGTTTTGCCATAGGGGAAAGCCGGATTTCACCGACGGATTTCCTTGCCTTTGCGGTGATTTTTGTCATCGGTTACGGGCTGACCCGGCTGGTACAATCGGCGCTGCGCAACAATGTCCTGCCCAAGACCAAGATTGACGTGGGCGGGCAGAATGCCATCGTGTCGGGCCTTGGCTATGTCGGGATATTCCTTGCCGCCCTGGCGGCGGTGACAGGGGCGGGCCTTGATCTTTCGTCGCTTGCGATTGTCGCCGGGGCGCTGTCTGTGGGCATCGGTTTTGGCCTTCAGACTGTGGTCAGCAACTTTGTCTCCGGGATTATCCTGCTGATTGAACGCCCCATTTCCGAGGGCGATTGGATCGAAGTGGGCGGCCAGATGGGATACGTACGTGACATCTCCGTGCGCTCGACCCGGATCGAGACCTTTGACCGCACCGATGTGATCGTGCCCAACGCGGATCTGGTCTCCGGCACTGTTACCAACTTCACCCGCGGCAACACCGTGGGCCGGTTGATCGTGCCCGTTGGCGTGGCTTATGGCACTGACACACGGCATGTCGAAAAGGTCTTGCGCGAGATCGCCGAGGCGCAGCCGATGGTTCTGACCACGCCGCCGCCGAATGTTCTGATGGTCAATTTCGGGGCGGATTCGCTTGAGTTCGAGATCCGCTGCTATCTGCGCGACGTGAACTGGATGATGTCGATCAAGAGCGACATAAACCACGCGATCGCCGCACGGTTTGCCGAGGAAGGCTTTGAAATTCCATTTGCGCAGCGCGATCTTTGGCTGCGCAATCCCGAGGTGCTGGCACAGCCCAAGGAGCCGGCGCAAAATATGACAAAGAATGAGGATGACAGCCTATGACCACGATGCTGTTTCGCGATGATGCCTATTTGCGAGAGGCACCAGGCAAAGTGAAAAGCATCACCCCTGAGGGCGGTGTCGTCTTGGATGCGACAGTGTTTTATCCGACGGGCGGTGGACAACCGGGGGATTCGGGCTGGCTGTCCTGGGACGGGCAACGCCTGCCCATTGCCACGGCCGTCAAAGGACAGGGCGATGACATCGTGTTGGTGGCGGCCGAACCTGCGGCGCTACCGCCTGTCGGAGCGCACGTGGTGCAGGAATTGGACTGGGACCGCCGACACCGGTTGATGCGCGTGCATACGGCCCTGCATCTGTTGTCGGTTGTCATTCCCTTTGGCGTCACGGGCGGCCAGATCTCTGCAACCCACGGGCGGCTGGATTTTGACATGCCAAACGCGCCAGAAGACCGCGATGGAATCGAAGAAGACCTCAATGAATATGTCGGCATGGATGCCCGCGTCAGCGACGGTTGGATCACCTCGCGCGAGCTGGCCGATGCGCCGCATCTGATCAAGACGATGGCCGTCAAGCCCCCCATGGGGGCCGACGACGTGCGATTGGTGCGCATTGGCGAAGAGGATGACTGGATCGACCTGCAGCCTTGCGGCGGCACCCATGTGGCCCGCACCGGGGAAATCGGCGCACTGCGGCTCGGTAAAATCGAAAAGAAAGGCCGGGTGAATCGCCGGGTCTATGTGCATCTGGAAAGTTAATTGCACAGAGGGGCAAAAGGGCGCGATTTCCCTCTTGCAACTTATGGCGGGGTAACGGTAAACCGCCCCCAACGGAGCGGTGGCCGAGTGGTCGAAGGCGCACGCCTGGAAAGTGTGTAGGCGGGAGACCGTCTCCAGGGTTCGAATCCCTGTCGCTCCGCCATTATCTTTCTTGATCGGGTCGCCTTTGGCGGCCTTTTCTGTTTTTCGGCATTGTTTAGTTGTAATTGCCGCTTGGGTTATGTGTTTCTCAACGCCGCATTCTAAGGGGACATGGACCTCCTGCATTGAGAAACCTGAGCAAGGGCGTGATCGAGATGGGACTGAGCCATTCTGAATTATGGCTTCATGAGGCGAGCTGATCGGCCCGGCGCGCGCACCAATGGCCGCTGCATGGCGCTGATTGTCCCGTCTATTGCTGCAGGTGACCTGAGAGTATTGAGGTGAGGTCTGATGCGGCCTCATGTCGGCTTGGCAACAGCCAGCACTGGCTTGCCCAAAGGCAAGGAAAGGCCCCGGCATTTTGCTGGAGCCCGTCTTCATCAACCTAGTTTGATACGGCGGAGGCTGCGCCGGTGATCAGGGAGGGTGTGATCTGGTTAACAACACGGTTCCAGCGGGTGATAGGTTGCTCAGCGATGAAAACAATGTCGTTGGGACCAGTTCCCATTTCCCGCCCAAAGTGAATTATCACCCAAAACGCTGAAAAATGTTGTTTGTCTGGATTGTGAGTTCATAAACTGCAGTCGCTATTGATGCAGACTTGGATTTACTGAATGCCCGTTCGAGAACTTAGCCGGATTCTTTGCAATGACGAAAATAAGAAACCATGTCAGTTGATTGTCTATGAGCACTTCACTTTGGTGGAGAATTCGGCAGGTCAAAAGGTTGAGGTGATCGGGCACCAGGAGGCGCGTCTATTGGATGGCTCACCGGTGAATTATTGCAGTGAAAATGTGTTTGAAATTGTAAAAACCGGGAAGCTGCTTCATCGGGTGTTGTAATGACGCACATGCCTTTTGGGCCGGAGCCTTCAACCTGTCCTTGACCTATGCCGCTTTCATTGATGCCCCATCCAATGAAAGACATCCCGTTCACTTCCAAAAAGATGGCCGACCCCCTGATCGCTTAACATGATGTTCACTCCGGGCCGCGAAAACCATAGGAGAACAGCCGCAGTGATTGGAGGGATGGTTTCGTGCAGCACACCATCAATGTGTTTTGACGGACGTCTTGAAATCCACCATCGGGTTGGTGCGGCAAATCGCGATTGTCGATGATGCGCCGCACCTGCGGGCATGGGTGCGTGCCATTGTGCGCGAACACCCTAAATTGAATCTGTTGGTCGAGACCACTCATGCAGAAGCGACGCAAACACTCCTCACTGCCGGGCGACCAGACGCTGTGATGGTTGTGCTGGGGGCTGCGCCGCAACCCAGCCTTAGGTTGTTGCGACAGCTGCTGGACAGAAATCTTACCGTAGTTGTCGTGTTCGTTGGCAATGGCCGCGGGCATTGCAAAGCAACGATCGCGGCTCTGTCCAAGGGGGCGGTGGATTGTATTTTTTGCCCAGTCGACCCACGCGATCCAATTGTGAAAAAGGACATTGGGCATCGCGTGTTGGCCGCGGCCAAACAACGTTCACAAAAAGCAGACGGTTCTGCGCAGATGCATGGACCAATTGGGCAAAACTGTGAGGGCCGGGCGCAGCCGCTGATCCTGCTGGGGGCGTCGACAGGCGGAGTGACGGCGCTTGAACGCGTATTGACGGATTTGCACCCTTTGGGGCCGGCGGCAGTGATTGTTCAGCATATGCCAGCGGCCTATCTTCGCAATTTTGTTGAGATGCTGAACCGGCAGTTGCCGCAGGATGTTGCGCTGGCCAAAGAGAACACCCCGCTTGAGGATGGGCAGATCAGGTTTGCACCGTCCAATGGGCTGCACAGTGAGATTTGCCGCATGAAGGGCAAATGGACCTGCCGGTTTAGTCCGGCGCGGGAGGCGGATTTGCATTGCCCCTCGGTGGACCGGTTGTTTGCCTCTGCTGCGGTCTATCACTCCGATATGATTGCGGTCATCTTGACCGGCCTGGGCCGCGATGGTGCCGACGGAATGCATCAGATGTACCTTGCCGGGGCCACAACCATTGGTCAGGACGAGGCAAGCTCGGTGGTTTATGGGATGCCGCGGGCAGCATGGGAACTCGGTGCTGTGGGCCAGCAACTCCCGCTGAGAAACGTGGGGCCTGCGATCAATCTGGCGGTGGCCCAACATCACGAAAATCAGGGACGGGTGTGACGTGAGCGAGGTCAAAAGAGTTATCACACAGGGGCAAAGACTGGTTTCTGATGACCCGAACCTGGCCATTTCCACTTTGCTCGGCTCCTGTGTTGCCTGTTGTTTGTGGGATCCTGTGGTGCGGGCTGGCGGTATGAACCACATGTTGATTGCGGGCCGGGTCACGGGCGAAACTCAGGCGGCTTTGGCGGGTGTGAACGAATTGGAGCTTTTGATCAATGATCTGCTGAAACTGGGGGCCATGCGCAACCGGCTAAAGGCCAAGGTGTTTGGCGGTGCACAGATGGTCAGCGGGCTGTCGGACATCGGCGCGTCAAACGCCGCCTTCACGCTGGAGTTTCTTGAGCGCGAAAATATCGAGTGTCAGGCGCAATCGCTGGGCGGTGACAGTGCCCGCAATCTGGTCTTCTGGCCCTGCACCGGCGCAGTGCGGCAGCGGATGCAACGGATGGACACCCAGCCAGAACCGATCGTCGCTCCCGCGGCTGAGGTGACCGGCAACGGATTGGAGCTTCTTTAGTAAGGGCTATTGGTGGTCTGCGCGGACTGTTTGAAAAATACAGTTGCTGGTGTTCGCTGCTGCTTTGAAAATCAAGAACGACAATCAGGCCGGTGGTGCCAGCCATCAAAGTTCAAAACAGATCGACCTCACCCTCTTCACGCGGCAAACTGCCACGCCGTGTTGGGCAGTATTGGGGGGTCAACAACGCCTTGGTCGTATCAAGGCTCAACCGATTTGCGAGTTGGTTGATTTCATTGACCGACTGCCCGCACAGATCATCGCTTTGACTGACGAAAAGAACCAGGAGCGACAGATCTTCTAATGATTGCCTCAATAGATCAAGGGTTTGCAGGCGCTGTATGGTTGCCGTTGCTTGCGGTCCGCTGGTGGAAAACTCGTCACCGATCGCATGTTCTACATGATACACTCGTGCGGCCAAATCATCGAGATGGGAGGACATGCGATGCAGGATCCCAACAAGGGGCTGCGTCGCGGGAAGAATGGGCGGCGAGAAGGGCATCACAGGCGGCCAACCACCGCCTCAATACAATTTCGCAGATCATCCGGTTGAAACGGCTTTTTCAGGTAATTGTTCATGCCCAGTTTTTTGCCGTGATCGATGATCTGTTGTTCGGCCCGCCCGGTGATCAGTACAAACCCAACCCCCTTGGTTTGCGGTGTCGCACGCAAATATTGCAGCAGCTGCAGCCCGTCCATTTCTGGCATGTTGTAATCTGAAATCACCAGATGCGCGGGTTTGCTGGCCAAGGCATGCAAGGCTTGCTTGCCATTCTCGGCCGTCGCAACATTGCGCACACCAAAGCCGTCAAGCGCCTGAGTGATGAGGCCTCTGCTGGTTGACATGTCGTCGACCACCATGATGCGGATTTGATCGCGCAGCGCCATAAGTCTTTCCTTGTCTTTTCAAAACCCAAAGGGGCGGTGTTTCACTGCGGCAATGGCCGATAGGTCGTCGGGCCAATGCATTCAAATCCAAACTTCTCCGGCTCTGCGATCCGCTCAGAGTGGCCCAGAAACAAAAGTCCGTCAGGGTGCAAAACCTGGTGAAACCTTGGCCAAAGCCGTTCCTGGGTCTGGGCATCAAAGTAGATCACCACATTCCTGCAAAAGATCACTTCGAATTTGGTGCGGATCGGCCATGGGCCCAAGAGGTTCAGCGCGTTGAACTGGATCATCTGTCTGATGGTCTGGGAAACCGGATAATGCTTCTCACCGTTTTCTTCGGCCGGTGGGCCAAAATATGTCTCGCGCATCTCGGCCGTTACACCGCGCATCAACCTTTGCGGATATCGTGCCGTACGGGCAAATCGGATGACATTCTGGTCTATGTCCGTGGCCAGAATCTTCAGGTTCAGATTGGAGATTTCAGGCGTGCGTTCCGCAAGAGTTATTGCCGCAGATACCGCTTCCTGCCCGTTGGAGCAGCCCGCCGACCATATCCGCATTTGCCCGCCCGCCCGCAATTTGGAAAGGCGGCTGTCAAACAGTGCCGCAAGTTTCTCATAGTGATGCGCCTCTCGGAAAAAATGGGAGACATTGGTGGTCAGGGCTGAAATCAGATGGCGGCGCTCTGACTGACCGGCGTCGGAATTGAGAACCGTACAATAGGCCGCAAAATCATCCAGCTTCAGAGCCCTGAGCCGATGGCGCAATCGAGACTGGATCATCGAAGTTTTCTCTTCGACAAGGGTCAGGCCGCTTTCCCGGTAAGCCAATTCGGCGATCGACCGAAAACTGTCCGGATCAAGCGTGACCTCGTTCTGTGCGGCAGTGATCATGCCGCGACGCTTTCGGTATCGTTGATGGTCGCCGCGAGATCCAGCACCCGGATCATCCGGTCATCTATCAAGGTCAGGGCGTTCACCACGCCATTTGCTGTTCCAGATGACAATTCCGGCGGCGGTTGCAGATCATCGGAGGTCAGCGCGATGATGTCAGAGACAGCATCAACCAGGAGGCCAGTCATCGTCTCTTCGTGTTTGACCACGATGATGACATTTCGATCGTTTTGTTCACGCGCCGCAAGACCCAGGCGTTGCGCCAGATCCATCACCGGCAACACCGTCCCTCGCAAATTGATGACGCCTTTCATGAATTTCGGCGCATGTGGCAGGGGAGTTGCACGGGTCCAGCCGCGGATCTCTCTGACCGACATGATGTCGAGGGAGTATTCCTGATCGGCCAATTGAAAGGTCAAAAGTTCAATGGATTGCGGGCTTTGAATGTCGGTCATGCTGGAACTCCTGCATCTGTGCCGGTTTGCGGCAAACCAGGCTTGGGAATGGCGGTGCTTATGATGTCGGAGGGATCGAGGATGAGTGCAATTTGCCCGTCCCCAAGGATGGTCGCCGCTGCGATGCCCGGTGCGCGGTAAAAGCTTTCGTCGAGGCCTTTGATCACCACCTGCCGCTGGTCGAGGATATTGTCGATCAGGAGCGCTGCATTGGTTTCGTCTTCATTGGCGATCAACAGCACGACAGACCCTTCGAAATCGTCGAGGGGCGGGCGGTAGCCAAGCGCGGCGCCCAGATCGAACAGGGGCACAAAGCCGCTGCGCACGCGCACAACATTACGGCCGGGGCGCACCATTTCCACGTCTCCGCTCTGTAGCGTCAGTGTTTCAATCACCAGATTGAGAGGGAGCACCAAGGTTTCTTCGGCAACCTCAATGACCATGCCATCCAAGACCGCGAGTGTCAGGGGCAGGGAGATGGAGAATGTCGTGCCTTGGCCGGGCTGGGAGGTCGTCGTTATGCGCCCGCCCAGAGCTTGAATAGAGGTGCGCACCACATCCATGCCGACGCCGCGCCCGGACAGGTTTGAAACCTTGTCCGCCGTGGAGAAACCGGGCAGGAACAGAAGGTTGTCAATTTCACTGTCGGAAAGCGAGCTATCAGGCGGAATCAGGCCCTTATCAATTGCCAGTTGCAGCACCTTGGGCCGGTCAATGCCTGCGCCATCATCGGCGATTTCGATCACCACACGGCCGGAGCGATGGGCGGCGCTGAGGTTGACTTTGCCTTGCGCGGGTTTGCCGGCGGCGAGGCGGGCCTCTTTGGATTCCAACCCGTGATCAACGGCATTGCGGATCATATGGGTCAAGGGATCAGCCAGCCGTTCGATCACTGTTTTATCGACCTCCGTTGCCTCACCGGTGGTGACCAGTCGCACGTCCTTTTCAACGGCGGCGGAGGCCTCTCTGACAATGCGGGACATGCGTTGAAACAGGGATTTGACAGGTTGGGCACGGATCATCATGACGCTGTCTTGGATGTCTCGTGTAAGGCGCTGGAATTCCTCCAGGCCGCTCATTGCGTCCGAATGGGGAGACAGGCCGGAATGTTCGAGGCTTTGGCTGAGCATTGCCTGGTTGATTACGAGTTCGCCAACAAGGTTCACCAGCCGCTCGATACGGTCAAGATCGACACGCACAACGGATTTTGCGGCGGTCGGCGCGCCTTGTGGGGGGGGCGCGGGGGCGGCTGCGGTCGGGCCGGGCTCTGTTTGCGTCGGCAGCGGGGCCGGGGCCGCTTCGGTGGGGGCCTTGGGCGCGGTTTCTTCGACCTTTGCGGAAGCCGGGTCAAGCGGGGGCAGATCCGGCAACGGTGGCAGCTCCGCGCTGTCCCAATCACCTTGTCGTTTTATGTCGAGTTGGCACAGCCCTTCGACAAACTCGAATATGGATGCGATTTCACTTTCTTCAACGTCGGTCTCAAGGGTGACGGTCCAGCTGAGGTGTGGCACATCCGGGCGCAATTGGTCTATGGGCGGCAACCGGCTGCTGTCGCAGACCACCTTGGCCTTGCCGAGTTGTTGCAAATTGCGCAGCAGGGTGGCCGGTTCATTACCTGTATCGAACAGATCTGCCTGGGGCGTGAAGGTTATTTCATAGACCCTTGGGGCGGCGCCAAAATCCAGCGGCGGCAATGCGTTAAGGTCGGGCAGTCCGCCATCCCCCTCTGCAGCAAGCCCCAGATCAAGGGAGACACCCATAGGCTGAAAATCAATAACCTCTTCAACGGCACTCGCGGCGGGGCTGGCGTCGCCGAGAAAGGCATCCAGGGCGGTCAGCAAAACCTCGGTTTCTTCATCGGGGAGCGGTTCGTTGTCACGGCTGATGCGCACAAGGTCCGACAGGTGATCCGCAGCCTGAAAAAACACCTTGAGCGCTTCGGTTTCAACCTGCAAACGTCCCGCGCGGACCTCATCCAGAACGGTCTCATAGCGGTGGGCAAAATGTACCAGACCTTCAAGCCCGAAGGCGCCGGCACCGCCCTTGATCGAATGCACCGCGCGGAACACCACGTTTATGGTTTCGTTGTCCGCCGCGCCATCTTCCATCAGTTGCAGGCCATCCTGCAGCGCCTCAAGCAGTTCTTCACTTTCGATAAAGAACGAGGCGCGAATTTCGGCCATTGGGTCATTGTCTACGGTCATCCCGGCCTCCTATCCCGCAACCATTTGCAGCGCTTTGACCAGTTTGGTCGGGTCAAACGGTTTGACAATCCAGCCGGTCGCACCGGCCACGCGGGCCCGTTGTTTCAGCTCCGGTGCGGCTTCTGTGGTAAGCACCAAAATAGGGGTGGATCGGTGCTTTTCCTGTCCGCGCACGGCATCGATAAAGCCGAAACCATCCATGCGTGGCATGTTGATGTCAGTGATGATCGCGTCGGGTGTGATCCCGTCCAACACTTCGATGCCGTGCACCCCGTCATCGGCCGTATGAACGGTAAAACCCGAGGGCAGCAGCGCCAGCCGGATCATATCCCGCATCGTACGGCTGTCATCCACAGCGAGAATCTCAAGGGTCATACGCATCCCTCCGCAATCTGTTCGGGCGTCATGCCCATGGCGGCCATTTGCGCCAGTACAAGATCGCTGGTGTTTGAAATCTGAAAATCATGGTGACCCTCATGGGCGCTGCGGGCCGCCGCGATCAGCGTTTGCAGACAAAGTGCGCCGATCAATGTGACGTCTGTCATGTCAATCTGCACGTCCTGATCCTTACGGTCCAAAAGCGCCGCATGCAGGCCGGGTGCCGCCGTGACGTCGAGTTTTCCATCGAGGCAAAGCGGTTCAGTCACAGCGCACCACGTCGCGAATTGACACTGCAAAAAACATAAAGGAACGCTCCACTTTGGGGTCGGGTCAAAACCTTCTAGAGGGCGGTGCGTTAATACGGGGTTACTTGACTTGCGGTTTCGCACATTTCGTTTGCTGCGCCCGGCGTGGCGGCGATCAATGCGCATCATTCGGATCGGCGACGGGGGCGGGGCCGCCTAATGTCGTTTGGCAGACGAAAGAAGGCCGATCTATGAAAACCGCTGTCACAACCCTTGCCCGTACTGCCGCTGCCATGCATTTTGCCGATCAAATGGCCCTCGTGGCAGTGCCGATACTGGCTGCCTTGGTGTTTGATGCTTCGGCGCAGACCATTGGCCTGCTGGTGGCGTGTCAATCACTTGCGCATTTGCTGGGCTCTTTGCCTTTTGGTCTTTTGGTAGACCGGCACGACCTGCGCCATCTGGCGGTTGTTTCTGTCGCGATCTCTGCGGTGGGGGCGACCGGGGCCGCTTTGGGCATCGCGTTTCAGGCGTTGGCGCTGTTTGGCATCTCGATCACCTTGGCCGGATTTGGCGTGGTTCTGTTTGGGCTGTCAGCCTTGTCCATCTTGCCACGCTCGGAGCCGGTGTCGGCACTGTCCGCTGCGAATGCGCGGATCGAATTGCCACGCGCGTTCAACGCCTTTTTGGTGCCGCTTGCGGTGGGGTTGATTGCAACAGCTGATACCGCGACATGGCTCTTCCCGGTGGTGTTCTTAGTCCTTTTGTGGGGCCTGCAACAGGTGCGAGGGTTGCCCCATTATCCGGTGCAGAAAGTTGCAAAACAGTACAATGTTATCAAGAGGTTGCGTGATGGTGTTCAGTTCGTTCTGGGGCACTCCCTGTTGCTGTCCGTTGCCCTTTGCGCAATCTTTTGGAACTTTGCCTTCGCCGCGCTTCTGGTGGCGATGGTGCCTGCGGTTCAAATCCTGTTCGCGGCGCCCGCGGCGACCTTCGGTTTTGCCATGGCGTTCTTTGGCTTGGGTGGATTTCTGGGCACATGGACATCTCGGCGCATCGGCGCTTGGGTTGCTCCGAAATATGTTCTGGTGTTCGGGCCGGGCAGTTCGGCGCTTGCCATGGGGGTGGTCTATTTCGCGGCGCAGGCGCAAGTGACGTTGCCGCTTTATGTTGCGTTCTTCTTTGTCGGCTTTGGCCCTGCGATGTGGCTGATTGCGCAAAACTCACTGCGTCAGGTGGTGGCACCAACGCCGATGCTGGGCCGGATCAACGCGGTGATCCAGACGGCGATCTATGGCGTGCGGCCGATTGGGGCTTTGGTTGCTGGCGGCGTTGTCGGCACAATGGGGCCGCAGGCCGGATTGGCGCTGGCATGGGCCGCGTTTGGTCTGTCCTTTGCCACATGTCTGTTCAGCGGCCTGCGCCGGATCAACAGCTTTACGTCATTGGCCGGTGACGCGGCATAGCTCAAACAAAAAGGCCCCCTGAGTGAACAGGGAGCCTTTTGCTATCTTCCATCAAGCCAATCAGGCGCGGCGGCGACGGCCACCTGTACGGCCTGCGCGGCCCCGGCCTTCTTGGCCGGCTTTGGGCGCCACTTTGTTGAACTCGATCCAAGCCCCGCCGTGAGGGTCACGATCGAACAAGAAGTTGGCGGCGCGGATCGCTTCCATTTCCTTGCCTGCGCGCGGCAGGGTGGACCCCATGCCAAACAGTTGCACAAAGGTCTCGTCGTCCATGCCCTCAGGCAGCACCACACCCAGAGCGGCCAGCTCGGCCTTTTTCTCTTCGATCTTCTTGGCATTCACCGGCAGCCCAACTGGATTCATGATCGCGGAGGTCATGCCCGCGCCCATCGCCATCGGCAGGAACGCGTTGTTGATGCCGTGACGGTTGGGCAGGCCAAAGCTGATGTTGGAGGCACCGCAAGTGGTGTTCACGCCCAGCTCTTCGCGCAGGCGGCGCACCAGGGTAAAGACCTGGTGTCCGGCCGTTGCCATCGCGCCGATGGGCATAACCAGTGGATCGACAACGATGTCATGGGCCGGAATGCCAAAGTCCGCGGCCCGCTGTACGATCTTCTTGGCCACGTCAAAACGCACGTCGGGGTCTTCGGAAATACCCGTGTCATCGTTTGAAATCGCAACAACCGGAACGTTGTATTTCTTGACCAGCGGCAGAACCACCTCAAGGCGCTCTTCCTCGCCGGTGACGGAGTTCAGCAAGGGACGGCCTTCACAGGCCTGCAGGCCGGCCTCAAGCGCACCGGGGACCGAGCTGTCGATGCAAATCGGCGTGTCGGTGACGGCCTGCACACGTTTGATCATTTCGGGCATCAACATCGGCTCGACAAAGTTGTTGTCGGCGTAGCGTGGATCTTCGGCCATTTTGTTGGAAAACACTGCGCCAGAGTTGACATCGAGCACCGTGGCACCGGCATTGGCCTGCGCAATCGCGTCAAATTCGACGCGGCTGAAATCACCGCGCTCCAACTCTTCTGCCAGAATTTTGCGGCCGGTCGGATTGATCCGTTCCCCGATGACGCAGAATGGCTCTTCAAAGCCGATGACGGCTGTTTTGGTTTTGGATTCGACAATCGTGCGAGTCATTGGGTTGGTCCTTTAGTCGGCGTTGGCAGGAACGGCAGAAGCGCCGCCATTGTCCTGGGCCCATGTGGCGTTGGTTTTGATCCCGCCCAGCGGGAAGAAATGCACATGAGTGATGTTGAAATCGGGGTTGGCAGCCTTGTGCGCGGCCAATGCGTTGATCACATCGGTCGGCTCATAAGGCAGCAACAGTTTGGTCACGTCCATCGCCCGCTTTTGCAGAACCTTCAGGGATGGGCCAACGCCGCAGGCAATGGCGAATTTGATCAGGGTTTGCAGCTTGGCCGGGCCAGCGATACCGATGTGAACGGGCAGGGTGATCCCTGCGTCGCGCAGGTCGTCCGCCCATTTGATGATCGGACCTGCGTCAAAGGCAAACTGGGTGGCCAGTGCCATCTCGGCATCTGTGCGGGTCTGGAAATCGTTTTTCCATTTCAGCGCGGCGTCCACATTTGTGGTGCTGCCGTCGCTGTCGATGTCGCGGTTGCCTTCGGGGTGACCCGCGACGTGCAGACGTTCAAAGCCTGCCTGATCAAACAGGCCGGTTTCCAAAAGCTGCATGGAATCGGAGAAATCACCATGGGGCTGGGCCACGCCGCCCGCCAGCAACAGTGCCTGTTTCACATCCGCTTCGCCCTGGTAGCGGGAAATCCAGTCCGCCAGTGTCGCCTTGTCCTTGATGATCCGCGCGGGGAAGTGCGGCATCACCTTGAACCCGCCTGCGTTCAGGCGTTTCGCGGTGGCGACCATATCTTCGATAGGGGTTCCCTCGATATGGGCGATATAGACGCGGGTCTCGGCAGGCAGTAGGTCGCGAAAATCCTCAACCTTTTCGGCGGTGCGCGGCATCACCTCGATCGAGTAATTCTTGAGCAGGGCCTCAACCTCAGGGGAGGCCGTGGTTGGGGCAGATGCGTCTTTGCGGCGGAAATTGAGCAGAGCCATGAGTTTATCCTTGAACATGGGAAGCCGGACCTTAGGCCCAGCCGTCGTTGTCAATCAGCGCCTTGATGCGGGCGCGGTCATATTCGCTGTCCAGCCGTGCGGCTTCGGAATCTGCAACTTCGGCATCCGTGCCTTCGACGGTAAATGGTGCAGCCTTGCGCCATTCAGCCAGATAGGCATCGGTGTCTTCGGCGCCCACTTTCATGGCGGCGCGGTCGATTGCTTGCTCAAACCGTTCTGGTAAAGCACGCTTTTCCCCGCGGCGGCCTTTTCCGACAATCACCTGCGCCGGAATATCCCGCCAATATACGATTGTGACCTCTGGCATGTGCCCGTCCCTTGTTGCGTTTCATGGCCTGTCTAACGGCAGACGTTGCTCAAACGCGGCAGAATATCGACCGAAAGCATTCCATCCGCGACGCAGTGAGGTTTATCCCGCAGCGACCTGCACCGCGAGGGGGGCGGAGCATCATAATATTCACCTTTGTTGTGAGGCGCACCACATGGACAGGCGTTCCGGGGATTGTTAGCTCTGTGCTCCATGGACCAACCCACTGCATATATCCTGTGCAGCACCCCGCGCAGCGGCACGACGCTATTGTGCGATTTGCTGGCCCAAACCGGGGTTGCGGGGTGTCCAAACTCGTTCTTTCGGCAAAAAAGCCTGCAATATTGGGCTGATGAATGGGCGCTGGGACAGGGCGCGGACTGGCAGGATGAGGATTTTACCGCGCAGTATTTTGCGGCGATGCGCCGGGCCGGGCGAGGGGGCACGGGAGTTTTTGGCTTGCGCCTGATGGGGGCGGATCTGCAGTTTGCCAGTGATTGGCTGGCGCAGCGACATCCACAGGTTTTGACAGATGCCGACAGATTCGCAGCGGCCTTTGGTCCGCTCCGCTATATATACCTGTCGCGCAGCGACAAATTGGCCGAGGCTGTGTCCTATATCCGTGCAGAGCAAACAGGGCTTTGGCATGGACGTCCTGACGGCAGCACGCTTGAGGAAATGCCGCCAACATTGCCGATGGGTTATGATGCAACCGTCATCACGGCGCGAATGGCTGAGCTGACGGCCTTTGATGACGCATGGCCGCGCTGGTTTGAGGCGCAGGGCATTGCGCCGCTGACACTCACCTACGAGGATCTCGCTGCCGATCCGAAATTCACTCTGGCCATGGTTCTGCGACATATCGGGCAGGATCCGGCGCTTGCCGCCAATACGGCACCGGGGCTGCGCAAACTTGCCGATCAGACCAGTGCCGATTGGATCAGCCGCTACAGGAACGCGCATCCAACTGCATAAGATTTGCGCAATTGCCCCACCTTCGCGCTTGCGCGTGACCGCCTGCACGACTACCTTGAGGGCAACTCGATATGAAAGGCGCAAACCATGGCGCCACAGCGTCCCAAAGGTGCGGGCGCGCTCGAAAAGGACAAAAAACCGGCTCTGAGCCCCGCGCCAGTTCCGCCCAGATCGTCTGACCTCTATGCGGCCCTTGATCTGGGTACAAATAGCTGCCGCATGTTGATCGCCCAGCCCAAGGGCAGCGGTTTTCATGTGGTTGATAGCTTTTCCAAATCTGTGCAATTGGGCGCAGGATTGGAGCGCACCGGGCGTTTGTCGCGCGGATCGATGGCGCGTACCCTCCAGGCACTCCGCATCTGCCAACAGAAACTGCGCCGTAACAAAGTGCGCCGGATGCGTCTGGTCGCGACCGAGGCGTGCCGCCGTGCGCAAAACGGCGCAGAATTCATGCGCCGCATTCAGCGTGAGACCGGACTGCGCCTTGATATCATCAAACCGGAGGAAGAGGCGCAGCTGGCGGTTATCTCTTGTGCGCCGCTGGTCAATCACAAGACCGAAAACCTGCTGGTGGTGGATATTGGCGGCGGATCGACCGAATTGGTCTGGATCGACATCTCCAAAGTGCCCAAGAAAGACCGTGCGCAATCCATCATGCGCCTGCATTCGGGGTTCATTCAGGCCAAAACCGATATTCCGGCTGCCAAGGTTGTGGATTGGATCTCGGTCCCGCTTGGCGTGGCGACCCTGCGCGACCAGTTCAGCGATGTCGATGACGATGCGGCGCGGTTTGCCTTGATGAGCTGGTTCTTTGAGGAAAATTTGCAGGACTTTACGCCCTACCACTCGGCCCAGCCGCAGGAACGGTTTCAGATTGTCGGCACTTCAGGCACCGTCACAACGGTCGCCGCCAGCCATTTGGGCCTGCGCCGTTATGACCGGACCAAGGTTGATGGGCTGCGGATGACCACCGAACAGATCGACAAGGTGATCCATTCCTATCTGGCGATGGGCCCGAACGGCCGCCGCGCCGACCCGCGTATCGGTCAGGACCGGTCGGCGCTGATCATGTCGGGGGCGGCGATTTTGCAGGCCTTGATGCGCTGTTGGCCCACGGACCGGCTTTCGGTTGCGGATCGCGGTCTGCGCGAGGGTCTGTTATATGCACAAATGAGCGCCGATGGCGTATTGGAAGAAGGGGCCTATTGAGATGGGCAAGACACCAACTGGCAAAAACACCTCCGGGCGCGGCCAACGTGACCTCAAGGTCAAGGTCAAATCCGCACGCGGGCGGACCACCAGTTCCACCCGCTGGTTGCAGCGACAGTTGAACGATCCTTATGTCAAACGGGCGCAATCCGAAGGGTATCGCGGGCGTGCGGCCTATAAGATCATGGAACTGGACGACAAATTCCGCTTTCTCGTGCCCGGTGCGCGGATCGTTGATCTGGGCGCGGCACCGGGCGGCTGGTGTCAGGTGGCCGTCAAACGCAGCAACGTGCTGGCCGAACGCGGCGGCAAGGCCGTGGGCACCATTCTGGGCATTGATCTGCAAGAGATGGAGCCGATTGCAGGCTGCGAATTGCACCAGCTGGATTTCATGGAAGATGACGCCGATCTGCAGGTCAAGGAATGGCTGGGCGGCAAGGCTGACGTGGTCATGTCGGATATGGCGGCCTCTTCATCGGGTCACAAACAGACCGACCATCTGCGCATCATCGCCCTGTGCGAGGCCGCAGCCTATTTCGCCTTTGACGTGCTGGATGAGGGTGGCACCTTTGTTGCCAAGGTTCTGGCCGGCGGCGCAGAAGGCGATTTGCAAAAGCTGCTGAAACAGCGTTTCACCAAGGTCCACAACTACAAACCCCCCGCCAGCCGGTCAGACAGTTCTGAGAAATTTGTCGTGGCACTGGGTTTCCGTGGCGAAATACCGGACCAGGGTTAACTCCACGATAACCAATTTCTCAGACACTGCAGAGCGATTCATCCCGCTTTAACATCCGTTTCCTAGGCTCAGCCGTGGTTTCTGCGTCACTTGGCGCATTGGAGTTGGGGAAATGTGATGACACGCTATGTGATGGCGGCGCTTTTGTGGATGTTGGCCGCGCCTGGATGGGCGCAGGATCGGCCGATGGCAATGCTGCACTTTATCGACCGTGATGTGATGACTTGGGCCAATGATGCGCGGCTGCTTGGCGCTTTGTCCGATCCGCCCCTGACGGTGCAATCGGGCCATCCGGCACAGCAACTCCTGCAACATCATTTGCAGGGCGCAAAGGGCCGCATTCGGGCGCTTTCGCTACGTGATCTCAATGGGATGACAATTGCCGAATATCGTGCGGGTGATGCCGTGGCAGAGTTGGTTCGAGATTGCCTGCGCCAACACTACGAAGCCGCGCCATGGCAGTTCGAAATATTCGATGCCGCGGCAAGGTCTGCTCAAAGCGGCCATGTTCAGGCGGTCTTCACCCTGACCAACCCCAGCGATGGCCGGGTTATGGGTGCTTTGATTGTAGAACTGGACGGGGCCGGGTTTTTCTAGGTTGAAAGTGCGCAAGCCGGTGAAAAACCGAAGTCCAGATGAGCGTGCCTTTTGGCGCTGCACCTGATGCGGGCCTGACACCCAGGGACGCCAAAGCCCGTGATTTCAGGCGATCCGCGTCTTTGGCCGCAAGCGCGCATTGCGGCTTGGCCCCAGCCCGCTGTGACAGCGCCGAGTGGCGCATCAATTCAAACATTTTTTCCTGAGCGGTCTGCCGCGCGGTTGGAACATTTTGCATGGGCACCCCCTTTGCGTTTCGGGGGAAAGGATGCCCATGCAATTCTGGCCGCCGTAAGACGGGGGTGCGGCCATTGCAGGGTGATCGCGTGCCGGATCAGCCGGCAGCAGGGGCGGCACCGCCGCTGGACTGTAGCTTCAGATGGCTGCCAACCCACAGCCCCAAAAGCATCATCGGCAAGAAAACCAGAACGCCCGGCGCCATCATTGGCAGCGCGGTCCAGGCCGGACCGGGGCAAAGCCCGCCGATGCCCCAGCCAATACCAAACAGCGCCGAGCCAGCCAGCAAGGGCCGGTCAATCTGCGCCGCAGTGGGCATCTGGAACACATCCGCCAATGCGGGGGCAGGGCGTTTGAGGATCAACCGGTACCCAATAAAGGTCGTTACTGATGCGCCGCCCATTACAAAGGCAAGGCTGGGATCCCAAGTGCCAGCGACATCAAGGAAATTCAACACCTTGGCGGGGTTCGACATGCCAGAGATGACAAGGCCAATACCAAAGACCAGACCGGAAAGCAGACCAAAAAGAATATGCATCTGTACGCTCCTTAAACCATGTGCCGCAGGACAAAAACGGTGACGCCCGCAGTTGCCATGAACGTGCAAACCGCGATCAGTGACCGGGGCGACAGCCGCGCCAATCCGCAGACCCCATGCCCCGACGTGCAGCCCGACCCAAGGCTGGTGCCGACACCCACGACGATCCCTGCGATGGCCATGCCAATCAGAGATGTTGGAACGGTTTGCGCCGGCATTTGCCCGGCAAAAACGCTATATAGCAGCGGCGCTGCGATCAAACCGGCGACAAAGGCCAAGCGCCAGGCCAGATCTGTCGGCGCACCGCGCATCGGCAGAAATGCGGCCATCATGCCGCTGGTGATGCCGGATATGCCCGCGATCCGTCCAAAAAGGCCCATGACCATCAAGGCGCTGATCCCGATCAGGATACCCCCCACAAGGGACAGCAGCGGTGTAAATTCTGTTGCAGTGGACAATTCCATAAGCGCAAACTCCGTTATGTTGTGGCGCTCTTGCAGCGCCTGCCTGATGTGATATAAATAAGTAATTACTAAATTAGCAATATCTAAAGTATAGAAATGTCAGAAACACTTACCTCCGGCCTTGAAGAAAAAGCCGATCTTGTCGCGGGGCAATTGACCCTTCTGGCCAACCCGCGCCGGTTGCTGATCCTGTGCAAATTGGCAGAAGGTGAATGCAGTGTCGGCACCTTGCAAGACACCCTTGATCTGGGGCAATCCGCGCTGAGCCAGCATTTGGCCAAGCTGCGGGCAGGCGGTGTGGTGGACACGCGCAGGCAGGGTCAGACGATCTTTTACCGGATTGCGGACCCCAAGATGCAGGTGCTGATGGGCACCCTTTACGACGTTTACTGCCGCGAGGATTGAACGCAGTTTCGCCAAATCCGACAATCCCCCTTGAAGCCCCTGATCTTGCCACGCATTGATGGCACAACAGGAATTCGGGGGGGCGGCGGCATGTCGGACGATTGGACACAGATACTCAAGACCCATTGGGGCATCACAGCAGAGCTTGAGCCGCTAGATGGTGAGTATGATCTTAATTTTCGCGCGGTTCATGACGACGGAAAGACCAGCATCCTCAAGGTGATGCGGGCAGGGTGCGAGACCGGCCTGATCGATATGCAGATCAAGGCGCTGGATCATGTTGCGACGCATGCCCCCGAGGTGCCGATGCCGCGGGTCATTCCCGCCAGAGATGGCAAGGCGATGGTCACGGCCCAGGACAACGCTGGGCAGGCGCGGCTGGTCTGGCTGCAATCGGCGCTTCCGGGGATCTGTTACGCCAATTTCAGCCCGCACAGCGCAGGTTTGATTGCCGATCTGGGGGCCCGAAATGGCAGGCTGACCGACGCGTTGGCAGATTTTGATCACCCTGCCTTGACGCGTGATTTCAAGTGGAACCTGATGCAAGCGGGCTGGATCAAGGGCGCGTTGACCTGCGTTACCGACCAAGACCGCCATGCGATCCTGGCCGGGATCTGCGAAGACTTCGATACGTTGCAAGACCGGCTTGCTGCGATGCCGCGGCAGGCCATCCACAATGATCTGAATGATTACAATGCCTTGGTCGATCACCGCGCGGGCAGTCCGCATATTTCTGGCGTGATAGATCTGGGCGACATGTGCCGTGCGCCGCGCATCTGCGATCTGGCAATCACGGCTGCATACGTGGTCTTGGATCACGCAGAGCCGGATCTTGCGCTGACAGCCTTGGTCAAAGGGTATCACGAGGTGCACCCGCTCACGGGGGATGAGATTGATATGCTCCTGCCACTTCTGCGGATGCGGCTGGCCAAGAGCATTGTGAATTCCACGCTCATGGCGCAGGAAAATCCGGCCGATCCCTATATAACAATATCGCAAGCACCCGCATGGAGGTTTCTGGAGGGGCCGGAGCTGAACACCGAGATGCTGAGGATGCGCCTGCGCAGTGCTTGCGGCTTGCCGATCAACGATGCGGCTGCGCGCGTGGCGCTTTGGCTGGATCAATCGCGCGGTGATTTTGCCCCGATCATCGGCCAATCTCTGGCAGCGGCCCCGATGGAGGCCTTGTCGGTTGAGGCTGCGACCTGTCCGCGCAACCCGTTCGACATCACCGATCAGGAGGCCGCGACGTTGGGCGCAGATCGTTTCGGGCCGGACGATATCTGGATGGGTTATTACAGTGAGCCGCGTCTGGTCTATACCGCGCCTGCGTTCCGCAAGGGGAAATGGAAGGCCTCAAACCGGCGTACGGTACACCTTGGCGTGGATGTGTTTGCACCCGCGGGCCAGACGCTGGCCGCGCCTTTGGCCGCCACGGTGGCCTTTGTCGAGGACCGGCGCGGACGGCTGGACTATGGCGGTATGGTGATCCTGCGCCATGAAACCCCCGAAGGGGACGCGTTTCACAGCCTTTATGGCCATCTTGATCCGGCGAGCATTGCACATCTCAAACTGGGCCAGAGCATCGAGAAAGGTGAGGTGTTCTGTCGCCTTGGCGCGGCGGATTGCAACGGTGGATGGGCGCCGCATCTGCATTTCCAACTGGCGCTGTCTCTGGCGGGCATGGGAACCGATTGGCCCGGTGTGGCCGATCCCGATGAGCTTGATCTTTGGGGCGCAATCTGCCCCAATCCGGCCGCGCTGTTGAACCTAGAGGATGCTTACGTTGCCTATCAACCTACTGATAAAGCGGCCATACTGGAAAAGCGTCAAACGCATTTTGGCGGTAATCTCAAGCTGAGTTACAGCGATCCTGTCATGTTGATGCGGGGCTGGAAGCACCATTTGTTTGATGAATGGGGACGGCCCTATCTTGATGCCTACAACAATGTGCCGCATGTGGGCCATGCGCATCCGCGCATTCAGGCGGTGGTTGCCGATCAGCTCAAGCGGATGAATTCCAACACCCGCTATCTGCATCCGGCGCAAACCGCCTTTGCCGATAAGTTGATGTCGAAACTGCCGCCGGAACTGTCAGTCTGTTTTTTCCTCAATTCCGGCACCGAGGCCAATGAACTGGCGCTGCGGCTCGCCCGCGCGGCCAGCGGGGCAAAGGGGATGATCACGCCCAATCACGGATATCATGGCAACACCACTGGCGCGATCGACATCTCGGCCTACAAGTTCAACGCCAAGGGCGGTGTCGGCCAGCCTGATTGGGTGGAACTGGTGGATATCCCAGATGACTACCGTGGTGCCTTTGGCCGTGATGACCCAGAGCGGGGGGCGAAATATGCCGCGCAAGTGGATCGGGCGGTTGCGGCATTGGCAGATCGCGGTCACAGGCCGGCGGGCTTCATCGCGGAGACCTTCCCGTCTGTTGGCGGACAGATCATTCCGCCTGATGGCTACCTCAAGGGTGTTTATGAGCGTATTCGCGCGGCGGGCGGGATATGCATTGCCGACGAAGTGCAGACCGGTTTGGGCCGGCTTGGCACGCATTACTTTGCTTTCGAGGCGCAGGGCGTTGTGCCGGACATTGTTGTGTTGGGCAAGCCCATTGGCAATGGCCATCCCTTGGGCGTGTTGATCACCACACCGGAGATTGCCGCTGCTTTTGCCAAAGGGCCGGAGTTCTTCTCGACTTTCGGCGGATCAACGCTTTCGTGCCGTGTGGGCAAAACCGTGTTGGACATTGTCGATGATGAAGGGCTGATGCAGAACGCCGCGAAGGTGGGCGAACAGTTAATCTCAGGTCTTAAGAAGCTCCAGCAACGATATGATATTATTGGAGATGTGCGCGGTATGGGTTTGTTTGTCGGGGTTGAGCTTGTGACGGATCGCGCCACAAAGTCACCCGCGACCGCACAATGCAGTTACGTCCTCAACCGGATGCGCGAAGAACGGATCTTGATGGGCCGCGAAGGGCCGGAGGACAATATCCTGAAAATCCGACCGCCGCTGAGTGTGGATGCAGAAGGCGTTGAGATGCTGTTGGACCGTCTTGATGCTGTTCTGGGCGAGACCGGTAGCAGGCCATAAGATCAGGCCGCGCCGGGGATCTGGACCCGGCGTCCGCCCTCTTGAAAGGCGTCCATGTGCATTGGCCAGACCGTGCCGGGCCAGCGGACCTCCATCTGCTGCAACCGTGGGCGGTAGACCGCAGTATAAAGCGTGCCAAAGCCAGCATCAAAAGCCGTCGAATACAGCGGCGGCCGCAGGAAGGCATTGATAAATTTGTCTTCGGGATCGCGGTGCAGGGTCAGACGCTGCAACAGGAACCTTTCGCGTTCGACCGTTGCGGTGAATCTTGCATGGCTGACCCATTCGACGCTTTCCTGATGGTTCGTCGCCACGGCGGCGTGGGTGATCACAGTCGGGCGGTCCGGTGCCATCATCGCGGTCAGGTAGTGACGTTTGGCATCCAGAACGGTGACATTATAGCTCATATGCGTGGGCACGCGGGCCAGAACCGCGCCTGCCTCTTCGGCGGTTGCACAGGTTTGCAGCACATAGCGCAGGATCAGCGGGACACCAAAGCCGGTGCCAACCACCCGCCGCCCGCCAAAGGTCAGCGAGATCGCAAGCCCGGCATCGTTCATACCATCCACCATGCCCCAAAGCCCGTCGGAGGTGCCCATGACGCGGCGACCCTGCCATCCGGTGTGCAGGATCAGGCTGTCAAAGGCATTGGGGTTATAGTCGTAGTTGCGCACCAGAACCGGCTCTTCGCCAGTCCAGATCGCTTGGGAACAGCCTGACAGATAGGGGGGCGGGCAATAAAAGCTGAGGAAGCGCGCCGCCTGATCGCCGCCGCCTGCCAGATCACACAGATTGTCATAAAGCGGGACAATCTCGGGCATGTGTTCTTTGAGAGCGCGTTTGCTTTCCAGATAGCTGGGGCGGGCGCTGTCGCCCTCCTTGAGCCACCAGCGCCGGTAATCGGGCCAGTATTCCGCAAAAAGCCCGGCCCACTTGGGGCCGGGCATGTCTTCGCTGAGTGCGCGCCAGTGCATAGGCAGTCCTTACAGGATTTTGAACGCCGGGTCTGCGAGGGCCGGACCAGCGTTGGCAACGGGCAACGGCTTGCCATCGACCGTTTTCTTGATGCCGTGTATCCATTTCTTGGCGCGTTCATTCAACTGGAAATTCTTGGTCATAGAACGACCTCGCGTCACGAGGATACCAATATCGGCCCCTTCATAGCGGTAATCACCCGGTTGCAGGATACGCAAGAAAAAGGCTTCGTTCTCGCTTTCGACGGCGCGGCGGTGATAATCAAAGCGGTCATATACCACACTTCCGTCCTCTAACATCTTGTAAATGCCGGTTTCTGGCGATGCGGTGCAGATGTCGACACTGTCATCGGTGTGTTTGATCACCATCTGTGACCAGCTGTCGATATTGGCGGAATCGGCCCAGCGGGCGTTCAGCTCATCCACGTCGAGTTGGAATTTCTTTTTGGAGAATTCAAGCAGGTGGAACAGGAACAGTGGCGCATCGGCATGGGCAAAGGCCGCATGGTTGGTCATCGAAGAGGCGCCCGTGATACGCGGGTTCAATTCACCCAGCCAGATATCACCGGTTTTCTTGTCGATCAGGAAATCCAGCTCAAAGTAGCCGCGGTAGCCTTCCTTGCGCAATTGCTCACCAAATTTGAAGGTCAGCTCGCGCGCCTTCTGACGCACTTTGGGCGGGAAGGCCGTTGAGAGGATCTCATTGCCGCACCAACCGCCGCGATAGGGGGTCAATTCATTGAACCCAACCAGTTCGGTCATCAGCGGGCCAACGATTGTGCCTTCCTTGGTGGCACAGCCTTCGATGGCCGAGCCGCGGCAATCGATCCGCTTCATGATCTTGATCTCGCCTTCGCCGACGATCTCATGTTCATGGCGGCGGAAATCAGCCTCGGATTTGATAAAGAACGTGGTATGGCCGCTGTCACCAAAGGCCGATTGCAGCACCAGATCATGCCCGATCCCGGCCTTTTCACAGGTTTTTCTCAGATCTTCGTAATCCTTAACCTCTGCCAACACATTCGGCACCGATGGCACGCCGGCCTTGTTGCCGATCCGAACGGTTTCGATCTTGTTGTCCATATTGGTGCGCAGCTTGGCCTTGGGGAACCACACATCCGCGCCCAACTCCTTGGACAGACGTTCGGTTTCCTCATCAAACATCAAGAACACAAACTTGGGCTTGCCGCCCCGGCGTTTGATGAAATCAATGACCTCTTTGTGCTGCAGCAGGTAGTTGTTGATGTCTTCAATGGACTGAAACTCCGCATGGGGCTGTTCGGAGGGGCAGAACACATTCGGATGTTTGCCGCCATAACAGTCGATGTAGCAGATGTATTTGAAATTCTTGACCCATTCGTCGAGGCCAAGAAGGTTAAAGTTGGTCGCCGAAATGAAATAGATCGGATCTTCATTGCGATGAAAGAACCGGCGGATTTCGGAAATATTCTTGAGCACTGTTGGCATCTTGTGTCCTTTTCTTATTCGGCGGCTGTTGTGATTGATTTGGCCTTGGGCAAGGCGGCCAGAGCCTCTGGTGTGAATACGCGCAGGCCAAGATCGGCGCGGTATCCGTGAATTTCGTTAACGTCGAGCGCAAGCATGAATTCGAGAATCTCGCGGCTGACAACCTGCCCTGGCACCAGGATCGGAAATCCGGGCGGGTAGGGAATGATGAAACTGGCCGAGACGACTTCTTGATCGGCTTCCAAGGCCTCTTTGAGCGATCCGTCCAATTCCAGATAGTCGCAATTTTTCTCGTCATAACTGAGGTAATAGGCGGTGCGGATGTCGCCTTCGGGCGTCAGATCATCAGGGCGGAAGGCATCGTGGAAGCGGCTGAAATCTGGCAGAGGCGGATAGTTTTCCGTCAGGTTTTTCACCCGTCTGTCAAAGGACAACCGCTCCATCTTGGAGGCGTCATCCAACAGCTCGTCCAGTTCATTGGCGATCTCGACCAGCACCTCGATCAGATAGGCCACCGAGGATCGCGTTGTGCCGATGTTTGTCATAAACAGCACGGTGTTGCGCGAGGTCTTGTTGATCTGGATGCCGTATTTATCCATCAAAATCTGTGTCTTGAACGTGTCACCGTCCCAGCCCGTGCCGCCCACGGCCAGTGTCACACGGGTGGCGTCGAGGACAAAATCATCCTGTTCCCAACAATCCCACATGTCGGTCCAGCCTTGTTCGTTATCGAAATAACTGGTGACCCCGCTTTGGCGGTATCGCTCGGGGATCATGTCGCCGGCCGTCAAGACCTTGAAATACTTTTGCAAAAGCGGATGACTGCTGACGGCTTTGCGCATCGCCATAGCCGCCTCGATCTGGCGTTGGACAAACTCGAACCCTTCCAGCTCGACCTGCCTGCGCCCTACATCAAGCGAGGCGATGATCTGGTAATTGGGCGAGGTGGAGGTGTGGGTCATATAGGCTTCGTGGAAGCTTTGTTCGACTTCGCCTTTGAAATCCTGATCGTTCACATGGATCATCGACCCTTGCCGCAGCGAGGTCAGCGTCTTGTGGGTGGATTGCGTGGCATAGACCCTGATCCGCGCCTCCGGCGGGGCAATCAAACGGGTCTCGATCAGGGTCTCGTCACTGGCGTCGACCAAGGTCTCTTGCTGGGCCTCATAGGCGCGCTTGTGGTCCTCCGTGCGCAACCTTTTGCGCAGGTTGTTGGCGGTGCGCATGCCGGTCCGCTGGCGATAGGTCGGGCTGAAGCGGGCAAAGGCAAACCACGCCTCATCCCACAGGAAGACCAGGTCTGGTTTGATGGCAAGGCATTCTTCCATCACCCGTTCAACGTTATAAACCAAACCGTCAAAGGTGCAGTTGGTCAGCAAAAGCATCCGCACGCGGTCAAGCTTGCCTGCGGCCTTAAGCGCCAGCAATTGATGCTTGATTTCCTTGAGCGGCACCGCGCCATACATCGAATATTTGTTCAGCGGATAGCTGTCGAGATAGACCACCTCGGCCCCGGCCAGAACCATGCCGTAGTGGTGCGATTTATGGCAATCACGGTCCACCAGCACGATGTCACCTGGCCGCACCAGTGCCTGCACGACGATCTTGTTACAGGTCGAGGTGCCGTTGGTGGCAAAGAAGGTCTGTTTGGACCCGAAGGCGCGGCTGGCCAGTTCCTGCGCCTCTTTGATCGGGCCTTGCGGCTCCAGCAGGCTGTCGAGACCGCCGGAGGTGGCGGATGTTTCGGCCAAAAAGATGTTGGGCCCGTAGAAAGCGCCCATATCCTGTATCCAATGAGACCGGCTGATGGATTTGCCGCGGCTGATTGGCATCGCGTGAAAAACGCCGGTGGGCTGCTTGGAATATTCCACCAGCGCCGTGAAGAACGGGGTCTTGTTACGCGCCGCCACACCGCGCAGGATGTTCAGGTGCAGCTCCATAAAGTCTTCTTGGTTGTAGAACACCCGCCGACAGATCCCCAGATCCAGCCCCGCGATATCCTCCACTGACCGATCCGTGACCAGATAAGCGTCCAATTCCGGGCGGACACGGGCGATGAGGCGGCATAGTTCCGGCCCATAGTCTTCGGGCAGCATTGCTTCGATGGCATCTGAATCGCTGGCGTTGGTGACGTATTTTGACAATATTTCATTGTCGTTCTTGGATTTCAGCACCAATCCGGGGCGCACCACAATCGCTTGAATGTTGTGATTAAACAGCACCGCAATCAGCGCGTCCTCAAGGCTGGGCACCACAACGGCCTCGTAATGAAACGGATCTTCGGGGCGGCGCATGCGGGCGACGTTGCTTTTCAGCCAGCGTTCCTGTTGATCATTGACGTTGTCGACGATCAGCACCTCGAAATAAGGGCGGGCCATGGCGCGGGCCTCGGGCGACAGCATGGCCTCGTCGTTGTGTTCGTCATCATCGGTGGTGTCCCGGTCAAGCGGGATGCTGCGCCGCCGATAGGCGCCAGTGGTCAGGGCACGGGTGACGCGGCTGATGGTAAAGGATAAATCCTCAAAATTCCCATGCTCAAAATTGCGGCGCATGTGGTCAAATGCGGCCATGCCGGGAAACGCCCAATAGGGTTCGATCAAGGCCAGAGATTCGAACAGATCCCCGATGCGCACCTTGAGTGCAGCCGCCTTTTTCGCCGCGGTCTCTCGGGACAGCGACGCGGCGGCTTCGCGCAGGGCGCTCCACCTATCAGCACGCAATTGGGTTGCGGAATAATACTCGCTGACAGAATCCATCGTTCATCCTCCTCAAAAAGGCTGAAACACGATGGGTCCGCGGTTAAGTTGCCGCAATCGGTGTGTTTCAGCCGCCTGACGTTTTGCCCAAAGCGGGCGAAATCCCGAACCCCATGTGAGGTCCGCGTTCCAGTTTCTCTGCCTCTGCGTTCGCCGGGACGTCCACATGCAACCCTGCACGAGAGCCTTGCTGTGGCACCTCAAGTGGCCCCAGAGAGCTGAGATAGCTGTCCACGCCGCTGCTGCGGTCGTAGACGGAAAAATCGGTGGATCTGTCGCGGAAGCTTTTGAGCACTTGCCCCAGACCCTTCATGCCAGTTTCGCGCTGGCGTCGCACCATGGACAGATCCACCTCGATGGGGAACATATCCTCTTGGCCCGCTGATTGGTGCAGCACCAATGATGTGGGATCGACAACCAGTGATTTGCCCACACCACCTGCGCCCAAGCCATTGACGTCAATGACATAACACTGGAATTGCGCCGCCGTGGCGCGGGCGATTGCCAGTTCGGCGTCGCGGTCGGTTGTGCCTGTCAGCACCGGATGCAACAGCACCTCAACCCCTTGCGATGTCAGTTGCCGCGTGGTTTCGGGGAACCACATATCATAACAGATCGACAGGCCAAACCGGCCCACATCAGGCACATCAAACACGCAAAAATCCGTACCCGCCGCGATGCCTGCCTCATAGGGCAGGAACGGGAACATCTTGGCGTAGCGGCGGATCACTTCGCCATCCGGGTTGATCACCAGCGATGTGTTGTAAACGCGGCCATCCTCGGGATGGGTCAGGAACATCGAGCCGGGGATCAGCCAGACCTTGTGACGCCGCGCCGCCTCGCAGAATTTGTCGATCACTTCGTTCTGTTGCGGCAGCTTGAATTTCTCAAGCGGGCCAAAAGGTGCAAGTTCGCTGAACAGCACCATCTGTGTCCAGGGAAAGCGCATCATCAGAATGTCGAGGCGATGCAACATGCCATCGACGTTGGGTTGCAGGGCGTTGACGTACATCTGTACGCCAGCAATTGCGAAAGGGGTCATAGTCTTACTGCTCCGTAAAAGCGGAGGCGTCCCGTCTGGGCCATCCATGTCTCCGCGTTACGCATCCCCTACGCCCTTGCGCCGGGAACGAAAACAGAAGAATGGCGCATTGAACAATTGATAACACGTGCAGGCAATAGCCCGCGCATCTGCAGCGCCATTTTGACCGATGTTATGGCAGGAACGCGTGGTTCTGTGTTTGCCACGTTGATCTTTCCCCTTTCGCCGCTTGATACGGACGCTTTGTTTAACGAATTCATATTATGCGCCCCCCAAAACAAGTGCGCCAAAACCCAAAGTCAACCTTTTGCCGCGAGGAGTTGCGTGTTTCCCCGGATTTCCGCGCAGTCAATCAAAGGTCGAACCGGCAGTATTTTTTATCTGTTCGCGCCGAAATCTCATTCGGATCTGTTTCGTTTTTCAGCAGATCGTCCTCAAGCATTCTGCACGGCCCAAGGGCATAACTGACTGTTTCCATTTATTCTCTAGAATGCCGCAGCCCCTCCCCAAAGGCAGCACCATTTGTTTCTCGCGATATGTCAGAACGCTCTGGCATAGCATGATTTTCCCTGCGCGCCTCCGGCAGGACCGCCAAGGGAAGCGCTGTCGTTGAGACTGACGAAGGCTTAAGAGTATTGCAACCAAATTTCTGAGTGATTTGCAGTTTCGTTTAATATTTTTAACAAAATTCAGAGAAATCTAACAAATCCGCGGCGGTGTGTGCCGGATTGAACATTGCGGGAACCGTTGGATCAGGCAATGGCGGGTTTCCAAAGTGCATAAAAAAAGGGCAGGCGCGATGGCCTGCCCTTCAGAGTAGCTCTAGTTCAAGATCAGGTGTTCTGCTCTGCGATTGCTGCGGCCAATGCCTCTTCGAAGATGGCGATGCCTTCGTCGATGATTGCGTCAGAGGCCGTCAGCGGCACCATGATCCGCAGGGCGTTGCCGTGCATGCCGCAAGCCAACAGGATCAAGCCGCGCTTGAGTGCATGTGCCACGACGGATTTGGTCAGCTCCGCGTCCGGCGTCGCGGTCTCAAAATCGGTCACGAATTCAACCGCCAGCATGGCGCCCAAACCGCGAATGTCCCACATACGGAACGGGGCCACGCGGGCACCGATTTCGGCAAAGCGGGTGCGGAAATGCTCGCCAAGCGCGGTGGAGCGGGCCAGCAGGCCTTCTTCTTCAATTGCTTCGATGGCTGCCAATGCCGCAGCGCAAGCCACGGGGTTGCCGCCGTAAGTGCCGCCCAGACCGCCCGGAATGACAGCATCCATAATCTCGGCGCGGCCAATCACACCCGCGATCGGATAACCGCCTGCCATGGATTTGGCGACGGTGATCAGATCCGGAACCACGCCGGAGTGTTCAACAGCAAACCATGTACCTGTACGGCCGAAACCAGCCTGAATTTCGTCTGCAATCAACAAGATACCGTGAGTGTCGCAGATCTCGCGCAGGGCTTGCATCATCTCGAACGGCACAGGTGTGTAGCCGCCTTCGCCCAACACGGGCTCGATGATGATCGCGGCCACGCGCTCTGGCTGGGCGTCGGTCAGGAACAGGTTCTGCAAGCCTGTCAGCGCGTCATCGACAGTGATGCCGTCACGCAGGCTTGGGAATGGTGCGCGGAAAATGTCTGACGGGAAGGGACCGACGTCTTTTTTGTACGGCGATACTTTTCCGGTCATGCCCAACGTCAGCAGCGTGCGCCCATGATACCCGCCGGTAAAGGCGATTACACCCGGACGGCCTGTGGCGGCGCGTGCGATTTTAACCGCGTTTTCAACAGCTTCTGCGCCGGTTGTCACCAGTAGGGATTTCTTGGCGTGATCGCCCGGCGCCAGCGCGTTCAGCTTTTCGGCCAGAGCGACATAGGGCTCGTAAGGGACAACCTGAAAACTGGTGTGGGTGTAGTGATCTTCTTGCGCTTTTGCAGCGGCGATCACTTTGGGGTGGCGGTGGCCGGTGTTCAGCACGGCAATGCCGCCCGCGAAATCGACATAGCGGTTGCCTTCCACGTCCCACAGCTCCGAGTTTTCGGCGCGGCTGGCATAGATCGGTGCGGCAGAGGCCACGCCGCGGGCCACGGCGGCATCGCGGCGGGATACCAATTCTGCGTTGGTCACCTTGCCTTCTTCAACCGTTGGCACGATAGAGATGTTGGCCTTGCTTTTGGCAGGCGCTTTGCGGGTCTTTTTCTTTGTTGTGGTGGTCATATCTGAGTTTCCTGTCACAAGGGGAACACGACCGAGCACTTTCGGGGGTGTTTAAAATTCTCATACGCTGTTAATTTTATCTGTCAATACGGATTGAGACAGAGGGATTTCTTGCCGCCGCACCGGGCGCAAATGATCCAAAATAACCACTGGAAATGGCTTCCAGCGGGATGCGAGTTGCATTACCTTGATCTTGCACGAGAAAAGCGGCGACAGGCAAAGGATCACCGGGGTGGATATAGGCAAAAAGCTGCAGGCATTGCGCAAGTCACATGGGTTGTCTCAGCGGGAACTTGCCGCCCGCGCGGGGCTGACCAATGGCACGGTGTCCCTGATCGAGAAAAACAAGACCAGCCCTTCGGTGGCCTCACTCAAAAGTTTGCTGGATGCGATTCCGATGAGCATTGCGGAGTTTTTCGCGACCATCGAAGAGGCCGAGCAGCCCAAGTATTTCTATGCGCCCGAAGACTTCACCGAAATCGCGCCGCAATTTGGTTCATCGCCCGTATCGCTGCGCCAGCTCGGCAATGCCAGCAGCCATACGTTGCAATTGCTGGACGAAACCTATCCACCCGGCGCAGATACCGGGCCGGAGTTTCTGTCTCATGCGGGCGAAGAGGCCGGGATTATCATGGAAGGCGAGATCGAGATCACCGTCGAGGATCAGGTGCAGGTTCTGGGAGTTGGCGAGGGCTATCTCTTTGACAGCCGCAAGCCGCACAGGTTTCGCAACACGGGCAAAAGCGTTTGCCGGATTGTCAGCGCCTGCACTCCGCCGACGTTTTAGGGCAAAACGGTCTCTGGTATTTGCTTTCATTCGCGCCTAGGTTGTTTGAGGCAGGCATTTCCTCGCTTTAGCCAAATTTCTGCCTCTTAGTTGCTGCGTTTGTGCAGCAGCGTCCGTCCAAGCACGTTTGCAAATGAGAGACCACAGCCATGCCGACCATTAACATGCCAGACATCAACGGTGCCTTTTCTCTGTCCGTGACCGCCCGTTTTGACACCGTCATTGGTGGAACGGGACAGACGGTTTTTGATTTTGGCGACGGAACGCGGCAGAACGATATTCTGCTGGCGCAAGTCAGCAACTCTGCCACCTTGGAGTTTGTCATTTTCGTTGGCGGACAACGCTTTGCCGTAGCCGCCGATGATGCGATTGTGGCGGGGGAAACCACACAGTGGACCGTGGCTGTCGATGCGGCGGGTTTAATGAGCCTAAGCAAAGGTGCCAGTCTTTTGGTACAGGGGCAGGGTGCTGTTCCCGCAGATGTGGATCGCGACACAGCGCAGGTTGGTGCGGCCAATGCCGACGACAAAGGGCCATTGAACGGTGCGGTGTCCTCGCTCGAATTTGACGGACAGGAATTTATCGCCGGGATCAATGAAGCTGGCACCGATGAAGATGATGATCTGGTGGGCGGCGATGGCGCGGACACGCTGGAAGGGCTGGACGGCAACGATTCACTGACCGGCGGATCGGGCGACGATTCCCTTGTGGGCGGCGATGGCGACGATACGTTGCGCGGTGGTCACGGCGATGACACGCTTTTGGGCGGTGCGGGCAATGACGAGATTGAAGGGCTGTATGGCGCGGATGAGATCGATGGCGGATCTGGGGATGACCATGTATTCGCCCGTGATGGCGACGATCTGGTTTATGGACGCGCGGGGCTCGATACGCTGATTGGCGGTATCGGCGCGGATACCCTTTATGGCGGCGATGGAAATGATCTGTTGGCCGGCAGCCAAGGCGATGACGAAATCCATGGCGGCGGCGGCAATGACCTTGTTTTCATTGGCAACGATGAAGATTCAGATCGCATTTTCCTGGATGGCGGCAATGACCACCTTGATGGTGTCAGCGCCAGTTCGGCGTTCTATGCCGAGGGCGGCGATGGCAATGATCTGATGACCTCTGGCATTGGCGATGACACGTTGCTGGGCGATGCGGGCAATGACACGATCTCTGGTAACGGCGGCGACGATACACTGACCGGTGGCGCGGGGAATGACCGTCTTGATGGCGGCGAAGGCACGGACACAGCGACCTTCGGTGGCGCACAAGCCAGCTATACCCTGACCGTTGCGCCTGATGGCCTGACGATCGAAGATCGGCGTGCAGGCGAGGATGGCGTCGATCAGTTGATTGACATCGAGTTTCTTGATTTTGGGACCAACATCTATGAAGTGCCCTTTGATCTGGCGCGTTTCGCCGGGCCTGCGGGTCTGTCAGAGGTCGAGCTGGAAAGCTTTGTTGAGCTTTACATCGCATACTTCAACCGGGCGCCCGATGCCGTGGGCCTGCATTTCTGGGGGACTGCCTTTGCCAATGGCTCAACGCTAGAGCAGATGGCGACCCTGTTCATTGATCAAGATGAATTTGTTGCAACCTATCCCGGTGGCACAACCAATCTTGCCTTTGCCCAATCGGTTTACAGCAATGTACTGGGCCGCACACCGGATCAGGCGGGCATTGATTTCTGGGTTGGCCTGCTGGATGAGGGCGCGGTCGCGCGCGATCAGTTCATTCTCGAGGTGTTGCGCGGCGCGCGGGCAGATCCGAAGCCGGAGCTTGGCCAGGATTTTGTGGATCAACAGGCCGCCGATCAGGCCTATTTGACCACCAAGGTTGATATCGGAGCCTATTTTGCGGTGCACAAGGGCATGTCGGATGTGGACGATGCCGTGGCCGCGATGGCACTGTTTGATGGCTCTGACGCCAGCCGCGATCAGGCGGTCGCCGCGATTGACGGGTTCTTTGCCGATGCGGTGGATGCAACCGACGGGGCCTTTCTGATGCCGCTTGTCGGTGTTCTGGATGATCCGTTCTCGGTCGCTTGATCACCCCATTTTGCGGCGCATCAGCCATTCAAACAGGGCCGGCGAGGCGCGGTTGATCAGATAGGACAGCCGCGCAATGCGGCCAACGGGGATGAAGGGTTTGCCCCGCTCAAGCCCCCGCAAGATCACCGCTGCAGCATCATCAGGGCTCATGTAATCCACACCATCGGTGGCCGATCCGGGGCGGGCGATGCCATTGTCTTGCACCTGCGCATTGCCAAGATTTGTCGCAACAAAACTTGGCGCGGCGATCACCACGCGCACGTCATGGGGCGCTTCTTCTGCCCGCAGGGATTTGAAGAACCCCTCAAGCGCATGTTTGCTGGCCGCATAGGCGGTGCGGTGCAGCAGTGGCGAAAACCCGGCTACAGAGGAAATCGCCAGGTGTGTGCCCTTGGCCTTGCGCAGGTCGGATTGCAGCTCCTGCGCCATGCGGGTTGCGGCAAAGTAATTGATGTCAAAGACTTTTCTATGTGTGTCTTCGGTCAATTCCGCACAGGGGCCGATGTGGGTCACACCGGCGTTGTAGATCACCAGATCAACCGAAGGGCTGCACCTGCGGATTTGGGCGCATAGGGCTGAAAGTTCCGCGCTTTTGGTCAGATCACAGGGCAGGGCGCGGCGGCCCTTGATCACGTCCAAGCCGTCCAAAGCCGGGCCGGGCAGATCCACCAGGATCGTTTGCCACCCCCGGCCGCGCAACGCATTGTCCAAGGCAAGGCCCAGCCCGCCTGCGCCGCCTGTGATGATCGCGGTTTTCTGTGTCATAATCCGGCCGCCTTGCGCCAAAGGTCAAAGGTCTCCGCGCTGCTGAGTTCCGGCAAGTAGCCAAATTCCGATTTCAGGGCAGTGTTGTCCAGGACAGGCCGATATTGCAAAAACCGCACCTGCTCAGGCCCGTAGCGCGACAGTTTCAGCGGCTTGGCCACCGCCAGCGCCAGTTTGAGCAAGGCAGGCGGCAGGCGCAAAACCGGCTTGCCCATCCGTTCTGCCAGATCAGAAATGCCAAGGGCACCGTCGCCCGCCACGTTGAAAATACCCGCAGGCCCGTCTGTGGCGGCCCGGTGCAAGATACGCGCCAGATCTCGTGTCCAGATGAACACAAACGGGCTGTCACTGCCCATAAGAGCCAGCAGCCGGGGTTTGTGAAACAGCGCGGTGATCTGGTTCTCCAAACCCGCGCCAAGAACCGTGCCAACCCGCAGAACCACCTGCTCCAGCGCGGGATGATCCTTGCGGGTTTGGGCCAGCATCTCCTCGACCTGCCGTTTGTGATCGGCATAGGCGAATTCGACGTTGCCGCGCAGGGCATCTGTTTCCTTGAGCCATTCGGGGTTATCGGGATGATAACCATAGGCGGCCCCCGATGAGGTCACCACCAGCCGCCGCACTCCGTATTTGAGACAGGCATTGATTACGTTCTGCGATCCCGTGACATCCACGGAATAGGCAAACTCGCGGGTTGTATGCCCGACGATGGAGGCCAGATGAATAACCACCTCGGGTCTATGGGTTTTGATGACTGTGTCTGGATCCATGCCGCGCACATCCAAGGGGCAAAATTGGATATGATCAGGCAGATGGGCAGGCGCGGTAAGGTCTGTCGCGATCACCTCATGCCCGCGATTGCCAGCAAATTCCGCCAACAGGGCGCGGCCCACGGCCCCCGCGGCGCCTGTAATTAGAATGCGCGTCATCGCGCGGCTTCGCTGCGCGACATGACCTTGGCCAAGGCAAGGCCGGAGATCGCATGCCAGATGCCCCAGAAGGCCGCGACAACGGCCATACCGCCCAGCCCCCCGAAAAAGCCAAAGATCAAGACCAGACCAAGGCCGGAGTTCTGAATGCCGGTTTCAATCGTCACGGCGCGGCGGTCGAAGGGCGACAACCCCGCCAGCGTGGCGGTGCCGTATCCGCCTGCCAAGGCCAATGCGTTGTGCACGACAACGAGGAGGGCAACGTAATGGGCATAGCCCAGAAAGAACGCCCAATTTGCAGCGAGCGCCAGCACGATAAAGGCCACAAAGATCAACATCGACAGGTTCTGCAGGGGCCGGCGAATGCGGTCGGCCAGTGCTGGCTTGTTGCGGTTCAACAGGACACCCAAAATCAGCGGCAGGATCAACATCAACGTCACCGTCAGCGCGATCTGCCATGGATCAATGGCGGTGGCCTGCAAGATGGCGCGGCTTGGTTCATAGAGATTGCCCCAGAAGGCGATGTTCAGCGGGGTCAGCAGGATCGCCCCCACCGTGGCAAAGCCCGTCATCGAGACTGACAATGCTGCATTGCCGCCCGCACGGTGCGAGATGAAGTTTGAGATATTGCCCCCCGGACAGGCCGCCACAAGGATCAGACCAAGCGCAATGGAGGCGCGCGGCTGCATGGCAAGCACCAAAAGGAATGTCAGCACCGGCAGGACCACAAACTGTGAAATCAGCCCGGTCACGACAGGCTTGGGCGTGCGCATCAAGCGTTTGAAATCGTCGCCCTTGAGATCCAGTGCGACCGAGAACATCACAATCGCCAGAATGGCGTTCAGCAAGGTCAGGCTGGCGGGGCTGAAGTTCAGCATTATGTCGTCAAGATCCGTCATTTGCTGGTGCCTCCCAATGCGCCAATCCAGTTGGTCACGGCCTTGCGATAGGTCGCCTTGTCCACGTAATAGGCCATGCGCGGCAGTTTGAGATACCTGGTGCCGCCTGTCATCCGTTTGAAACCGCTTCTCTTTTCGGCCTGAAGTGTCTTGGCGGCGGCGCGCCCCTCGCGCAGGCCCTTGATGTAGCGGACGACCATTTCGGCTTGTTCATGCCGGCCTTGCCAACCCAGACCAGAGGCCTCGACCATGCCCAGAACAAACAGATCGTCACGGTCCGGATGCATGGCGTTCAAAAATAGATGCGGCGCATCGCCCTGCCAGTTGAGCAACGCGTTGTCGATAAAGGGATAGTGCAGGCGATAGCCTGTCGCGGTCAGGATCATGTCATAATCGGCTTGGGTGCCATCGGTGAAATACACCGTTTTGCCGTCCAGATGATCAATGTCAGGCCGCACTTTCAGATCGCCGTGACCGGCATGAAACAGGATCAGCGAGTTGACCACGGGATGGCTTTCGTAAAGCGCGTAATCGGGTTTGGGAAAGCCGTATTTCTGCGGATCACCGACAAACCATTTCAGGATCATCCCGTCGACCTTGCGTTTCAGCCACATCGGCAACTTGATCATCCCGCCCATGGTATCGGCAGGTTTGCCAAAGACGTATTTGGGCACAAAGTAATAGCCGCGCCGCATCGAAATATCGCAGCTTTTGCCGTGGTGAATGGCATCCACCGCGATGTCACAGCCGGAGTTGCCCGCCCCGACAATCAGAACCCGTTTTCCGGTGAATTGATGTGGATCACGGTAGTTGGCGGCGTGGATCAACTCGCCGTCGAACTGCCCCTTGAAGGTGGGGATGTTCGGCTCGGACAGGGTGCCATTGGCGATCATGACACCGGCAAAAACTTCCGATTGCTCATTGCCCTGCGCATCGCGCCAGGTGACGCGCCAACCTGCGCCGGCCTCCCCAAGGGGTTCGGTTGAAAGAACTTCGGCGTTAAAGTGATACTTTGCGTATAGGTCGTAATGCTTTGCAAAGTCTTGAAAATACCGTTTCATTTCCGAGTGAGAAGGATATTCCGCCACATCTTCACGCATTGGGAAATCGGCAAACTCCGTCATGGTCTTGGACGAGATCAAATGCGCTGTTTCATACATGGTGGACCGGGGCGCATCGATGTCCCACAGCCCGCCCACATCAGAGTGTAGCTCGAACCCCTGAAATGGAACGCCCTGTTCCGTCATGACTTTCGCTGCGGCAAGGCCCATTGGGCCCGCGCCAATCAGCGCAAATTTTTCCGTCCCCCCAAAGGGGGATGTTTCCTGCGGCATGTGGTGCGTCCTTGCCTTGAAATTTGAATTAGATTGAACAAGCGTTCAAAATAAGGCAAGATAATTTTGAAATGAATGCATTAAACCAGCAAAAACAACGGCAAAGAGCGCCCAGTCAACGTTCGCTTGAGACCCGCGCGCGCATTTTTGACGCCGCAGAGCAGGTTTTTGCAGCGCATGGGTTTGACGCAGCAACCATCCGGGACATTGCCGCATTGGCCGAAGTGCAGGGCGCGTTGGTACATCATCATGGCGGATCAAAGGAGGCCTTGTTTGCCGCAGTCGTCGCACGGCGTGCGAAGGCTCTGTCAGATGCCAGAACCGCCGCGTTGGAGGCGTTGCAGGCCACGGGCCCGATAACACTGCGCGGGGTGATCTGTTGCTTCACCCATCCGTTTCTGGACCGTGTTCTGGGTGGTGATCCCGGATGGCTGGCTTACGGGCGGTTGATTGCTTATGTGTCCGCGGATGACCGGTGGCGGGCCATTGCCAGCCAGCATTTTGACCCCACGGCCAAGGTTTTCCTGACCGCCTTTGCGCAGGTTTTGCCCGGTGCTTCGCAGGCGCGTCTGGCGGCAGCCTTGGTCTATATGGTGTCCGGTATGCTGTCGCTTTGTGCTTCGCGCTGGCGGATAGACGATCTGTCGGGGCAGGGCGAAGACATGGTTGATCTGGTCCAGGTCTTTACAGATTTCAGCGAAGCCGGATTTCGGCAGGCGGCGCAGGGGTAGTTATCTGCCTTCTGAGTTGATCCAGATCACTGACAATCTCTGTTGGGGGGTGAATATACCGCAACAGCGATCAAAGGCATGCGCATGACCGATACCACCTCTGATACCCGTTCTTCGATGGCGGTGTTCTTTTCCCTTGGCTTCCGTCCGTTTTTTCTGGGCGCGGCGCTTTGGGCTGTGCTTGTTATGGCGCTTTGGTTGGCGCAGATGTTTGATGTTCTGACGCTTCCCCTGCGATTTGATCCGGTGTCATGGCATGCGCATGCCTTTCTGTTCGGCTATCTCAGTGCCGTTATCGCAGGGTTTCTGCTGACTGCGGTGCCCAATTGGACAGGCCGCGCGGCGCTGTCCGGTTTGCCATTGTTCTTATTGGTTTTGTTGTGGGTTCTGGGACGGCTGGCGGTGTTGACCGCGCTGTGGTGGCCTGCCGCCTTGGTGGCGACGCTTGATCTGGCCTTTCTAACAGCGATGCTGTTCTGGCTGCTGCGCGAAATTATAGCGGGAAAGAACTGGCGCAATCTGATTGTGGTCGCGATGCTGCTGGCCTTTCTCGGCGGCAATGCCGTCTTTCATCTTGAGGCGGCAGGCGGCGGTTACGCGGCGCAGGGGATCGGGTTGCGGATCGGCATCAGCGCCGCGGTGATGATGGTGGCAGTGATCGGCGGGCGGATTGTGCCGGCCTTCACCCGCAACTGGTTGGTCAAGCAAGGCAGCGACATGTTGCCCGCGCCGGTGATGGCCGGGTTTGACAAGATTGCATTGCTGGTCCTGTTGGCGGCAATGATCAGTTGGCTGGCTGCGCCGCAACTGGTGTTGTCGGGTGGGCTTTTGGTGGCGGCGGGGGCGTTGCACCTGATCCGCCTTGGCCGATGGGCTGGGCGGCATGCAATGGCGGAACCCTTGGTCGCCATTTTGCATCTCGGCTACGCATTTGTGCCGTTTGGGGCATTGGCGATCGGGCTTGGTATCCTGGGCATCGGAGATGGCGCAGCGGCGCAGCATCTTTGGATGGCCGGGGCGCTTGGGGTGATGACCCTTGCGGTGATGACCCGTGCCTCATTGGGGCATTCGGGCCGTGCTTTGATCAGTGATCCGGTGACGGTGTTGATCTATGCGGCAATCGTGATGTCCGTCCTGCTGCGGTGGGTTGCGGGCAACTGGCCAGAGCAGCAGGGGCTTTTGCATGGGATCTCGGGCGGTGCCTGGAATATTGCCTTTGGCGGGTTTGCCCTGTCCTATGGTGCCATGATGATCCGGCCTCGGGCAGATCAAGCCTGAGGATTACACACAAAAAAGGCGCCCTAACAGGCGCCTCATGATCAACGGATGTCGCTGGGGCTTAGCCGCCCCATGTCCGTACAATACCGCAATCCATATGCACAAAGTTGGATCCGGAGTAACGGCCAACGCCGCCGCCCTGACAGGCGGTTGCCGCACGGGCCATCTGGTGTACGGAGCGGGTCGACAACCGCAGATCCGCCGCCTGGCCGCGCATGTGCAGCGAATTCTTGGCCACACCCCGTGACCGGGACCGCAACATCGCGTTGGTCTTGGGGCTGCGATAGCCGGACAGCAACATATAGGGTTCGTTCACGTCCAGCAAATTGTGCGAGGCGGCCATGATATCAACGGTGCGCAGATCGATGCTTTTGACACCATCGGTGCGCCAGTCCCGCATGAAGTAGTTCACTTCTTTCACGGCATCTTTGATGTACTGGCCTTCGATCCAATAGATCATGTCGATGCGTTCGCCGGTGCGGCCGGAATACATGCGGATGCGGCGGATATCGCCTGCGCCGCGCAGAAAGCCTGCTGCATTGGAGAAAGTGGGTGCCGCGGTCAGTGTGGTTGCGGCGAAAGCGCCCAAAACGGCGCGCCGGGTCATGCCCGAAGTGCTATTGCCTGCCATAAGTCTTCTGTCCCGTCGTCTGCCTGTGGCCATGATGTTACATAGGCCGTTCATCTGTCCCCCAGATGCCTCAAGTGTATGGCATAGCGGGAATCATGAACCAAGTGCTGAATCCTTTTGGTTCCATGCCACTGCTTTTTTAGGCGAATTTCTGCCAAAAACGATCGAACACCGCTGCAAGATCCGGGAAATCGGGTGTTTTTTGAGCATCAGGTTAAGGCTTGTTTAAGTCCTTGCGGTTTTGTGAATGGACAGACGTTGGCGCATTTCCGACAAGAACAGGATGTTTATTGGTTTTTCGGGGATAATGATGATGCGCGATTCCTTTCTGCGCCGGGGTTTACTGGCAGTCACGGTGACAATCGGCCTTGGTGTCACCATGACCGCGCCGCAACCGGCTTTTGCGCAGGTGACAGCATTCAAACAGGCGGTTGCAGAAACCGCCGCCCGTGATCAGGACATTGCCAGTTTTTACCGGACCAATGGATATACACCGATCTGGACCGGCGCGGGCGAGGCGGATCGCGCCCGCCGTGCCGCGCTTTTGCACGCCATTGAAAACGCCGATGATCACGGATTGCCGGTGGCGCGTTATGATCCACAAGGGCTGATGGATCTGTTGCGGTCGGCCAAGACCCCGCGGGACCGCGGTATCGTCGAGGTCGAGCTCAGCAAATTGTTCCTGAAATATGCCCGCGATGTGCAGACCGGTATGTTGATTCCCAATCGGGTTGACAGCCGCATTGTGCGCGACATTCCCTACCGCGACCGCAGCGCCTATCTGACAGGTCTGGCCGAAGCAAAACCGGCGGCATTCTTCCGGTCTTTGCCGCCGCGCAGCATGGAATACAACGCGCTGATCAAAGAAAAGGTCACGATGGAACGGCTGTTGCAGCAGGGCGGCTGGGGGCCGCGTGTGCCGGCCAATTCGCTCAAGCCCGGCGCTTCAGGTAATGCAGTCATTGCGCTGCGCAACCGTTTGATCGCGATGGATTATCTGACTCGTTCCAACACCGTCACATATGACGACGCACTGCAGGCGGCGGTGCAGCAGTTTCAGGTGGACCACGGGTTGAACGCGGACGGTGTGGCTGGTGCGGCCACCATGCAGCAGATCAACGTTGGTGTGGAAAAACGCCTGCAATCGGTTCTGGTGGCGATGGAGCGGGAACGCTGGTTCAACACGGATCGCGGCAAGCGTCATATTCTTGTGAATATCCCCGATTTTTCCGCCAAGATTATCGACGATGGCAAGGTGACCTTCCGCACCCGGTCTGTGGTCGGCGCAGTATCCCAGGACCGCCCCACGCCGGAGTTTTCCGATGTGATGGAACATATGATCGTCAATCCAAGCTGGTATGTGCCGCGTTCGATCGTCACCAAGGAATATCTGCCGCAGCTCAAGCGCAACCCAAACGCGGTGCGCCATATCGAGATCACCGACAGCCGGGGCCGGGTGGTCAATCGCAGCGCCGCGAACTTTAGCCAATATACGGAACGGACCTTCCCCTTTGCCATGCGTCAGCCGCCGAGCCGCAGCAATGCCTTGGGTCTGGTCAAGTTCATGTTCCCCAACAAGCACAACATCTATCTGCACGACACGCCGGCCAAGAGCCTCTTTGCCCGCGATATTCGTGCCTTCAGTCACGGATGTGTGCGTCTGGCCGATCCGTTCGATTTTGCCTATGCGCTGTTGGCCAAACAATCCGACGACCCTCAAGGCACATTCAAGGCGGCGCTGAATTCCGGCAAGGAGACCAAGATCGTGTTGCAAGAGCCGGTCCCTGTGCATCTGATCTACCGCACTGCCGTGACCAATGCGCGGGGCCACACCGAATACCGCGCCGATATCTACGGGCGTGATGCGCGGATCTGGGCCGCTCTGGCCAAGGCAGGGGTGGTCTTGGGCGGCGTTCAGGGGTAATTCTGCCTGCAACATTTGCAGGGGGTGCCGAATGGCCTTCACGGTTCAACAGATCGCAGCGGCCATTGGGGCCGAGGCGGTTGGAGATACATCACTGATCATCACAGGCGCATCCGAACCGGCACAGGCCGGGACGGAACATCTGGCACTGGCGATGAGCCCGAAATACGCCGAAGGATTGGCGCAAGGTGCGGCGCAGGCCGCGATGCTTTGGCCGGATGCCGATTGGCAAGCCCTTGGTTTGAAAGCCGCCATTCTGCCGGAACGTCCGCGTTTTGCCATGTCCGGCATGACCAGGGTGCTTGATCGGGGGCAGGGTTTTGGCAACGGCGTGCATCCGACGGCGGTGGTCGACCCAACCGCGCAGCTTGGCGAGAATGTCAGCATCGGTGCGCTGGCGATCATCTCTGCCGGGTCAAGGATTGGCGCCGGATCGGTGATCGGGCCGCATTGTTTTGTCGGCCTCGATGTCGAGATCGGCAAAGACGCCTTGCTGCGCGAACAGGTCAGCATCGGCGCACGGGTAAATATCGGTGACAGGTTCATTGCCCAGCCCGGCGCACGGATCGGGGGGGACGGTTTTTCCTTTGTCACCGCAGAACCCAGTGTCGTGGAGACCGCCCGCAAAACCCTTGGGGATCAAGGGGACAGCAAGGCACAGCCCTGGATCCGCATTCATTCGCTTGGGTCGGTGACAATCGGCGATGATGTCGAGATCGGCATGGGGTCCACCATCGATTGCGGCACGATCCGAAACACCATGATCGGCAACAACACCAAACTCGATAATCAGGTGCACATGGGGCATAATGTGGTGATCGGGGAAAATTCGCTGATCTGCGGTCAGGTCGGCATCGCCGGATCTGCGGTGATCGGTGACAACGTTGTCTTGGGCGGTCAATGCGGTGTCAGCGACAATATCTTTGTCGGGGATGGTGTGATCGCCGGGGGCGGCACCAAGTTGATGTCCAACGTGCCTGCGGGCCGGACGATGCTGGGTTATCCGGCCACCCAAATGGACAAACAGGTCGAAAGTTACAAAGCCCTGCGACGATTGCCGCGTGTTCTGCGTGACATCAAGGCGTTACAAAAGGCTGTTTTCAAGACCGGCGAGGATGATTAAATCATCCTTGAGCAAGTTTTCAGGGGTGAAACCGATGAGCATCAAAGATCAGGTCATAGCCATCATTGCCGAGCAGGCAGTGTTGGAGCCCGAAGATGTGACGCTGGACAGCACTTTGGAAAGCCTTGGCATCGATAGTCTGGGGCTGGTGGAAAGCATCTTTGCCATCGAAGAGGCGTTCGACATCTCGGTGCCGTTCAACGCCAACAACCCGTCCGAGTCTGATTTTGATATTTCCAACGTGGCCAGCATCATCGCCGGGATTGAACGGTTGAAGGCCGAGCAGGGTTAGGCGCATGAAACGGGTCGTCATCACTGGCGCAGGGACCGTGAATGCCTTGGGCCATTCGGTGCCCGAGACCTTGACCGCCATGCGCGAAGGGGTCTGCGGCATCGGTCCGCTGTCGTTTCGGGATGTTGAACGCCTGTCGATCCAGATCGGCGGTCAGGTGCACGGGTTTGAGGCCGAGGGCCGCTTTAACCGGCAGCAGATGTCTCTCTATGATCGCTTCACCCAGTTCACTCTGGCCGCCGCGAAAGAGGCGATTGCCCAATCGGGGCTCAGTTTTCATGGTGAATTGTCCGCCAAATCCGGTGTGGTGCTTGGTACGGCGGGGGGCGGGGTGTCGACTTGGGATGACAACTACCGCGCGGTTTATGAAGAGGGCAAAAACCGGGTGCATCCCTTTGTGGTGCCCAAGCTGATGAACAATGCCGCCGCCAGCCACGTCAGCATGGAGTTCAACCTCAAAGGTCCATCCTTTACAGTTTCAACCGCCTGTGCCTCTTCCAATCACGCGATGGCACAGGCCTTTGCCATGGTTCGCTCCGGTATGGCGCCTGCGATGATCACGGGCGGGTCGGAAAGCATGCTGTGCTTTGGCGGGGTCAAAGCCTGGGAAGGTTTGCGCGTGATGAGCCGCGATGCCTGCCGTCCGTTTTCGGCCAACCGCAATGGCATGGTGCAGGGGGAAGGGGCAGGGATCTTTGTCTTTGAGGATTATGACCATGCCCATGCACGCGGGGCAGATATCCTGTGTGAGGTGGCGGGCTTTGCCATGTCCTCGGACGCCTCTGACATTGTGATGCCATCCAAGGCAGGCGCGGCGCGGGCCATCTCGGGGGCTTTGCAGGATGCAAAAATCAATCCCGAAGAGGTGGGCTATATCAATGCCCATGGCACCGGCACAGCGGCCAATGACAAAACCGAATGCGCCGCCGTGGCGGATGTGTTTGGGCCTCATGCGGACAATCTGATGATGTCCTCGACCAAATCCATGCATGGTCATTTGATTGGCGGTACCGGCGCGGTGGAGCTGCTGGCCTGCATCATGGCGCTGCGCGATGGGGTGGTTGCGCCCACCATCGGCTATCAGGAACCGGACCCGGAATGCGCCTTGGACGTGGTGCCCAACACCGCCCGCGAGGCCAAGGTGGACGTGGCACTCAGCAATGCATTTGCCTTTGGCGGGATGAACGCGGTGCTGGCGCTGCGGCGGGTCTGATCCCGGGTTAAGTTTTAAGAAAATCAGCGATTTCCTCCAGAACCGGCCGCCGTGATTTCGCGGCGGGCAAGGTCAGGATCAGGGCGCGGCCGGTGGGAATTGTCCCAAGGCCAAGCGGCACCAGCGCCCCGCTGTGCAACGCGGTCTCGATCAGGCACAGATGCCCCATCAGGACACCTGCGCCAGATTTGGCCTCTTCGACCGCAAGACTATACAGCGAATAGCCCGGCCCCTTGGTTGGATCATCCATGGGGGTTTGGGTGGCCGCGCACCAGTTTGGCCAATCCTGTTCCCAAGTGCGATCCTGAAGCCGCGTTGCCTCTGCCAGATCTTCCGCTTGCCGGATTGAGGCGGCAAGCGTTGGCGCGGCGACCGGTGTGATCATATCGTCGGCAAGTGGGATCGTGGTATCGCCTTCCCCCGGCTGCCCAAAGAAGAGTGTCAAATCAAAAAGATCGCGCCGCAGGCTGGGCGGTCTTTCCATCGCGGTGACGGAGAATTTCAGCTCAGGAAACTGGTTTCGGATCCTGCCCAAACGCGGCGGCAACCAAAGCTGTGCAACGCTGGGCAGGGCGGCGATGTGGATTTCGACCTGTGCGCTGAGATTGCGCAGGGCATGGGTGGCATCGGCGAGCGCATCAAAAGCGGATCGAAAGCTTGGCTGCAAGCTGCGGCCCGCCTCCGTCAGGGCGACACCTTGGGCACTGCGGTGAAACAGGGCGACACCGGCCCAGCCTTCCAAGGCCTTTATGTGTTGTGACACCGCGCCAGCGGTGACGTTTAACTCTTCGGCAGCGGCGACAAATCCGCCCAAACGCGCGGCAGCCTCAAAAGCACGCATCGCGGTCAAGGGCGGCCCCTTTGGGCGCGGGGGTCTGACGGTCATGGGGTAGCCTTAGTTTTTCTAGGGCAAGAAATAGCAAAACTGGTTTGCGCTGTCCAATGGCCGGGCGCAGAATGTGGCAAATGAAGAGGGAAATGCAGATGACTTTGGTCAAACGAAACTGGGTGCCAGCCCAATGTGAAGCGCGTGTGCAAGAGATCGCGGGTCAGACCGCTCAGTCCAGCTCCGCGACCCTGCTGTCGCGCATTGACGGGTTGGTGCAGCGCAACCAACAGATCCACGAGGCAGAGTGTTTCAATCTCAACCCTGCTACCAATGTGATGAACCCCAAGGCCGAGGCGCTATTGGCCAGCGGTCTCGGCTCGCGGCCGTCTTTGGGCTATCCGGGGGACAAATACGAGATGGGGCTTGAGGCGATTGAAGAGATCGAGGTGATTTCTGCCGCCCTATGTGCCGAGGTCTTTGATGCAAAGTTTGCAGAAATCCGGGTGCCATCGGGCGCAATTGCAAATCTTTACGGCTTCATGGCGATTTGCAAACCCGGCGATACCATCATTGTGCCGCCCGCCACCATCGGCGGTCACGTGACCCACCACCAGGCAGGCTGCGCCGGATTATATGGCTTGCGGATCCTCGAGGCGCCCGTGCTGGTGGACGGCTATACTGTCGATCTGGACGGATTGCGTGCATTGGCGTTGAAGGAGCGACCCAAGCTGATCACCGTTGGCGGCAGTCTGAACCTTTTCGAACATCCCGTCGCCGGGGTGCGGGCGATTGCGGACGAGGTTGAGGCCAAGGTGCTGTTTGATGCGGCGCACCAATGCGGGATCATTGCGGGCAAGGCATGGTCAAACCCCCTGTCCGAAGGGGCGCACTTAATGACGATGAGCACCTACAAAAGCCTTGGCGGACCGGCTGGCGGTTTGATCGTGAGCAATGATGAAGAAGTTGCCAAAGCCTTGGGTGCAATCGCTTTTCCGGGAATGACGGCAAATTTTGATGCCTCAAAATCAGCGGCGCTGGCGGTGACCATGCTCGATTGGCGTGATTACGGTCAGGCTTATGCAGCACAGATGATTGCCATGGCCAAGGCGCTTGCAATCTCCCTTCAGGGTGAAGGCCTGCCGGTCTTTACCGGTGCTGGCGGGGCCACACAATCGCATCAATTTGCGGTTCTGGCAGAGGGGTTCGGCGGGGGGCAAGCCGCATCCAAGACATTGCGGGAGGCCGGGTTTTTGGCCTGCGGGATCGGGTTGCCGGTTGCACCGGTTACGGGCGACTTGAACGGGCTGCGTATCGGCACGCCGGAGCTTGTGCGCTGGGGCATGACGGAGGCAGACGCGCCACGATTGGCCGGCTTGATCGCTGCGGGACTGCGCGGAGAGGCAATCATGCCCGAGGTGTCGCAGTGGCGGCAGACCTTTGATCAGGTGCATTTCGTGCACTGATGAGCGGAACAAAAAAGGGGCGGCCAGAACGGCAGCCCCTTCATCAGGATCCCATCAAAGGCCGGACACCGACCTCGGGTTTTTATTGTTCGATAACAGACACTTTGTCGTAACTGGCCGTGAACCCGGCGAGGGACACTTTCAATTCGACTTTCTGATCCGGCGCAAGGGCAGGGACAATCGTTACGATGGCTTCCTTGCCCTTTTTGAACGCTGCGATATCAGCCGCGGTCAAGCCCATCCGCACATAGCAACCCACCGGATTGCAGAATGCATAAGGGTAGCGCCGTGCCTTGCCGCCATCCACTGACAAGGTCAACTGCTGCGGCAGTGCGGTTTCAAGCGGCACAACGATGGTTGCGCCTGCTTCTGCCTTGCCAGATCCGGGCAGGCGGAACAGGGACACTTCGGCCACGGGCGCGCCTTCGCCGTCATCCAGAAGCTGATACATCTGGCAGGGATCGACCTCTTCCTCGGTCTTGATGCAGCGCATTTCCCAGGCGCCGATCACTTCCTTGGTGTAGGGTTTGCCCAGTTCGGGATCGGCATCGGCATCTTCACCAAGGCTCAGCTGGCTTTCGACCTGAGATGTGGTCGCCTCTGCGGGTTTCGTCTCGGTTGTGGTCTGCGCAAATGCGCCGGCTGGGGCGATCAACGCCAATGCTGCACAGAGCGGCAGTGCTTTGAAGAAATTGCTCATGATCATTCCAAGTTTGTTAAGTTGCCGCCCAATACCACGCCCGTGCGGCAATGTCAGTGGCGATTGGCCGTTCGCGGGGCAATAATCCGGCAAGAACCCGCTGATCTCAAGGCTTTGCCCTAAAATGAAAAAGAGGACGCGAAGCATCCTCTTTTTGCATTTGGTTCTCCCCGTCGGACTGGGCCGACTTATTGCCGTGACGTTACGAAAGGGGCGTGCGCGGGTCAACAGGGAAAATTGAGAATTTTGCAATGCTCTCAAACCACTACCATAGCGGGAAAAATGCCGCACCCGAAGGTGCGGCCAGTCTGACAGGGAGGATGTTCCGCTACAAAAGGACTTCGCCAGCGGAACAATTAGACAGTGGCGCAAAAAGGTTAAGTAAGTATGCTCATTGCAAACGAATGCCCATCCGGGCCTGAGGAGACAACGACGTGGCGCAAGACATCTTTATCGGCGGCGGCGGCGAGAACTACGCCACCAAACAATTCCTGAACATCGGCTATGCCAACCGTCACGGGCTGATTGCCGGGGCCACCGGGACCGGGAAAACCGTCACTTTGCAAATTCTGGCGGAAGGGTTTGCAAATCAAGGCGTGCCGGTGTTCCTCTCCGACGTCAAAGGCGATCTGTCCGGTCTCGCAAAGTCAGGCAGCGCCGCGCATAAGCTGCATGGTGCTTTCACCAGCCGGGCCGAAAAAATCGGCTTTGATGAGTACCTCTATGAGGCATTTCCAGTCACATTCTGGGATCTCTATGGCAAGCAAGGCCACCCTGTGCGCACCACTGTGTCCGAGATGGGGCCTTTGCTGTTGGCGCAGCTTCTTGGCCTGACAGAGGCGCAAGAGGGCATCCTGAACATCGCGTTCCGGGTCGCGGATGAAGACGGTTTGGCGTTGCTGGATCTGAAAGACCTGCAAGCGCTGCTGGTCTGGATTGGTGAAAATGCCAAAGACCTTGCGTTGCGCTATGGCAATGTCTCTGCCGCGTCGGTTGGCGCGATCCAGCGGCGGTTGCTGGTGCTGGAAAACCAAGGCGCGGCGGATCTGTTTGGTGAGCCGGCGCTGGCGCTGAGTGATTTGATGCGCACCGATGCAGACGGGCGCGGGGCAATCAACATCCTTGCGGCGGATCAGTTGATGGCGGCGCCCAAACTTTATGCCACTTTCCTGCTTTGGCTGTTGTCGGAATTGTTCGAGGAACTGCCAGAGGTCGGCGATCCTGACAAACCCAAACTGGTGTTCTTTTTCGACGAGGCGCATCTTCTGTTCGACGATGCGCCCAAGGCGCTGGTGGACAAGGTGGAACAGGTGGCGCGATTGATCCGGTCCAAGGGGGTCGGCGTCTATTTCATCACCCAGAACCCTGCCGATGTGCCCGATGACATTCTGGGACAGCTGGGCAACCGGGTGCAACATGCCTTGCGGGCGTTCACCGCCAAGGACCGCAAAGAGCTGCGCATGGCGGCGGAAACCTACCGCGAGAACCCACGTTTTGACACCGAAGAGGCGATCCGTGAGGTCGGCGTGGGCGAAGCGGTGACGTCTTTTCTGCAAAAGAAAGGTGTGCCGGGCATCGTGGAACGGACATTGATCCGCCCTCCGTCTTCGCAGCTTGGCCCGATTACGCCGATGGAACGGTCCGAAGTGATGGCTGCGTCGCCGATGTCCGGCAAATACGACAAACGGCTGGATCGCGAATCCGCCTTTGAGATTTTGCGCAAGCGTGCAGATGAGGCCGCAAAGGCCGCGGCCGAGGCGGAAGAAAAGGCCGAAGAGGTTGAAACGCCAGCGCTGCGCGAATTCAACAATGCCCGCCGCTATGCAGGCAAGGGTGTGACCCGTTCCACCTCCCGGCAGCCGCGCCGCAAGTCTCAAGAGGGCTTTGGCGCCGCTGTGGCACAGGTGGTGATCAAGGAGTTAAAAGGCACAACGGGACGGCGCATCGTGCGCGGCATCCTGGGTGGTCTGTTCAAGGGGCGGTAAGAATTTCGATGGAAAACCAAACGGTTGAAGTGATCTTGCGCCCCGCGCGGGAGGATGACGCACAAGGCATTTCCAATGTTTTGGTAGCCTTGAAGGCGGCTGGCAAACGGCGCACGGCGGGGGATGCGGAAGATGTCTTGGGCCATTACATCACGCACCCGGATCGCATCCAATGCACAGTGGCCGAGGTCGACGGTCAGGTGATCGGATTTCAATCCTTGCGATTGGCGACAGAAGGCAACCCCTACGGCACGCCGGTGGGGTGGGGCATCATCGGCACGCACATCCACCCTTCGGCAGCCCGCCGCGGCGTTGGCAAAATGTTGGCCGGTCAAACGATCAAAGTGGCGCTGGTCGCGGGATTGCGTCATGTGGAGGCGCGGATCGGCACGCAGAATGCTGCGGGACTGGCGTATTACGGGTCTATCGGTTTTGTCGAAAGTGATGAAGCCGGGGTGAAGGTGCTGAATCTGCCTGAGGTCTAAGCGGGTGAGCATTGAGCGATTGGGGCAGGCCCGACAGCTGCCTTCTGTATTTAATTCAATGACTTGACGATCAAATATCGAACCAGTTGATGGTTGGTCCCAAGTTGTGAACCGGTGTCGACGCGACCTTGCCATGTGACCCCCAGGCGTGATGGATATGCCCGCACAGCAGCAACTGAGGCGCGAGGTTTTCCGCTGCATCCCGGATTGAAACGCTACCTTCGTGAATGCCATTGTTTTGCAGATCAGCAGCGCCAAATGGCGGCGTATGGGTGATCAAAACCGCGTTTGGCGGACAAGTGGTTAGCATCTTTGCGGCATTGACCTCTGTCTCTGAGGCGTTCCATGGAAATGAATTTCTGGACGGGATCTCGCCACCCAATCCAAAGAATGAAATGCCGCGCAAAGTCATTCCCGCCCCGTGAAGATAATGCAGGTTTTGCGCTTGGCCACAGATGTGTTCGATCTCGGATGGTGCGTCATGATTGCCATGGACCACGACAAGCGGCACGGGGCACTGGGCGAGAATGTCTAATGTGTCTTTTGCACCTGTTCCCTTGGTCGCAAAATCGCCCGCGCCGACAACGACATCGGCACCAGAACTGGCAGACAGGATCGCAGTTGCCGCTTCCGTGTCGCGATGCAGGTCGGAGAATGCGAGGATCTTCACGTTCTTGCGTACCGCAACAGGACCGCGCCAAGCAGGGCAGAGAAGGTTGAGAAAACCTTGACCAGGTTCAGAGGCTCTTTGAGAAAAAACACACCGATCAACAGGGCAAAGACGATGCTGGTTTCGCGCAGCGCCGTGACCAAGGCAATGGGTGCCTGGGTGAAGGCCCATGTCACCAGTGCATAGGCGATGAAAGATGCACCACCTCCCAGCACCAGAATGGGCAGGCCGCTCCGGGGGATCGCACGTAGGGTTTGTGGTGATTTGACCGCGAGGTAGGCAATCATCAAAATCCCGTTGCCCAGGGACAGCCAGCAATAAAACCCCAGAGAGGTGCCTGCGATCCGCGCACCGATGCCATCCACCAAAGAGTAGGAGGCGATAAACACGCCGGTGGTCAATGCTAAGACGGCAGCGTTCTTGTTCTGTTGGCCATCACTTTGCCGGACCAATGCCAGACTGATGATGCCCAGACCAATGATCGCGATCGCAAGGAGTTCGAGCCCATTGAGGTGAACCCCAAGAACAAGCACGGAGAAAACCGCAACGATCAACGGGGCAGACCCACGTGCAATCGGGTAGACTTGGGTCAAATCACCCATCTTATACGATTGAAGCAAAAACAGCTGATACCCGAAATGAAGCACGAGCCCGCCTGCGAGATATGGCAGGCTTTCGGCGGCTGGCAGCGGAACGAAAGGCAGGGCCGCAAGCGCGATGGGCAAATGCCCGATCACCACGGCGCCCATGCTAAGGGTTTTGTCAGCCCCTCCTTTGACGAGGGCGTTCCACGCCGCATGGAGGAGAGCGGCGCCAATAACCGCCACAAAAACCAAACCACTCATATGCAAACCTTTCGATAGGGCCGGGCCACTTTTCAGCGGAGCTTAGGTCTTGGGGAAAAATATGGAAAGACAGCCGTTGCGCTGCGTGTCTTTGAAGGAAAAGCGCATGTAGATCCGGGCATCACCCCGTATCCGACAGCCAAAAGAAAAAGCCCCGCGCATTGCGGGGCCTTTGAGGTCATTTCTCCGGGATCAGACCGCGGGGGCTGAACCTGAGAACCAGGATCAGCACCAGACCCATGGTCAGCAATCGCATATGTGCGGCGCTTTCCAGCAGGTGCTCCTTGAGTGCCGATCCTTCGGCCATGCCGGAGGTCATAAGGTTCATCAACCACAGGCCCATCGGTTCGACCTGCACCCAAAGGAACCAGATCAGGAACCCGCCCAGAACCGCGCCCAGGTTGTTTCCCGAACCGCCAACGATCACCATCACCCAGATCAGGAAGGTAAAGCGCAGCGGCTGATAGGTGCCGGGGGTCAGCTGGCTGTCCATCGTGGTCATCATCGCGCCGGCAATGCCGCAGATCGCGGAGCCGAGAATGAAGACCTGCAAATGCCGTGCGGTGACATCTTTGCCCATCGCTTCGGCGGCGACCTCATTGTCGCGGATCGCTCGCAGCATCCGGCCCCATGGAGAATGCAGCGCCCGTTGGCTCAGCCACATCAGGATGATCAGAACCGTTGCAAATAGCAGGATGTACAGCACCTTGACCCAAAGCGTGGACCCTTCGACCGGATCAAAGCCAAAGGAGGCAGCCCGTTCGACAAAGCTTGCGCTGTTTTGCAAATCAATCTCGTATGGCACCGGACGCGGCACGCCGATCACGTTTTTCACACCGCGCGTCAGCCAGTCTTCGTTCTTGAGAACCGCAATGATGATCTCGGCGATGCCGAGCGTCGCAATGGCCAGATAATCGGACCGCAGACCAAGAGCGGTCTTGCCGATGATCCAAGCCGCCGCAGCCGCAAAGAGGCCGCCCACAGGCCAGGCCAGCAGCACCGGAAGGCCAAGACCACCCAGATATCCGGTTTGTGCCGGGTTGATCTCTTCGACCAGTTCCACCGCCGGGTCGAGCAGGCCGCGGAAGACAAAGAAACCGATGACCAGCAGGGCAATCACGCTGAGATTGCGCAGCCAGCCTTTTGACATTGTCTTGGCCAGGATGATCGCGGCAAAGACGGTACCGGCACCCAGAAGCAAGGCCCCAACCACGTTCCACCCACCTGCGCGCATAGCGCCTTCGGTGGGGGGCATGCCAATCAGAACGGCCGCCAGCCCGCCAAGGGCAACAAAGCCCATGACACCAACGTTAAAGAGACCGGCAAACCCCCATTGCAGGTTCACGCCCAGCGCCATGATGGATGAGATCAGACCCATCGCCACAATCAGCAGCGCCGAGTTCCAGCTTTGCACAAAGCCGACATAGATAATCAACAGTGCGATGATGCCAAACAGCATCGTGTTTTTGAGCGTCTCGTTCATGTCGATTGCCCCTTGAACAGTCCGGTGGGTTTGATCAGCAACACAATCAGCAAGATCACAAAGCTGACCGCAAATTTGTAATCCGTGCTCATCAGCTGTACGAGCCCGCTGGGCTCAAGGCTGTCAGGCATCAGATAAACAAGGATCTTTTTCCACGCATAGGTGATTGTGACCTCCGAAAAGGCGATTACAAAGCCGCCTGCGATGGCGCCGATGGGATTGCCCAGACCGCCCACAATCGCTGCAGCAAAGATCGGCAGAAGCAGTTGGAAATAGGTGAAGGGTTTGAAGGATTTATCCAGCCCGTAAAGCACGCCTGCGATGGTTGCCAGTGTGGCCACGATCATCCATGTGATCATCACAACCCGCTCGGGGTTGATCCCCGACAGCAGCGCCAGATCCTCGTTGTCCGAATAGGCCCGCATGGATTTGCCCGCGCGGGTGCGGTTCAGGAACCAGAACAGCAGCGCCACAACGATAATCGCGGTGATGATGGTGATGCCTTGGGTGGTTTTGAACGACAGACCTTCGTCCAGCCCGGTGGCTTTCTTGAACTCCCGCGCCGAGATGATGAAGCGTTGCCCGTCAAAGAAGTTCTGGTCGTCCGCCCCGATGATAAAGCGGGTCACGCCGTTGTAGATAAAGGTGATGCCAAGGCTGACGATGACCAAAATCACCGGTTTCGCCTTTTTCTCCCGGTAGAACCGATAAACGGTGCGATCCGTGAAAAGCAAAAGCAGAATGGCAAAGGCAATGCCGAAGGGCAGGGCCAGCAGGGCGGTTGGCAGCGGCCCTAGCGAAATGCCCCAGGACTGGAACAGCCATGTGACCAGCACCGTGGCCATTGCGCCCAGCGCCATGGTGTCACCATGGGCAAAGTTCGAGAACCGCAGGATGCCGTACACCAGCGTGACGCCCAATGCACCAAGTGCGAGCTGCGAGCCGTAGGCGACGCCGGGAACAAAGACGTAGTTGAGGAAAGCGACGATTGCGTTGAGAAGATCCATGGCTCAGCCCCCCAAGAACGATTTGCGGACTTCCGGATCAGCCAGAAGTTCTTTGCCGGTGCCGGTATAGGCGTTCGCACCCTGCACCAGAACATAGCCTTTGTCAGCGATTTCAAGCGCTTGCCGGGCATTCTGTTCCACCATCAGGATCGGAATGCCGGTGCGGGCCACCTCGATGATCCGGTCGAACAATTCGTCCATCACGATCGGGGACACGCCCGCCGTGGGTTCATCCAGCATCAAGACCTTGGGCTGGGTCATCAAGGCGCGGCCGACGGCGACCTGTTGACGTTGCCCGCCGGACAATTCGCCTGCTGCTTGCTTGCGCTTTTCCTTGAGGATCGGAAACAGGTCATAGACCTGCGCCATTGTATCGCTGAAGTCATCGCGGCGGATGAAGGCGCCCATCTCAAGGTTTTCCTCGACCGTCATGGAGGTGAAGATGTTGGAGGTCTGCGGGACAAAGCCCATGCCTTTGGCAACGCGGTCTTGCGGGCTGAGGTTGGTGATGTCTTCGCCGTCCAGACGTACGCTGCCGGACCGGACGTCCAGCATGCCGAACACGGCTTTCATCGCGGTGGATTTGCCGGCGCCATTGGGGCCAACGATCACGGCGATCTCGCCCTGTTCCACGGCAATGGTGCAATCGTGAAGGATGTCGGGGCCTTTGCCGTAGCCACCGGTCATCGTGTCGCCAATCAGGAAGGGACCGCCCGGCGCGGAAAAACTGGTGCCGCTGGACTTGGGGATCTGGCTGCCCATGCCTTTGGGGTTTGTAATCGAGGCGTCTTTGTTGCCGCGATCGTCGTAAGGATCACTGCTCATGCGTTTTATCCTTTTGAAAATGCGCTGAAACAAGCGGCGGTGTGGCCAGCTTGGTGAGGGGGGCAGCCAATGCTGCCATCGGGGTGGGCCGCATCATGCGCCCACCTGCGCCTTGTTCTTGAGGCCGGTGCCAAGGTAGGCTTCGATGACCTGTTCGTTGGCTTTGATCTCGGCCAGTGTCCCTTCGGCCAGCACATGTCCTTCGGCCATACAGATCACCGGATCGCAAAGGCGGCCAATGAAATCCATGTCGTGTTCAATGACCACGAAGGTATAGCCGCGTTCCTTGTTCAGGCGGATGATTGCATCGCCAATGGTGTTGAGCAGCGTGCGGTTCACGCCTGCGCCGACCTCGTCAAGGAACACGATCTTGGCATCGACCATCATCGTGCGGCCCAGCTCCAGCAGCTTTTTCTGCCCGCCAGAGATTTGACCCGCCTTGTGGTCGGCCAGATGTTCGATTGTCAGGAATTCCAGAACCTCGTCGGCCTTGGCCTTGAGGGCACGTTCCTCATCCGCGATGCGTTTGCGGCCGAACCATGTGTTCCAAAGCGTTTCGCCCGATTGCCCGCCCGGCACCATCATCAGGTTCTCGCGGCAGGACATGGAGGCAAATTCATGGGCAATCTGGAAAGTGCGCAGCAGCCCCTTGTGAAAAAGCTCGTGCGGGGGCATCCCGGTGATGTCTTCCCCATCCATGTAAACGCGGCCAGAGGTTGGTTTGAGAACCCCGGCGATCACGTTGAAAAGAGTGGTTTTTCCGGCGCCATTTGGGCCGATCAGCCCGGTGATGGAACCCTGTTCGATGGACAGGCTGGCCCCGTCCACGGCATGAAAGCCGCCGAAGTGTTTGTGCAGGTCGTCAACGACGATCATATGTTTTCCCCGTGCCGGCCTTGTTGGCCGGTCCCCTTATGAAGATACAGCCCGGATAGTCCGGGCTGCATCTCGTGTTTTTTGTGGTCGAAGAGGGCTTACTTGAAACCGATGGTTTCGTTTTTGCCGTCTTTCACTTCGATCATGCGGTAGGTGCCCGCAGATTCGCCTGGTCCGATCAGCTCAACCGCGGATGCGCCAACGTAGTCGACATCTTTGCCCGCTTTGATCAGCTCAAGCGCTTTGCCAAGCTCACCAGGATAGATCTTTTCGCCGGGCGCGTTGGCCACGTCCATGATCTTGCTCTTGTAGTCTGCCGGATCCATGGACCCTGCCGCCTGCATCGCCATCAGGAACAGCGCGGCTGCGTCATAGGCTTCTGGTGCGTAGGGGGATGTGCCGTCAAAACCTTCGGCTTCGGCCATCTTGGTGAAGGTCTCGATGCCGTTGCCCTGAGAGCCGGCGATCTGACCGTAAGACCCGTCCAGATCCGGACCAATGGTTTTTGGCAGGTTTTCACCGATCATGCCGCCTGGCAGACCAAACTGGTCCCATGCGCCGGCGTCCAGCGCCGCTTTGATGATGCCTGCGCCGCCTTGGTCAAGGTAGCCCGCAACAACCAGCAGATCACCACCAGCAGAGGCCAGCGCACCAACTTCAGCAGAGTAATCCGCTTTGCCGTCTTCGTGCGCCGCTACGATGGTCACTTCGCCGCCAACCGCTTTGAACGAGGATTCGATGGCGTCTGCCAGACCCTTGCCATAGTCGTTGTTGGTATATGTCAGAGCGATGGATTTGACGCCGCGCTCTTGCAGGATCTCTGCCATAACCTGACCTTCACGTGCATCCGATGGGGATGTCCGGAAGAACAGACCGTTGTCTTCCATGGTGGTCAGGCCGGGGGATGTCGCGGAAGGCGAGATCATGACCATGCCGTTTGGAATGGCAACGTTCTGCAAAACCGCGCCGGTCACGCCGGAACAGTCAGCACCGATGATGCCGCTCACGCCTTCGGCGATCAGACGTTCGGCAGAGGCCACAGCCAGACCGTTGTCAATACAGCCACTGTCGGCGCGGATGGAGGTGACTTTTGCACCGTCCAGCAGCATGCCGCTTTCGGTGACTTCTTTCATTGCCAGTTCGGCGCCCGCTGACATTGGGCCGGTCAGCGATTCAATCGGGCCGGTAAAGCCAAATTCAACGCCCAGTTTCACTTCTTTTGCGTGGCCGTCGGCCATTGCCGTTGTCGCCACAAGAGCCGCGGCCGTTGTGGCCAAAAGCATCTTCTTCATGAGGTATCTCCCTTGTTGGAACGTAACGTTCGGCGCAAAGGTTAGGCAAAGGCCTTGAAAAAGAAAAGCGGTTTTTACGGATTGCACATGCGGCAATGTCCTTGTCTGCACCTCAATTCACGACATTTTTTTGCTTGAAATGGGCAAAACGCGGGACAGATGTTCAAGAACGGAGGTGCACCATGCATGTCATGAAAAGATTCTTCACCAAACTGCTCTGTGCGGGATGGCTCATGTTGTGCCAATCGCCGGCATACGGGCAGGTTTCCTATCAGATTGAACCGGTTCTGGATGGTCTCGATACCCCTTGGGCGGTGGCGCCGATGCCCGGTGGCGGCGTTTTGGTGACAGAGCGCGGCGGCACCCTGATTCATCAAAAGGGGGACAGGCGTATTTCCGTTGCGGGGGTGCCAAAGGTGGCCGCGCGCGGGCAGGGCGGTCTTTTGGACATTACCCTGGCCCGCGATTTTGCCACAAGTCGCAGATTGTATCTGACCTATGCCAAGCCGCAGGGGCTAAGCGGCAGCGGCACGGCGGTTGCTTCGGCGCAATTGTCGGCGGATGGCACAAGATTGGAGAAGGTGAAAGAATTGTTCGCGATGAAGAAAGGCAGCCGCGGTGGCCGCCATTTCGGATCGCGCGTGGTAGAGGCCCGTGATGGCAGCCTGTTCCTGACCATCGGCGATCGCGGCGACCGGCCATCGGCACAGGACCTGACCCGACACAACGGTAGCGTTATTCGGATAAGTGCCAATGGATCGGTGCCTGCGAACAATCCCTTTGTCGGGCGTGAGGGCGCATTGCCAGAGATCTGGTCTTACGGGCATCGCAACCCTCAGGGCGCGGCGCTGGATCTGAAGGGCAATCTCTGGGTGGCGGAACACGGCGCGCGTGGCGGCGATGAGTTGAACGCAGTGCGTGCGGGAGCCAACTATGGTTGGCCGGTCATTTCTTACGGGCGGCATTATTCCGGGGCCAAGATTGGCGAGGGCACGGCCAAAGCAGGGATGGAACAACCTGCGTATTATTGGGATCCATCCATCGCCCCTTCGGGGTTGATGATCTATTCAGGCGCGCAATTTCCGGCGTGGCGTGGTCATTTCTTTGTGGGATCGCTGAAATTCGATCATATCGCCGTGCTGGCCGGTGATCCGCTGAAAGAGGTCGCGCAGATTAAGGGGGCGGAGACGATCCGCGTGCGTGACATTGTGGAAGGGCCGGACGGTGCAATCTGGTTTATTTCGGTCGGGCGGGGTAGCGTTTATCGCATTCGACCCAAGGATTGAGGACCGCCATGCGTGTTATACTATATTCACTGATCCTGTTCTGCCTTGCCGCCATGCCCCTTCGGGCACAGGAAACAGACAGCGTTTTTAGTGATTACGCCGCCTATGCCCGCTTTGTCGACCAGCACATCTCGACACGTGACTTTACCGAAGTGATCCTGCGTCTGGGCGGGCGTGATGAATACACCAAGGAAGAGATCGCCAATTTGCAACGGCAGTTTGACGGCATCTGGTCCGCGGATTTCCAGAACGGAACGGTGTTCAACCGTCAGGATCTGGGCGGCGGCGTGTCGCAAGAGGCGCGGATGTATTGGACAGGCAAAAGCTATTGCTACTTCTACGCGCTGTTGCACCAGCGCGAAAATGATCTGGTGGTGATCAATTTCGCGCTGAATTCAAACAGTACGCCGATCATGAACAGGTTCTGAACCTAGAACGACAACCGCGCCGCGTGGCTGCCGCGTTCGCGGTAGGGCGTGGTGTCGTAATGGGACCGGTAGCATTTCGAGAAATGCGACGGTGAGGCAAAACCGCAGGCCAGTGCCACGTTGATCACGCTCATATTGGTCTGCATCAGCAGGTTCCGCGCCTTTTGCAGGCGCAGTTCCATGTAATAGCGTTTGGGCGAGCGGTTCAGATAGCGCCGGAACAGCCGTTCGAGCTGCCGGGTGGACATGCCGACCTCTTTGGCAAGGATCGACGGGCTGATCGGCTCTTCGATATTGCTTTCCATCATCTGGATGACATTGCTCAGTTTGGGATGACGTACACCAATCCGTGTGGGCACAGACAGGCGCTGTGTGTCCTGATCGGTGCGGATCGAGGAATAGATCAACTGGTCCGCAACCGCATTGGCCAGATCTTCGCCGTGATCATCGGCAATCAGCTTGAGCATCAGGTCAATCGAGGATGTGCCGCCTGCCGTGCTGATCCGGTTGCCGTCCACGACAAAGACCGATTTGGTCAATTCCACTTCCTGGAACTCTTCGGAAAAGCTGTCCTGATTCTCCCAATGGATCGTGGCGCGTTTGCCATCCATCAGCCCGGCCTTGGCCAGCGCATAGGCGCCGGTGCAAAGCCCCCCCATGATCAGCCCTTTGCGGGCCTCACGGCGCAACCAGCCCAGAATGCGTTTGCTGGTGTAATCCTGCACATCCAGACCGCAGCAGACCATCACCCGGTCATCGCGGTTCAATTCGATCAGATCGTCATCAAGATGAAAGATTGTGCCAGCCGAACAGACAGTCTGTTCGCCGCCTTCACCGAGCAACATCCAGGAATAGAGGTTTTTGCCTGACATCCGGTTGGCAATGCGCAGGCTTTCGATGGCTGTCGCGATGGACAACATGCTGAACTGCTCAACCAATACAAAGACAAAACGCCGGGGTTTGTCTTCATTGGGAGGGATGCGGGTGGCCGAGCGCGGGTCTGACATCGCGGCGTCCTTTGTTTGGGTATTCATGAGGCTATACCACGTAATTGCGACATAACCTGACGTAATCTTTGCTCACGCGTTGCGCGCTTCGTCAAGAGGTCGAATTTGAGTTCTGGCCTCTCTGGTCAAGCTTTTGTATAGAAAGATTTCTTGATCGCGCTAACAGTGGCGCAACAGACCGGAGAAAAGACGATGACCAATTGGAGCAAATCAAGCTGGCGCGCAAAACCGCGGATCCAGATGCCTGATTATCCTGATCAGGCCGCATTGAATGCGGTTGAGGCGCAATTGGCACGATATCCCGTTCTGGTTTTTGCCGGTGAGGCCCGCCGCCTGAAAAAGAACCTGGCCGCCGCAGGGCGCGGTGAAGCGTTCTTGTTGCAGGGCGGTGATTGCGCCGAGAGCTTTGAACAGTTCAGTTCCGATGCAATCCGCGACACCTTCAAGGTCATGTTGCAGATGGCCATCGTGTTGACCCATGGTGCAAAAGTGCCGGTGATCAAATTGGGCCGTATGGCCGGGCAATTTGCCAAGCCGCGCTCGGCTCCGACAGAAGTGGTCGATGGTGTCGAGCTGCCAAGCTACCGTGGTGATATCATCAATGACCTTGATTTCACTGCAGAATCTCGAATTCCGAACCCGGAAAAGATGTTGCGGGCCTATACGCAGGCGGCAGCGACGCTGAACCTGATCCGCGCGTTTTCAACGGGTGGTTATGCGGATGTGCATCAGGTGCATGGCTGGACGCTTGGCTTTACCGACAATGAAAAGACCGAAAAGTATCGCGAGATTGCCAACCGCATTTCCGACACGCTCGACTTTATGGCAGCCGCCGGTGTGACCGCCGAGACCGCCCATACGCTGCAATCGGTGGAATTCTATACCAGCCACGAGGCGCTGCTGCTTGAGTATGAAGAGGCGCTGTGCCGTCAGGACAGCCAGACCGGCAAATGGCTTGCGGGCTCTGGTCACATGATCTGGATTGGTGATCGTACACGCCAGCCGGACGGCGCGCATGTGGAGTTTGCCAAGGGTGTGCAAAACCCGATTGGCCTGAAGTGCGGCCCGACGATGACCAGCGAAGATCTCAAACAATTGATGGCAACGCTGAACCCCGACAACGAAGAAGGGCGTTTGACCCTGATCGCGCGATTCGGTGCCGGATCGGTGGGTGAACACCTGCCGCGTCTGATCAAAACCGTGCAGGAAGAGGGCGCCAACGTGGTTTGGACCTGTGATGCGATGCATGGCAATACGATCAAGTCCTCCACGGGCTATAAAACCCGTCCGTTTGATTCCGTCCTGCGTGAAGTGCGCGAATTCTTTACCGTGCATGGGGCCGAAGGCACCGTGCCGGGCGGCGTGCATTTTGAAATGACGGGTCAGGACGTAACCGAATGCACCGGCGGCGTGCGGGCTGTGTCCGATGAAGATCTGTCGGATCGTTATCACACCGCTTGCGATCCGCGCCTGAACGCCAGCCAGTCGCTGGAACTGGCCTTCCTCGTGGCAGAAGAACTGTCGGCGCGGCGCGAAAGGCAGTCGGAGAAAGCCTCGGCCTGAGGTCTGGTTCCATGACTTAGAAAAAGGCCCGTTTGCATCGCTGCAAGCGGGCTTTTTTTGGTCAAATGGGCAGGGCCAGTGTCGCCTTTTCCGTTGAGACAACGATGGAGGTGCGGAACTTGCGCACGTTCTTGTCGGAAAAGAAAAACCTGTGGGTGAAAGCCTCGTAGTCGCGCATGTCCTTGGCCACGACCACCATCACAAAATCCGCATCCCCCGCGATGCAATAGAAATTCAGAACCTGCGCATCTAACCGCGCCTTGCGTTTGAAAGCATCAATCTGGTCCAGCCGGTCGCGCTCCAGCTCAACCGAGACAATGGCGGTCACGTCAAAGCCCAGCTTCTGTGCGTCCAGCACGGCGACTTCTTTCTTGATCACACCGCCTTCGCGCAGCATTCTGAGGCGACGCTGAACAGATGCGGTGGAGGCACCGATGCGATCCGCCATAGCTTGCACTGTTGTGCGGGCGTTGTCTTGCAGCAAGGCCAGCAGCTTGAGGTCGGATTTGTCCATGACTGACTCCTTTCACCTAATGGCAGATATTGATCGTCACGCATCACATAACCACAAAAACACAACTATCATAGATCACCGGAGCCACATAACTTGGGGCGTATGAAACACGGTGCTTTTGCAATATTGCCCTTGGCGGCGGGTGCGGCGGTCTATGGTTTTGCCTTTGGATTGCTGGCCGCGCAGGTCGGATTTCCATGGTGGGGCGTGGCGTTGATGAGCGGCTTTGTCCACGCTGGATCGTCGCAGATCGTGGCGGTTGAACAATTCGCCACCGGCGGCGCTGTGTTGGGGGCAGCTTTCGCGGGGGCGGCGCTGAACCTGCGCTATATCGGGATCATAGCGTCCTTGTCCGAGGTGCTCAGAGGCTTGCCCTTGCGGATACGTCTTATGGCGATCCACATCACTGGCGACGAGAACTGGGCGTTAACCATGGCCAAACGGGCGCAGGATCCGGGCGTTGGATTTCGGTTTCTGGTCGGGTCGGGCCTCGTGATGATCACGGTCTGGACGGTATCGACCTCACTTGGCGCTGTGATCGGCGCGGCGCTGCCGGATCTTGAGAAATTCGGCCTCGGCTTTGCCTTCACCGCTGCCTTTATCGCAATGGCACGCGGCCTGTGGCGCAGTCATGCGCAATTGCTGCCTTGGGTCACCAGCTTTGCCGTCACAGGCGCAGTGGTCCTGCTGGAGGCGCCCAAGGCCTATGCGATTGTGGCCGGGGCCATCGCCGGGCTGATCGTCTCCTACGTGATCAGGCAAGGAGGGGCGGGGCAAAGATGACCACTTCTCACTGGATATTGATCGCGGTGCTGGCCTTGGCAGCCTTTGCAATCCGGGTGATTGGCCTGTTTGCGGGCGATGCGATCCGGGCCTCGCGATACGCGTGGATTCTGGATGATCTGCCGGGGTTGATTGTGGTGTCTTTGGTGGCCTCATCACTGGCCGGTCAGCCATTGATCACTTGGCTGGCGGCCGGTGCCGCGTTGATTGCCGCGCTGCTGACCAATCATGTGATCGCAACCATGTGCATCGGCTTTGCTGCTTACGTGGCGCTGGGATGGATCGGCTTTTGAAATCAGTCGTTTGATGTGACCAGCCGCAAATGCCCGCGTGACCGGCCGGTTTGTGGCGGCGTCCCTCGCGGTTGCATCTTGGGCCGTGGCGCGGGGGCCAGTGGCGGCAACAAGGGCTTCAGCGGCGTGCCCGTCAACAGCGGTTGCATCTGATGGGTGATCACCTCAAACCGGCGCGGGGCAAGCCCGATCTCGCCTTGTGTGACCCAGCAGCCCAGAACGCGGCTGATATCTCCCAGATCGCTTTTGAGCGGCAGCAGCAGCATTCGTGCCTCAAGTGCGGGCCGGCCTGCGCTGTCTTCGGCAGCCAGACGCAGGGTGCAGACCGCCGGCATCTGGCAGACCTCTTCGATCTTTTCCGACAGGACCGACCGCGTGTCCGGGGTCAGCAGCGCCGTCAGGGGCATGCCGCGCACCTCCATGCCCATCAGGGCCCCCAGATGGCTGCCTGCGATGCGGAGGCGTGCGATGCCCGGCGCGATGCGTTCAAGAATAAAGGCGTTCTCAAGACTGGTTTCAAGCCCGCGCGGGTCCACCTCGGAGCGTTTGGGCAAAAGCCGCCCGGCGCGCAGGGCTTCCCAATAGGCTTCGACCTGGGAAATGGGCGCAAACCCCATCTCGGGCTGGTAGTCCAGAATGGACACGATTTTCGAATTCTCTTCTGGCAGATCGGTCATGGACCTACATCCCTCAACAACGAAAATACCACAGGCCACCTGTATCTGTGACAGGTGTTGCCATGGCCATTGCACCGCCCCCACGCCGCAAAACTTACCAAACTATAAATACCTCATTTTTAGTCCATTTGGTGAAATTTTCTAAACACTGGTTAACGCGGCCGGGCGGGCGGGGCTTGCCCCGCGCGGCGGTTTCGCCATATTGCAGGCGCAGCGATGGGGCAGCGAAGGGAACAATGATGATCCGATCCATGACAGGTTTTGCCTCGGCCACCGGTGCGCATCCGCCCTTCAGCTGGAGCTGGGAGCTGCGTGCGGTAAACGGCAAGGGGTTGGATCTGCGCCTGCGCGTGCCCGATTGGGTGGATGGGCTTGAGGCAGGGCTGCGCAAGACACTTGGCGCAGCGGCGGCGCGGGGCAATGTCACCTGCAATCTGCGCCTGACCCGCGAAGAGGGCGGCGGCACGCTTGTGATCAACGAAGATCAGCTGCATGTCGTTCTGAACGCCCTGCACCAGATCGAGGCGCGTGCGATGGATGCGAATGTCTCGCTTGCGCCGTCCAAGGCGACGGACATCGTGACCATGCGCGGCGTGCTGGAACAGGCCAGCCATGAAGATGACGGCGCGGCGCTTTGCAAGGTGCTGCTGGCAGATTTCTCGGCGGTTCTGAATGATTTCAACGAAATGCGATCTGCCGAAGGGGCCGCTTTGGCCGAGGTTCTGGCCGGCCAGCTGGCGGAGGTCGAGACCCTGACCAGGGACGCTGCGGAAGCCGCCGCCATCCGCGCCGTTGAGATGCAAGACACCCTGCGGCGCAATCTGGCCAAAGTGATGGACAACACCGATGGCGCTGATGCAGACCGTGTGGCGCAGGAACTGGCCCTGATCGCCGTCAAATCCGACATCACCGAAGAGATCGACCGCCTGGGCGCCCATGTGAGCGCCGCGCGGGATCTGCTGGCCGAGGGCGGACCGGTCGGACGCAAGCTGGATTTCCTGATGCAGGAATTCAACCGCGAGGCAAATACCCTGTGTTCCAAGGCCCAGAACACGGGATTGACCCGCGTGGGCCTTGCCCTCAAGGCGGTGATCGACCAGATGCGGGAACAAGTTCAAAATGTGGAGTAACCCATGAGCAGCGCCCAAAAACAGGACCGCCGCGGTCTTTTGATCATCCTCAGTTCGCCCTCGGGTGCTGGCAAATCCACATTGGCCACACGGCTGCGCAGATGGGACACGGGCTTGAGCTTCTCCGTTTCCGCCACCACCCGCCCGATGCGGGACGGGGAGCAGGATGGCGTTGATTACCACTTCATGCCTGAAAAGACCTTCAAGGATCATGTGGCAGATGATCAGATGCTGGAGCACGCCCATGTTTTTGGCAATTTCTACGGCAGCCCGCGTGCCCCCGTCGAACAGGCGATCAATGCGGGGCGTGACGTGTTGTTTGATATCGACTGGCAGGGCGCGCAGCAGATCACCAATTCCGCGCTTGGGGCGCACACGCTTTCGATCTTTTTGCTGCCACCCTCCATCGCAGAGCTGCGCACGCGGCTGGAGAAACGCAATCTCGACAGTCCAGAAGTGATTGCCCGCCGGATGGAGAAAAGCTGGGACGAGATCAGCCATTGGGGCGGCTATGACTACGTGCTGGTCAATGATGATCTGGACAAGACCGAGGCGCAATTGAAAACCATCATCGAGGCCACGCGCCTGCGCAGGTTGCAGCAACCCTGGCTGAACGACCATGTGCGGGGGCTGCAATCTGAATTTGAGGAAACATCATGACCCTTTATGCCCTTGGCGATATCCGCCCAACTGTGAATGGCGACGCGTGGGTTGCGCCAGATGCCAATGTGATTGGCAATGTGGTGCTTGAGCCCGGATCTTCGGTCTGGTTTGGCTGTACCCTGCGCGGTGACAACGAGGTGATCCATGTGGGCCAAGGCAGCAACGTGCAGGAAAACTGTGTGTTCCACACCGATCTGGGTTATCCGCTGACCATCGGGGTCAATTGCACCATCGGTCACAAAGTGATGCTGCACGGCTGCACCATTGGCGACAACAGCCTGATCGGCATGGGCGCAACCGTTCTGAACGGTGCCAAGATCGGCAAGAATTGCCTGATCGGGGCAGGGGCCTTGATCACGGAAAACAAGGTGATCCCGGATGGGTCGCTGGTGATGGGCGCACCGGGCAAAGTGGTGCGGCAATTGGACGAGACGGCCTTCAAAGGGCTGACCGCGAGCGCCGAACACTACACGGAAAACGCGGCGCGGTTCCGCCGCGATCTCAAGCCGCTTTGATCCATGCCTGACGCCCTGCTTCTGCCGGATCTGATCGGGGCTCTGCCGCTGCCGACGCTGGCGATTGATCGCAACGAACGGATCGTGGCGATGAACCCGGCGGCGCAGGATCTTCTGGGGGCGGGGCTTCAGGGGCGCAACTTTGTGACCGGCCTGCGCCAGCCCGCGCTTGTCGACGCCGTCGAGCAATGCCTGAGCGACCGCAAACCCCGCATGGCCCCTTTTCTGGCCGGTGACGCAGGGCGTAGCACGACCTTTGACGTGACACTGCGGCACATGGAAAACCACGGGTTTCTGATCCTGAGCTTTCAGGATGTCACTCAACTGGCCCAGGCCGGGCAGATGCGCCGGGATTTTGTCGCCAATGTCAGCCACGAATTGCGTACGCCGCTCACCGCTCTGATGGGGTTTATCGAAACGCTGTCCGGTCCGGCGCGGGATGACGCCAAGGCGCGGGACCGCTTTCTGGGGATCATGGCGGATGAGGCGGGGCGGATGAACCGCCTGGTGGGAGACCTGTTGTCGCTGAGCCGGGTCGAAGCCGATGAGCGGGTGCGCCCGACCGCGCAAACGGATCTGATCGAAGTGTTGCAAACGACCCTGCGCAATCTCAATCCGCTGGCGGCGGACAATGAAGTAACGCTTAGCCCTGATTTCGAGGTGGCGCCGCTGCGCATATTGGGGGACCGGGATCAATTGTTGCAGGTTTTCACCAATCTGATTGAGAACGCGATCAAATATGGCGGCTCAGGCCAAGAGGTTTCGATCAGCACCGAAACCAATTTGCGCGATCCGGCCCTGCGCGGGCCTGCAGTGCGGGTGGTGGTACAAGATCAGGGACCGGGCATTGATGCGCTGCACCTGCCGCGCCTGACCGAACGGTTCTATCGCGCCGACAGCCACCGCAGCCGCGCTCTGGGCGGCACAGGGCTGGGTCTGGCGATTGTCAAACATATCCTCAACCGCCATCGCGGGCGGCTCAGAATCGCGTCACAACTTGGGCAGGGGTCCACCTTCACCGTGATCCTGCCGCTGGATTCCGAGGGCAATTGACCCATATTTCCAAAGTCTTTGTGGAATAACCGGCCCTGTCATAAAACTGTAATGTAACTGTCACAAAAGCACAGCACCGGACTTCTAGACGGGCGCTGAGATCACCATAGGGGTGATCACCGATTTGACTGACAGGAGACATCATGTCGCTGACAAAACTCACCACATCCGCGCTGGCCATTGCTGCCGTTTCTGCCACTGCTGCTGCCGCGCGCGATCAGGTGCAGGTTGCCGGGTCATCCACCGTGCTGCCATACGCCTCCATCGTTGCCGAAGCTTTTGGCGAAAACTTTGACTTCCCGACACCTGTTGTAGAATCCGGTGGCTCTTCTGCTGGTCTCAAACGTTTCTGCGAAGGCGTTGGCGAAAACACCATCGACGTGGCCAACGCATCGCGCAAGATCAAAGAAAAAGAGATCAAAGCCTGCGCGGAAAACGGCGTGACCGACATCATCGAAGTGCGCATCGGCTATGACGGCATCGTGTTCGCCTCTGACATCAACGGCAACGGTTTCGAATTCACCCCGACTGATTGGTACAAAGCCCTGTCCGACAAGATCGTGATGGACGGCAAGGTTGTCGACAACCCCTACACCATGTGGAACGAAGTGAACGCCGACTTCCCCGCGCAGCCTATTCAGGCCTATGTGCCCGGCACCAAGCACGGCACCCGCGAAGTGTTCGAAGACAAGGTGATCCTGGCCGGCTGCGAAGCCACCGGCGATTTTGACGTCTTCCTGGCCGCCGCCACCGGCGACAGTGACAAAGCCAAGAAAAAAGCCGCCGAGAAAGCCTGCATCGCGCTGCGCACCGACGGCAAATCTGTGGACATTGACGGTGACTACACCGAAACCCTGGCCCGCATCGAAAGCAACAAGGACGGCATCGGCGTCTTTGGTCTGGCCTTCTACGAGAACAACACGGACAAGCTGCAGGTCGCAACCATGTCCGGCGTTGTGCCTTCGACCGAAAGCATCGCAACCGGCGAATATCCAGTCTCCCGCCCGTTGTTCTTCTATGTCAAGAAAGCCCACATCGGCGTGATCCCCGGCCTGAAAGAATATGCTGAGTTTTTCGTCGCGGACGAGATCGCTGGCCCAGATGGTCCATTGGCCGAATACGGTCTGGTCTCCGATCCTGAACTGGCCGAGACACAAGAAACTGTATCCGGCGAAGCGGTAATGGGCGGCGGCTCCTAAGCCCTGATCCTGATGATCCAGACCGGAGGCTACAGCACTGTGGCCTCCGGTTTTTTGACTGAATTGCAGACAGAGCAGGACCAGCACAATGACGGCCACAACTGCCACAACGTTTCTCGGAGTGCCGCTTGGCATGGCGCTTTTTGTCGCTGTGCTGGCGATTGCGCTTTTGGGCTACGTCATGGCCCGCAGCCGGGTCATGGCCCGCGCAGGCGGCGACGCGAGGGTGCTGCACTCCTTGCCGAATTATTACGGAATGACAGCGGCGATGTTTGCCGCTGTTCCTGCCTTGGGGGTTCTGCTGATCTGGCTGTTGGCACAGCCTGCGGTGGTGCAGAACGCGGTTCTGCCGTTGATCCCAGCGGACAAGATCGACAGCGTCGGCACACAAAGCCTGATCCTGTCGGATGTGCGCCGTGTGGCCGATGGCCTGGACATTGCGCTGGCGCAGGGTGCGCTGAGCAGGGCAGCCATTGCCGCGATGGCAGATGATCCATCGGCGCTGCGCGGAACGCTGGGCGAGGTCGGCGTGGCGCTGGGATCTGAGGTCGAACCCTTTATTCTGGCCGCGGCACAGAAATCACGGGAATTGAACGGGAAGGGGCGGTTCTGGATGGCGGCGGCGGTTCTGCTGATCGCGCTGGCCGGTCTGGCGCTGGCCCTGCGCGCCGCAGACCCACAATTCCGCGCCCGCAATATCGTGGAGCGCGGCGTTATGGTCTTGCTGATCGTGGCTGCCTCGCTGGCCATTCTGACCACGGTGGGCATCGTTCTGTCGATGCTTTTTGAATCGATCAATTTCTTCCGCCTGCATGACTGGAAAGACTTTTTCCTTGGCCCCAAATGGGCGCCCAATTTTCGCGGCGACAGCGATCTGTCGATCCTGCCGCTGCTGTGGGGCACGCTTTATATTTCCATCATTGCGCTACTGGTCGCGGTGCCGATTGGACTGTTTGCCGCGATCTATCTCAGCGAATACGCCGGTCCGAAACTGCGCGGGATTGCCAAGCCATTGCTTGAGATCCTCGCGGGGATTCCAACCATCGTTTATGGCCTCTTTGCCTTGCTGACTGTTGGCCCTGCCTTGGTGCGGCTGTTCGGGCGCGGCGAGGATGGGATATTGGGGGTGGAATGGATGAGCGGCGCGACATCCGTCCTGACCGCGGGTTTGGTGATGGGCATCATGTTGATCCCGTTCGTGTCCTCCCTGTCCGACGACATCATCAACGCGGTTCCGCAAAGCCTGCGTGACGGGTCATTCGGCCTTGGCGCGACCCATTCGGAAACCGTGCGGCAGGTGATCTTGCCCGCCGCCTTGCCGGGGATTGTCGGCGCGGTGCTGCTGGCCGCCAGCCGCGCTATCGGCGAGACCATGATCGTGGTGCTGGGGGCAGGGGCCATTGCCCGCGTCTCGGTCAATCCGCTGGAGGCCATGACCACCATCACCACCCGCATCGTCAGCCAGTTGACCGGTGATACCGACTTTGCCTCGCCAGAGACATTGGTCGCCTTTGCGCTGGGTCTGACACTGTTTGTTCTGACGCTGGGGCTGAATGTTCTGGCACTTTATATCGTGCGCAAATACCGGGAGCAGTACGAATGACCGATATCACCCCATCGGGTGCATCCCTGCTGGTGCAGGATGCCCGCACCCAAAAGCGCAACCGCGCCGAGGCCCGGTTCAAGATGTACGGTCTGGCCGCGATTGCCGTGGGCCTGCTGATGCTGGTGATCTTGCTGACCACCATCATCTCGCGCGGGACAGGCGCCTTTCAACAAACCTACGTCACGCTAGAAGTGCCCTTGCTGGAGGCCAAGCTGGACAAGAAAGGCAATCGCAATATCGATGACATCAAGAAAGTTTCGACCTTTGGTTATGCGCCATTGATGAAGGCGGCCTTTGAGAACAAGATCGCCGCCGCCGGTATCGAGACCAAGCTGAAATCCAAGGAGATGGCGGCGCTTCTGTCCAAGGATGCAGCGGCGACCCTTCGGGATTATGTTCTGCAAGACATTAATGTGATTGGCCAAACGATTGAGTTCGAGTTTCTGACCAACAGCCGCGTCGATGGATATCTCAAGGGCCGTGTGACCCGCGCATCTATCGCCAATGACAAAAGCATCAATGCCGCACAGCTTGATCTGGTGGATGCATTGATCGCCGATGGCAGCCTGCGCAAACGCTTCAACCTGGACTTCATCACCGGCGCGGATGCCTCTGACCAGCGGCCCGAAGCGGCGGGCATGGGCGTCGCCATGATCGGGTCGTTTTTCATGATGTTGGTGGTACTGGCGCTGGCCCTGCCCATCGGCGTTGCCGCGTCGATCTATCTTGAGGAATTTGCCCCTAAAAACTGGATCACGGATATCATCGAGGTCAACATTTCGAACCTTGCTGCAGTGCCATCCATCGTCTTTGGTATTCTTGGTCTGGCGGTGTTTATCAACTACATGCACCTGCCCAATTCCGCACCTTTGGTGGGTGGTCTGGTGCTGACGCTGATGACCTTGCCGACGATCATCATTTCAACCCGTGCCTCGCTCAAATCGGTGCCGCCATCGATCCGGGATGCGGCGTTGGGGGTCGGGGCCTCCAAGATGCAATCGGTGTTCCATCACGTGCTGCCACTGGCCGCGCCGGGCATCCTGACCGGCACCATCATCGGGCTGGCGCAGGCGCTTGGCGAAACAGCGCCACTGCTGCTGATCGGCATGGTCGGTTTTATCGCCTCCAACCCGCCCGATGGCATCACCTCTGGCCTGATGGATCCAAACTCCGCCATGCCCGCCCAAATCTATGAATGGGCCAAACGTGCCGACCCGGCATTCTATGAACGCGCCTGGGGTGGTATCATCATCCTGCTGGTGTTCCTGATCACAATGAACGCAATCGCCGTGCTGCTGCGCCGCCGGTTCGAGCGGCGTTGGTAAAAGAGGTCCGATCCCATGAGAGACACTATTATTTCGGAGAAAGACGCGATGCAGAACCAAACGGGGCATCCCGCCAAAATCGCGGCCCGCAATGTGCAGGTGTACTACGGTGACACCCACGCAATCAAAGACGTGAACGTGGATATCGAGGCCAATACCGTCACCGCCTTTATCGGCCCGTCCGGCTGTGGCAAATCGACTTTTCTGCGCTGTATCAACCGGATGAACGACACCATTGATGTGTGCCGTGTCGAAGGCGATATCCGCATTGATGGCGAGGATATATATGACCGCAAGGTTGACCCGGTGCAGCTGCGTGCCAAGGTCGGGATGGTGTTCCAAAAGCCGAACCCATTTCCCAAGTCGATCTACGACAATGTGGCATACGGACCCCGCATTCACGGGCTGGCCCGGAACAAGGCGGAACTGGACGATATCGTTGAAAAGGCGCTGCGCCGCGGGGCGATCTGGAACGAGGTGAAAGACCGCCTGCATGCCCCCGGAACCGGCCTGTCCGGCGGCCAGCAACAGCGCCTGTGCATTGCGCGCGCCGTGGCCACGGAACCCGAAGTTTTGCTGATGGATGAGCCATGTTCGGCCCTTGACCCGATTGCCACAGCGCAGGTTGAGGAACTGATTGACGAGCTGCGCCAAAGCTATTCGGTGGTGATCGTCACCCACTCGATGCAGCAGGCCGCGCGGGTCAGTCAGAAAACCGCTTTCTTCCACCTCGGCAACCTTGTTGAATTTGGCGAAACAGACAAGATTTTCACTGCGCCGGAAGATCCGCGCACCGAAAGCTACATTACCGGACGGATTGGATAATATCATGCAAGATCAACATATTGCATCCGCATTTGACCGTGACCTTGAATCCATTCAGGCGCAGATCATGAAGATGGGCGGCCTGGTGGAAGATGCCATTCGCCTGGGCGCACAATCACTTGAAACACGCGATGAGGAACTGGCCGACAAAGTGCGGGCAGGGGACCGGGCCATTGATGGGCTGGAAGAGCTGATCAATGATCAGGCGGCGCGTTTGATTGCGCTGCGTGCGCCAGCGGCGATTGATCTGCGGCTGGTGCTGAGCGTGATCAAGATCAGCGCCAATCTTGAACGCATTGGCGACTATGCCAAGAACATGGCCAAACGCACCGGGGTTCTCTCGCAGATGCCGCCGGTGAATGACAGCGCCGGTTCGATCCGCCGCATGGCCCGCACGGTAGAGGCGATGCTGAAAGATGCGCTGGATGCCTATATCCAGCGGGACGCCGAATTGGCGCTGGATATTATCGCCCGCGATGAAGATCTCGATCAGATGTACAATGCGTTGTTCCGTGAATTCCTGACCTTCATGATGGAGGATCCGCGCAACATCACCGCCTGTATGCACCTGCATTTCATCGCCAAGAACGTCGAACGTATGGGGGATCATGTGACCTCTATCGCTGAACAGGTGGTTTATCTGGTCACCGGTGTTGCCCCGGCAGATGCACGGCCAAAGGCGGATAAAACATCCGTGGCATCAAAGGCTTAAGAAAATGAGTGTGACACAACCGCAGGTCTTGCTGGTCGAGGATGAACCAGCACAGCGCGAGGTTCTGGCGTACAATCTTGAAGCTGAGGGCTTTGCTGTAACCCAGGCACAAAACGGCGAGGAAGCGATGCTTCTGGTGGCCGAGGCTGCGCCTGATCTGGTGATCCTGGATTGGATGATGCCACTGATGAGCGGGATCGAGGTCTGTCGCCAGCTCAAGACCCGCGATGACACGCGCCATATTCCGGTGATCATGCTCTCGGCCCGATCCGAAGAGGTGGACGCCGTGCGCGGGCTGGAAACCGGTGCGGATGATTACATCATCAAACCTTATTCCCTGCGCGAGTTGATGGCCCGTGTGCGCAACCAGTTGCGCCGTTCGCGGCCTGCGGCCTCAGGGGCACCTTTGTCCTATCAGGACATCGCCCTTGATACAGAAAGCCACCGTGTCAGCCGCGCGGATCAGGAGCTGAAGCTTGGGCCAACGGAATACCGTCTTTTGGTGACGTTGCTTGAAAAACCGGGGCGTGTGTTCAGCCGTGACCAACTGCTTGACCACGTTTGGGGACGCGACATCTATGTGGATACGCGCACGGTTGATGTTCATATCGCCCGGCTGCGCAAAGCGCTCACGCAGCATGGCGGCGACGATCCGATCCGAACGGTGCGCGGCGCTGGATATGCCTTGGGGTAGGGGGCGGGTGCCCCCTTTTCAATCTGTTCAAGCGTTTGAAATCACCAAATCCCGGGGCAAATCTGAGAGAATCTCAGCGCCATTTTCTCGCATAATTACAATGTCTTCCAGTCTTATTCCAAAGCGTTGCTTTAAGTAAATTCCCGGCTCAATGGAAAAGACATTCCCGACCTCCAGAACGGTGTCAGACGTGGCCGTGATATAGGGCGGCTCATGCACATCTATTCCGACACCATGGCCCAAACGGTGCAGAAATTCCTTGCCATATCCGGCCTCAGTGATGTGATCACGTGCCACTTTGTCCAGATCTGACGCTTTCATGCCGGGCCGCGCGGCATCAACGGCGGCCTGAACCGCGCCTTCAACCACTGCAGCAACCTTAAGAAATTCCGCATCCGGATCGCCAAACCAACCGCAACGGGTCATGTCTGATGGGTATCCTTGATACCGGCATCCCGTGTCGACCAAGATGGCCATATCACGCTCCAACCGGGTTTGACCGGTGTGATGATGGGGAAACGCGCCATTTGCGCCAAAGCCAACGATTGTGAACTCCGGCGCTGCGCCGTTGGCCTTGTAATAATCGCGAATGATGGTCTGAAGCTCCATCTCGGTCATGCCTTCGCGCAGGCAGCCATAGCCGTGCTGCACAGCCGCATCATTGAGCAGCGCAGAGGCCTTAAGCGCCTGATATTCTGCATCATCCTTGAGACCACGCAGATAGCCGACGGTTTGGTGCAGGAAGGTATGCTTTGGCTGGTCCAGCGCGGCAAGCAGCAACAGGGAGAAATCCGTACGCATGGTTTCATCCAAGGCAACAGTCAGACCGGGACGCTTGGCATCTACGGCGCCCAGCAGCTCATCCAAGGCCCGATCAGGGCCGTCAGCGTCGTCCCAGCAAAAGAACGGCAGATCGGTCTTTTGGCGGGCGCTGTCGGCGTTGAGACCCGGCATCAGGAAACCGGCCGCTGTTGCGCTGATCATCAACATTACGGGACGTTCATCGCCATGCGGGTTCAAACCGGTCAGCCACATCATATGGCTGCTTGGTCCGGCAACCACGAGGTCGACACCAGTGTCAGCCATGCGTTGACGCAGGCGTGTCAGTCGGGATTGGTAAAGGTCGGACATGTTTGCTCCTGTAGCCGTGTCGCGCATCTAGGGTAAAGTGCTAGGCTGTGACGTGGACGAAGGCAATTGCTGGTTTGGGATGTTGGTCCAGCGGATCGGCACACTTATGTATTTCAGTGGGTTACGGCGCGTGATTGATTGTTTAGGTGAGCCAGAGCGCATGTAATAATTACATAATACTGATTATAAGAGATAGAGAATGCCAAAACTGCAAGGCAAACTGGTGTTCAAAACCACACCGGAAAACGCCGGTTCGTCGTCATGTGCGGATATCCCCTTCTGAATCCGGCCAACTATTTTGGGTTGAAGTGCGCGCGATATTCCACCACTAGAGGTAGTGATTTGAGATTGAGCCACAGGCCTGATCTAACCAAAATGGAATACGGAATATGCCTAAGACACTTCGAAACAGATTTCAGAATTTCGCCAAAGGTTCGGCCTTGGTTGTTGGTTTGCTACTTGCGGCCTCTCAGGCGGATGCCATGTGCCGCGGTACGCCGGTGATCAAGCTGAGCGATGGCAGCGCGGGATGTGTGATCAAGAAAGAGCCGACAGAGATCACGCGCACAAGGTCTGTGGTTGGTGGTGGTCCAGCCACGACCCTTAAGTCCAAAATGAACGGTGTAGCGATTGTTGTTCAGTACCTTGACGAAGGAAACGACAAGCAAATCTCTCGTAAACGGATTGAGAAACGCGCAAAGGAAATCTGCCTGACCTTTAACAAAGAGATGCTGAAAGGCGTGAAGCGACCGGGCAATCCATTTATGGTCGTGGCGCAGACCTGGGGAAAGAAGCCGCAATTTCCCAAGTTGACATACTTTACAAAGAATTGCTGGATCAAAAGATGACGCCGTCCTTGATGCAAGAAAACCGGGGGTTTGCCCCCTCCTCTCGGTTTGCTCGCATGGTTTGTTCGCCGCGCTGAAGTGGTTACAAACATGCGGAAATGCACCACTTCTTCCGTAAGTTGCGCATCCATGCTGCGCTGCTGCTGGACAGCGCGGCATATGGGTCGTTAACTGATTGTATTGAATATGAGAGTTCTGCAATGCCATCTGTTTTGATCCTGAACGGCCCGAACCTGAACCTGCTTGGCACCCGCCAGCCCGAGGTTTATGGCGCAACCACTTTGGCAGATATTGAAAAGCTCTGTGTCGATGCCGGTGCTGCACTTGGTCTTGATGTGGCTTGTTTTCAGTCCAACCATGAAGGCGCGATGATCGATCAGATCCATGCCGCCAAGGGCACCCATGACGGGATTGTCCTGAATGCGGGCGCCTACACCCACACCTCTATTGCACTGATGGATGCGATTGCTTCGGTCGAACTGCCGGTTGTCGAAGTGCATCTGAGCAATATTCACGCCCGAGAAAGTTTCCGCCATCGGTCGTATATCGCGCCGGTGGCCATTGGGCAGATCTGCGGATTTGGGGCCAAAGGCTATGCTCTGGCACTGGATGCCCTTGCGGATGTATTTGCACGAAAATGAGCTTGCAGGAATATCTCGATGGTCTGGTCCGGTGCCCCTCTCTTGAGGCGCTGTGGGATCTGCACACCCAGAAAATGGCCGAATACGGTTTCGACCGGCTGATCTATGGATATACCCGTTACCGGACGTCAACGTCGCTTGGTGACCCCGAAGACTTTATCATTCTGACCAATCACTGCCGGTCTTATACGGACGAATTTCTGGGCGCCGGTCTCTATTACGATGCCCCTATGGTGCATTGGGCGCTGGCCAATGACGGCGCCTGCAGCTGGACCGTGATGCATGAGATGGCGCAGGCCAAAGGCATGACCCCCGCAGTGGAACGGGTGCTGGATTTCAACCGCCGTATGGGTGTTCATGCAGGCTATACCGTCAGCTTCAAATCCATTTCTGCGCGGTCCAAGGGAGCCATTGCATTGACCGCGCGGCGCGACCTTGATCAGGCGGCCATTGATGCGGTCTGGGCCGAACATGGCGACGATATCAAGGTGATGAACGATGTTGCTCATCTCAAGATTCTCACCCTGCCCCAAAACACCGCCAAACACGCCCTGACCCCGCGCCAACGCGAGGCATTGCAATGGGTGGGCGATGGCAAAACCACGCAGGATATCGCGCTCTTGATGGGGTTAACGGCGGCAACCGTGGAAAAGCACCTGCGACTGGCGCGTGAATCCATGGGCGTGGAAACCACCGCACAGGCAGTTCTGAAGGCGGCCTTCACCAACCAGATGTTTGTGATGGACGTCTGATCCGGCCCAAAGGTATGGAATCCCTTACTGGCGCGGATTGGCGTCATGACGCAAGGTAAGCCCGTCCCGTGTACGCGGCTTGGCCGTGGGACGCTGCCCAATATACCCTTTTGATTATGAGGCTCTGTTCGGGTTCCTGTTTGGTCGGGGCTTTTTTCGTTTCGGCTGACAGGGTTTTGCGCTCACAGTCCCAGCGCAACCTGGGACGAGCGTATAGGCGGGCTTTGCCTCTCGGTCAAAGTCCGCCTATCTTTGTCCCCTGCCCCATTTGACCATTTGGACCGGCCACGAAAAAGGGCGGCTCCGATACCGGAACCGCCCCAAATACTGAGTTTATTGAACGGCTTAGCCCTGTGCGGCTTTCGCAACTTCAGCAGCAAAGTCTTCTTTGACCACTTCAATGCCTTCGCCCACTTCGAGACGAACAAAACCGGTGATGGTTGCGCCGGCCTCTTTGGCGGCGTCGCCAACGGTCAGGTCAGGGTTCACAACAAACGCCTGGTTCAGCAGTGTCACTTCGGACATGTACTTTTTCATGCGGCCGACGATCATTTTCTCGATCACGGCTTCTGGCTTGCCAGATTCCCGAGCGATGTCCATCTGAACCTGCTTTTCTTTTTCGACAACCGCCGCGTCCAGATCTGCCTCGGACAGGGACGCAGGGTTCACAGCGGCGATGTGCATCGCAACCTGCTTGCCAAACGCCTCATCACCGCCGGTCATTGCAACCAGAACGCCGATTTTGCCCATGCCGGGTGCCGCGGCGTTGTGCACGTAAGACACAACTGTGTCGCCGTCGATTGCGGACATGCGGCGCACCGACATGTTTTCGCCAATCACGGCAACCGCGTCTGTCACGGTCTGCTCAACGGTTTTGCCGCCCATGTCGGACGCTTTCAGCGCGTCCAGATCAGATGCGTTCAGTGCAACCTCTGCAATGCCGCCAACCATTTTCTGGAAGTCTGCGTTTTTGCCAACAAAGTCGGTTTCGGAGTTCACTTCAACCGCGACACCGTGGCCACCATTGACCTGAACAGCCACCAGACCTTCGGCCGCCGTCCGGCCAGATTTTTTGGCCGCTTTGGCCAGACCTTTGGTGCGCAGCCAATCAACCGCGGCTTCCATGTCGCCGTTGTTTTCAGTCAGCGCCTTCTTGGCGTCCATCATGCCTGCGCCGGTGCTGTCGCGCAGTTCTTTCACCATAGATGCTGTAATCGCCATCTTTTGGTTCTCCTTTGGAATCATGGGATCTGGGGCAGGTGATCCCTGCCCCATATTTCAACGCTGTGAAACGTGCCGATCAGTTGGCTTTTTCAACAGTCTCTTGTTTGGATTCGATATCCAGCGGTGCATCTTTGGACATCGCGTCGTTTGAAACAGTCTCGGAGGACGCATTGCCAACTTCAACGCCATCGCTGAGCGCTTCTTCGACAGGTGCTTCTTCCATCGCGCCCAGATCAACGCCTGCCGCGCCCAGTTGTGCGGACATGCCGTCCAGGGCTGCGCGGGCTGCCAGATCGCAGTACAGCGCAATGGCGCGTGCCGCATCGTCGTTGCCTGGGATGATGTAGTCGATGCCATCCGGGGAGCAGTTGGTGTCAACCACCGCCACAACCGGGATGCCCAGTTTGTTGGCTTCGGCCACGGCCAGCGCTTCTTTTTTCACGTCGATGACGAAGATCAGGTCGGGACGACCGCCCATTTCGCGGATACCGCCGAGGGAGGCTTCAAGCTTGCCCTGGTCACGTTCCATGCCCAGACGCTCTTTCTTGGTCAGACCTTCAAAGCCGCGCTCGGACTGTTCGTCGATGTTTTTCAGACGGTTGATGGACTTCGACACGGTCTGCCAGTTGGTCAGTGTGCCGCCGAGCCAACGGTGGTTCATGTAATACTGTGCGCATTTTTCCGCGGCTTCTGCCACAGGCTGCGAAGCCTGACGCTTGGTGCCGACAAAAAGGATGCTGCCGCCTTTGGCGACGGTTTCACGGATCACAACCAGTGCCTGCTCCAGCAAAGGAACGGTCTGTGTCAGGTCCATGATGTGGATGCCGTTGCGCGCGCCATAGATGAACGGACCCATACGTGGGTTCCAACGCTGCGTCTGGTGGCCGAAGTGTACGCCTGCTTCAAGCAATTGGCGCATGGAGAACTCAGGAAGAGCCATGTCTTTATACCTTTCCGGTTTAGCCTCATCGGGGGTATGACAGCGGATGCTGCCAACCGGCGGACGTTTGAGGATTTCTCCCCCAAAGGCCCAACCCCGACTGCGGGTTCAAGTGCCGCGCGTATAGATCAGCATTGGGTCAAGCGCAAGGGGCCATGGGTGCAATAGTGATCTGGCCGCCCTGCCCCCGAAAATATGGACAAACGGCGCGGAGTTGCTCAGGGTATGATCATAAAAACACCATCAGGGGAACACCACATGATCAAACTGACCTCTGCGGCCTTTGCCGCATGCCTTGCAATGCCGGTCCTTGCCGCGCCGCTGACCCTCACGCCAGCCGATCCGCAACCGAATGCGGATGATCTGTCGCCAGGGTTGGCGGTGTCCTATGCCTATCCCAAAGAGGTGCGCACGCTGGAACAGGCAGACGCCGCCCTGCAAAGTGCCAAACCTGGCCCTGCGCTGGTCGGGCTGTCTTATCTGGACGGTGATGATGGGGATCTGACGCTGACCTCGACCTCGCACAAAAAGGTTGCGGCAGAGATCACCGGCTATCTGCGTTTTGACGCGGCTGGCACGTTTGAGATCGATTTTTTCAGCAATGACGGCATCCGGGTGGAGCTGGGCGGACAGCAGGTCGCGCTTTATGATGAGGTCCACGCTTGCGAATCCGCGGGCTTGCAAGAAGTCGAAGTGCCCGTGGCCGGTTGGTATGCCATCAAGGCCACCTATTTTCAGCGCAAAGGCACCGCCTGCCTGATGATGGACTGGAATGCAGACGGATCCCTCGGCCCTGTCCCGGACAGCGCCTTTGCCTATTCCAAGTGATCGTTAACTGATCGGTCGGGGCTGGACAGTTGGTGCCCTGACCGCACGACCGTTTCGCTGGCCTGTGCCAATGCCTTGCGATTTGGGTAATCGCGCACAGGCATTGGTGCGTGATAGGCCACATGTACACGCCCTTGTCGTGCGGGCGCCAATGTCGCCAAGAGATGCGATCCAAAGGACATATCCCCCCACCAGCCATAGAACCGCGGGTCGGTGCCATCTGGCGCGAAATAGGTGATTGTCACGGGTTGAACCGCGATCTCGTCCTTAAGGTTCTCTGCAAAGAAAGCCTGGAAGAGCGTTGTTTTAAAAGGAATAACCTGCATTCCATCCGTGCTGGTCCCCTCGGGAAAGAACAGCAGTTTGTGCCCGGCCAGCAGACGCGCTTCGAACACTTGGGTTTGCTCTTTGGCCTTTGCGGGGTTGCGCTCGATGAACACGGTGCCAGTGGCCCGCGCCAGCCAGCCAATGCCCGGCCAACTGGCCACTTCGGACTTTGACACGAAGTAAATCCGCTTTGCCGCGTTCAACACGAAGATATCGAGCCACGAGGAATGGTTGGCCACAACCGCCCCGCGCCCCTTCATCGGTGCGCCGGTGTTGCTGTAGCCGATCCCCAGAATGCGCAGCGCGTTCCGGCAGACAAATTGGGTGATATGGGGAGTGACCGGGCGGTGGAGCCCATAGAGCGGCTGTTCGATCAGGCGCACAATCAGAAGGATCAAAAGCCCGCCAAACACCAAAATGCCAAGGGCGACCACCCGCAGGACAACGCGCACCCAGCCCCAGAACCGGATCGGCGGAAAGGCGGGTGGCACGCCGCTGTCCCATGCGATGCTCATCGACGTTCTCCGCGATAGATTTTCGATTGGCGGGCATTCATCTGATTGGTGTCCATGATCAGGCAGACATCAACCGTGTTAAAGGCATGATCGATATAGGCGCCTTCACCCACCATGCCGCCAAGGCGCAGATAGGCCTTGATCAGACTGGGCATTTGCAACATCGCGGCTTTGCGATCCAGTTCAGCTTCGCCTAGCAAGTTCATGTTTTGAAACGATGTGTCCCGTGCTTTCACCCGCAGATCTGGCGGCGCGAGATGGCGATGGTGCAAAAAGGACAGGGGTTGCTTCAACGCCGACACATCCGTGCCGTGAAAGCTCGCCACACCAAAGAGCACTTCGATCTCATGCTGCGTGATGTAATCGGCAAGCCCTGACCACAGGTGATGCATAGCCATGCCGCCGCGATAGTCAGGATGCAGACAGGACCGCCCCAGTTCAAGAATGCGCCGCCCGCAGGTTTCTAACAGGGTCAGGTCGTATTCGCCGGAAGAATAAAAGCCCCCTGCCCGCCGCGCCATATCCTGTTGCATCAAACGGTAGACACCGACCACCGCGCCGGTGGTATCATCAAGCAACAAAAGATGGTCGAGAAAGGGATCAAACCGGTCCCGTTCGAGGCCGGCATCGTGGTCCACCATTGCACCGCCGCCGCCCAGTTCCGAGACAAAGACATCATAGCGCAGGCGCTGTGCTGCTTCCAGATCCGCGTCGGTTTGTGCCAGTCTGACATGAAACCCGCCGGTCGCCTGTTGGGTCATCGGCATGTGATACCCCTTTGATGCGTTCGAGGTCTGATAGGCAATTCCCCCCCGATGCGCAATATCGCGAAGGGACGCCTGAAAATGGCACGCGCGCGGGCCGCCATTAACTAAATCTTTCGTAAATTAACTCTTTTTCAATCAAGATGTGCCATCAAAGACCGGCATCAATGCAATTCGGAAACTGTCTATGACAATTTTACCTTCGTCCCTGAAGTTCACGGTCAACTTGCCGCCGATGTTGCTTTGGACCTGTCCGATGCCCCATTCCGGGCGATCGGGATGGCGGGCCAACATGCCGGGCGTGAAAATCGCATTCAAATCTTCCATCAGCTCGCCTTTCAAAGACAGTGGTATCGCCCATGACCCCCGCACCTAATCTTGTCGCATTGGTGGGCAGCCGGATCTGCCATGATCTGATATCCCCCATCGGCGCGATCAACAATGGGCTTGAACTGATGTCGCTGTCTGGCGCCGGTGCGGGGCCGGAAATGTCGTTGATCGGGGAAAGTGTTGGCAATGCCAGTGCCCGCATCCGGTTTTTCCGCATCGCTTTTGGGGCTGCGGGGGATCAGATGATTGGCCAGACAGAGGTATGTGCGATCCTGCGCGATCTCTATGAGGGCGGGCGTTTGACGGTGCATTGGCGGCCCACCACGCCGCAACCCAGGGCCGCTGTGCGCCTGGCATTTCTGGGGCTTCTGTGTTGCGAGACCGCAATGCCCTACGGCGGTACGCTTGACGTCACGCAGCATCAGGGCGATTGGTCCCTCAAGGCGCAGGCGGACCGGCTGAGTGTCGAAGGCGGGCTTTGGGCCATGTTGACCGACGCGGCCCTTGCGGAGGATCTTCTGCCCGCCCATGTTCAATTCGGCCTGATGCCGCAAATCGCATTGGACGAAGGGCGCAAAATCACCGTTCAGGCAGACGAGACCCGCCTGACGCTGACCTTTTGATCGCGTCGCCCTGCCCTTAGGCGCGGACTGTTCCGTCACCCGTCACCAGATATTTGAAGCTTGTCAGCTGCGCCGCGCCCACCGGGCCACGGGCATGCATCTTGCCGGTTGCGATCCCGATCTCTGCACCCATGCCAAATTCACCGCCATCGGCAAACTGGGTCGAGGCATTGTGCATAAGGATGGCGGAATCCAGCCGGTTCATAAAGGTCTGCGCCGCCTGCGCGTCTTCGGTCAGGATACAATCGGTGTGGTTCGAGCCATAGCGCCGGATGTGATCAATCGCGGCTTCCAGATCGGGCACAACCTTGGCCGCAATGATCATATCGAGGTATTCGTGTCCCCAATCATCAGCCGTGGCCGCAATGGTGCCCTCTATACCCGACAACGCCTCATCCACGCGCAGCTCCACGCCCGCGTCGATCAAGGCGCGCACAACGCCTTGCCCGATGGTGTTGGCCACATCCTGATGAATCAGCAGGCATTCCGCCGCGCCGCAAATGCCGGTGCGCCGGGTCTTGGCGTTCAGCACAACTTTCAGCGCTTTCTCAGGATCGGCGTCCTTGTCGATGTAGATATGCACGATGCCTTCGAGGTGGGCAAAAACCGGCACCCGCGCATCACGTTGCACCAGCCCGACAAGCCCCTTACCGCCGCGCGGCACGATCACATCGATGGTGTCCGTCATGGTAAGCATCTCGCCCACCGCGGCCCGGTCGCGGGTGGGCACCAGTTGCACAGCGTCCTCCGGTAAATTCGCATCGCGCAGACCCTGCTGCAAACAGGCGTGAATGGCTTGCGAGGAATGAAAGCTCTCTGACCCGCCACGCAGGATCACCGCATTCCCGGCCTTGAGGCAAAGCGCCCCTGCGTCAGCGGTCACATTTGGGCGGCTTTCGTAGATCACACCAATCACACCCAAAGGTGTGCGCACTCGCTTGATGTTGAGGCCCGTGGGCTGGTCCCATTCGGCAAGGATCTCTCCAATGGGGTCTGGCTGTTCGGCCACACTGCGCAGCCCGTCGACCATGCCTTGAATGCGCTCTTCGTTGAGCATCAGGCGGTCCATCATCGCATCGGACAGCCCCTTGTCGCGACCATAGTCGAGGTCCTTGGCGTTTGCGGCGATGATCTCGGCACGGCGTTGCCAAACGGTTTCAGCGGCGCCGATCAATGCGGCATGCTTGCGCTCGGCATTGGCGTTGGCAAGAACGGCTGAAGCAGCCTTGGCGCGGGCGCCGATATCGGCCATCAAAGCGGGGATGTTATCAATGTCTTTCATGGTCTTAGGCCTGATATCTGATCTGTTGCATTAAGGCTGTGTGTGGCATTGCCGTGGTTCAAAGTGCCATATCATCGCGATGAATCAAAGCGGCCCGTCCCGGATAGCCAAGGATCGCCTCGATCTCGTCGCTGCGGTGTCCGGCGATTTGGGCCGCTTCCTGCGAGGCGTAGCGGGTCAAACCGGTGCCGATCACATGCCCCTCGGGGCTGAGCAGCGCCACGGTGTCACCTCGGCCAAAGTCACCAGCCACGGCGGAAACCCCGGCGGGCAGTAGGGATTTGCCTCGCGACAATGCTGCGACCGCGCCCGCGTCGAGCGTGACACTGCCCTGCGGTTTCATCGCCGCGATCCAGCGTTTGCGTGCAGCCTGCGGATCAACCTGCGCGGTGAACCATGTGGCATTCGCGCCCTCTTCCAATGCGGTGAGCGGGCGAAGAACCGACCCTTCGGTGATCGCCATGGCGCAACCTGCCGCCGTTGCGGTGCGGGCCGCCATCACCTTGGTTTTCATGCCGCCCTTGCTGAGGCCCGATCCGGCATCTCCTGCCATCGCCTCAATCTCGGGCGTGATGGCGTCAATGACGTCATAACGGATCGCAGTGGGATCATCGCTGGGATTGCCACTATAGAAACCATCCACGTCAGACAGCAGGATCAACTGATCCGCGCCCACGGTGACCGCAATCTGCGCGGCAAGGCGATCATTGTCGCCAAAGCGAATCTCATCCGTCGCGACGGTGTCATTTTCATTCACAATTGGCACCACGCCCAGGCTCAGCAGCTGTTCCATCGTGGCGCGGCTGTTGAGGTAGCGGCGGCGGTCCGCGCTGTCCTCAAGGGTGACAAGCACCTGCGCTGTGGTGATGCCATGGGGGGCAAGCGCCTCTTCGTATGCGCGGGCCAGCCGGATCTGGCCGACCGCAGCTGCCGCTTGGGACTGTTCCAGCGCCAGCGTTGTGCGCGGCAGGCCCAGCACCCCCCGGCCCAAAGCGATGGAGCCGGAGGAAACCAGTACAACATCACAGCCAAGGCTCTTGAGCCAGTTCACATCCTGCGCCAGCCCCAGCAACCAGTCCGACCGCAACGCGCCTGACACCCGATCCACCAGCAAGGCGGACCCGATCTTGATCACGATACGTTTGGCGTCTTTCAGGGCTGCCACGGCGCTACATCTTCCTGGGGGCGGTGGCGCAACCGGTCCTCGTCAATCTCGCCGCGCAATGTGCGCAAGACTTCGGTCACACCCTCACGGGCCACACCTGACATAAGCATCACAGGGCCGCCGGACGCTTTTTCCAATTCAGCAGAGGCACTTGCGCGTTCTTCCTCATCCAGAGCATCAATCTTGTTGAGCACGGTCACACGCGGCTTGGCAGCAAGATCGCCGCCGTAGGCTTCCAATTCATTGATGATGGTATGGTAATCCTCTGCCACGGTTGCGGAGGTGCCATCCACCAGATGCAACAGCACCGCGCAGCGTTCCACATGGCCCAGAAACAGATCACCCAACCCGCGCCCTTCGGAGGCACCTTCGATCAGGCCGGGAATGTCGGCCACCACAAATTCAGTGTTGTCCACACCGACAACACCCAAGTTCGGATGCAGAGTGGTAAACGGATAGTCCGCGATCTTGGGGCGCGCGTTCGAGGTCGCCGCCAGAAACGTGGATTTGCCCGCATTGGGCAGGCCCAGCAACCCAACATCGGCGATCAGTTTCAGGCGCAGCCAAAGTGTGCGTTCGACGCCCTCTTGACCAGGGTTGGAGCGTCGTGGTGCCTGATTGGTGGCGGATTTGAAATGCAGGTTGCCAAAACCGCCATTGCCGCCCCGTGCCAATTGCACGCGCTGCCCCACTTCGGTCAGATCCGCGATCACTGTTTCCTGATCTTCGTCCAAAATCTCGGTGCCGACGGGGACGCGCAGCACGATGTCATCGCCATCCTTGCCAGTGCGCTGTTTGCCCATGCCGGGCTGACCGTTCTTGGCAAAGAAATGCTGTTGATAGCGAAAATCAATCAGCGTGTTCAACCCATCCACAGCCTCGGCCCAGACCGAACCGCCCGTGCCGCCGTCACCGCCATCCGGGCCGCCGTATTCGATGTATTTTTCACGCCGGAACGACACGCAGCCGCCTCCGCCCCCGCCGGAACGAATGTAGACTTTGCACAGGTCGAGAAACTTCATCGGGTGGCCTTTCGAAAGGGCTTAAAGCTTGCGGCTATAGGTCCATGTGGGTACGGCAGCGTCACGCGCCACACAATAGGTTTCCGCGTCGCCCAGATAGATAAAGCCCGCATTGGTCAGCACTTTTGCCGAGGCAGGATTGTCATGATAGACGGCCGCAAACATCGCATCATTTTGCAGCGGATTGGCGTTCACCAAGGCTTGCACGGCATCAGATGCCAAATGGGTGTTCCAGAACGCGGGCGCAACCCAATAGCCGACCTCGGATTGGTTGCGATCCAGACGGGTCAGCGAAATCAGCCCCATCACTTCGTCGCCGCCTGATTTCAGCCCGTCCATGACCCAAACGTCCTCTTCGCGTGGCTCTGCCATAGCGCGGGTGATAAAGGCCTCAATGGTGCCGGGGGGCAATGGATGCGGAATGGACGAGGTGTTCTTGGCCACGCGCGGATCGCTGGCGTACATTTCGATCAAGCCTTGATCAGAGCGCCGCAATGGGCGCAGATCAAAGCGGTCGGTCGCAATCACCTGTTGGTTCACTATTTTTTGCATTTCCATCGTCATGTCCCTCCTCCGAACAGCATGAAAAGAACAGAGGCAACGGTGAGCGCCGCCAATATCCACATCAAATAAGGTTCGCCCCGTGTCCCTGCCACGGTTTTTGCAATGCGATCACCTGCAAGTGTCCAGAGCGGATGCAGAATGATCTGGCAGGACAGCAATACCGCAGCAATTGTTGCAGTTGCGATAAGGCTGGGCGTGCCGGGGGTCACAAAGGCGGTAAAACTGCCAACAATCATCGCCCAAGCCTTAGGGTTGAGCGGATGAACGATCAAGCCTGCGGCAAAGCCCGGCGCGGTGCCGGTGTCTTTGCCCTGACCAAGGCGCAGATTGGCAACCTTCCAGGCCAGCCAAAAGATATAGGCGGCGCTGAGGTATTTGAGCGTTTCAAGAACCCATGGCGCACGGCCCGCCAGCTCCATCAAGCCAAAGCCGATGGGCCAGATGATCAATTGTTTGCCGAGGGCCACACCCACCACAAAAAGCAGTGCAGCGCGAAAACCAAAGCGGGCACCCGTGGCCATCAGCGCCATATTGGCGGGGCCAGGCGTGCCAACCTGACTTGCGGCAAAGACCGCGAGGGGCAGAACGGCGATGCTCATGCCGACGCCCCATGCCCATTGCCAAAGGTCCGGCATCCGTCCACAACATCCAATCGCGCCAGACGCGGATCAGCATCCGTCAGAATGGGCAGGTTTGCTGTGATCATGGCACCATTCCTTTCTGGCTGGTGTTGTCAGGAGGGTCTTGAGCAAAAAAGAAAAGGGACCGGCGTTTCCGCCGATCCCTAAATTTTCTCAAACCTTTTGGGTACGGCTTATTCTGCGGCCTCCGCCACCGGCAGGACAGAAATGAACGTGCGGTTTTTCAGTCCCTTGTGGAACTGAACCGCGCCGTCGACAGTTGCGAAGATCGTGTGATCTTTGCCCATGCCAACGCCTTCGGCGGGCCAAAACTTGGTGCCGCGCTGACGCACGATGATGTTGCCGGGGATGACAGCTTCGCCGCCATATTTTTTCACGCCAAGACGACGACCAGCTGAGTCGCGTCCGTTACGGGATGAGCCGCCTGCTTTTTTATGTGCCATTTGGTCTCTCCTTAGCCTTTAGTCTTTTCTTGAGCCTGTGCGATCCAGCCTTCACGCTCGATCCGGCCTTTGAAAGACAGTTTCTCGTCCATCTCGGCAACGTCCGCTTCGGTCCAGGCTGCGATCTGTGCGAAGGTTGTGACACCCGCGTCATGCAGTTTCTTTTCCAGAGCCGGGCCAACGCCGGACAGTTCTTTCAGATCATCCGCGCCAGCAGCCGCTTTGGCTTTTGGTGCAGCTTTCTTTTCTGCCTTGGGGGCAGCAGCTTTTTCAGCCTTTGGTGCCGCGGCCTTTTTGGCCTTGGCTGGCTTGGCAGGGGCGGCATCGGCGGATGCGCCAGTGATAGCAGCAACAGCAGCGGCGCTCACGGAGCCTGTACCAACAGCCGCCGCAACGCCAGACTTACCAGCGCCGGACGCCATGATCTCGGTGATCTTGACCAGTGTCAGCTTCTGACGGTGGCCCTTGGTCCGCTTGGACGAGTGCTTACGACGGCGTTTGACAAAGTTGATCACCTTGTCGCCTTTGATTTGATCGACAACTTCGGCTTGAACGCCTGCATCTTCGATCACCGGCGCACCAACCTGGGGGTTATCACCACCCAGCATCAGAACGTCGTTGAATTGAACTTTTTCGCCGGCACTTGCCGCAATACGTTCAACCCGGAGCATGTCGCCGGATTGTACCTTGTATTGCTTACCGCCAGTCTTGATGACCGCAAACATTGCGTCTTCCTTTACGTCGTTGCCGCGTTCTATGGTCCCCTTGCGGGTGTTTCCGGATGGGCCTGCTGGCCTGATCCACCTCGAACAGCGCGCCCATTCGGGCGTCATTGATAAAAAACCCGAAAGCGGGAAACCCGCCGGGATGCGGGCTTATCGGGGGAATACCTGTTTAAGTCAAGCAGCTTTCCGGGCAAATCTGCATTTATCAACCAGCGACCAAGCTGCCCCAGCGATTAAAGCTCCTGTGCCGTCATATTCAAGGCCACAGCGCGGCCCAAAGCATAGGAAATATCCTCATAGGCTTTGCCAAACCCGTCAAACAGCGCGGCGTTCAGGGATTGCCCGGCCCGCGTCTGTGCAAAGGCGACATAAGCGGCCAGTTCCGCATCGCTGAGCGGCGAATAGGCCAGCAGCATATACCCATAGAGCCATGCGGTTGTGTCTTCGGTAATCTCGTCGATCTCGCTGGCGACATCGCGTAGAATATCCTCATCAGACATCTCAAGTGCCCCGCCCGTGACCAGCCCGCGCATAAACTGGTAGTTGGCGTTCATGGCGCTGGTGACGTTACGGTTGATCATGTCGCCGCCCTCTACCATCTCGCGGATCAGGGCGAGCCTTGGGTCATCGCTGCCCGCCAGCGCGGCATAACGGTCCCTTGCCGCTGCTTCGATGTCAGGGTCTTGAATGGCGGCACGGGCGGAATTTTCCAGATCGACAATCTGGATGCCCAGATCGGTGCTGAAAAACGCAATAACCTCGCCCCGATCTGCGCCAAAAACCCCGATTTTCAGATCGCGGCGAACCATTTCCACCATCCGCTCCGGGTCATAGATCGCGGCGACCTGTTGCTGCCAGCCTGCCCCGCCTTCGCCGGCAAGCATATCATTGTTGAGATCCTCGGCGTAGCTGATCCCCTCTTCGCGCAGGATCAATGCGGCCTCGCGCAGTTTCAGAACATCGACCAGCACGGTCAGCCGTGCGTCGGCCCAAGCGGGTGCCAAGGCCAGCATGAACAGCAGCGGCGCGATCAGAACGGCACGTATCATTTACAAATCCTGACTGGGCTGCATGCCCGACAGGCGCGCCGCGACTGCCTCAAACCGGTTTGCCATAATCTCGTATTGCACGGCGTTCATCAGGGCATAGACCTCCTGCATCTTGGGATGGGCAAGGGCCTCGGCATAGATGCTGACCTCCTCATCCGAAAACGCCTGATAAGTATAGGCGGAACTGGCCAGCGCACTTTGTTTGACGGAGGCCCGCAGATCGTCTTCCTGGCTGCGCATCGCCTCGCGCAGGTCCGGCTCATCCATGCGCAGCTCAATCACCCCTGCCCCGGCAGCGGCCAGCAGAAACCGGATCTGCACCTCCTGAATGGCCCGGATGGAGCTGCCCGCCACATCGGTGGCATCGTTGAGATCACGCAGGATATCCACTCGCGGCGATCCGATTTGTTCCAATCCGGCCAGAATTGCGCCGCCCGCCTCTGATTTCAGGCCGTCCTCGTCGATCATATGAGAGATGTTCTCCGCCTGAACCAAGCGTTTGCCCAGATCGCTGGCGTAGAAATCCGCGGCATGAACCAGCAAATCATCGCTGAGCGTGGTGCCAAGGATCTCAAGAGCCATGCCATGCATCAGCTCGGTGTCAAAAACCTCGCTGACCAGCCGCGACCATTCAGAGCCAAAGGCATCCGCCTCAATGCCCAACATTTGCGGCGCGGAATCTGCTGACAGCCGGATGCTCTCCAGCGCGACGTCAAATCCGGTGACTTCCAGAAAAGCATCAAGCTTTTGTTGATCCGCCGCCTCAGCGGGCCGGTGCGACAGCAAAAGCGTCAACCCCATCATCACGGCGAATATCGGAAAGCGAAGCGCGGCAGTCATAAGGCATCCTTTGCTGGGTCTTCTTATAACTTAGGCAATCATCGGCGCGGGGCAATGAAATTTCCCGTGTGCCGCCAAAAGGCGCCTATCGCCCCTTGTCACTGCGCCCCAAGCCGACTAAATGGGCGCACCAGACCCCCGCGGAGAGGTGCCGGAGTGGTCGAACGGGGCGGTCTCGAAAACCGTTGTGGGTGCAAGCCTACCCAGGGTTCGAATCCCTGTCTCTCCGCCACTATTTTTCCGATGACCTTCGTAGATTCGCCGCGCAGTATGACTGCGGCGGGTTCAGGGGCGGTCCAGAATGAAATCCGGCTGAATGCCCGAGGTCGCAATTGGCCCATCCACATCATGGCCACCAAAAAAACCATAGCCCGATATCAAAGCGGTTTTGATCCCTGCCGCCTGCCCGCCCAGAATATCTGTGTGCAGGCTATCGCCGACCATCACAGTGCGGTTCGGATCAATCCCGCCAAGCAGGTCAAACGCCATGTCAAAGATATTGCCGAACGGCTTGCCAAAGAACTGCGGCGCGATGCCGGTTGCGTCTGCGAGATCATGGGCAAAGTGCCCCGGTTCTGTGGAAAAGCCGGTCTCACGCGGCGCGACGATGTCGGGGTTGCCCACGTAAACGGGCCTTGGATTGGCCCGCAAAGAGCTGATCAACAGGTCTTGCCGCGCCGCGGTCCAGATCGCGCTGCCAAGCAGCAAAAAGGCCTCAGCGCGGTCGTAGGGCTGCGGATCATCCATTAGATAGGTGACATCAAGCCCGTCCAGATCCGCCCGTCCAAGCGCCTTGTTCGCCATCAAGCCCCAGCGCCGCGCAGGTTCTGAGCGCAGGCCATGCAGGATGGTCTTGCGGCTGGTGATCACGTCTTCGGGCGCAAAATCATAGCCAAGGCGGGCGTATTTCGCCATCAGATCCGCATGGGGGTAGCCTGCCGCATTGGAGACAACGATCACCCGTTTGCCTGCCTTTTGAAGTCTTGCCACGCGCGCGGGCACGCCCTCGATTGCGGTCTCGCCGATGTTCAACACCCCGAACGCATCCAGAAGGAAAACATCAATCTGGTCGGCAATCGCTTCGAGATGCGCCATTCTTTGACAGGCGCCACCACGGGTCACTGCGGGCAAGCGGTGGCGCACGTTTTCGTACGCCGCAAATGCTTCGTTCATGTTCAAGGCTTGGGCTCCCTAGATGATCGCGCCGCGCACCTTGGCCGACACCCATTCAGAGATCACAACCGCCGCCAGGATCACCAGCAGGATCAGCGACACCTGGGGCCATGCCAGCACATTGAGCGAGGAGGACAGTTGCAAACCAATGCCGCCTGCGCCGACCAGGCCCAGAACCGTGCTTTCGCGGATGTTGATGTCCCAGCGGAACACCGCGATCCCGGCAAAGGCCGGCAGGATCTGCGGCACAATGCCATAGGCCATCACCTGCCAACGCGAAGCGCCGGTGGCGGTGATGGCCTCGACCTGGGTTTCGTCAATCTCTTCAATGGCTTCGTAGAGAAGCTTGGCACAAAATCCGATGGACCGGATTGCGATGGCGATGACGCCCGCAAAGACCCCCGGCCCAATGATCGCGATCAAAAGCAGCGCCCAGATCAGTGAGTTGATCGACCGGGTGGACACGATGATCAACAAGGCAATGGGCCGCACGGCAAAGCGTGACGGGGTTGTGTTGCGCGCCGCCAAAAACGCGACTGGCACCGCAAGGATCAATGCAAACAGGGTGCCCAATGTGGCAATGTTGATGGTGTCCCAGATCGGCTTGCCCAATTGCGCAATATAGTCCCATTTCGGCGGGGTGGCGCGGGTCCAGATGTCATTGGCGATGCGCGGCGCATCCCAGACAAAGAACCAGGTTGTTGATTTGGAAATCTGTTGCCAGCAATAGGCAAAGACGGCGATCCCGATCAGCCAGAGCATCCAGTGAAACAGGCTTTCCCGGCCCGTCCGGCGTTGCCAGATCTTTTGGCCTTTGAGGTCTTGTACCGGCATTATTGCACCCGTGCCCTGATCACGCCGGAGAGGTATTCCAGCCCCATGACGATCACGATGATAATCAGCAGGATCGCCGCCGCTGTGTCGTATTCATAGCGGTCAAACGCGGTATTCAACGTCGCGCCAATGCCGCCTGCACCGACAAGTCCGAGGATCGCACTTTCCCGAAAGTTGATGTCGAGACGGTACATGGAAAGACCGATAAGCCGTGGCATGACTTGCGGTTGCACGCCGTAATTGATCCATTGCGTCCAGCGTGCGCCCGAGGCCTTGATCGCTTCGGCTTGCACCTTGTCCATGCTTTCGATGTCTTCGGCCAGCAGTTTGGACAAAAAACCGATGGTGGCAAAGCTGAGCGTGAGAAAACCTGCAAGCGGCCCAAAGCCAAAGATCGCGACCAGCAGGATGGCGACGATGATCTCTTGCAAGGCGCGGCTGATGGCAATGATGCCGCGGCAGATCAGATAGACCGGCAAAGGGGCAACATTGCGGGCGGCACCCAAGGCAATCGGGATCGAGATTGCGATCCCCACCACAGAGGCGGCGACGGTCATTATGATGCTTTCCTTCATGCCTTCGTAGATGTCAGAGGACCGGGTGGTGAAGTCGGGGTTGGCAAAGGCAAGAACGAACTTTTTACCCCGTTCTAGCCCCTCATAGACTCGCGTCCAATTTACTTCGATGGTCATATATGCGGCGATCAAATAGGCGAGCGCGGCCAGCAGCAATGTCCATCGCAGCCAGGGCCGCTGAATGAAGGGCGGTTTTTTCCACGGCTTGCCAATGCGGCCCGCGACGTCAAAGGCTGTATCGCTCATAACACCGCACCTTCGGTCTCAAGCTCGTCCTCATCGACGGCCTCAATGGTCGCTTCCCAGTCTTCTTCGCCGTAAATCTCGGTCAGTTTGTCCGGCGTCAGCCCATCGGGCGGCCCGTCATAGACCATCTCGCCAAAGCGCAGGCCAATCACCCGTTGAACAAACCTCTGGGCCAAGGCGACATCATGGATGTTGATGATCGCAGCCAGCCCGCGTTCTTTGCACAGCTCACAAATCAGGCGCATGATCTGGCGGGAGGTTTTGGGATCAAGTGATGCGGTCGGTTCATCGACCAGCAGAAGCGCGGGGTTTTGGATCAAGGCGCGGCAAATGCCGACCCGTTGCCGTTGCCCGCCAGACAATTCATCCGCGCGTTTGTCCGCCATATGAGCAAGGCCGACACGGTCCAGCAGGCGAAACGCTTCGTCGACATCCGTTTGCGGGAACCGGCGCAGGAAGCTGCGCCAAAATCCGACATACCCCAAACGCCCGGACAGTACATTTTCCATCACAGAAAGCCGTTCCACCAAGGCGTATTCCTGAAAGATCATGCCCATGCGCCGGCGTTCCTTGCGCAGCATCCCCGAGGACAGGCCGGTCAATTCAACATCACCCAAATAGACATTGCCCGAGGTCGGTTCGACCAATCGGTTTATGCACCGGATCAATGTGGACTTGCCCGCCCCCGATGGGCCGATAAGCGCCAACACCTGCCCTTCCGGTATCTCCAGATCAACCGCCTTCAGCGCCTGATCCCCGGTCTTATACGTCTTCACAAGCTTCTCAAGCCGCAGCATGAAAGCCCCCCCTACCCCAAGCACATTTTTGTTGGAAAGGGCGGGCACATTGGCCCGCCCAATCAAGGATTATTCGCAAGCGTAGCTGACGCCATTTGCCGCGTCGATCTTGCGGATCACTTCCCAGAATTCCTGATAGGTCATCTCAAGGAATTGGCCCTCGTTTGATTTCTCAAACTCCGCCTGCAGCGATGTGCCTTCCCACTCAAAGTTAAAGAACGCGTTGCGGATCTTGTCCTTCAGCTCGGGCGTGAGGTTGTGTGCCGTGCCAAAACCGGTGGTGGGGAAGGTTTGCGATTTGTAGATCACCTTGACTTGATCTTCGGTGATCACGTCCCGGCTCAGCATCCGCGCCTTGACCGAATTGGCGATAGAGGCCGCCATGTAGTCTTTGTTGGCCACACCCAGGATCGAATTGTCATGCTTGCCCGAATAGACCGGTTCAAAGTCCCGCTCTGGCAGCATGTCAAAGTCGCCTTTCAAAATCGCGCTTGGCGCTTTGAAGCCTGAGTTTGACGTGGGCGAGGTAAAGGCCAATTGTTTGCCTTTGATGTCCTCAACCTTTTCGATGCCGGAACCGGGGTACGTGATGATCTCCATCTCGTAGCCGAAATTGCCGTCTTTGGACGCCATAATGGTAAAGGGGTTAAACCCGGCGCAGTTCACAGCCAAAGGGTTGGACCCGGTGTTGAAGCCCGCAATGTGCAAACGTCCCGACCGCATCGCCTCAATCTGGGCGGCGTTGTTCTGAACGGGAAAGAAGACCACAGACTTGCCGGTCTCTTTCTCCAGATGGGTCAGGAAATCAGACCATGCCTCTTTATAGACGGCGGGATCTTCGACAGGTGTATAGGCAAAGATCAGTGTATCGGGATCGACCTGATCGGCCGGATCTGTGGGCGTGTCCGCAATCAGATCCCCGTTCACATCGCAAAATCGCTTGTCCAGATCACCGCGCGGGCAATCCTCAGCGGCGGCGGGTCCGGCGATGGCCAAAGTCAGCGAAAAAGCCGCACCAGACAAAAGAGTGTTCATTAATTTCATGTAATATCCTCCCAAGCTTAGGAGGCTAGCGGTAACATTGATCTAGGAAAAGCTATTTTTGAGGATATTTTTGCCCTGCTGCGCCCAACAGGTTAGCGCAACCAGCATTTGTTAGAGCGCAAACAACTTTTGCACCTCACATTGTTATTGTCCTGCGCGGCTGTTTTTTCGTTTCAACACCTTTTGCGTAAATCAACGCAGGCGGGTCCAGTCGACGTTCACACAGGTTCCGCTGTCGCAGTTCTGGAACCGCATAATGTTTCCGCTCACCTGCATTCGCGAGGCCAGGACGCGGTTGCCTTGCGGCTCCCATATCTTGCCTTGATAGCTGCCATCTGGCTGGATCTGCATATCCAGCAGCATCCGGCGGCCGACAAAACTGGACGGTGTGTCATAGCCGAACCTGTCTTTTGTCCGCTCAATCTGGCCACAGATCGACCGGCCGCAAGGCTTGGTGCGCACATGCACGACAAGACCGGATGTGTCAGGCGGTGATTGCCACAAGCCCACAGGCCAATCTGCCGCTGCCGGACCGGCAGAGAACATGCAAAATACAAGCGGAAACAACAGTTTAGAAAACTTCATTGCATCACTCCCCAAAGCGACACGCACCGCCTTGCCCCATGCCGAATCCGGGTCATGATCAAGGCGCAGATGAGTCATTACGCCTGCACCTGAGATCAGTCAATTGTTATTGTGAAGCCCAAAAACAACGCCCTTTTCACTCAAGTTAAGGTCAATAAACCGCAGGCCAACAATCCAAGCCGGGACGCTGCCCCGCCGCTTTGACCGCATCTTGGTTGCCAGCATCCTGCAACAGCCTAAACTGCCCTTGAAACGCCGCGCCAACTGGTCGGCGTAGATCCGGTTTTGCGGACAAAAGGAGAGCTGACATGACCCAGGTTTGGCAATGGACCGCCGCCCAGACGGCCACTGCGGTCCGCAACAAGGACATTTCGGCCACCGAAGTGACGCAAGCGCATCTGGACCGCATGGCGGAGGTGAACCCCAAGATCAACGCCGTGGTGCAGCAGTTCCCCGACGAGGCATTGAGCGCGGCACAAAAGGTTGATCAGGCCATCGCGCGCGGCGTTGATCCCGGCCCGCTGTGCGGCGTGCCTGTCACCATCAAGGTCAATGTCGATCAGGCCGGGCATGCCACGACAAACGGCCTCCAGTTGCAGGAAAACCTGATCGCCGAGGCCGACAGCCCGGTGGTGTCCAACATGCGCAAGGCCGGCGCGGTCATCATCGGACGCACCAACACACCCGCCTTTTCAATGCGCTGGTTCACCAAGAACAATCTGCATGGGCTGACGTTGAATCCCCGCAACAAGGCCGTTACCCCCGGCGGGTCTTCCGGCGGTGCGGCAGCGGCGGTTGCGGCGGGCATTGGCGCGATCGGACATGGCACGGATATTGCCGGCTCCATCCGCTATCCGGCCTATGCCTGCGGATTGCAGGGGCTGCGGCCCACCCTGGGCCGGGTTCCGGCCTATAATGCATCGGCCCCCGATCGTTTGATCGGTGCGCAATTGATGGCGGTGTCCGGACCTATTGCCCGCAGTATTGCGGATATCGAGCTGTCCTTGATGGCCATGTCAGCCCCCGATCTGCGCGATCCGTGGCATGTCGCGGCACCTTTGACAGGTGGTGAGTTTCCAAAACGTGCCGCCCTCGTCATCGCGCCGGACGGCATGCCCGTTGATGATGAGGTCAAAGCGGCACTGAGACTGGCCGCCGATCAGCTCAAAGACGCAGGTTGGACGGTGGATGAGGTCCGCGGCCCGCCCATGCGCCGTGCCGCAGAAACAAACGCCTGCCTGTGGATGGCCGACACGCAACTGGCCGCAACCGCAATGATCGAAAAGGAAGGCGACGTTGAGGCGCAGTTCGTGTTTGAGCAGATGTCGAATGATGCAGGGGATGTGGGCCAAGAGGAACTGATGAGCGCCCTGCAAACCCGCGTAAGCCTGATGCGGGAATGGGACATGTTCTTGCAAGATTACCCGGTTTTGATCTGTCCGGTGTCCGGCACCCTGCCCTTTGATCAGCAACAGGATGTGCAATCTCCCGAAGGCTTTGCCGCCCTTTATGAGGCGCAGCTCACCCAAAGGGCAGTGCCGGCGATAGGCGTGCCGTCCCTCGCCGTGGTGATGGGGGAAACCGCAGGGCGGCCCAATGGTGTCCAACTGGTCGGCCCGCGTTACCGCGAGGATATACTGCTGGCGGCAGGTGCAGTGATCGAGGCGGCAAGTGGCCAGCCAAAAGCGGTGGATCCAAATTGGGGCTAGGCTGGACTATTGGGGTCGCCTCAGAGTGCGCAATCCTCAGCGGGAGAGGTTTCTGCTACGTGTAACAAATACAGGGGCGGAAAAATGGCGGACCATAGAGGTCCCGGAGTTCCCCTTCTTTCAATGACTTAGAGTGAAAGATTTCAAATAATGCTCGTTATGTTTTTCAATGGCTCACAGCGAGTTTTTGAAAACGCGACCCGCTTCGAAAGGAAATGCGGTTCATGCGGCCGCGTCGTGACCATATTCGAAACTGTTTTGCGCAATTTTTAAACGCAAGAATGCGCCTCACTTGGCATCACAAACTAGAAGCCCTCTTGAACAATCAGGGAATTGTAGTGGTCAGAATCTGGTGAACCTGTTGTCACCAAGAATGTCTCGCCTGCTTCTCGGGTTTCGCAAATATCTTTCCCGTCCAAGGCAACCTTAACAGTAGAAACGCCATTTCTTGTCCGCATGCTCTCCAAAAGAAAGATCGTCTTATCTTTGCCACCACCATCATATTCAAGTGACAGAGCCATCTCGTTACCTTTGAGGCCTAAACCAAACAGCGGACTCTCACCAAATTCAATGCAAGCGATGTAGGGTTCGTTTCGCGCGACAGCGATCACGAACTTATCGAACTCCTCAATGTATGGAACAGCATGATTTTGGCCGTTTGACGTAGGTCTGTCAATCATCTGCGCAAGCAAGAAGCCCGCGACCATCGCGATCAAGATTGGCACATAAAGCATCAAGGTCATCGCTCCTTTGTGTCGTGCCCCATCCTAGCAGTCGGTGATGCTGACTGAAACAGTCAGATGTCGACAATGAGCCCTTGGGTGCCCTTCAAGAAAGCGAGCAAATTGCCAAATCTCCGATTTGGCAGCGCCCGAACCGCCCCTACGGGGCGGGCGCTTTGCTTCCACCCCTCGGTTCGGCCGCGATGGCACTTTAAAGGCAGCTAAGTCCGCGACGCAGACCTTCGCACGATGCTTTTGGGATCGAAACAAGAGCTGACCACGTAAAACCGTGTGGCCAAGTCTTCAAAAACGGAAGTAGGTAACTGAGATGACCGTCAGAAAAAGAGTATTGGCGGACCATAGAGGATTCGAACCTCTGGCCTCTGCCTTCGGAGGGCAGCGCTCTATCCAGCTGAGCTAATGGTCCCGCAAGGGGCGGTATAGCCAGCCTGCCCCGCCCCTGCAATCGAAAATCAAACCTTAGGCAAAGAGATCATGCGCAAGTTCGAGCGCGTCCACCAATGCGTCCACTTCACCGGTGGTGTTGTACATACCAAAGGACGCGCGGCAGGTGGCGGTGACCCCCAGATGTTCCATCAACGGACCGGCGCAATGGTGGCCTGCCCGCACCGCCACGCCCTTTTTGTCGAGAATGGTTGAGATGTCATGGGCATGCGCCGCGCCGTCCAGCGTGAAGCTGAAGATCGCGCCTTTGTCCGCCGTGGTGCCCTGCACCTGCAGCCAGTTCAGCCCGCCCAGCCGCGAGACAGCATAATCGCGCAGGGCGTCTTCATGCGCGGCGATACGATCCATGCCGATCTGCATCATATAATCCAGTGCCGCGCCAAAGCCGATGGTCTGGACAATGCCCGGTGTGCCGGCTTCAAACATCATTGGGGGGTCGTTGTAGGTGACACTGTCCTTGTGCACCTCCTTGATCATGTCGCCGCCGCCAATAAACGGGCGCATCTCGGCCATGCGTTCGGATTTGATGTAAATCGCGCCCGAGCCGGACGGGCCATAAAGCTTGTGACCGGTGATCGCATAGAAATCGCAGCCGATGTCCTGCACATCCACAGGCATATGCACTGCGCCTTGCGATCCATCCACCAGAACCGCGACACCCTTGGCATGGGCCGCCTCGGTGATCGCTTTGACATCGACCTTGGTGCCCAGGACATTGGACAATTGGGTGATTGCAACCAGCTTGGTCTTGGGGCCGATGGCATCAATCACCGCCTGCGGATCAAGCGCGCCGGTGCTGTCGGTGTCGACCCATTTGAGGACCACGCCTTGCCGTTCGCGCAGGAAATGCCAAGGCACGATATTGGCATGGTGTTCCATGACACTCAGCACGATCTCGTCACCGGCTTTCATGCGCGGCATGGCCCAGCCATAGGCAACCGTATTGATCCCCTCGGTGGTGCCGGAGTTCAGCACGATCTCGTTTTCCGTCTTGGCGTTGAGGAATTTTGCAATGGTGCCGCGCACCGCCTCATATTTGTCGGTCGCCAGATTGGACAGAAAATGCAGACCGCGATGCACATTGGCATATTCCATCGAATAGGCCTGCGTGATGGCGTCGATCACCACCTGTGGTTTCTGGGCCGAAGCGCCATTGTCGAGGTAAACCAAGGGCTTGCCGTTGACCTCCCGCGACAGAATCGGAAAATCGCGGCGGATCTGCGCAACATCATACATCAGTTCAAAACTCCTTGGGCGGTCAGCCCGATCAATGCAAGAAGGATCCCAAGACCCACAACCAGCCCGATACCGGACAGGATCAAAACAAGAAACGCCTTGCCCATCGAGGGCAGATGCAGGGCGGCGACCAAAAAATGCAGCATGACCCAAAGGCTCCACCCGGTCAGCACTATGGAGGCCAGTGTGGCCATCGCGGGCATCACAAAGGAGAGCACGATCAGGCCCAGCTCCGCCACGGCCCGCATCACCTGAAGCCAAACCATAACGGCCAAAAGCCCGTCGAGCGTGCCGCTTCCCCCGGTTGCGAGGCCAGTCCAATAGGCGGCGTGGACATAGACAACCATGATCCCCGCCACCAGAACAAACAACGCCAGGGGCGAATTTGCATAGCCGGGCAGGCTCATGGCGTTTGGCGTCAGTGCAATGAGCAGTGACAGAACAAAGGTATAGAGCGCGGCGACAAGCGCCATCGCGGTCCAAAGGGTTTCGCGGCTAAGCTGCCAGCTCAGGATTGTTTCAGCGGCACGCCGTGGCTCGCGCAGGGTGGTCCGGGCCAGAGGGATCAGAACATCGGGTGTCATGGCGCACCTTTGGCCGCGCCGCGCAATCCGCCCAGCCAGAACCACAAGAACACCGCAACCCAGATCACGCCCACAGAGGTCATTTCAATGCCGGGGCCGACAAATCCGGCAGTCAGCCCCCACAGCAGCAGGATGGGAGAGGCCGCAAGCAGCGCCCAGAAAAGTGCGACCCGCGCCCCGAACCCGCTCAGCGATGCGCCAAACGCCCGCGCCACCAAATGGCTGAGCGAGGCAATCAGATACAGCAGCAGAGGCGCGATAAAGAGCCACGCCATTAAGGTGCCGCCCATTGACATGCCAAGATCAGCACCTGTCTCATGGGCCTCCCGCGCCAGGCGCGGGGTCTGGGCGACAAACACCATCAGACATCCCAGCATCAGGTAGATCAGCGCACGGTCCTCGCGCGGCCCCTGCCCGGTCAGCCGGCGCACAACCTGCCCCGGCCCCCGGTAGGTGGCCACGATATCGCGGGTTGCCGACATCAGGCGCTGCGGCGTTGCAACCAGGACGACAAACGCCCAATCAATTCTTCGCGCAGCTCTTCTTGCTCGATTTCTTCAACCGCTTCGGCCAGGAATGCCAGCGTCAGCAAATCGGTGGCCTCGGCATGGGAGATCCCACGGGCCCGCAGGTAGAACAGAGCGTCCTCATCAATCGCACCGGAGGTGGAGCCATGTGAACAGGCCACATCATCGGCATAGATCTCAAGCTCCGGCTTTGCGAGGAACTGGCTGTCTTCGTCCAGCAGCAGGGATTGGCTGATTTGATAACCGTCTGTTTTCTGGGCATCTTTCTTGACCAAAATCTTGCCCTGAAACACGCCGGTTGCCCCGTTGCGCAGCACTTTCTTGAACACCTGGCGGCTTTCGCAATTCACCGCATCATGGGTGATGAACACCGTGTCATCGTGATGGAATTCCCCATCGCCAACACAGGCGCCCGCCACATGGGCGCTGGCATCGTCACCGGTCAATTCGATCACGCAATCATTGCGGGTCAACACGCCATTGACGGTCAGCGTAAAGGATTTGAACAGGGATTCCGCCCCAAGTCGGGCAAAGATATGGGTGGCAGCGCGGCGTTCATGATCGCGCCCCTGCGCGCGCACATGATGGAACTTGGCGCCATCCGCCACATCGACTTCCATGACCTTGTTGAACCGCGCAGCGGCCGGTCCGTTTTCCAGAACTGTAAGCTCCGCCCCGGCATCAAGCTTGATGCAATGGTGCAGGATCGCATCAGAAGTCTCTGATACATGGCGGTAAATCAGGCTGACTGGCTTGGATGGCTTGCCGGTCACATGGATCAAAACACCGTCTGTGGCAAAAGCGGTGTTGAGGCTGGCCAAGGGGCGTTCCACCGGATCTTGGCCGTTCAACTCAAGTGCGCCATAAAGATCACGCGCCCAATGCAGATCGCTTGTGGCTGTCGCCAGCCGCTCGATCGTGATCCCTTCAAGGCTCAGATCATCCGAGGCATCCGCATCAAAAACGCCGTCTACAAACACCACCTTGAGGCGGTCCATGTCGTCGAACAACGGCGCTTCGTCATTGCTAAGGACCGCGGCGGGAAGTGGGCTTGGCTGGATCAGCGTGTCCGGGCGGGTAAACTTCCAATATTCATCGCGTCGTTCCGGCAGACCCATAGCCCGCAACCGTGCCAAAGCCTCTTCGCGGGCCGTTTTGGACCAACCTGCACCGGGCATTTCCAACCCGGCAATCATCGCCTCGGTGGGCGAGAGTTTTTCTGCTGCATCTGCCATGTTCAGGCCACCTCGGCGAGAATGTCAGCATAGCCGTTGTTCTCGACTTCCAGGGCCAGTTCAGGACCACCGGTTTTCACGATCCGGCCATCTGCCATGATATGCACAACGTCCGGTTTGATGTGATCCAGCAGACGCTGATAATGGGTGATCACCAGAAATCCGCGTCCTTCGCTGCGCAGGGCATTCACCCCTTCGGCAACCAGTTTCATCGCGTCTACATCAAGCCCGGAATCGGTTTCATCCAGAATGCACATCTTTGGCTCAAGCATGGCCATCTGCAGTATTTCGTTGCGCTTTTTCTCACCGCCGGAAAAGCCCATGTTGACGGGCCGTTTGAGCATATCCGCGTCGATCTTCAGGTCTTTGGCCTTGGCACGCACCACCTTGAGGAATTCGGCCGCCGACATTTCCTCTTCGCCCCGCGCCTTGCGCTGTGCATTCACCGCGGTGCGCAGAAAGGTCATGTTGCCCACACCGGGAATCTCAACCGGATATTGGAACGCCAGGAACAAGCCAGCCGCGGCGCGTTCTTCCGGCTCCAGATCCAGCAGATCTTCGCCTTCCAGCGTGGCGGAGCCTTCGGTCACTTCATAGCCGTCCTTGCCGGACAGGACATAGGACAGCGTCGATTTGCCAGAGCCGTTGGGCCCCATGATCGCATGGACCTTGCCCGCCTCAACTTCAAGATTCACACCTTTGAGGATCTGCTTGTCTTCTTCTTCGAGCTTTACGTTCAGGTTCTTGATGCTCAGCATGTTATTCTTCCTATTCCGTGCCTTACGGCCAATTCTTCATGTATCAGCCTAGGCTGACAGCTGTTCCCGAGACGGACACCATCATCATGCTGTCCGAAATAATCTCATAATCAATGTCAATGCCCACAACCGCATCTGCGCCTTTGGATCTGGCTTCGTCTTCCAGCTCTGACATCGCGGTTTCGCGCGCATCGCGCAGTTTGGTTTCATACTGGCCGGAGCGGCCACCAACGATGTCCGTGACGCGGGCAAACATATCGCGCACGATATTGGCCCCCATAATCGCCTCGCCCACGACAATGCCGCGATAGGCGGCGATGCTGCGGCCCTCGACCGAGTTGGTTGTTGTAAGGATCACGTATCACTCTCCTTGCCCTTGGCGGCAAAAGGGATCTCTCCATCTTGCTGCGCCTGAGCGTATTTCAGACGAAATTCTTCTTGTTTCAATTCGTGCAGCTGCGATTGAAGCGCTTCGCCACGCGCCTGCAAATGACGCCTGCGCCAACCTTTGATTGCGATCCAAAAAATCGCGACCACCACAGCGCCCGCCGCGCCCCAGAAACCGGGCTGCGGCAAGCCAAACCAGGCGGCGCAGAACATCCCCCCCAAACCGACCAGAACAAACAAGCTCAGCGCACCCAGAACCGGCGTTTGAGCCAGCCCCGGACCTGCATCGGCATGCAATCTGGTGTGGTTGGAAGGTTGGTCGGTCACCCCACAGACCCTTCCAGAGAGATCGCCACAAGGGCCTGCGCTTCCATTGCAAATTCCATCGGCAAGGCCTGCAACACGTCCTTGCAGAACCCGTTCACGACCAGTGCAACCGCCTCTTCCTCGTCCATCCCGCGCGAGCGGCAATAGAACATCTGGTCATCATCCACCTTGGAGGTCGTCGCCTCATGCTCAACCCGGCTGCTGTTGTTCTTGACCTCGATATAGGGCACCGTATGCGCCCCGCATTGATCGCCAATCAGCAAGCTGTCGCACTGGGTGTAGTTGCGCGAATCCTTGGCCTTGGGGTGCATGGACACCAGCCCGCGATAGGTGTTCTGCGCCTTACCAGCAGAAATGCCCTTGGACACGATCCGCGATTTGGTGCGCTTGCCCAAATGGATCATCTTGGTGCCGGTGTCGGCCTGCTGCATGTTGTTGGCGATGGCGATGGAATAAAACTCACCCTGGCTGTCGTCGCCGCGCAGAATGCAGCTTGGATACTTCCACGTCACCGCAGAGCCGGTTTCAACCTGCGTCCACATCACCTTGGCCCGATCACCCCGGCAATCGGCGCGTTTGGTGACAAAGTTATAGATGCCGCCCTTGCCGTTTTCATCACCGGGATACCAGTTCTGAACGGTGGAATATTTCACCTCGGCGTCTTCTTCGATGATGATCTCGACCACGGCAGCGTGCAGCTGGCTTTCATCGCGCTGCGGCGCGGTGCAGCCCTCAAGGTAGGACACATAGGATCCCTTGTCGGCGATGATCAGCGTGCGTTCGAACTGGCCGGTGTTTTCGGCATTGATGCGAAAATATGTCGACAGTTCCATGGGACAGCGCACACCGGGCGGCACATAGACGAAAGATCCGTCCGAGAACACTGCAGAGTTCAGCGTCGCATAAAAATTGTCAGAAACCGGAACCACTGTGCCGAGGTATTTTTTCACCAGCTCGGGGTGCTCGCGAATGGCCTCAGAGATAGAGCAGAAGATCACCCCCGCTTTCTTCAGTTCTTCCTGAAAGGTGGTGCCAACGGATACGGAATCAAACACCGCATCTACAGCAACCTTGCGGCCCTCCGCAGGCGCATCCTCGGCGCCTTCGACACCGGCAAGGATCATCTGTTCCTTCAGCGGAATGCCAAGTTTCTTGTATGTTTCCAAAAGCTTGGGATCCACATCATCCAAAGACTTCGGCTTTTCGGCCATGCTTTTGGGGCGGGCGTAATAATACTGATCCTGAAAATCGATCTCGGGATAATCCACCATCGCCCAGTCCGGCTCGGTTTTGGTCAACCAGCGCTCATAGGCCTCTAACCGCCAGTTGGTCATCCACTCCGGCTCTTCGTTTTTCTCGGAGATCAGGCGCACGATGTCGGGGGTCAGACCCTTGGGCGCATATTCCATCTCGATGTCCGTGGACCAGCCGTATTTATACTTGCCGCCCACTTCGCGCACGGCATCCACGGTCTCCTGATCGACGCCCTCTTTGACGCCATCGTTCTCGTTCAGGGTCACAGTATCCAAGGTCTTGTTCCTTTCCGAAGGCGCGTTCAGGCGGCCCGTTGCTCGTGTTTTTTCAGTTTCGCCGTCCAGCTGTCCGCAAACCGCAGCACGTCATCTTGTGTCGTCTCCAGACCCAGCGAAACGCGGATCGCGCTCGCGGCCTGAGTGTCATCAAAGCCCATCGCCCGCAAGACAGCACTTGCACGCACCTTGCCGCTGGAACAGGCCGAGCCGGCAGAGATCGCAAATCCTGACAGATCCATCTGCATGACCTGTGTTTCGCCTTTCCAGCCGGGGGTTAGCATGCATAGCGTATTGGGAAGTCGCGCCGTGTCTTTCCCGACAAAAATAGTCTTGTTTTCGCCAGCCTCAAGAGCCTGCTGTAGAATATCGCGCAATTGGGCAATTTCTTCCCAGCGACCATTGGCCACATCCCGCGCTGCGGCCTCGGCTGCTGCGCCAAATCCGGCCATGCCGATGATGTTCTCGGTGCCCGACCGCCGGCCCATTTCCTGCCCGCCGCCCTTGATCTGTGCCGGCACCTCTTGGCCGCGCCGCAACACCAATGCGCCGATGCCCTTTGGCCCGCCCAGTTTATGCGCCGAAATCAAAGCCATGCGCACAGCGGAGCCGACAAAGTCCACCGGTATCTTGCCAAAGGCCTGTGTCATGTCGCTCAGAGCAAGCCCAGCAGGCAGATCCTGTAGCACACCGGTTTCGGAATTGGCCAATTGCAGGGTCGAATGCGCGGGATCGGCGATCTGGACATGCCCATCACCGTTCACCTGCAGATCCCCGCCAAGCCAAGCCCGCACCGCGTCATGCTCAATCGCTGCGCCAGCCAATTCACGCCCGTTCATCGCCAATGCCGCCGCCTCGGTTGCGCTGGAGGTAAAGACGATATCCGCACCCTCCGCCCCCATCGCCGCAGACACCTGCGCCCGCGCCTTTTCCACCAGTGCCTTCGCCGCGCGGCCCTCGGCATGCACCGATGATGGATTGCCCACCACATCCATTGCCGCAATCATAGCCGCACGGGCCTCTGCCCGCACGGGGGTGGTGGCATTATGATCCAGATAGACCCTCATGTTTTCTTTTTGGCCTCAAATATCTCCAGGGAGTTTGAGGGACAGCGTCCCTCATTCCCTATAAAATCATGTCGCGCTTGCGCGGCCTTTTGATAACGGCTCATGGCTCGTCCACCACGGCAAACAGGTTCGGTACAGCCGGACAGGGGACCAATTCGTTGGAGATCACATCCGACAGGCGGGTTTGATGCAAGAAGACGTAAACATGGGCGCTCAAACCTTCCCAAAGACGGTTGGTCAAGGATTGTGCGCGGCTGCCTGACGACCCGCCCGATGCGCCTGCACCTTTGTGCATCGCGTCAACGGTTTCATCCACTGCGGCCAGAATATCCACCACCCGGATCTCCGATGTGGGCCGCGCCAGCCGGTAGCCCCCCCCCGGTCCGCGCACCGACGTGACCAGTTCGGCACGGCGCAGCTTCACAAACAATTGCTCAAGGTAGGGCAGCGAGACCGACTGGCGCTCGGAAATATCGCCCAGAGACACCAAAGCCCCCTCCGGCTGAAGGGCAATATCGGCAAGGGCGACCATCGCATAGCGGCCTTTTGTTGACAGCTTCATCGCTGACCCCCCAATTTGCACCCGCTTTGATTGACGCGGGCGCATGAAAATGCATAAACGCTTAGACTGGCCCGCGTGAATAGCGCTCGGGCACAAGATTAGAACCGTTCTAAGGAGCCTTAGCGAATTTGTCAACTATTCGCGGGCCGCTTTGAACCATCCAGACAGGGACGCTCATGCCAGAGGTCATTTTCCCCGGACCAGAAGGCCGCCTCGAAGGCCGCTACCACCCCCAAAAAGAACGTGACGCACCCATTGCGATCGTCCTGCATCCGCATCCGCAGTTTGGCGGAACCATGAACCACAAAGTGGTCTACAACCTGCATTATGCCTTCTACAACATGGGTTTCACCGTGTTGCGGTTTAACTTCCGCGGTGTCGGGCGCAGCCAGGGTGAATATGACCAGGGCATTGGCGAGCTGTCGGATGCGGCCTCGGCGTTGGATTACCTTCAGTCGATGAACAACAATTCCAAACATTGCTGGGTTGCCGGTTTCTCCTTTGGGGCCTGGATCGGCATGCAGCTTTTGATGCGCCGGCCCGAAATCACCGGGTTTATCTCGGTCGCGCCGCCTGCGAATATGTATGACTTCAGCTTTCTGGCGCCCTGCCCGTCTTCGGGTCTGATCATCAACGGCACCGCCGACCGCGTCGCGCCGCCACCTGATACGGTCAATCTGGTGAACAAGCTGCATGAGCAGAAGGGCATCACCATCACCCACCAGGAGGTCGAGGGCGCGGGCCACTTCTTTGAAGAGCCGCATATGGATACGTTGATCACGTCGACCACGGATTACGTCAAACGCCGCCTGACGGAGACCACACGCTGATGGCAGATCCCGTCGTCATCGAAATGGCCAACAAACTGGCCGAAGAATGCCTCGCGGTTCAAAACGAGATCGGTGAAGACCGGTTGTTTATGGAGGTGGGCACCGTGCTTGGTGCCTCCTCCCAGACCCTTGAAGAGGCATTTTTGACCGCGATCCGAACCCGGATGGCGAATGATAAAGGCCGGTCGTTTCTGGCGCAGAAACTCAAGGCGCATCGCGCCGCGGGCGGTTCGTGAAAGACGGCGGTGGCCTTTCCCGGCTGGACCGGCAGATTGCCTTCCTCAACGAGGCGGATAAGCTCAAGAACACGATCCGCGCGACCGAGCTTTGTGACAACTCGCGCTACGAAAATTCGGCGGAACATTCGTGGCATCTGACCCTTTACGCGTTGGTGCTGGCAGATCAGGCTGGCCCGGATGTTGATTTAAACTTGGTCATCAAGATGTTGATTTTGCATGATTTGGTTGAGATTGACGCAGGCGACAATCCAATTTTTGGCGATCACGACATTGCACAGATGGAAGCCTTGGAACAGGCTGCGGCTGACCGGATTTTTGGGCTGTTGCCGGACGATTTGCGCGATGAGTTGCGCGCCATCTGGGAAGAGTTCGAAGCGGCGCAAAGCCCATCTGCGCAATTTGCCAAATCTCTCGACCGGTTTCAGCCGCCTATGCAAAACCTGCAATCGGGTGGCGGTAGCTGGACCGAGTTCAACGTCACCCAAGACCAAATCGCCGAGCGCGTCGGCAGCAAGATTGCCATAGGTGCCCCGCGCTTGTGGGACTATGCCAAGCAGCGCATCGCGGTGTTTTTTGCGGCGTTGGAGAGATAACATCTGTCCCTGGTCTTTTGCCGAATGATGAATAAGATCGGTTGGATTGCGCGGTATACTAAGGTATACAGACTTCCCCTGCACGGCATTCTGGGCTATGGCCTGCCTCAAAGATACCCAATACCAAAGGAACCGATCCATGACGAAGATTAAGGTAGAAAACCCCATCGTCGAGCTTGATGGTGACGAAATGACCCGGATCATCTGGGATTTCATCAAGAAAAAGCTGATCACGCCCTATCTGGATGTGGATCTGAAGTATTATGACCTTGGCATCCAAGCCCGTGACGAGACCGAAGACCAGATCACCATTGATGCCGCCGAGGCGATCAAGAAGTATGGTGTCGGTGTCAAATGCGCGACCATCACACCCGATGAGGCTCGGGTAGAGGAATTTGGCCTCAAGAAGATGTGGCGTTCGCCCAATGGCACAATTCGCAACATTCTTGGCGGTGTGGTGTTCCGCCAGCCGATCATCTGCAAGAACGTGCCGCGCCTTGTGCCCGGTTGGACCAAGCCGATTGTCATCGGGCGCCATGCCTTTGGCGATCAATACCGCGCCTCCGACATGAAATTCCCCGGCCCCGGAAAGCTGACCATGAAATTTGTCGGTGAGGACGGTACGGTGATGGAGCAGGAGGTCTATGACGCCCCTTCTTCCGGTGTTTACATGGGGATGTACAACCTCGACAGTTCGATCATTGATTTTGCGCGTGCCTCATTGAACTACGGTTTGAATATTGGGTGGCCGGTCTATCTGTCCACCAAAAATACCATTTTGAAACAATACGATGGCCGCTTTCTTGAGTTGTTCCAGAAGGTCTATGAAGAAGAGTTCGAAGCCCAGTTCAAGGAAAAGGGCATCACCTATGAACATCGCCTGATCGACGACATGGTCGCCTGCGCGATGAAATGGAACGGCGGCTTTGTCTGGGCCTGCAAGAACTACGATGGCGATGTGCAATCGGACACCGTTGCCCAGGGCTTTGGCTCGCTTGGGTTGATGGCTTCGCAGCTGATGACACCCGATGGAAAAATCGTTGAAGCCGAGGCGGCGCATGGCACAGTGACGCGCCATTATCGCCAGCACCAAAAGGGCGAAGAAACCTCCACCAATTCCATCGCGTCGATCTACGCCTGGACCGGCGGCCTCAAGCACCGTGGCAAGCTGGACGACAACGCGGCTCTGACCAACTTTGCCGAAACGCTCGAGCGGGTGGTCGTGGACACCGTGGAAAGCGGGCAGATGACCAAGGATCTGGCCCTGCTCGTTGGTCCGGATCAGGGGTGGCTGACCACCATGGGGTTCCTAGAGAAAATCGACGAAAACCTGAGCAAGGCGTTGGCAGGGTAAGAAACAACGGGCCGCAGAGTTGCGGCCCTTATCGTTCAGACGGCACGCAGTTCCGGCGTTTGGGCCTGCGCGTAGATGGGCGCAAAAGGCTCAATCTTGACCTCTGTGGCGGTGAACCGGCAAAAGCTGCCCTTGGGCACTTCGATCCAATTGCCGAAGGCTGTGTCGTAGGGTTCTGAGACCACCGACCAGCCCTGCCAGTCATCATTCCACTGATAAAACATCGACGGGGCAAGATCGTCGGAGGCATAGCGCAGTGCGTAAAGCGTTACCCCGTCCGAGAACCCTGCCGCCATGCGCATATGTGGCCCCTGCCCTGATCGCAGGGAACGGGCCTCAAACGCGCCAACGGCGGCTTGCATGGCGGCTTTTGGGTCGTTGTCCAACCCCATGCCGCAGGCCACCAGAAACAACGCTTCGCTGTCGGTGGCGCCCTTGCGATGGGCATAAAGCGCATCAGGGATCATCATGTCGGCGTCCTTGCGAAAGCTGTCAAAGCCGCCCACTTGCCCGTTGTGCATGAAAGACCACTTGCCCTGCACAAAGGGATGGCAGTTGTTGCGGCTGGTCGCGGTTCCGGTCGAGGCGCGAACATGGGCCAGAAACAGACGCGCGCGCACTTGTTCGGCCAATGATTTCAGGTTTGCATCCGACCAGGCCGGATAGACATCCCGGTAAAGGCCGGGATTGGGATGTTGGTCATACCAGGCCAGCCCGAAACCATCCGCGTTGATCGCGGTTTTGCATTTGCTGGCCTCGCGGGACTGCTGGATCAAGGAATGATCCGGGGCGGTCAGAATTTCGCTTAGAAACAGGGGTTTGCCCTGCCACGCCGCCCATCTGCACATAGAGATCAGCCCCGGTTGCAGGTGCGCTCATAGAGCGTCTTGATGATCCCGCTGGCGGTCTTTTCACACAAGGCAGGCACAAAGGCGTGGATCAGCGCCGCACCCGCCGCAGCGAACAGCAGGCCAGAGAATTTCAGTGCGAAGAGCATATGCTCAAGGAAAGTTTCATCCACTTTGGCCGGATGGTCGAGGAAAAGACGTGCGATCATGAGGGGGCTCCACGTTGAATTTGCGTTTGCCCAATGTAACCGCAGTGGCCTGTGCATTTTTCCCAAAGTCTGCGCCAATTTTCTTGATCACGTGAAATTTTCCCGTGATACTCGGATTTATGGGATCAATTGACGACATAGACCGGAGAATACTTGCCGAATTGCAACGCGATGCGGGCAAATCACTGGAATCACTGGGTGAGGTCGTTGGCCTGTCGCGCAATGCCTGCTGGCGCCGGATCAAGGCCATGGAAGACAGCGGGCTGATCCGGTCGCGGGTGACGCTGCTCGATCCGGTGCAACTCAACCTCGGTCTGACGGTATTCATGCAAATCCGCACCAACGCCCATGCGCCCGATTGGCTGGATACCTTTTCCAAGGCCACCCTTGGCATGCCGGAGATCCTGGGTGTGTACCGGATGACCGGGGATCTGGACTATCTGATACGGGCCCGTGTGGCGGATATGGCGGATTACGATCGTCTTTATCAGGCGTTGATCCGCAAGGTGCCATTGTCCGATGTCTCGGCCAGTTTTGTGATGGAAGAGATCAAGGAAACCACGCAACTGCCCGTGCTCAGAAGGATTTGACATGCCCGTTCACTATATATGGCTGATTGTTGCCATCGTTACCGAAACCCTTGGCACCACCGCACTGCAAGCCTCTCAACAGTTTTCACGGTTCTGGCCATCGGTGGCGGTCGTGCTGTTTTACGGGCTGTCGTTCTATTTCATGGCGCTGGCGCTCAAGGTGATGCCAGTGGGCATTGTCTATGCGATCTGGTCTGGCCTCGGGATTGTCCTGATCGCGGGGATCGGCTTTGTCCTGTTTGGTCAGAAGCTGGATCTGCCCGCGATTTTGGGGCTCGGCCTGATCATCTCTGGCATCGTTGTGATCCATCTGTTTTCCGGCAGTCAAACCCACTGAACCGCGCAGGACCGTCGGGCCGCCGGGCCGCGTTGTGAAAGGCCCGTTGCGCTATGACGCTGCGGCAAGTGGATGACAGCGGGCAACAGCCCGCCGAGTGATCCGCTTTTGGGCTGGCCTTTGTCCCGCCTGCACGTTAGGGGGCAGCAACTTTGACACAAAGGCTGATCCCATGGACCTGCGCAATATCGCAATCATCGCTCACGTTGACCACGGCAAAACCACGCTGGTGGACGAGCTTCTGAAACAATCCGGTACCTACCGTGAAAACCAGGCCACCACCGAACGGGCCATGGACAGCAACGATCTGGAGCGCGAACGCGGCATCACGATCTTTGCCAAGCCGACTTCGGTCGAGTGGAAAGGCACACGTATCAACATCGTGGACACCCCCGGCCACGCCGACTTTGGCGGCGAGGTTGAGCGGATCCTGTCGATGGTGGACGGTGTTGTCCTTCTGGTGGATGCGGCTGAAGGCCCGATGCCCCAAACCAAATTTGTGACCTCCAAGGCGCTTAAGCTGGGTCTGCGGCCGATCGTTGTGATCAACAAGGTCGACAAGCCGGATGGCGAACCGGACCGGGCGCTGGACGAATGCTTTGACCTTTTTGCCAGCCTTGATGCGACAGACGAACAGCTGGATTTCCCGACGATGTACGCCTCCGGTCGCGCCGGTTGGGCCGATCACGAACTTGACGGCAAACGCGAGGGTCTGGACGATCTGTTCCAGTTGATCCTTGACCACGTCCCTGCCCCCAAGCAGATCAGCGAAACCGACAAGCCGTTTACCATGCTCGCAACAACTCTGGGCGGTGATCCGTTCCTGGGGCGGTTGCTGACGGGGCGTGTTGAAACCGGCACGTTGAAAGCTGGCCAAACGATCAAGGCGATGTCGCGTGATGGCTCTTTGATTGAAAACTTCCGTTGCACTAAAATTCTCGCGTTTCGTGGTTTGGATCAAACGGCAATTGACGTGGCCGAAGCGGGCGACATTGTTTCTATTGCGGGCATGACCAAGGCCACCGTGGCCGATACGCTGGCCGATCAATCCGTTAGCGAAGCCATCCCGGCACAGCCGATTGACCCGCCCACCATCACCGTGACCTTTGGCATCAACGACAGCCCGCTGGCGGGCCGTGACGGCAAGAAAGTGCAGTCCCGCGTGATCCGTGAACGTCTGTTGAAGGAAGCGGAATCAAACGTCGCGATCAAGATCAGCGACACGCCGGGCGGCGATGCCTTTGAGGTTGCGGGCCGCGGCGAATTGCAGATGGGCGTTCTGATCGAAAACATGCGCCGCGAAGGCTTTGAGCTGTCGATCTCGCGTCCGCAGGTTCTGTTCCGCGAAATTGATGGGGTTCGCCATGAGCCGATTGAAGAGGCCACCATCGACGTGGATGACGAATATTCCGGCGCCGTGATCGAAAAGATCACCGGCGTGCGCAAGGGTGAGCTGGTCGAGATGAAACCAGCCGGCGCCGGCAAGACCCGCATCGTGGCCCATGTGCCATCGCGTGGCTTGATCGGTTATCACGGTGAGTTTCTGACCGACACGCGCGGCACGGGCGTGATCAACCGGGTGTTCCACGAATGGGCACCGCACAAGGGGCCAATTCCGGGCCGCCGTGCAGGTGTTCTGATCTCCATGGAAAACGGCACATCGGTGGCCTTTGCCCTTTGGAACCTCGAAGAGCGCGGCAAGATGATGATCGGTGCACAGGCCGATGTGTACACCGGCATGATCATTGGCGAGCATTCGCGCGAGAACGATCTGGAAGTGAACCCACTGAAGGGTAAAAAGCTGACCAACGTGCGGGCCTCTGGCACCGATGAAGCGGTGCGCCTGACCACGCCAAAGATCCTGTCGCTGGAAGAGGCGATTGCCTATATCGACGATGATGAGCTGGTGGAAGTGACGCCAAATGCGATCCGTCTGCGGAAGCGTTACCTGGATCCCCATGAGCGCAAGCGCATGGCAAAAGCGGGCTAAATCAGGTTCCGGTCGCTTGATGCGACCGGACCGCAGCGGGGGGCCAACCCCCCGCACCCCCCGGAGTATTTAAGGCCAAAAAGGTTGGAGACAGGCGTTATTCGTTGGTCTCGATGATCATCAGCTCGCGCTCGGACGCGCCGCGGGCATGGTTCAGTGCCGCCTGATAAGCCTCTGAGTGGTAACATTTTTCTGCGGTTTCCACGTCGGGGAACCGGGCCACGACATTGCGTGGCCGTTCCTTGCCTTCAAGCTGAACGAAACGGCCGCCACGGGCGATAAACTCGCCCCCGTGTTCGGCAATGGCGACGGTCGCGCCCGCGGCGTATTTCTTGTATGCCTCTTCGTCGGTGACGGTGACATGTGCAATCCAAAGTGCGCCCATGGGTCTTATCCTTTTATTGTGTTTTCGGCAGCGGCGATGGCCGCTTGCGCGTTGTCGGCGCTTTTGCCGCCGCCTTGTGCCATATCGGGGCGGCCACCGCCGCCCTTGCCGCCCAATTCGGCCACTGCCGCCTTGACCAGATCAACGGCAGACAGATCGCCCTTGAGATCATCGGTAACGCCTGCGGCCACAGCCGCCTTGCCGCCCGCGTCGGCAATCAGCAGCACTGCGCCGGAGCCCAGCTGAGCCTTGTGTTCATCAACCAGCGCAGGAAGATCCTTGCCGGTAACACCGCTGAGCACCTGGGCGATGAATTTGACGCCATTGACCTCGCGCACGTCTGGTGCTGCGCTGCCGCCGCCGGACATCGCCAATTCGCGGCGCAGTTGCGCCACCTCGTTGGACAGCGCCTTGCGTTCATCCATCAGGGCGCGGACGCGGTCTGGCACATCTGTTGTGGCTGTTTTGAGGGTTTCCGCGACGCGGGAGAGCGCGGCCTGTTGATCGCGCAGCCAGTTCAGCGCCTCGGCCCCGGTCAGGGCTTCGATGCGGCGCACGCCGGCGCTGCTGGCGCTGTCGCCCAAGAGGACAAAGGCGCCGATATCGCCGGTCTGGCGCACATGGGTGCCGCCGCAAAGCTCCAGTGAATAGGTGGATTTGTCCGTGCCTTTGCCAGAGCCGTCTTGCCGCCCCATGGAGACCACGCGCACCTCGTCGCCGTATTTCTCACCAAAGAGCGCCTGCGCGCCGAGAGCGCGGGCATCGTCCGGTGTCATGATGCGGGTTTCCACCGGTGTGTTCTGGCGGATGTAGTCATTCACTTCGCTTTCCACGCCCGACAGCTCTTCCGGGCTGAGCGCCTTGGCATGGGAGAAGTCAAAGCGCAGCCGGTCAGCAGCATTGAGCGAGCCGCGCTGCGAGACGTGATCGCCCAATGCGCCGCGCAGGGCTTCATGCAGCAGGTGCGTGGCGGAGTGATTGGCGCGGATGGCGGTCCGGCGGCTGTGATCCACCTCGAGAACGGCGGCTTGACCTACTTCAACTTCGCCTTCTAACACCTTGCCTATATGGGAGAAAACGCCAGCGGTTTTGCGGGTATCGGTGATTTGCACCTTGCCCGTTTCGGTGCGGATTGTGCCGCTGTCACCCACCTGACCACCGGATTCTGCATAGAACGGGGTCTGGTTCAGGGCGATTTGCACGGTGTCGCCTTTGCCTGCCTTCTCGGTCAGGTCGCTGCCTTGCACAATCGCAGCGATCTGGCCCTCGGCGGTTTCGGTGTCATAGCCGAGGAAATCCGTGGTGCCGTGTTTGTCTGCCACATCGAACCAAACCGTTGCATCTGCCGCTTCGCCCGAACCAGACCATGCTGCGCGCGCCTTGGCTTTCTGCTCGGCCATTGCGGTGTCAAACCCGTCTGTGTCCACAGCGCGGCCCTGTTCGCGCAGGGCATCTTGGGTCAGATCCAGCGGGAAGCCGTAGGTGTCATACAGTTTGAACGCCGCCGCGCCCGGCAAGGCGGCGCCCTCTTCCAAGGTGCTTACCTCGTCTTCGAGCAGTTTCAAACCGCGCTCAAGGGTTTGTTTGAAGCGGGTTTCTTCGAGCATCAGGGTCTCGGTGATCAGTGCCTGCGCCTGTCCAAGCTCTGGATAGGCCGAGCCCATCTGGCTTACCAATGCGGGGACCAGTTGATACATCAGCGGGTCTTTTGCGCCGAGCAGATGCGCATGACGCATGGCGCGGCGCATGATCCGGCGGAGGACATAGCCGCGTCCGTCGTTGGAGGGCATCACGCCATCGGCAATCAGGAAGGAGGTGGATCGCAGGTGATCAGCGATCACACGGTGATGCACGTTGCCGCTGGTGAACGGATCCATGTGCAGCGCATTGCCGCTGGCCTCAATGAGGGCGCGCATGGTGTCGGTCTCGTAATTGTCGTGTTGGCCCTGTAACAATGCGCCAATCCGTTCCAGCCCCATGCCGGTGTCGATCGACTGCATCGCGAGCGGCTTCATGGAGCCGTCTTCGAATTGTTCGTTCTGCATGAAAACGATGTTCCAGATCTCGATGAACCGGTCGCCGTCTTCCTCTGGTGTGCCGGGAGGGCCGCCGGGGATGTGATCGCCGTGGTCATAGAAAATCTCGGTGCAGGGGCCGCAAGGGCCGGTTGGTCCCATACGCCAGAAGTTGTCGTCGGTGGCGATGCGGATGATCCGGTCATCGGGCAGGCCGGCGACCTTCTTCCAGATCTCGGCGGCCTCATCGTCGGTGTGGTACACCGTGACCAAAAGGCGCGAGGCGTCGATGCCAAAGTCCTTGGTCAACAATTCCCAGGCAAAGGCGATGGCCTCGGCCTTGAAATAGTCGCCAAAGCTGAAGTTGCCGAGCATTTCAAAGAAGGTGTGGTGGCGGGCGGTGTAGCCGACATTGTCCAGATCGTTGTGCTTGCCCCCTGCCCGCACACATTTTTGCGCGGTGGTGGCACGGACATAGTCGCGCGTTTCAACCCCGGTAAAGAGGTTCTTGAACTGCACCATGCCGGAGTTTGCAAACATCAATGTCGGGTCGTTGCGCGGCACCAATGGGCCGGATGGCTCAATCGCGTGGCCCTGTTTGCCGAAATAGGACAAAAAGGTGGAGCGGATCTCGTTCAACGTCTTCATAGGTCAGGCCTTCCGGGGCAAAAATCTTCCTTTTCAAATAGCCGCGCAAGAGAGGGCTGTCCACAGGGCCGCCCATGAAAAAAGGGCGCAACTCAATGCTGCGCCCTTCTTGCAAATTATGATGCACGGTCCGGCCCGCGCTTTGCCTCAAGCTTCGAGGATATCGTCGTTTTCGGAGCCCTCGAAATCCAGCCCATGGGCGGCGCGGATTTTATCCTCGATCTCGCGGGCCATTGCCTCATTTTCCTTGAGGAAGGTCTTGGCGTTTTCGCGGCCCTGCCCGATCCGTTCATCCCCGTAAGAGAACCACGAGCCGGATTTATCGACCACGCCTGCCTTAACGCCCAGATCCAGCAGTTCGCCCATCTTGGAGATGCCTTCGCCATACATGATGTCGAATTCGACCTGTTTGAACGGCGGTGCAACCTTGTTTTTCACGACCTTGACGCGGGTGGCGTTGCCGACAACCTCGTCGCGGTCTTTCAATGCGCCAATGCGGCGGATGTCCAGACGGACGGAGGAATAGAACTTCAGCGCGTTGCCACCTGTCGTGGTTTCGGGAGAGCCGAACATCACGCCGATCTTCATCCGGATCTGGTTGATGAAGATCACCATGCAGTTGGAGCGCGAGATAGAACCGGTCAGTTTACGCATGGCCTGGCTCATCAAGCGAGCCTGCACACCAACAGAGCTGTCGCCCATGTCACCCTCAAGTTCGGATTTTGGGGTCAGGGCGGCGACGGAATCCACCACAACCATGTTCACCGCACCGGAGCGCACCAGCGTATCAGTGATCTCAAGCGCCTGTTCACCGGTGTCGGGCTGCGAAATCAACAGCTCGTCAATGTCGACGCCCAGCTTGCGGGCGTATTGCGGATCCAGCGCGTGTTCCGCATCCACAAAAGCACAGACGCCGCCGTTCTTTTGCTGCTCTGCCACGCAGTGCAGGGTCAATGTCGTTTTACCGGAGCTTTCCGGCCCGTAAATTTCAATGATCCGCCCCATCGGCAGACCGCCAATGCCGAGCGCGATGTCGAGACCAAGCGAGCCGGTGGAGCTGGCTGTGATGTCCTGAACGGCGCCCTCAGCGCCCAATTTCATGATTGAGCCTTTGCCAAATTGCCGCTCAATCTGTGCCAGGGCGCTGTCCAGCGCCTTTTGCTTTTCCGCTGATTTCTTATTGTCCATTGTCAAAAGATCTGCCGTTGCCATTTGCCTAGCCCCTTAGTGTCATAGTGGTCTGCCTGCCGCAATCGCTGACCGGCCATCCTGTTTTGTTCTGCTAATGTTCCATATGGGACCAAAAAGAGAACATTTCAATCAATTTCTTTGCTTTGCTATCTTTTCCGACTTTGGTTAAGGAGTAGTTTACATCTGATTGAATGATCTGATTTGCGAAGTGGAGAGCCGAAAGTGCTTGTTTTTGTTAAAGAACGTCTGGCGTTTTTGTCTGTTCCCAAAACCGGGACAACGGCCTATCAGGCGGCTTTGGCGGATCGGGCGGATATGGTGGTCTCGGACCCGCCGATGCTGAAGCATGCGCCGGTTTATCGCTACAACCGGTTCTTTCGGCCGATGTTTGAAAAGGTGTGCGGGGTCGAGCTTGAATTGATGGCGGTCATGCGGGAGCCGGTGTCGTGGCTGGGCAGTTGGTACCGTTATCGCCAGCGTCCCTTTATGGCGGGCAAGCCCAACAGCACGGCGGGAATCAGTTTTGATGACTTCGTTCTGGGCTATCTCAAGGGCAAAAAGCCGGGGTTTGCCGATGTTGGAAGTCAAGCTAACTTTTTGAAATCACAGCCGAATGGCACCGGGATCAGCCATTTGTTCCGCTATGAGGATCAAGACCGGTTGCAGGCCTTTCTGCAAGATCGGCTTGAGGTGCGTATTGATCTGCAGCAGCTCAATGTCTCTCCTCCGATGCAGTTACATCTGTCCACATCGGTCGAAGACCGGCTGCGCCGCAAATGTGCGGAGGAATTTCTGCTTTACGATTCGATATCGTGATTTCTAGCCCTTGGCGTCAGTGCAGTTGCTGCCCCACCGTGTCTGTCAGCTCGCTCAGTGAAAAGGGTTTGGGGAGGAACACGGAGTTGGGGATTTTTGTCTGCGCCTCCGCTAGGCTGTCCTCGGCATAGCCTGACACAAAGACCACCCGCACGTCTGGCCGCACTTTCAACGCTTCGCGCACCCAGCTTGGCCCGTCCATGCCCGGCATCACCACGTCTGTCACAAAGACATCAATGCTCAGGTTCGCATCTTCGAGGGTTTTAAGCGCGGCCTCGGCACAATCGGCCTCAAGCACGGTATAGCCACGCAAACGCAAGGCGCGGCTGGCAAAGGCCCGCACCGGCGCCTCGTCTTCGACCAGCAAGATAACGCCATCTTCGGTCTGGGCCCGCGGAGGCAGAGATTTGGCTGCGGCTGCGGGCTGCACCGTGGCGGGCAGATCCAGAACCGGGAAATAGAGCGCAAAGGTTGTGCCTTTGCCGACAATGGAATCGACAAAGATGAAGCCGCCCGATTGTTTGACGATGCCGTAAGCCGTGGACAGGCCAAGGCCCGTTCCCTCGCCCGTGCGTTTGGTTGTGAAGAACGGTTGAAACACCTTGTCACGTTTGTCGGGCGCAATGCCTGATCCCTCGTCGATGACTTTGACGGTGACATATTGGCCCGGCGGCACGGAAACCTGATCGCGGAGCAGCGGATCTTTGAGGGTGATGGATTCGGTAACAATCCGAATTTCTCCGCCTTCGGGCATGGCATCACGGGCATTGACCACAAGGTTCATAAGCACCTGTTCCAACTGCCTTTTGTCCGCCCGAATGGGTTGCAGAACCGGATCATGGCTGAGCGTGAGCGTGACCTTTTCGCCCACCAGTCGGTTCAACAGATGGGTCAGATCGGCCAAAGTATCGCGCATATCCAACGTCTCGGGTCGCAGGGTCTGTTTGCGCGAGAAGGCCAGCAATTGCCCGACCAATGCGGCGGCACGATTGGCGTTCTGGCTGATCTGGACAAGATCACCATAATCACTGTCGCCCTGATCATGGCGCAACAGCAGCAGGTCACAATGGCCAGAGATCGCGGTCAGAAGGTTATTGAAGTCATGCGCAACGCCGCCCGCAAGTTGTCCGATCGCTTGCATTTTCTGACTTTGTACAAACTTCGCCTCCAATGATTTCAGCTCAGTCGCGTCATGCATGACCGCGATCAATGCGGGGTTGCCGTCTTCGTTGATCGGGTTCAGCACGACTTGCACAAAAACCTCCTTGTCCTCGCGCCGAAGCCGCAAAAATTCGGACTTCTGCACCTTGCGACCGGCCAAAGTGTCGTTCAGCCAATCGGTGATGGAGCGGCCTAACCCTTCCATCAAATCAGACAGATGCACGGTTTCGGACAGATTCACACCGACCAGTGTCTTGGCCATTTTGTTGAAAGATTGGACGGCCCCGTCCGGGGCGACCTTGATCATCGGAACGGGCAGATCGTGGAAAGCCTGCCATCCCTGTTCGCCGGTTTGCAGCACATCGGGCGGCGGCAAAAGATAGATCGCCCGTCGGCCTGCCCCGGCCTGGATCTCAGCAACAAGCGCCTTTTGCGGACCGTCTGCGGTGGTAATCTCGGCCTGTGTGCCGGGCAGCAAAGGCAGCCGCGTGAACATCCGGTCAAGCGATTTGACACGCCCGCCCACCAGCCGCCGCGCGGCATCGTTCATGAACAGGATTGCATCGGTGCGTCCCACCATAACCATCGGCAATTGCTGGCCTTCTTGGGGTTGGCGTGGCGGTGTGCGGTCCGGTATCTGATCAATGCGCCAGACCAGACCGCCCTGCCCGATATCATGGACGCCGATGCGCATATGGCCGGTTTTGGTTACAATATCCTCATGGGCGGTTCCGGTGACGGTTGCACGCGATTGTAGGCGGTACAAAATGGCCTGCGGGCTGGCAAAAGTGCCGGACAAGATATTGGCAAGCGTGACATTATCGTCGTTCTTGAACATGCGCGTTGCGGCAGCGTTTTGGAGCGTGACAGTTCCATCCCGTGTGGTGACAAGACTGGCCACCGTGTCATTGGCGATAAAATCAGCCACGATATTGACCTTGCCAACGTCCTTTTTCATCCGGCGGGCATCCCGATAGGCACGCAGGCAGGCAAAGGCCAATATCGTCGTTGCAGCCGTGAGCAAACACAATGTCGCGATGCGGTGCGGCGCGATCACGGCCAATACAGCCAGCAACACGGACAGCACAACAAACATCCTGATCCGGCCCGCCGTGGGCGGCGGTTCCGTTGGATCCAATTGCGGTTTAGCGGTATTCAAGCCAGTCCCCCCAAACGAGTTCCGCTCGCATTAGGGGCACGAAGAGTTAATCGACGATTAACTATCGCTCATTATGCACCCCTGAGTTGCATGCCGTGTCAGTTAATCTTGCGTCAAGTGTGCTGTGTAGAATCCATCGCCGTCTGGACCAAGGTCAAACCGGCGGGAATAGGTCATGGACCAGCGCGGATGCCGTGCCAAGAACGCCTCGACCCGGTCTTCGTTTTCGGCCCGCAAGACCGAACAGGTGGCATAGGCCAACAGGCCGCCGGAGGATGTCAATGCCGCCGCCTTGTCCAGAATATCGTCCTGGGTTTGGTTGAGCCTCGCCAGTTGGTCCGCCGAAAGGGTCCATTTGCCTTCTGCCGCCCGCCGCCATGCGCCGGAGCCCGAGCAAGGCGCGTCGCACAGGACCACGTCGAACTTTTCGGATTGAACAGTTTGTTCGGTGCTTAAAGTCTTGATTTCAGCGCCCGCACGATCCGCCCGCCCCGGCAAATCGGCCATACGGCGCGGGTCAATATCATGGGCAAAAATCTTGCGATCCGGGTCTGCTGCCATCGCCAGGGCCTTGCCGCCGCCCCCTGCGCAATAATCGAGAACGCGGCCACCTGCGGGAAGTGCTGCCACAACCGCCTGACTGGCGGCGTCTTGCAGTTCGACATGTCCTTGCAGGTAGGCATTGGAATTGCGGATCTTGCGCGCGCCGTCGATGACAGTCAGGGCCGTGTCGCACAGGGGGTTATCAGCGGTATCAACACCTTCAGCGGCCAATGATTCCCGTGCCTGCTCACGGCTGGTCCTGAGGCTGTTCACCCGAAGGAAAACCGGTGCACGGTCTTGCAGGGCAACGGCCACCTGATCTGCCGTTTCGCCAAGCGAGGATACAAAAGCAGGTATCAGCCAATCGGGCAGGTTCCATGCCACAGCCTGATCCGTCGGGGGATCCGGGAACATCCGTTCGTGGTCCGACAGCGGCGCAGCCGCATGGCCATCGCCGGTAAAAAGATCATCCAGTTTTGCACCCTGTTGATGCAGGACGCCGATCATCAAGGCCCGAGGGGTATCGCCTTGGCCGTAGTGCGCCGCAGTGCGCCGGCAGCGCAGCACATCAAACACGTGATCGCGGATCGCGGCACGGTCTTTTGACCCGGCAAAACGGCTGCGCCGTGCCCAGCGGGTCAGCGCCTGTTCGGCCGCCAGCCCATCGGCCATATCCCCCAGTATTTCGATCGCAGCAGCAACCCGTGCACCCGGTGTCATGGCGCAATCACTACCTTTAGTTTGCGTGATAAGCTGCTGTTCATAAGTGTTTATCCAATCCGGTAGTTCGGACTCTCTCGGGTGATCTGAACGTCATGGACATGGCTTTCTTTCAGGCCGGCGCCGGTGATCCGAACAAAGCTGCAATCCTTGCGCATCTCCGCCACGGTCGCACAACCTGTGTAACCCATCGCCGCGCGAAGGCCGCCAACCAACTGGTGCACAACCGCGCCCGCGCTGCCCTTGTAAGGCACCTGCCCTTCGATGCCTTCGGGCACCAGTTTGTCGCTGGCGGCGTCTTTCTGGAAATAACGATCCGCAGATCCACGCGCCATGGCGCCAAGTGATCCCATGCCGCGATAGCTTTTGAAGCTGCGGCCCTGGTAAAGGATCACCTCTCCGGGGCTTTCATCGGTGCCCGCGATCATCGAACCGACCATGGCACAGGACGCGCCCGCCGCAATCGCCTTGGCAAAATCGCCGGAGAACTTGATGCCGCCATCGGCGATCACCGGAATGTCGCCAGCCGCCGCGGCGCAATCCATGATCGCGGTCAACTGGGGCACACCCACACCGGCCACCATACGGGTGGTACAGATCGAGCCGGGCCCGATGCCGACCTTGATCGCATCCGCGCCCGCATCAATCAGCGCCCGTGTTGCGGCACCCGTGGCCACATTGCCCGCCACCACCTGCACTTCGTTGCTCAGGGCCTTGGCGCGGGTCACGGCATGGGCCACCCCTTCGGAATGGCCATGTGCGGTGTCGATCACGATCATATCCACACCCGCCTCGACCAGCGCCTGCGAGCGTTCAAAGCCTGCATCGCCAACAGTGGTTGCCGCCGCCACGCGCAGACGGCCCAGATTGTCCTTGCACGCGGTTGGGTTCAGGACCGCCTGTTCGGTGTCTTTCAAGGTCAGCAAACCGGTGAGCTTGCCATCTTTGTCCGTCACCAACAGTTTTTCGATGCGGCGCGATTTCATCAGGCTGATGGCCTCTTCACGGTCCGCCGGTTCGTGCAAAATGGCAAGGTTGTCCGTGGACATCATGACGCTGACCGGGGTCTTGTCATCGGAGGCAAAGCGCATGTCACGGTTGGTCACGATCCCGACAACCCGGCCAGAGCCATCCACCACCGGAAAACCGGTGACGTTGTAGCGTTCCTGCAAGGCTTTGGCGTCGGCCAATGTCTGATCGGGGGTCAAGGTAATCGGGTTGTAGACGATCCCGCTTTCGAAGCGTTTCACACGGCGCACCTCGCGTGCCTGCTGTTCGATATCGAGATTGCGGTGCAACACGCCCATGCCCCCGGCCTGCGCCATGGCAATGGCCATCCGGCTTTCGGTCACGGTGTCCATCGCGGAGCTGAGCAGCGGGATGTTCAGCGCAATGGATTTGGTCACAAATGTGCGTGTATCCGCCGTGGAAGGCAGAACGGAGGACGCCCCCGGAACAAGCAGCACATCATCAAAGGTCAGGGCCTCACGAATCTCCATCATACACCTCGGGTCATGGGTTCATTTGGCGGTTTGCTATTTCACGGATGGCCACAATTGGAAAGGGGCAATTGCGCCCTTGATCACGTGCAAGGTGCTTGCGTGGTTGGGCGTGCTGGTCAATGATCCGGGCAAAGGGGGCAATATGGCAGAACACGGATATGATGCGGGCAGGTTGAACCTGCCATTTGTGGGCATTTCGACCTTTGGCAAGCGCCCATATGAGCCTGATTGGGACGCGCTGGATGCGGATGTGGCCGTGCTGGGTGCGCCGTTTGATGCGGGCACGCAGTGGCGTTCAGGGGCGCGGTTTGGTCCGCGCGGGGTGCGTGAGGCTTCGACCCTGTTCAGCTTTGGCCATGCCGGCGCCTATGACCATGAGGACGACGTGACCTATCTGCCCGGCGATGTGAACATCGTCGATATCGGTGATGCAGATATCGTGCACACCGACACCGAGGCCAGCCACCGGAACATCGAAATTGGCGTGCGGGCGATATTGGCGGCGGGCGCCCTGCCCGTGGTCATCGGCGGTGATCATTCGGTGAACATCCCCTGTATCCGTGCCTTTGACGATCAGGGAGACATCCACATCCTGCAAATCGATGCGCATCTGGACTTTGTCGATGTGCGCCACGGGGTGCGGCATGGACACGGCAACCCGATGCGGCGGGCAGCGGAAAAGGATTATGTGACGGGTTTGACGCAGGTGGGCATTCGCAATGTCAGTTCCACCTCGAAAGAAGGCTATGACGACGCCCGCGCCATGGGGTCCGATATCATCTCGGTGCGGCAGGCCCGCGAGTTGGGGCCGCGCGGGGTGCTTGGACATGTGCCCGCAGGGGCGCGGCTTTATGTGACCATCGATATTGACGCCTTCTGCCCCTCTATCGCGCCGGGCACGGGCACGCCATCCCACGGTGGGTTTCTATACTATGAGGTACTTGAGCTGCTGCAGGCGGCAGCTCAAAGGCATGAGATTGTCGGCATTGATCTGGTCGAGGTGGCGCCGGATTATGACCAATCGGGCAGCACCACGATCCTCGCGGCGCAGATTTTGCTGAATTTTCTGGGCTTTATCTTTCATGAGCGGAGCCAGTTTTAGCTACTTCCCAAAGCCCCGCCCTTTCGAGATCAGCTTTGATCGGCGCCTATGACCTGATGCACCTCGACCTCAAAACCTTCCTCTGGCCGGGGCGGCTCAAAGAACTTGGCAAACTGATGAAACTGCGCCTCGGTCGCGGCAAAGGCATGATCGCCTTGCGCATTGCGTTTGCGCAGCCTTTTGAGGCACACCGCATCGGGCGGGTCCAACAGGTGCATAACATGAGCTGCGCCAGAGGTCCGGATTATTTCGCGCATCCACGCGCGGGTGCGCACCATATTGGCCGGATAATCCAGCACGACGGACACCCCCGCACTCAGCAGCCCGGTCACATGCGGCCCCATGATGGTTCGCAGATGGCGGCTATGGGCGATGTAATCATCCAACGTGTTGAGCTGACCGGGAAATAACGCCGCCAGCCATTCATCCTCCGAGATCAGAACGGTGCGGGGCGCTTGGCCCAACTGGTTGGCCAGTGTCGATTTGCCAGCGGCGATCTTGCCGCAAAGCATGTGCAGCGTTGGTATATGTGTCATGGTGAGAAAAACCTTGTGGTAGCGCAGCTTGCGCGTTGAAACATCAAAAACAGGAACCGACCCGGCCCGGCAAATCAGGCCGGGATGGTAATTCGCGCCGCACAGCGGGCGCATGGTTTTTGATGCAAGGTTTTCATAGGGCGTGTGATGGCGCATTGGTGGTGAAATGTCCAGATCAGGATCAATCGGAGCAAAACCCAAGCTGACTTGCCATCACACGCAAAACATGTTTTTTGCTAGGTAGTTCGCGTTTTTAGGGAGGGCTTGGCATGGGCTTTCGCATTTGTTTTCTGGGAGCGAAGGCCAGCCCTGCGCAGGTCTTGAATGCCTTCGGATTATCGGCTGAACAGCTGTGCAGCGAAATGCCACAGGAAGAATGGTGGGTGGCTCAGATCAAGTCCTCTGGCTGGACGGTTTTGTGGAGCGAAGAGGAAACTTTCGGTCAAACCAAACTTGCAGAGATTGAGGCTTTTTCCGAAGATCACGACATCTGTCTGTGCGAGATCAACGAGACAACGATGTGGAGTTCGGCCACTTTCTGGAGGGGTGGGACAGAGCTTTGGCGGGTCACGCATGCCGGCGACGGGGACGACATTTTCCAGATCGAAGCGACCGGCGATTTACCTGATACATATGAAATGAGAAGATCTGCTTTGTTCAACGAACAACGCGGAGACACAGGTGTCGATTTTGTTTTTGAGATTCCTGTTGAATTGATCGAAGAGCTAATCGGCTTCCGCTATGATAGTTACTTGGAGGCGAGCGAAGTCGATCAGTTCCATTGCTTGAATGCACCGGTCAAACAAAGTTTGTTGAGGAGACTCTTTGGTTGAATAAATGTTGATGGCCGCGGTACTGCGGGATGCACCCTTGGTTTCGGATTTCTTGGATGACATGTGATGGCGGCCCAAAGATTGTTCTGCATAGTCCGGTATCAGATTCCCTTGTTCTTTCGCGCATGGTAGAGCAGTGGCTTTCGCAGCGGGCCAGCCTCATCGCGATATTTGGCGAAGGATGTGAAGCGCTTGAAGACCATGTGGATGCGTTGATCCTTGGGAGTGGGACCGCGCAAGATCGATTTATTGTGACGTCAAGTCACAAAGACGAAGCCCTTATCGACGTTCTGGAATTCGTGGCGTGTTTCAACGGGCGCGATCAGGGCGAGATCATTCAAGTAAAGATCTAAAATCCCTCTCTAAATGACGGGTCTGGCCTGCTTTTTGCCGCAGGCTGGCTTTCCCTTCCGGTCTGCCTCGCTATGCTGCCCGCAAAGGCAGTCAAAGGTGCAGGCAATGAGCAGTGATCCTCTGGTGATTTTCACCCCATCCGGCAAGCGCGGGCATTTTCCGGTTGGCACCCCCATTCTGACCGCCGCGCGGCAGTTGGGGGTTGATCTCGATTCCGTCTGCGGCGGGCGCGGGATTTGTTCCAAATGCCAGATCACGCCAAGCTATGGCGAGTTTTCCAAACATAAAGTCACAGTGCGCGATGATGCCTTGTCCGAATGGAATGCCGTCGAACAGCGCTACAAGGACAAGCGCGGGCTGATTGACGGGCGGCGGCTGGGCTGTCAGGCGGCGGTTCAGGGCGATGTGGTGATCGACGTGCCCCCCGAAAGCCAGGTGCACAAACAGGTGGTGCGCAAACGCGCCGAGGCGCGGGACATCGTCATCAACCCCACCACCAAGCTTTATTATGTCGAGGTGCAGGAGCCTGACATGCACGACCCTTCCGGCGATCTGGAGCGGCTGCGGGCCGCGCTGAAAGATCAATGGCAGCTGGAGGATGTGACCGCCGATCTGCATATCCTGCAGGTGATGCAACCGGTGCTGCGCAAGGGCAACTGGAAAGTGACCGTTGCCGTGCATCTTGGGGATGCCGAAAACGCCCCACGCATCATGGCGATCTGGCCAGGCTATTACGAAGGCACGGTTTACGGTCTTGCGGTCGATCTTGGCTCCACCACCATTGCGGCGCATCTGTGCGATCTGGCCACAGGCGAGGTGATTGCCTCCTCCGGTGTGATGAACCCGCAGATCCGCTTTGGCGAAGATTTGATGAGCCGGGTCAGCTATTCGATGATGAATGCCTCTGGCGCGGATGAAATGACCCGCGCAGTGCGCGAGGGCATGAATGGTCTGTTTAGCCAGATCGCCACCGAAGGCGGGATCGACAAGGAATTGATCGTCGACGCGGTGTTCGTCTGCAATCCGGTCATGCATCACCTGTTCCTTGGGATTGATCCGTTTGAACTGGGTCAGGCCCCCTTCGCCCTGGCCACCTCTGATGCGATCCGGTTGCGGGCGGCGGATCTGGGGCTGAACATTCACCGATCTGCGCGGGTGTACTTGCTGCCTTGCATTGCAGGCCATGTGGGCGCCGATGCCGCCGCCGTGGCGCTGAGCGAGGCGCCGGATAAATCTGAAGATCTGGTGTTGGTGGTGGATGTGGGCACCAACGCCGAGATCCTGCTGGGCAACAAGGAAAAGGTGCTTGCCTGTTCCTCGCCCACTGGCCCTGCATTTGAGGGGGCGCAGATCTCGTCTGGTCAGCGGGCCGCACCCGGCGCGATTGAACGGGTTGAGATTGACCCCGCCACCAAGGTTGCGCGGTTCAAGGTCATCGGCTGCGATCTATGGTCCGACGAAGCGGGCTTTGACGCGGCCATTGCCACCACGGGTGTCACCGGCATCTGCGGCTCCGGTATCATTGAAATGGTGGCCGAAATGCGCATCCATGGTATCGTCGATGCGCCCGGTCTGATTGGCACGGCTGAACAGACGGGATCCCCGATGGTTTTCGCCGACGGGCGCACCAATTCCTACCTTGTTTATGACGGCACGGCCCAGGGCGGCCCCAAGATCACCGTGACCAACCGCGACATCCGCGAGATCCAGATGGCCAAGGCGGCGCTTTACTCCGGTGCGCGCTTGCTGATGGACAAATTTGGCGTTCAGAATGTGGATCGCATTGTGCTGGCCGGGGCCTTTGGCGCCCATATCAGCACCAAACATGCGATGGTTCTGGGCATGATCCCTGATGCGCCGCTGGACAAGGTGACATCGGCGGGCAACGCGGCGGGCACCGGGGCACGGATTGCCCTGCTGAATCGCGAGGCACGGGCCGAGATCGAACAAACCGTGCGGGCCATTCACAAGATCGAAACCGCAATTGAACCCCGCTTTCAGGAGCATTTTGTGAATGCCTCCGCCATCCCCAATGCGGTGGAGCCCTTCCCGATCCTGAACAGCATCGTCACTCTGCCAAGCGAGACCTTTAACACCGGCGGCGGCGATGGCGGAGAGGCTGGCGGCGGCCGCAGACGGCGGCGGCGCGGATGAAATGAAGCGGCTGGAAATATCGGGCAGGCTGCTGGTCTGCCCTTGACGCCCCTGCCCGCCACGCATATTTCAAACCTGAGCGCGGGTATGGTGAAAAGGTATCACGGCAGCTTCCCAAGCTTTAGTTACGAGTTCGATTCTCGTTACCCGCTCCAAACCCTTCTCAAATTGCGCGATCTGTTCCAGTTGCGATGGCGCAACCGGTTTGTCACGTTCCTGATCATCGATAACACTTGGCGGGCTCAGCCGATTTGCTGAACCATCCACCTGTGAAACACCACGGCTTTTGACCAGACAGCTCGGCTCCGTCAAAAATATTGATATATCCTAGTATCTTATCCCAATGCCTGACCTTAGTCAGACAGGCCGTGCAGGATGTGATATGCTCTTGAGATACGAGGCAGCCATACATCCAAGAGCCGTGCAAAAAGGAGGACGGATGGATGATCATGCGCATATTTCAGGTATTGACCAAACCTGGCAAGGAGGAGGAGTTCGGACGCTTCTTCCACGAAACGGCAATCCCATTGATGAAAGGCACCAAGGGGATCGTGCAGGTGCTCCCCGGTGCGCCCCGGCCTGACTCCCCCAGAGAGTTCAGTTTCGTCATGGTGTGGGAAAGTCTGGACGCCTTGAAGGCATTTGTGGGCGATGATTACCAAAGCCCTCACATCGATCCGGCAGAGGCCGAATTGGTCCAAGCACGAACGATCAAGCATTACGATCTGGTGGAAGGCTGATGGGCCGTTCTCTCAGGTATCCCGATGCCCTTGTCACGACCGGATGGCTCGCGGACCATTTGCATGATCCCGATCTCAGAATATTTGACTGCTCGACTGTTTTGCAGTTCGAGGAAGGCGGAAAACGGCCCTATCGCGTGCTCAATTGCGCGGATGAGCATCGCGCCGGTCACATCCCCGGCGCGCATTATTTCGACCTTCAGCGGGACTTTTCCGAGGATGACAGTCCGTTTGGGATGACCTTGGCTGCCCCCGAAACCGTGGCCGCTGCATTCGAGAGCGCCGGCATAGGCGATGGCACGCGCGTTATTCTTTACAGTCGCAGCAGCCCATCATGGGCAACCCGTTTCTGGTGGATGTTAAGGTGGTTGGGATTTGATAATGCATCCGTGCTTGATGGCGGCTTTGAAAAGTGGGTCGCGGAGGATCGCCCGCAATCCACTGACGCCAGCACTTACCCAAGAGGCAATCTTTCCGTCCGGCTAAGACCGGAGGTTTTTGTCGGCAAAGATGAGGTGCGTGCCTCAATCGGGAACCCGGCGACATGCCTGGTGAACGCGCTTGGGCGCGATGTCTTTTCAGGGGAAAATCCACGTTATGGAAGGCCGGGGCGCATTCCGGGAAGCATAAATGTCCCGCAGGCCGAGCTGGTGGACCCGAAGACCCATGCCTTTTTGCCCCCCGAGGAAATATCGCATGCTTTCGAACGCGCTGCGGGTCATGGGGCGGATCGGTATATCACCTATTGCGGCGGCGGTATTTTCGCCACTGTCGATGCGTTCTGGCTTCATCAATTTGGATATGACGATGTTGCGGTCTATGAAAATTCAATGAGCGAATGGGGCCCGGACGAAAGCCTGCCCATAGAGGCGGATCAAGCGACGGTCTAGCAACCTGAAAAACAGTCTTTCGCGTTGAACACTGCCTTTTTGCCGGGGGCGACCCACGCTATGATCCCCTCACCCAGGACCGCCAATAGAAAGCCCGTGATGCAAGACCTTACAACAGCACCCGTGTTGACCACGGCGCGGCTGATCCTGCGTGGACCGGACCGGGCGGATTTGCAAGCATTCACCCGCTTCATGACCAGCGCCCCGTCTATGGTCGCGCAGGGCGAAACCGGCACTCCGCAGCAGGCTTGGTTCGGTTTCTTGGCCGGTGTTGGCCACTGGCATTGGCACGGCTTTGGCTTTTTCATGGTGGTCGAACAGAAAACAGGGCAGCCCGTTGGCCGCGTGGGATTGATCAAGCATTCCGATTGGCCAGAGATTGAGCTGGCCTGGCATCTGTTTGAAGGTGCTGAGGGCAAAGGTTACGCCACCGAAGCTGCTGTGGCCGTCAAATCATGGGCCCGCGAAAATCTGGGGTTAACGCAGCTTTTCAGCTATATAGACTGCGACAATACAAAGTCGCAGGCGGTGGCGAAAAGACTGGGCGCGCAGACGGACGGAACGCGGGCGCCCCATGAACCAGAGGCCGAGATCTGGGTTCACGCGAGGGAATGACTCTGCTGGCCGGCATGGCATCTCAGCCGATCTTGTCCTATCCTGCGGCAGCAAGTTTCAATGGATCTCGGCAGATGAAACAGATTACCGGCGGATGTGCCTGCGCAAAGGTCAAGTTTGAGGCGGCGGGACCGCCAGTGCGCGTGGGTCTGTGTCACTGTGTGGATTGCCGCAAGCATCACGGGGCGCTGTTTTATGCGGCAGCGGTTTTTCCTGTGACCTCTGTTCAGATCGAGGGGGAGACCCGCGACTACAACGGACGGCATTTTTGTCCTGTGTGCGGCTCGTCCGTTTTTGCCCGCAGCGGTGATGAGGTTGAGCTGCACCTGGGCGCGATGGATGCACCGGATCAGTTCACGCCAACCTATGAGTTGTGGTGCAAGCGCCGCGCGGCGTGGTTGCCGCCCTTTGAACAGATGCAGCAGTTTGCCACGGGCCGTGAAGACGCAGGTTCTTGATCACTCCTTGGCGCGGCTTGTCATTTCATCCAGACCATCTTGCGGCGCGCGGTCCAGTGCGGCTTTGGTCTGTTCGAGCATTTGCAAGAACCGTGCGCCCGCCTCTTGCCGGCTTCGCACTTCGGCAATCTTGGTCTCCAGAAACCCCTGCCCGGCCTCGGTCTCCGGAGCTTGGGCCAGAAACTGCGCCAGAAACATGCTGATGTCGGCAATACTCAACCCTGCGGCCTGGGCATCGCGGATGACATCCAAGGTCAGCACCGCGTCTTCGGGGTAAATCCGGTAGCTGTTGCCAGCCTCCGGGTCGACGTCTGAGCGGATCAAACCGTGGCGTTCATAAAACCGGATCGTATCTCGAGACACTTTTGCCCGTTTGGCCAGTTCACCGATGCGCATTTTTCCCTCAAAACCATTGACAGTGGTCCATGGTTTATAGAATGGTCCCAGCAGTGACGCAAGAGAAGAAGGGAGAAAACCATGTCAGGGAGTTGTCAAAGCTGCGGAATGCCGCTGTCCAAGGATCCGCAGGGCGGCGGATTGGAGGCCGACGGCAGCAAAAGCCAGACATATTGTTCCATTTGCTATGATCAGGGCGCCTTTCGGCACCCCGATGCAACAGTAAAGGAATTTCAGCAGCACTGCGTCGAAGCGCTGATGCGGTCAGGCATGCCGAAAGTGATGGCGTGGATGTTCACGCGCGGCATTCCCCGTCTGGAGCGCTGGAAAGCCTGATCAACCCAGCAGGATCTTGCCAAATTCATCGCGCAGGTTGCGTTTGAGCACCTTGCCCGTGGCGTTGCGCGGCAGAACATCGGTAAAGACAACGCGGTCCGGCACCTGCCATTTGGCAATCTTGCCATCAAAGAACGCCAGAACATCGGCCTCTGCCGGGTCGGCCCCTTCGGCCTTGACGGCGATCAGGATCGGGCGTTCGTCCCATTTTTCATGGGTCGCGCCAATCACCGCCGCATCGGCCAGATCAGGATGGGCAATTGCGATGTTTTCCAGCTCGACCGAGCTGATCCATTCACCGCCCGATTTGATGATGTCCTTGGACCGGTCGCGGATCGTCACATAGCCGTCTGCATCCATCGTCGCCACATCGCCGGTGTGAAACCAGCCGTTCTCAAGTGTTTCTTCGGTGCTGGAACGGAAGTAGCTGTCCACAATCCAATACCCGCGCGTGACCAAATCGCCTTGGGTGACGCCATCATGAGGCAGCGGCGCACCGTTCTCGTCGAGGATCTCCAGCTCCACCCCGTACACAGGACGGCCCTGATTTTCGCGCAGCTTGTGCTGCTCTTCCATTGGCAGATCGCCATGTTTGGCCAGCGGGCGGTTCACCGACCCGACGGGTGACATCTCTGTCATGCCCCAAGCGTGAATGGTGTCGACATTATATTCCTCGCGGAAGGCGGTGATCAGCGATGGCGGACAGGCCGACCCCCCCACAACAGTGCGTTGCAAACTGGCCATCTTGGCGCCGGATTTCTTGGCCTCCCCATAAAGGCCCAGCCAGATCGTCGGCACGCCCAAAGCCACGGTCACTTTGAGATCTTCAATAAGCCCCAAAAGCGAGGGCCCATCCAAACCCGGCCCCGGCATCACCATCCGCGCGCCAACCTGCGCACAGGCATAGGGCGCGCCCCATGCGTTGACATGGAACATCGGCACCACAGGAAGTACGATGTCAGCGGCAGAGAAGGAAATGCTGTCGGCGAAATTCACCGCAAAACTGTGCAAGACGGTGGAGCGGTGGGAATAAAGAACGCCCTTGGGATTTCCCGTTGTTCCCGAAGTATAACAAAGGCTTGAGGCGATGTTTTCATCAAGTTCCGGCCAGGAAAACTCCGGATCGCCAGAGGCCACGAGATCATCATAGAACTTCAGCCCCGGCAGCGTCTTTTCGGCTTCGGCGTCATGGCCTTCCATCAGAACGATGTGGTCAAGATGCTCCAGCTTGTCGCGGATTGCAGCCACCAGAGGCACAAAGGTTTTGTCGATGAACAACACTTTGTCCTCAGCATGGTTGAGGATGTAGACAAGTTGTTCGGGGAACAGGCGCGGATTGATCGTGTGGCAGACAAAGCCGCCGCCCGAGACACCAAAATACAGCTCAAGATGGCGGCGGTTGTTCCATGCGATGGTGCCGCAACGGGCTTGCGGCTCCAACCCCAATGCGGTCAGTGCCGATGCCATGGCGCGGGCGTTTCGAGCCACCTGTCCCCAGCTGGTTTCCTCGATGCCGCCACCGGTGTTGACCGAATGGATTTCCGCTTCGCCGTGATAACGTTCGGCGTGTTCGATCAGGCTGGAAATCAGCAGGGGTTTGGACATCATTTGACCAAGCATTCGGGTTCTCCTCCGTGAACATTCGCGTCAGATTGGACAATCTGCCCCGGTCTTGCAAGCGCGGTCACTCTGCCGGGGGGGAAATGACGTTATGTCGTAAGGCGTTATCGGCTGGCGATCTGCGGGGCATCGGGGGGCAGGTGATGTTGCCCTGAACGTGCATCTGTGTAGAGGTAGCGCAAACCCCTGCCCCCACTGCAACCAAAGGAAATGCCATGAGTGTAACCATTCGCCCCGTAACCGCCCAAGACCGCGCTGATTGGGATCGCCTTTATGCCGGATATGCGAAATTTTATAAGGTGGAGCAAACCGCAGAGATGCGCGATCGCGTGTTCGGCTGGCTGATGGATGATGCCCATGAGGTGAACGGGCTGCTGGCGGTGGATCAGCAGGGCGCGGCCATCGGACTGACCCATTATCGCCCCTTCGCCAGCCCTTTGAGCGCCGCTGTGAAGTGTTTTCTGGATGATTTGTTCGTGGATCCGGCCGCACGCGGCAGCGGTGCGGCGCAGGCCTTGATCAAAGGCGTAGGCGAGATCGCGCAGCAAAACGGCTGGACCGTGGTGCGCTGGATCACGGCGGATGACAATTACCGCGGGCGCGGCGTTTATGATCAACTGGCGACGCGCACCATGTGGATCACATATGACATGGCCACGGGCGCATGAATGTCCTGCAAGTCACCTCGTTGTTGATTGTTCTGGCGGGGTGTTTCGGGGCGATCAATTACCTCTATCTCAAACTGCCTGCGGCGATCGGGATTTTGGTGGTCTCTCTTTTGGCGTCCTTTGGATTGCTGGGCCTTGATTTGATCTGGCCCGCCCTTGGCATCGCGGACACTGTGCGCGGCTTTGTCACCGGCATCGACTTTTCCGAAGCGCTGCTGGAGGGGATGCTGGGTCTGCTGCTGTTTGCCGGGGCGCTGCATGTGAAGCTGAGCGATCTGCGCCGCGAATGGGTGACGGTGTTTTTGATGGCGACACTGGGTGTGGCGCTGTCCACGTTGGTGGTGGGCTTTGCCTTTTCATGGCTGACCGGCATGCCGATCCTGATTGCGCTGGTCTTTGGCTCACTGATCTCTCCCACTGATCCTGTGGCGGTCCTTGGGGTGCTGCGTGAGGCGGATCTGCCCAAGACGCTGGAGACCAAGATCGCCGGAGAAAGCCTTTTTAATGATGGGGTTGGCTATGTTGTGTTCCTGGTGCTGGTGGGGCTGGCATTTCCATCAGGCGCACACCACGGCAGTGACGGCAGCCCCCTGAACGCGGCGGTCTTGCTGTTTGTGCAGGAGGCCTTTGGCGGCGCGGTGCTGGGGCTTGTGCTGGGCTGGATCACCTTTCGGGTGATGCGGCGGATTGATGATTACTCGCTTGAGGTGCTGCTGACGCTTGGGCTGGCCTTTGGCGGCTATGAACTGGCTGTGGCGCTGCATGTCTCGGCGCCGATTATGGCAGTCTGTGCCGGTTTGCTGATCGGTGATGTCGGCGCGGCACGGGGCATGTCCGAGGAAACCCGTCGGTATGTTGATGCCTTCTGGAAGCTGATCGACGAGATCTTGAACGCGGTTCTGTTCCTTTTGATCGGCTTCGAGGTTTTTGCCATCGCTTTTTCCGGCGATATGTTGCTGACCGGCGTGGCCACGATCTTTATCGCGCTTTTGGCGCGTCTGGCTGCTGTGGCCGTGCCGATCAGTATGTTGAAGCCGTTTCGCACGTTCAGTCAGGGCGTGACCCCGATCATGACCTGGGGTGGCCTGAAAGGCGGGATATCAGTGGCGCTGGCCCTGTCCCTGCCGGATGGGGAATGGAAGCCGCTTATCCTGACCTGCACCTATATCGTCGTGGTGTTTTCCATTATTGTGCAGGGGCTTACGGTGGGCAAACTGGCCAACCGCGTCGGCCGCGCCCCGGATCTGATGTAGCAAAAGGCGCGGCTGCGCCGCATTTGATCTATTTGGGAATGAGGGGCGCTGCCCCTCAAACACCCCGGAGGTTTTCCGGCCAAATGAAGAAGGTTAACTGCGCCGGTTGAGGATATAATCCAGCAGCGCGGCGGTTGATCCGTCTTTGCCGGTCGCGGGCGCGCTGCCTTCGACAAGCGGTTGCAGCGAGGTGGCCAGTTCCTTGCCCAGTTCAACGCCCCATTGGTCAAAGGAGTTGATGCCGAGGATCACCCCCTCGACAAAGACGCGGTGTTCATAAAGCGCGATGATCTGGCCAAGGATGAAGGGGTCAAGCCGGTCATAGACCAGCGTTGTGGAGGGGCGATTGCCCGGAAAGACGCGGTGGCGGGCCTGGCGTTCCAGCTCATCCCCTTCATGGCCCTTGGCCTGCATCAATTTGCGCGCCTCCGTCAGGGACCGGCCGCGCATCAGCGCTTCGGATTGGGCAAGGCAATTGGCGATCAGCAGTTGATGGTGGTGGGCCAGATCCGGCTCATGCCCATTGGCGGCGACCATGAATTCGCAAGGAATGACGCGGGTGCCCTGGTGGATCAGCTGGTAAAAGGCGTGTTGGCCATTGGTGCCTGCCGCGCCCCAAACCACGGGGCCACTGTGGCGCCGGGGATCCGAGCCGTCGAGCAAGGTAGATTTGCCGTTTGATTCCATCTCAAGCTGTTGCAGGTAGCTGGGCAGCAATGCCAGTCGTTGATCATAAGGCAGCACTGCGCGGGTTGCATAGCCGCAGATCTGGTTGTGCCAAATGCCGACCAGCGCCAGCATGATCGGCATGTTTTCCAACGGTTCTGCCGCCCGGAAGTGCCGGTCCATCGCCTGTGCACCGCGCAGGAAACTGTCAAACGCTTTGGGACCAATGGCGATCATCAGTGAAAGCCCGATCGGCCCCCAGACGGAATAACGCCCGCCGACCCAGTCCTCAAAACCAAAGACCTGTTTGGGGTCGATACCAAAAGCGCTGGTTTTTTCTTCTGCCGTGCTGAGCGCGGCGAATTGGGTTTTGGGATCGCCGCCATGATCCTGCATCCAGGCCCGTGCGGTGCGGGCGTTGGTCATGGTTTCAATCGTGGTGAAGGTTTTGGAGGCGACAATCACCAGCGTGGTTTTGGCGTCGAGCCCCGCCAGCGTATCGGCGATATGGGCGGCATCGACGTTTGAAACAAAGTGGCAGCGCGGGCCATCGTGATAGGGTTTGAGCGCGGCCGTCGCCATCGCGGGACCAAGGTCAGAACCGCCAATGCCGATATTGACAACATCGGTGATATCGCTGCTGCGGATCTCATTTGCGAAGGCGCGCATCCGGGCCAAAGTGGCATGGATGCCCGGCATCACATCCTGCCCCTCCACATAGACCGGCCCACCATCCAGATTGCGCAGGGCGGTGTGCAATACGGCACGGTTTTCGGTGCTGTTGATCGCCGCGCCGCTAAACATTGCGTCCCGTTTGCCCGGCACATCCGCGGCCTCGGTCAGGGCGATCAGATCGGCGCGGGTGTCCGCATCGATGTTGGTTTTTGCATAATCAAACCGCATGTGTTCGGTTTGCACGGCGTAATGTGCGGCGCGGCCTTCCTCTTCGAAGAGCGCCAGAAGCGGGCGATCCCTGGTGGCGTCAAAGCGGCTTTTCAGGCGGGTCCAATTGTCCATCATGCGGCCCAATGTACAGTTGCATTGCCCAGAACTGCGGCAATGGGCGCGTCTTTCGGGGCGAGATGCTGTGCCTTTTCCAGTGCGTTGCGCTTGAGGGCGCCAAAGATCACCACATGCGTGGACAAGGCCCCTTTGAGGGCATGGGCCGGCAGGGTCACGCGGTCAATGTCCTGATCGGGCGGCGATATCGGGCAGAGCAAGGGGGCGTGGCCATCCAAAGCGGCCTCAAGCCCCGGTGCGCCGGGAAACAGCGATGCGGTGTGCATGTCATCGCCCATCCCCAGCACCAGAACCGAAAGCGGCATATGAGGCGTCAGCGTCTCCGCCACTTCCGGACAGGCGTCTGCCGCCGTCTGACCCGCGCGGTAGAACGGCAGGAAGGTCGCGGCAGCGGCAGGACCGGTCAACAGCCGGTCGCGCACCAGCCGTGTGTTGGACAGATCGTGATCTTCGGGCACCCAGCGTTCATCAGTGAGCATCACATTGACCTTGTCCCACCCCAGATCGGTGCCGCTGAGCATGTCAAAGATCGGCCCCGGTGTGGTGCCGCCGGGCACGGCAAAAGACACGCTGTCATGGGTGAAAAGCGCATTTTCGATTTCGCCTGCCAGTTCGTCAGCAACCCGCATGGTCAAAAGCTCACGGTCTGGATATTCGATAAATTTCATGGTGTTACCTTTCGCCATTCACGTCCGTCGCGGCGCATCATCTCGGTTGAATCGGTGGGCCCGTCGGACCCGATGTCATAGGGTTTCGGAACGTCGTTGCGGGCCTCCCAGCCTTCGATGATCGGATCGGTCCAAGCCCAGGCGGCCTCGACCTCATCGCCGCGCATGAACAGGGTCTGGTTGCCCCGGATCACATCCGTAATCAGCCGTTCATAGGCATCTACGTGGTCAGAGCCATCGACGCCCAGGGTTTCGGCAAAGGTCATGTCCAGCGGCACGTCGATCAAACGCATGCCGCCCGGCCCCGGTTCCTTGATTGTCACACCCAGCGTGATGCCTTCGTTCGGTTGCAGGCGGATGGACAATACATTGCGGTGGCGTCCGGCGTCTTCGGCAAAGATCGAATGCGGGGTGTCCTTGAAAATCACTGTGATCTCGGAGGATCGTGCCGCCATGCGTTTGCCGGTACGCAGATAGAACGGCGTGCCAGCCCACCGCCAATTGCTGATGTGGGTTTTCAGCGCGATAAAGCTTTCGGTGCGGCTGCGCGGATGATCGACCGCCTCGCGATAGCTGGGCATCTCGGCCTCATTGCCGGGCATGGCATCATATTGGCCCCGCGCAATGTGATGCGGAAGCACCGGATCGAGGGAACGGATCACCTTGAGCTTTTCGTCACGCACCGCGTCCGGGTCAAACCGCGCGGGCGGCTCCATCGCGATCAGGCAGAGCAGTTGCATCAGGTGGTTTTGCACCATATCGCGCATCGCACCGGCCTTGTCGTAATATTCGCCGCGCCCACCAACGCCGACGGTTTCGGCCACGGTGATTTGCACATGATCGACGTATTGCGCGTTCCACAAAGGTTCAAACAGCATGTTGCCAAAGCGCACAGCCATCAGGTTTTGCACGGTCTCTTTACCCAGATAGTGATCAATCCGGTAGATCTGCTTTTCGTCAAAATAACGGGCCAGCGTCGCATTCAATGCCTTGGCAGAGGCCAGATCGTGCCCGAAGGGTTTTTCAACCACAATCCGGCTGTCCTCATCGGCCATCCCCCAGTGTTGCAGCCGTTCGGCCAGATCGCCAAACAAGGCCGGAGAAACTGAGAAATAGAAGGCTTCCACCCTGCCCTTGCCGACCATCAGTTCGGCCAGCTCGGCCCATCCGGTCTCGCCGCGGGCATCGATGGCAAGGTATTGGATCATATCAAGAAAACCGCTGAGCGTGCCTTCATCGCAAGCAATGTCACGGCCAAATTCTGCAAGCGCTTCGCGGACCATCTGGCGATAGCCGTCACTGTCCAGTTCGGTACGGGCGGCGCCGACAATACGGGCATCGCCGGGGACCTGACCGGCACAGAAACGGCGGAACAGACCCGGCAAGATTTTGCGCCGCGCCAGATCACCGGTGCCGCCAAAAATCACGAGATCAAAGGGATCCACGGGAATCACTCTCGAAACCATCGCTGTGACCTTTCTTGTTTCAAACGTGCCTGCACCAGGAATGTTATCGCTAACATGCATATTCTACGCGGCATCACAAGGTTGTGCATCACCTCATGCTAGGACTTTCGCGCACTGCCGCTATACCTTAGCAGATAATGGACATCACAACCCATCGCACAAGGACCAAACATGAAAGATCTTGCCGGGGCAAATCTCGACAAATTCAAAGATCCCGCTGTCACGGCCAAGGGCGAGGCGCGTGCGCGGGTGGCGCTGACCCATCCTGAGACGCTTTGGTTCAACACCGGCACCCTGTGCAATATCGAATGTGTGAACTGTTATATTGCCTCAAGCCCCAGCAATGATGCGTTGGTCTATATCACGGCGGACGAGGTGCGTGACTATCTGGACCAGATCAAAGCCCGCGACTGGCCGGTGCGCGAAATCGCCTTTACCGGTGGTGAGCCGTTTATGAACCCCCAAATGATCGAGATGACCGAGGCCGCGCTGGCGGCGGGTTATGAGGTTTTGATTCTGACCAATGCGATGCGTCCGATGATGCGCAAGACCATGCAGGCGGGTTTGTTGCGGCTGAACAAGACCTATCCGGGCAAGCTGACCTTGCGAATCTCCGTCGATCACTACCGCGCGGATCTGCATGACGCAGAGCGCGGTGAAGGGGCGTTTGACAAGACGTTGACCGGCATGAAATGGCTGCGTGACAACGGGTTCCAGATGGCGGTTGCGGGCCGTTCGGTCTTTGCCGACAGCGATGAAGACAGCCGCGCGGGCTATGGCCGGTTCTTTGCCGAGCATGGATTTAAGATCGACGCGCAAGACCCTGCCAAAACAGTACTTTTCCCCGAGATGGACGAAAGCGTCGAAGTGCCTGAAATCACCACGGCCTGCTGGGGCATTTTGGACAAATCACCCGACGCGGTGATGTGTTCGTCCTCGCGCATGGTGGTCAAACGCAAGGGTGCTGCGGCCCCGGCAGTTCTGGCCTGTACCCTGTTGCCCTATGATCCCGAATTCGAGCTGGGCACGACCTTGCAAGAGGCAGAGCGCGACGTGGCGCTGAACCATCCGCATTGTGCAAAGTTCTGCGTGTTGGGCGGGGCAAGCTGTTCGGCCTGAGGGCATTGCGCCCTGCCCGCCCCTGAGATCACAGCCGGATGATATGGCCATCGCGGGGATTGGCACTGCCATCCGCGAGCGATTTGTAAACCGGATCCGAGGCGGCGATGCCGTCATGCACCACCACGTTCATCCAGCCGGATGCATCCGCCGCGATGCGTTTCCAAGCCTGAGTGATCTGCTGTTCAATCTTGCCTGGCCCCCAATCCTCACGGCGTTTGGCGACTTGCGCGGGGGCGAAGAAAAACACCGGCTTCGGCCCGGCAAGCTCTTGCTTTTGCTCAAACTTGTCCCAATGGCTGAGGCCCACGGCGGCGGAATGGCGCAGTTGCTCGGCCAGATGGCTGTGCAGCGCTGCCTTGACCTCAGTGTTGCCGGCCATATCCACATAAACCGACGGCACCTGCGCCAGATCGCCCACTTCATCATAGCTGAGTACTTGATCACAGGCGCCCAAACCTTCGACAAAGGCGCGATTGCGCTCTGACGTGAGGCCGACAATCTTGTAAGGGCGCTGTTCCGGCTCAGCGAGGTATTTGCACAGGCCCAGCCCGGTCTTTGAGGACGCGCTGCCGATGATGATCTGTTCTGCGCCAAACCAATCGTTGTCCAGCAGCCAGTCAAACAGCAGATAGGAGGTTGCCAAAAGCGGCTGTAGAATCGCCCGCAGGTGGTCTTGCTCTGCGGTGCCGCCATGAACGGGCACATATTGGTTGTAGATCAGCGGCAGGTCTTTGCGGTGCGGCGCGGCGTCCAGAATGCTGCCATGGGCGTCGGCCTTGGGGGTGATCACCAGTTCCTCCGCCATGGGGTAATAGCCATAGAGCCGGGTGCCAACCGCCAGATCCTCGCTGGTGCTTTCGGTCACTTCGGCCACGCCCCAGACCGGCACCAAACCCTGTCCGTCCTCGCCCGTCGGGAAGAACTTCCAATATCCGATGGCAAAGCCGGAGGCGGCATAGGTGACATTGTTGGCCGTCAGGGCAAAGCTTTCCAGCTTGAGCCGGGCCTGACCATCATACAGTGGCGCAGGGTCCACGGCTTCCAGCTTGGTCTGCGTGATATTACGGTGGTCCACCAGAAGTCTGTGCATGTCGGCCCTCAAGTTGCTGTTTGTCACAGCCTAGGGCAGCCGCTTTCGCTGTCGCCAGCGATTTTTCCGCGACGTTGCGTGAGAAAATCAATGCAGGGTGAATTCACCCACCTGATTTTGCCATTCACCGGGGCCGATCAGCTTGCGATGGGTAAAGCGCAAGGAATGCAGCTTGCCCTCGATCTCCGATTGCCAAAACTCGACAAATCCAAACAGTTTCTCGTGATCTGGTGCCAGATCGTAATCCTGCCAGATGTAACTGTTCAGCACATGGGTGTAATCGGGCATCCGGTAAAAGATTTCAGCAGTGGTTAATCCATAGCCCTTGAGCATCAATTCGGTTTCGCTCGGGGTCATTTTTCCCTCCTTTTTGGCCTGTTGCCGGACCAGTTTGACCGGAACGAATTACTTTTCAATGAAAACAGTGTGTTGGCACTCAAAGTGGGATGCTGCCAGTGCGTTTGGGCCACAGGCATTGCACCTGATCTTCCGCTTCTGCTATAAATCACCGCAAGATATAGAGCGCCCCAACAGCTGAGCAGTGAACGTGAGCGATACGCCAGAAACCCCTGAAAACGAAGACGAAAATACGCCACAGCGCCCCGTTTATGACGGCCCGTCTGTGACCATCGAAGAAGAGATGCGCAATTCGTATCTCGACTATGCGATGAGCGTGATCGTCAGCCGTGCGATTCCCGACCTGCGGGATGGTCTGAAACCTGTGCACCGGCGCATTCTTTATGCCATGCACGAGACCAACAACACCCACGACAAACCCTACCGCAAGTCCTCGCGGCCGGTGGCCGAGGCGATGGGTAAATACCACCCGCATGGTGACAGCGCGATCTATGATGCGCTGGTCCGGATGGCGCAGGATTTCTCGATGTCGCTGGTGCTTCTGGATGGTCAGGGCAACTTTGGCTCCATGGATGGGGACAAGGCAGCCGCCTACCGTTACACCGAAGTGCGGATGGAAAAAGCCGCGCAATATCTGTTGGAGGATATCGACCGCGACACTGTCGATTTCCAGGACAACTATGACGGCAAGGATAAGGAACCCACGGTTCTGCCCGCCCGCTTCCCCAATATGCTGGTCAATGGCGCTGGCGGTATTGCGGTTGGTATGGCCACCAATATTCCGCCCCACAACCTTGGTGAAGTGATCGATGCCACGCTGGCCCTGATTGAAGAGCCTGACCTGACCTCCGAGCAATTGATCGATTACGTGCCCGGACCCGACTTTCCCACGGGCGGCATCCTCTTGGGCCGCTCCGGTGCGCGCAAAGCCTATCTTGAAGGGCGCGGCAGTGTCATCATCCGCGCCAAAACCCGTGTGGAAGAGATCCGCAAGGACCGCTGGGCCATTATCATCGAAGAGATCCCCTATCAGGTGAACAAATCGGTGATGATCGAGAAAATCGCCGAGCAGGTACGCGAGAAAAAGATCGAAGGCATCGCCCATGTGCAGGACGAATCCGATCGCAACGGCGTGCGGGTTGTGGTGGAGCTAAAGCGTGACGCCACGGCCGAAGTGGTGATGAACCAGCTGTACCGCTTTACCCCGATGCAGACCTATTTCGGTTGCAATATGCTGGCACTCAATGGTGGCCGGCCAGAGACCCTGACACTGCGCAGGTTCCTGACATCCTTCATTGATTTCCGCGAAGATGTTGTTGCACGGCGCACCGCCTATCTGCTGCGCAAGGCCCGTGAGCGGTCTCATGTGTTGTGTGGTCTGGCCGTGGCTGTGACCAACATTGACGAGGTGGTACAGACCATCCGGTCTTCTGCCGATGCCGCAGAGGCGCGTGAAAAACTGATGACGCGCCGTTGGCCTGCCGCCAGCATTCTGGACTATATCAAGCTGATCGATGATCCGACCCATACGGCCAACGAAGACGGCACCTATAATCTGTCCGAGACCCAGGCCCGCGCCATTCTGGAACTGCGGTTGCAGCGTTTGACCCAGATCGGCGTCAAGGAAGTCACCGACGAGTTGGAAGAACTGGCCGCCAAGATCAAGGAATACCTTGAGATTCTCAGCAGCCGGGAGCGGATCATGGGCATAATCGCCGATGAGCTGCGCGAAGTACGCGATCTGTTCGCCGTGCCGCGCCGCACCGAGATTGTCGACTGGTCCGGCGACATGGACGACGAAGACCTGATTGCGCGTGAGGACATGGTCGTGACCGTCACATCGGGCGGCTATATCAAACGGACCCCTCTGATCGATTTCCGCAGCCAACGGCGCGGCGGAAAAGGTGTATCGGGGATGCAAACCAAAGAAGAGGATGTCGTGACGACCCTCTTTGTGGCCAACACCCATACGCAGCTGTTGTTCTTCACCACCGATGGCATGGTTTACAAGCTCAAGACATGGCGTTTGCCGCAGGGCGGACGTACCTCCAAGGGCAAGGCGATTGTGAATATCCTGCCGATCCCAGTGGGCGTTTCCATTGCTGCGATCATGCCGGTCGACCGCGATGAGAAGGAATGGGACGATCTGCAGGTGGTCTTTGCGACCTCCGCAGGCACAGTCCGCCGCAACAAGTTGTCTGATTTCACAAATGTGAAGTCGAACGGCAAGATCGCAATGAAGTTCGAGGATGAACACGCCGAGACCACGCTGATCAACGCGCGGATTGCCTCCAATGATGACGATGTGATGCTGACCACCAATTCAGGCCGGGCAATCCGGTTCCCGGCGACCGATGTGCGGGTGTTCAACAGCCGCGCCTCGGTCGGGGTGCGCGGGATCAAGCTCAGCGGATCTGACAAAGTGGTCTCGATGTCGATCATTCGTCACTTTGATGCGGGCGCAGATGAACGTGCCGCTTATCTGAAAATGCGCCGTGCGGTTGCGGGCTTGGCGGATGATGTTGATGTGTCCGATGAAGACGCGGTCGATGCCAATGCCACCATCAGCCAGGAACGCTATGCGGAAATGTCCGCCCATGAAAACCTGATCCTGACCATCACCGCCAAAGGGTCTGGCAAGCTTAGCTCAAGCCATGATTACCCGGTGCGCGGGCGCGGCGGCATGGGTGTGACAGCCATGGACAAGGCGATGCGCGGCGGTGACATTGTTGCCTCCTTCCCGGTTGAAATGGACGATCAGATCATGCTGGCCACCTCCAAGGGGCAGTCAATCCGCGTGCCTGTTGAGGGCATTTCTTTCCGGTCGCGCTCTGCGGGCGGGGTCAAAGTCTTTGACACCGGCAAGGGCGAGGAAGTTGTCAGTGTCGCGTGGATTGCCGATCAGGGCGACGAAGACGCCGAAGACGGCTCCGGCGGTGAAGAGGCGTAATTCTAAGACCGATCAGATTTCTTGGACTGATCCATCAAAGCGGCCATTTCTCCATCGGGGATGGCCGCTTTTGCGTAGGTAAAGGTGCCCTTGGTCATCACTTCCTCGGCGGCGCGGCGCAATGCGCCCAAAGCGGCACGGGCAAATGACCCACCCACCGAGATCCGGCTGACACCGGCAGCGGAAAGCTGCTCCACGGTATAAGCCGGTCCTGATAGCCCCATCACCACGTTCACCGGCTTATCCACCTCGGCGCAAACTGTTTTTATTGCGTCTAGATCGGGCAATCCGGGCGCGTAAAGCACATCTGCACCTGCCTCTGAATAGGCCTGTAAACGCTTGATCGTGTCAGCCAGATCCGGGCGTCCTGAGATAAAGTTTTCGGCCCGTCCGGTCAGCAGGAAACCCCGGTCCTTTGCCGTTTCCGCCGCCGCCCTGATCCGGTCTGCGGCAAGGTCCATGGGCAAAACAGGCGCGTCCGGATCGCCCGTTGCATCCTCGATGGAGCCGCCCACCAGCCCGATGTCTATGGCCAATGCGATGGTTTCGGCGCAAGTCGCAGGATCTCGGCCAAACCCATCCTCCAGATCGGCCGAAACCGGCAGGTCCGTGGCGTCCACTATGGCCTTCGCATTGATCAGGATTTCATCGCGGGTCAGACTTGAGAAGCTGTCCCGCTTGCCAGCGGCAAAGGCATAGCCCGCGCTGGTGGTGGCAAGCGCGTCGAACCCCGCATGGGTCAGCAGGCGCGCCGTGCCTGCGTCCCATGGGTTTGGCATGACAAAGGCCCGCCCCTGATGGTGCAGGCCTTTGAACCGTTTGTATTTTTCCGCTCTGTTGTCCATCTGATCTCTCCCGTTTTGTGAAGATTATCAGATTTGGAACAAAATGCGAACAAATGTTCGCGCTTCCCCTGTCGGGTCTTAGCCCAACCCGTAAAGGTCCGAGAATTTGGCTTTGAGGTAGCTGACCAAAGGTGCCTCGCTTGGCGCTTTTCCGCAGGCCCGTGTGATGACTTCTTTGGGCTCAAAAAGCCCGCCATGCACCTGCACATTGTCCCTGAGCCAGCTTGTCGCTGCGGTGGTATCCCCTTTGGCCAATTGATCGTCCAGATCCGGCACGGCACTGCGCATCGCTTCGTTCAAACAGCCGGCATAGACATTGCCAAGGCTGTAGGTCGGGAAATATCCGATGAGGCCAACCGACCAATGCACATCCTGCAAAACCCCGTTTGAGGCCTTGTCGACGGCAAAGCCAAAGTCGGCCTCAAAACGGTCATTCCAGGCCGCTTCAAGGTCCGGCACCTGCAGATCATGGCTCACCAGCGCCCGTTCCATGTCAAAGCGCATCAGCACATGCAGATTATATTGCAGCTCGTCCGCTTCGGTGCGGATGAAGCCGTCAGAAACCCTGTTCACGATCTTGTAGAATGTTTCTTCATCCGCCACGCCAAAATCGCCAAAGGCGTCTTTCATCTGGCCGAAGAGATACCCGGTAAATGCGCGGCTGCGGCCCAGCTGGTTTTCATAGATCCGGCTTTGGCTTTCATGCACCCCCATCGACACGCCGCGCCCCAGTGGGGTCAACAGGTAATCGCGGTTGATGTTTTGCTCATAGGCGCCATGACCAGTCTCGTGAATTGTTGAGTAAAAACAATTAAACGGATCGGTGTCATTGGTCCGCGTTGTGATCCGCACATCAAGGCCAGAGCCGGAGGCAAAGGGATGCACCGCCTTGTCAACGCGCCCATGGCTCATGTCGTAACCAAAGCAGCGCGCAAGGTGGCGGGTCAGTTTCATCTGTGCGCCCTCGTCGAATGTGCCTTCCAGTTTCGGCGGCGCCTTGGCATCACGCACCGCGCTGCGCAATTCGGTCAGTTCGGGGCGAAGTGCGCCAAACATCGCCTCAAGTTCCGCACCCGTGGTACCTTGTTCATAATCGGCCAGCATCGCGTCATAGACATCGGCATTGCCGCCAGAGGCCAGCGCCTGCCCTTCCTCGCGTTTCAGGGCGACGACCTCGGTCAGGGTTGGCACGAAAGCTTTGAAATCGTCGTTGGCGCGGGCTTCTGCCCAGGTGCCCTGCGCCTCCGATGTGACGCGGGCGATGCGGGCGGCCAATGCGCCGGGCACCTTGCTGGCTCGCTCATAACTCCGGCGGATGTGGCGCAGATTGGCGCGGCCGACGTCGTCCAGTCTGGTCTCGTCAATGGAGTCCAGCCAGTCCGCCATGCGCGGATCGGTGCGGCGGGCGTGCAGCACCCCTTCCATGGCTGCCATTTCCTCGCCCCTTTGGGGCGCTGCGCCGCGCGGCATCATGGTTTCCTGATCCCAGCCAAGGCGGCCTGCCACTTGCGACAGTGCCTCCGTGTCGCGCTGGAACGCCATCAATTCATCATAGGCAGACATGCTCAATTTCCTCTCAGGGATGTTGCAACGGGATAGGCGGCCAGAAAACGGGCGCGCAGGATCAAGACCCAGAGGATCACGGCAAGTGCCTGATGGACAAGGGCAATATGCACAGGCGCGGCATAAACAACCGTGGTGATGCCAACTGCGATTTGCAGCGCCAGGGCCGCCATCACCGCATTAAAGGCAAAGCGGGTGTTGGGATGCGCCGATTGCCGCCCGCGCAGCCAGACCACAATCCCGAAAACCAACAGCAGATACCCCGCAATCCGGTGCATAAACTGCACCAAACCGGGGTTCTCAAAGAAATTCCGCCATGCGGGCGTGATGTCAAAGGCGTCAGGCGGAAAGAACTGCCCCTGCATCAGCGGCCAATCAACAAAATAGCGACCCGCATCAATGCCCGCGACCAAGGCACCAAGCAGGATTTGCAGGAATGCAAAATGCAGCAGACCCGTTGCCAGCCCAAATTGTTTGCCCTCCTTGGCGCGGCGGGCCTGCATCAGGTCGCGTTCGCTGCGCCCGAGCAACAGCACATACCAGGTGATGAACCCAAGAATCACAAAGGCCAGCCCCAGATGCGTGGCAAGGCGGTAGCTGGCCACATCCGTGATGCCCTCGCCGCTGGTCACGCCGGAGGCAACCATCCACCAGCCGATCGCGCCCTGCACACCACCAAGCGCACCGATGAACACCAATCGTCCGGTCCAGCCGGTTGGAATTTGCCGCCGCACAAGGAACCAGAGAAAGCCGATGCCCCAGACAAGGCCAATCACCCGGCCCAATTGGCGATGCCCCCATTCCCACCAGTATATTGTTTTGAAATCAGATAGTTGCATCCAGGCGTTCTGAACCTTGAATTCGTCGATCTCTTGATACTTGGCAAATTCGCTTTGCCAGTCTGCCTCGCTCAGCGGTGGGATTGCGCCGGTCAGGGGGCGCCATTCGGTGATCGACAATCCGCTGTCGGTCAAACGGGTCAGACCGCCCACAGCGATCATCACAAAAACCAGTGCAAAGAGGATCATGAGCCAGATGCGGATGGCGCCGCGTGCGCCGCCCCTGCCCCGGTCAATCACTCCGGTTTGTGCCACGGGGCGTTCGGCTTCTGCCGCGCCCACCTCTTCGAACAACTTGCGTTTTTCCGCCATGCTGCGCCTCACTTTTCATCTTGCGCAAATAGGTAGGGCAGCGGGCGCGAAAGGTCTAGTCGCGCTCTTTCCAGCGTACCATTTGACGCATCATACCATGCAGCATTTGCACATCCGCCCGCGTCAGCGGCATGCGCGACCACATGTTGCGCAGGTTGATCTTCATCGATTGGGCCTTGTGTTCAGGGAAAAAGAACCCGGCCTCCTCCAGACGGTCCTCAAAATGGCCTGCCAGATGTTCGATGTCCTGACCCTTGGCCCAGTCGGTGCCGGCCATTTCGACGGTCAGATCCGTCACCTCGGCACTGGCACGCATCCATTCATAGCCCATCAGCAACACACATTGCGCGAGGTTGAGCGAGGCAAATTCCGGATTCACCGGCACGGTTACGATGGCATTTGCGCGGGCCACGTCATCGTTTTCCAAGCCCGCCCGTTCCGGCCCGAACAGAACCGCAACACGTTGTCCGTCCCCGATCCGGGCGGCGGCGTCGCGCATCGCGGCTTCGGGGCTGAACACCGGTTTGGTCAGATCACGGCCCCGCGCCGTGGTGGCATAGACATAGTCACAATCGGACAGGGCATCGGGCAGATCAGGGCAAAGTTGCGCCGCATCCAGAACCCGGCCCGCGCCAGAGGCCATCGCAACAGCGGCCGGATTGGGCCAACCGTCACGGGGCGCAACAATGCGCATGTGATCAAGGGTGAAATTCAACATCGCCCGCGCCGCCGCGCCGATGTTTTCACCCATTTGCGGGCGCACCAGCACCACGGCTGGCATCTTCAACTTACCAATTTCATCGCTCATGCCCGCCTCTTACGCGCCGCCGCAGAGCACCGCAAGATGGCGGATACACGGGTGAAAACGTCCATGGCCCCAGATAGGGTTTTGCATTTGCCGCCCCATCCGATAATCAGGCGCTCAAGACTATGAAAAGGACGCGACATGGACCAGCCAGAACAGCCGCAAATCTATCTGATCACGCCGCCAGAAATTGAACTGAGCAGCTTTCCCGATGTTTTGGCCGGTGTTCTGGATACCCATCCCATCGCCTGTGTGCGCCTTGCCCTGTCCACCCGTGACGAGGACCGCCTGTCACGCGCCGCAGATGCCCTGCGCGAAGTGACCCATGCCCGTGATGTAGCCTTGGTGATTTCCGATCACTTGTTGCTGGTTGAACGTCTGGGGCTGGATGGTGTGCATCTGTCAGATGCGGCGCGGTCGGTGCGATACACCCGTAAGGAGCTGGGCGAGGATGCAATCGTCGGCAGTTTCTGCGGCATCTCGCGCCATGATGGTATGGCGGCTGGTGAGGCGGGCGCCGATTACATCAGCTTTGGGCCGGTGCAGGCCTCGCCCTTGGACGACGGCAGCTTTGCCGAGTTGGACGTGTTTCAGTGGTGGTCCGAGATGATCGAAGTGCCGGTTGTTGCCGAAGGCGCGTTGGACGCGGCGATGGTCCGCACGTTGACGCCCTATACCGATTTCTTTGGGGTGGGTGATGAGATCTGGCAGCAGGAAAATCCCGCTGCCGCGCTTGGTGACTTGATCAAGGCAATGGGCTAACCAACGGCCCCTATTACAAAAATACCCGTTCTACGAACCAATAGGCCCCGACGGCTGCGATCACGCAGGAGGCAGGCACCGCTATGCGGCTGCGGTACCATGCGTGATTAGCCGCCCATCCCACGGCGGCAAAGGCCAGTGCGATCACTGTCAACTGTCCCAATTCAACGCCAACGTTAAAGCCGATCAATGCGGGAATAAACTGCGCTTCCGGCAAGCCAAATTCGCCCAGCACGGAGGCAAAGCCAAGCCCGTGTAGCAAACCAAATCCAAAGATCACCAATGGACGCCAGGCATTCAGCTTGGAGGCAAAGACGTTCTCAATCGCCACATAGACAATCGAGGCAGCGATCAGCGGCTCGACAATTTCACCTGGAACGGACACCCATCCCAGCGCCCCCAGTGCCAGGGTCACGGTATGCGCCAGCGTAAAGGCCGAGACCTGCCAGATCAGCGGGCGCAGACGGGTGGAGAGGAAAAACAGCCCCAGAACGAACAGGATATGATCCAGACCCTTGGGCAGAATATGGTCAAAACCAACGGGAATATAGCTCATGAAGGCCTGCATCGGGGTTTGCGCCCCGCCGCCCGCCAGCGCAATTGTGCCAGAGCTTTCGCCGCCACTGAGATATCCCGTAAAGGGCGCCTCCACCCCTTGTTGGCGCAGCACCATCGCGCCAGCGCCGTCAGGCCAGTTCACTATAATACTGCGGGCATCGGCGGGCAGATCGGCGGTGAAAGTCCAAGTGGACAATCGCGGCAGTTCCAAGTCGACACCTTCAGGCACCTGCAAATCGCGTGTTTCAAGCGGCAGTGCCTGGTCCCCCGACATCAGGACCGGCAAAGCGTTCCAACCGGGCAGCAAGACAGGCGCGCGTTCGGCAACCTCAGCCGCGCTCAGCCCGCGCCATGTGTCATAATCGGCCGCGTTCGGCGCATTGTTGGTATCGTCCAGTTCATCGAGATCAATCCCGGCCAGAAAGGCCTCAAGATTGATCTGCAGGGTCAATTCCAACTGGCCGTCCGTCACCGTGAAATCACCGATGGTCGGCTGCACCTCATGGGCGCGGGCGGCGTCTGCGATCCAAAGCAGCAGACTTGACATTAACGCCACCAGCGTCAGCTTGAGTTTGGTCCCATCAAAGGTATGCCACATGTTTCTGTCTCGCCTTCTGCCCTTGCCGTTTCTTGTTGCGCTTGCTGCGCCGGTTGCGTCCCATGAATTCTGGATCGAACCGGATCAATATCAAGTGCCAATTGGCGGCACGCTACAGGCGGATTTTAAGAACGGCCAGAATTTTCGTGGCACAACGCTGGGGTTTTTTGATCGGCGCTCTGAAACCTATGCCTTGATCGCAAATGACAAGCGCACTGAGTTGATGCCGCGTGCCGGGGATCGGCCTGCGCTCAATGTGCCGGCCCCTCTGGCGGATACTTTGGCGGTGGTGATCCACGAAACCGCTCCGTCAACTCTGACCTACAAGGAATGGGCCAAGTTCCTGAAATTTGCAGAGCACAAGGATTTTCAGTCTGCAGCGACGGACCATGCGGCGGCAGGTTGGCCCATGGAAGGTTTCAAGGAACGCTACACCCGGCACGCCAAGTCCTTGATCGCGGTTGGGTCCGGTGAGGGTGCGGACGCAAGCACCGGAATGCAAACGGAATTTGTCGCGCTCAGCAATCCTTACGCGCCGGATTTTGATGGCCAGATGCGGGTCCGGGTTCTTTATCAGGGCGCCGTACGTCCAGATGCGCAGGTCGAGGTGTTCGACCGCGCGCGCAGCGGTGATGTGACTGTCACCCTGTACCGGACCAATGCGCAAGGCGAGGCGGTGATCCCTGTTAGTTCCGGACACAGCTATATCTTTGATGCGGTGGTTCTGCGCCCGGCAGCTGACATGGTGGACCCCAAGACCGATCCGGTCTGGGAAACCCTTTGGGCAGCGCTGACCTTTGCGGTGCCGTAGGGGCAACGGCAATTTACGTTCACAGCTGCCTTGCCCTTAAGTGGCAACAGCGGCTACATCCGGCCCATGTCTGACACAAATTCCAAAACCCCCGATATTCTGTGCATCGGTTCCGTTCTATGGGACGTGATTGGCCGGTCAGAGACCGCGATGCGCCAAGGCTCTGATATGCCGGGGCGGATCACCCGACTGCCCGGCGGTGTGGCGCTGAACATCGGGATGGCGCTGGCGCGGTTCGGCCTAAAGCCGGCCTTGCTGAGCGCCGTGGGCCGCGACATTGAAGGCGATGAACTGATCCGCGCCTGCGCCCTGCGCGGGCTGAACACAGAGCACATCTACCGCTCGGATGATCTGCCAACAGATCAATATATGGCTGTCGAAGGATCAAACGGTCTGATTGCCGCGATTGCCGATGCCCATTCGCTTGAGGCGGCAGGAGACAAGATCTTGCGCCCGTTGTCGGACGGCAGTCTCGCTGCGCCCTATTGCGGGGCGGTCGCGCTGGATGGCAATCTGACGCTGGATTTGCTGGCGCAGGTGGCGCAGAGCCCGTTGTTGGCGCAGGCCGATCTGCGGGTTGCACCCGCCTCCCCCGGCAAGGCGTTGCGGCTCAGCCCGTTTGTGCAATCGGGGCGCGGCACACTTTATGTAAACCTCGAAGAGGCCGGGCTGCTGTGTGAAGCGCCGTTTGAAAACTCTGCCGATGCGGCGGCTGGCCTGCTGGCACGTGGCGCGGCGCGGGCGGTTGTGACCGACGGCGGCAATCCTGCGACCGTAGGGCAATCGGATGCCCTGATCACCATGACGCCGCCGCAGGTGCATGTGGCCCGTGTGACCGGTGCTGGCGATACCTTTATGGCGGCCCATGTCGCTGCAGAATTACGCGGCCGCGATCCGCAATCGGCCTTGTCCGATGCGCTTGAAGCCGCCGCCCTTTATGTGTCCGGAGAGACCAAGATATGACCACCCTGCCCCTGACCTACAGCGCCGAAGTGGCCAAAGCCCGCACATCTGGTGCCCCGATTGTTGCGCTGGAAAGTACGATCATCACCCACGGCATGCCCTATCCGCAAAACCTTGAGGTGGCGCGGCAGGTTGAGGACGACATTCGCGCCGCCGGTGCGGTGCCTGCCACGATTGCGGTGATAGAAGGAACCCTCCACATCGGGCTGGATCCTGAGCAATTGACCAGCTTGGCGCAGGCCAAGGGCGTGGCCAAGCTCAGCCGCGCGGACATGGCCGTTTGCATCGCCACGGGCGGCACGGGTGCCACGACGGTGGCCGCCACGATGATCGCGGCACATCTCGCGGGGATCGGGGTCTTTGCCACGGGCGGCATTGGCGGTGTACACAAAGGCGCCGAAGACAGCTTTGACATCTCGGCGGACCTAATGGAGCTGGCCCAAACTCCCGTGACCGTGGTGGCCGCCGGGGCCAAGGCGATTTTGGACGTGCCAAAAACCCTTGAAGTGCTGGAAACCCAGGGTGTGCCGGTCATTGCCGTCGGCCAGGACAGCTTTCCTGCGTTCTGGAGCGCGACGTCACCCCTGCCCGCGCCCCTGCGGATGGATGAGGCCGCACAGATCGCCCGCGCCCACCGGATGCGCGGCGCGATGGGCCTGCCCGGCGGGCAATTGATCGCCAACCCCATCCCCGCCGCAGATGAAATCCCTGCCGCCGAACTGGTCCCGGTGATCGCGCAGGCACAGGCTGATGCAGATGCCCACGGGATCGCTGGCAAAGGGGTCACGCCCTATCTGCTTCAACGGATTTTCGAGCTGACAGAGGGGCGGTCTTTGATCGCCAATATCGCGCTGGTGCGCAACAATGCCCGTCTGGCGGCAGATATTGCCCGTGAATTGACCGAACTGCCCGTTTGACCTCATAAAAATCAGGTGATCCTCCGCCATTTTCAGGTGCAGCCATTGTCGGACCCCGGCAAAGGAACTAGCTATAGCCAGATCGATTTTGGAACCCTTGAGACATGAACACGCCATTTGACATTGAACCCACGCCCAAGCGCGGCGTGTTGGCCCGTTTGCGGGCCTCGTTCCTGACCGGATTGGTGGTGATCGCGCCCGTTGGGCTGACGATGTGGCTGATCTGGACGGTTGTGGGCTGGATCGACGGATTTGTTCTGCCGCTGGTGCCAGAGGTCTATCACCCCGACCGGATGTTGCAGGACTACCTCGGCCTCGATCCGTCGGTGCAGATCAACGTGCGCGGCCTTGGTGTGGTTATTTTCCTGCTGTTCACGATCATTGTCGGTTGGATGGCCAAGGGGATCATGGGCCGGTCCCTGATCCGCTTTGCCGAAGGTTTGGTGGAACGCACACCGGTTGTGCGGTCGATCTATTCGGGGATCAAACAGATTTCAGAAACCATCTTTGCCCAATCCGAGCGCAGCTTTGAGACGGCCTGTCTGATCGAATATCCGCGCCGGGGCATCTGGGCCTTGGGCTTTATCTCGACCATGGCCAAGGGCGAGGTCGCCGCCAAGACCGATCCATCGGATGACATGGTCTCGGTCTTTCTGCCGACAACGCCGAACCCGACCTCGGGTTTCCTGCTGTTTTTCCCGCGGAAAGACGTGATTGAGCTGGATATGAGCGTCGAGGACGCTGCCAAACTGGTGATCTCGGCAGGGCTGGTTTACCCCTCCGACCGCTCCGAGGGGCAGACAGGCGCGGGCGGATTGACGGATTTGTTGGACAAGATCCCGGCCAAGGACTGATCTCAGCCAAACATCGCTGGCAGATCGACCGAACTGCGTTGGCCCAGATCATCCTTATGATTGGCCAGAAATTGATCGGCGGCGTTGTGCCCCGCATCGTGCAGGGTTTTGATCACGGCTGCATTGGGCACCAGTTTGGTGGCCACCGACAGTTGCGCCATCAATTCATCATCACCAATCATATGCACCCGTACACGGCTCATATGCCCTTCGGACACCGCCCCGTCATCCAGCAAACGTTGTACAAATTCGATGGCGCGCAACTCGCGAAACAGACTAGAATTAAAGCTGATCTCGTTGATCCGGTTCTGGATCTGTTTGGGAGTGACCGGCAGCTCGTCCCGCTCCAACGGGTTGATGTTGATGATCACGATGTCATCAGGCAGATCCCGTTGAAACAGCGGGAACAGCGCTGGATTGCCGGTATAGCCGCCATCCCAAAACGCCTCATCCCGTCCGGTTTCGGGATCGAAAAGCTCCACCGCCTTGAAAATCGTTGGCAGACAGGCCGAGGCCATCAAAGCGTCAGGGCCGATCTCGTCGCCTTCAAAAATCTTGATCTTGCCGTTGCGCACCCGTGTGGCGCAGATGAACAACAGCGGCGCGACGTGATTGCAGACCCTGTCATAGTCGAACCGCTGCACAATATCGGACAGTGGATTGCGATAGAACGGGCCATAGGCGTAGGGCGAGATTTGGCCAGAAACGGCATCTGACAGCGTCACAGGCCAGCTGTATTCAATCGCCTGGCTGAGCGCCCCTATGCCGAAAGGGGCCATCCAATGGGCCAGACGCATGTCGGTGACACCCGCAACCTGTCCCCAAAGCCATGTCAGATTTTCCCGTGCGCCCGCCTTGCCGCCCTGCACCATCCCTGCCTTGAGCGCAGCGCCGTTGAGCGCCCCTGCCGAGGTGCCGGAGATGCCGCAAATCTCGACTTCGTCGTCCTTGAGCAAACGGTCAAGGGCACCCCAGGTGAAGGCGCCATGAGCCCCGCCGCCCTGAAGCGCCAGATTGATGCGTTTCTTTGCCATGAATTACAGCGCGGTCCAGCCGCCATCGACGCTGATGGTGGTGCCGGTGATCTGTGCCGCCGCAGAGGAACACAGAAACGTCGCCGTGCCGCCCATCTGTTCAACAGTGGCAAATTCCTTGCTGGGCTGGCGGGTGAGCATGACGTTCTCGATGACCTCTTCGCGGGTCATGTCGTATTCTTTCATGGTGTCGGGGATCTGCTTTTCCACAATCGGGGTCAGCACGTAACCGGGGCAAATGGCGTTGCAGGTGATGTCTTCCTTGGCGGTTTCCAGCGCGGTGGTCTTGGTCAGGCCGACCACCCCGTGTTTGGCTGCGATATAGGCCGCCTTGTAGGGCGACGCCGTCAACCCATGTGCCGAGGCGATGTTGATCACCCGGCCCCAACCTGCCTTGCGCATCATCGGCAGGGCCACGGCGGTGGTGTGAAAGGCAGATGACATGTTGATCGCGATGATCGCATCCCATTTCTCGACCGGAAAATCGGGAATTGCGGCGACATGTTGAATACCGGCATTGTTAACCAGAATATCGCAGCGCCCTGCCTTGGTGATCAGATCACGGCATTGATCGCCCTTGGACATATCGGCCTGAATGTAGCGTGCGCTTACTCCGGCCTCGTCCGCGATGCTTTGCGCCAGCGCGTGATCTTCGTCATTGTCGGTAAAGGAATTGAGGACAATATCCGCCCCCGCGCGGGCCAGTTCCCAAGCAATCCCCAGGCCAATGCCCGAGTTCGAGCCGGTGATGACGGCGGTTTTGCCGGACAGGTCAATCGTGAATGCCATGGGATGTCTCCTTGAGTATGCTGCGCACGCATCTTGCCGTGCTGCGACTGCAAAGGAAACGCCCTATTTCTGATTTGGTTCCGCCCTGCTTTGTGCAGGGTCCAAACCAGTTTCTGCCAAAAAAAACGCCCGCACGAAGCGGGCGTTAAGTTATTGAGGCAGGTTTCATACAGGCAAGAAACCTATCGAGCAGTGACACCTTTATAAGCAATTCGATGCCTCAGGCCAAGCTAAAAGTTGCAACTCCCCGTTAACCCCCGCTATTCATGGCCTCAATAAAACAAGGGCAGAGCGGGATTGTTGCAGAAATGGCAATGGATTTTTTCCAAAAATTGCGGGGCGTTGCGGGGGCTTCTTCACTGATTCTCTTCGCGGCGATGGCACAGGCTGCGCCAAAACACGGGATATCTATGTATGGAGAACCCGCGCTGCCACCTGATTTTGTGTCGCTGCCTTATGTGAACGCAGATGCGCCCAAGGGCGGGCAGATCACTCTGGGCGACAACGGCGGTTTCGACAGTCTCAATCCGTTTGTCCGAAAGGGCAACAAACCTTGGCAGCTGCCATTTTTGACCCACGAAAGCCTGATGGGGCGCTCTTGGGATGAGCCATTTACGCTTTATGGGCTGCTCGCCGAATCGATTGAAACCCCGGATGACCGCTCCTGGGTCGAGTTTACCCTGCGGCCAGAGGCGCGATTCTCCGATGGCTCGCCTGTCACTGTGGAGGATGTGATCTTCTCCTATGACCTGCTCGGGACCGAAGGGCATCCCAAATATCACGGGCTGCGCAGCCAGATCGAAACGATTAAGGCCACCGGCCCGCTCAAAGTCCGGATGACTTTCAACACCGACAACCGGGAACTGGCCCTGTTGGCCGGGATGCGCCCGATCCTGTCCAAGGCGCAGTGGGAAGGCAAAGACTTTGCCAATGCCCCTTTGCAGGACATCCCGCTGGGCAGCGGTCCCTATGTTGTCACTGATTACAAGGCCGGCGCGCAGGTGGTTCTGACACGCAACCCCGATTACTGGGGCGCGGATGTTCCCGTGGTGCGCGGCACCAACAACTTTGATCAGATTAAGATCGACTTTTACGGCGATGCCAATGTGTTGTTCGAGGCCTTCAAAGGCGGTGAAATTTCCGCGGTGCGTGAGTTCAACGCCGAAACCTGGGCCACACAATACGATTTCCCCGCCATCGATCGGGGTGAGGTGCTAAAATCCACCTTTGCCCATCAAAAACCATCGGGCATGACGGGATTTGTGATGAACACCCGCCGCCCGCCGTTTGACGATTGGCGTCTGCGCGAGGCGATGATCGCGGCGTTTAACTTTGAATATATAAATGATGCCTTAACGGGCGGATCGTTGCCGCGGATTTCCTCCTATTTCTCCAACTCCGAACTGGCGATGCAGCCCGGTCCCGCCAAGGGCGCGGTTCTGGCGGCATTGGCACCCTACTCCGATCACCTGCTGCCCGGCACATTGGAAGGCTATACCCTGCCCGTTGCCGATGGCACGGCCCGCAACCGCAAGGGCATTCGCGCCGCGATGAAACTGTTTGAGGCCGCCGGTTACAGCCCGCAGGATGGCCAGATGCGTGATGCCGACGGCAAACCGCTCAGCTTTCGCATTCTGCTGTCCAAGAACAACGCCGAGCACACCAAGATTGCCGAGCTCTACATTCAGGCGCTCAAGCGTTTGGGCGTGGAGGCCTCAGTCGAGGTTGTCGACAATGCCCAACTGGTGGCACGAACCTCCGAATTCGATTTCGATATGGCTCATTTCCGTCGCGCCCTGTCGCTGAGCCCCGGCAACGAACAGCGCTATTACTGGGGAAGTGCAGCGGCAGATCAGCCGGGATCGCGCAACCTGATGGGGGCCAGGAACCCCGCGATTGACGGATTGATTGACCAGATGCTGTCAGCCCGCGACCGCGAAGGGTTTACCGCTGCCACCCGCGCACTGGACCGGGTGTTAACCGCAGGGCGCTATGTCATCCCGTTCTGGCAATTTAACGAGGGTTTGATCGCCCATGATGCGCGGATGGTCTATCCCGAAACGCTGCCGCTTTATGGGGATGGGTCTTATTACATGCCGCAGGTCTGGTGGTGGCAGGACGCGGGCAACTGACCTGTCTTTGTCATAAAACCGAAACATCGCTCTTGTAGGCGAGGCTCATGAATATACTTGTTTTATGCACCGGCAACTCCGCCCGCTCGATCTTGCTGGAATCGATCCTCAACAATCTGGGCAAAGGCCGCGTGCGGGCCTATTCCGCCGGAAGCCAGCCTGCCGGTCAGGTGCACCCGCAATCCATTGTCCTGCTTGGCGAAAAAGGCATGGATGTTTCTGATGCCCGCTCCAAAAGCTGGGATGAATTTGCCCTGCCGGACGCGCCGGTTATGGATGCAGTGATCACGGTCTGCGGATCGGCGGCAGGCGAGACCTGCCCGATGTGGCCGGGTGCGCCCATCCGCGCCCATTGGGGTGTCGAAGATCCAGCCGCCGCGCAGGGAAAGGCCGTTCCCGGCGCTTTTTCCCAAGCCTATGACATTTTGTACAGGCGCGCCGCTGCCTTCCTTGCCGAACCCGTGGAAAAGATGGACGCCGCAGCGTTGCGGACGCATTTGAACGCCTGCGCCCTGATCCTTTGACCTCAGGCCAGCGACGTCACCCATAGGATCATCGCGTCATCCGCGCTGGTGGAAATGATGTTATGGCCCATGGTCGCGTCATAATAGGCGCTGTCACCCCGGCGCAGTTCAACAGGTTCATAAAACTCTGTGTAAAGCTGCACAACACCGGTCAGCACATAGAGAAACTCTTCGCCGTCATGGCGCACCCAACCGTCAAATTCATCCATGCTGCGGGCGCGGATGCGGGCGCGGTAGGGCAGCATTTGTTTCTTGCGCAAGGTATCGCCCAGCAGCTCATGCTCATAGGTGGTGGTCGCCTTGGCCGCCCCCTCGCCCGATTTGGTCACCGCCATACGGCCATTGATCTTGTCCGCAGCGGGCGGCGTGAACAATTGCGGGACCGAAATTTCCAGCCCCACGGCCAGCTTTTTCAACGCGTCATAGGTCGGAGACATCTGCCCGTTTTCGATCTTGGACAGGGTCGATCGGGCCAGCCCGGCCTGCTTGGCCGCCTGCTCCAATGTCCAACTGCGCCCCTTGCGCAGCTCGCGCACCCGCGCCCCCAGATCGACAGGCGGGGTTTCATCGCTTTCGCCGCTGGCGCGGGCGATCTGGATCAGGCTGACAGGGGCATCTTTGGTCATGGCCATGCTATATCGGCAGGCTGGCCACCTTGCAACGGCGGCGCGGACGCGGTAGCGCGGATATATGGACCTTACAGCCGAAAACGACCGTTTCCCACCCTGCCCCGCGCCCTTTAACATGGCCGAATATGTGCTGACCTCCGGCGATGCTGAGGCAGATAAAACCGCCCTGATGATTGTCTCCGGCACGGACGTGGAGGAATGGAGCTATGGCCGGTTGCGCAGCGCAGTGCGCGGCACGGCGACAGGATTGCTGCAACTGGGGTTGGTGCCCGGGGATCGCGTTCTGATGCGTCTTGGCAATACGCCGGATTTCCCGCTGGCCTATCTGGGCGCACTGGCCGCAGGTCTGGTGCCGGTGCCGACCGCGGCGGCATTGACCGAGGCAGAGGTGGCGAAGATGTTGCCGATGCTCAAGCCCGCCGCGGTTCTGCGCGACCCGGATGTGGCCAGCGCCCCGGCCCCTCTTGAGGTCTCGTTGGAACGCTTGCGGGCCATGCGCGACCTGCCGCCTGCCGCATGGCATCGGGGCGATCCCAACCGGCTGGGATATATCATCTATACCTCTGGCACCTCCGGCAAACCTTCAGCGGTGATGCATGCACACCGGGCGATCTGGGCGCGGCGGATGATGTTCGATGGCTGGTACGGTCTGCGGGCGCAGGACCGGCTGCTGCACGCGGGCGCGTTCAACTGGACCTATACCCTTGGCACCGGGTTGATGGACCCATGGACCTGCGGCGCAACCGCATTGATCCCGGAGGCCGGAACTGCGCCATCCGCGCTGTGGCAGTTATTGCAAGACCACGATGCGACAATTTTTGCAGCCGCTCCGGGGGTTTATCGGCAGATGCTCAAGTCGGACCATGCGCCCGTCCTTCCCCATCTCCGCCATGGTCTCAGCGCCGGTGAGAAGATGGCCGATGGGGTGCGTGGGCATTGGAACGCCGCCACCGGCACCGCGATTTATGAGGCCTTTGGCATGTCGGAATGTTCCACATTCATTTCGGGCTGTCCGGACCATCCGGCAAGCCCCGGCGCTTTGGGCAGGGCGCAACCGGGGCGGCGCGTCTGCCTGATGGGCGATGACGGACCCGTCGAAGCTGGTCAGTCCGGCATTATCGCCATTCACAACACGGACCCCGGATTGATGCTGGGATACCTGGATGCGCCGGACCAAACAGCCTCGCGCTATCGCGGCGATTGGTTCCTGACCGGCGATCAGGCGCAAATGGATGCGAACGGGCAGATCACCTATCTGGGGCGCAATGACGATATGATGAACGCGGGCGGCTTTCGTGTTTCGCCACTTGAGGTTGAGGCCGCGCTGGCCGCTGCGCCGGGGATCACCGGTATTGGTGTGGTCGAGGTGACCATAAAGGAGGGCGTTTCCGTGATCGCCGCCTTCTACACCGCGCCTGCCCCACTGGACCATCAGGCGCTGGACCAGTATGCCAAGGACAATCTGGCGCGGTACAAACAGCCGCGTCTTTATCTACATGTGCCGGAGCTGCCGATGGGCGCGAATGGCAAACTGCTGCGCCGGGCGTTGCGGGCCGATTATGAGGGCAAGAACAATGCGTGATCCGATCAAGCTGGACATTATGTCAGACCCGATTTGCCCGTGGTGCTATATCGGCAAGGCGCATCTGGACAAGGCGCTGGCACAGCGGCCAGACCATCCTTTCGTGATCGAATGGCATCCGTTTCAGCTCAACCCCGACATGCCTGCAGGCGGAATGGACCGGCGCGACTATCTTGAGGGCAAGTTCGGCGGCAAGGAAGCGGCGGTGCGGGCCTATGCCCCGGTGGTGGAACATGCTGAGAAAGCGGGCCTGAACATCAATTTCGAGGCGATGCAGCGCACGCCCAATACGCTCAATGCCCATCGGCTGATCCATTGGTCGGGCATCGAGGGGCGGCAGACTGCGGCGGTTTCGGCCCTGTTCAAAGCCTATTTTGTCGATGCGCGGGACATTGGCGATGCCGAAGTTCTGGCAGATATTGCTGACAGCATCGAAATGGACGCCGCGGTGGTCGCCAAACTGCTTCTGACCGACGAAGACACACAGGCCATCCGTGACCGCGATGCGCACAGCCGCCAGATGGGGATCAGCTCCGTTCCGACGTTCATTGTTGGCAACCAGCATGCCGTGCCGGGCGCACAACCACCTGCGCTTTGGCTCAAGGTGATTGACGAGTTGACCGGCGCTGATCCGTCCTGACTGTGGCGTTTGGGGTACAGTTGCACAGCCCAGCGGCCCGCGCCCTTTTGCCTATCCGCACAAGCTGACGTAGAGTTCTGTTCATAAGGGGCGTTAGACCCCATCGAGAGAGCGGGTAAAATGGCAGACAAACAGGCAAATGTGCCTGCCCCGAACACAGTGGAAGTGTTTGGCAGAGCAGGGCTAATATTCACATCACTGACCACGGTCGATACCAGCGGCATCAAGGCGATCTGGCGCAATGAAAGCGTTGCAGCCTCCGCCCCGCAACTGGAGCGGCCAGCATGATGAAACTGCGCCCTGCCCGCTATCGCTCTGTGCTGACCTATGGCGCATTTGACCTATTTGGCCCCGATCAGATCCGGTTTTTGCAGGAATTAACCCGTTTGGGCAGCGATGTGATTGTCGGCTGCCGCACCGATGGGTTCAGCGCTCTATGCGGCCTGCCTTGCAACAACAGCTTTGGACAACGGCGCAACATGTTGGAGAGGTGCCGGTTTGTGTCAAAGGTGATCACCCAGGATAGCTTTGCCCAAATACGAACCGACATCGTGAACCATGACATCTGCGCCCTTATCGCGGCGCCAAACTGCGCCGGCCCCTTCGATGGGGTGCAGGATATTGCACAAATACTGCACCATGAGGGCGCGGAGATGTCGTATTCCGACAATTCTATGTCGCTGATAGCTTAAACCCCCACCGACCCTTGCACAATCCGGAATACCGATTGCCGCTATTGCAACCTTGAGTTATGCCTTGTGCACATTGAGGGAGCATTTCGTGACAGAGCAATCAGACCGGTTTGCCATGGGCCGCGCCGAATTTGTTGCGCTCATCGCGATGATGTTCGCAACGATCGCCTTTTCGATCGATGCAATGCTGCCGGCCCTGCCGGTTATGGGGGCCGAACTTGCCCCGGATGCCCCTCAAAACGCCGCCCTGATCCTGACCAGTTTTGTGCTCGGCATGGGGCTTGGCACCTTTATAAGCGGTCCGCTGTCTGATGCCTTTGGACGGCGGCGGATTATCTTTATCGGTGCGGGCCTCTATATTGTCTCGGCGGCGGTGGCCTGGGCCAGTTCCACACTTGAGGTGATGCTGGTCGCGCGGCTGTTTCAAGGGCTTGGTGCATCCGGTCCGCGGATTGTTGCGGTGGCCGTTGTGCGTGATCTTTATGCGGGCCGCGAAATGGCGCGGATCGTGTCAATCGTCATGCTGATTTTCACCCTGATCCCTGCCTTTGCCCCGGCCATGGGCGCTGTGATTATCGCCGGTGTTGGATGGCGCGGTATCTTTGTCGCCTTTATTCTTTTCTCAATTATATCCGTGGTTTGGATGGGCCTGCGCCTACCGGAAACGCTGCCTGTGGAAAACCGCAGGCCGCTCAAATTTCATCTGATGCGCAGCGCGGTTAGGGAAATGTTCGCCCACCCCGGCGTGCGGATCTCGATCTTTGTGCAATCGCTTGCCATGGGGATCTTGTTCCTGACCTTGATGCGCGTGCAGTCAATCTATGACGTGACCTATGGCCGTGCCGAAAGCTTTCCCTATTGGTTTGGTGCGATTGCCCTTGTCGCGGGCAGTTCCAGCCTGCTGAATGCCAAGCTTGTGATGCGCTTTGGGATGCGGCGGATGGTGACGATGACCCTTGGCGCACAGATCATCATCTCGGCCGCGCTGCTGGTCAGCGGGGTTGCGGATATGGCAGAACCTTACGGGTTTGCCGCCTTTCTCTTCTGGCAGACCTGTTGTTTCTTTCAGGCCGGGCTGACCTTGGGCAATCTCAATGCCATCGCGATGGAGCCGATGGGCCATATCGCGGGCATGGCCGCCTCTGTTATCGGGTCATTTTCGACCGTGATTGCCGCTGTTGTGGCCTCGCTGATCGACATCTACTTTGATGGCGGGGTGCAGCTTTTGTTTGCGGCCGTGATGGCCATGGCGGTGATCGGCTTTGCCCTGATGCTGCAATTGGGGCGCATAGAGACACAGATGCAGGCGGCGGAGTAAGCCGCCCGCAGCTCAGGCCTTGACCTTTTTGCGCTGTTTTTCCTTGGCAATCACATGTTCGGCCAGATCGCGGGCGATGGCAAAGGCGCCTTTGATCTTATCGCTGTCCTTCTTCCAGTCGCGGCGCACAACGATCTTGTTGTCGCGCACCTTGGCCAACCCACGCTGATCCTCGATGAATTTCACCAGACCTTCGGGCGATGCGTATTTGTCGTTGTGGAACTGGATCGTGGCCCCCTTTGGCCCGCCGTCCAGCTTGGCAATGCCAGCCCGTTTGCACATGGCCTTGATCCGCACGACAAGCATCAGCGTGTTTACCTCACGTGGCAATTTGCCAAAGCGGTCAATGAGTTCGGCGGCAAACCCTTCCAACTCCACCTTGGTGCTAAGGCCCGACAGGCGCCGATAAAGTCCCAGACGCACGTCCAGATCCGGCACATAAGCCTCGGGAATCAGGACAGGCACGCCCAGATTGATTTGGGGCGCCCATTGGTCATCAGCCTCAGAAAGCCCTTCCATCTCACCGGCTTTGATCTTGGCAATCGCCTCTTCCAGCATGGATTGGTAAAGCTCAAAGCCGACATCTCGCATCTGGCCGGATTGCTCTTCGCCCAGCAGGTTCCCTGCCCCGCGAATGTCCAGATCCTGAGAGGCCAGCGTAAAGCCCGCGCCAAGCGTGTCGAGCGATCCAAGCACGCGCAGACGCTTCTCTGCCGTGGCGGTCAGCCGCGCACGCGGTTTGGTGGTCAGATAGGCATAGGCGCGGGTTTTGGACCGGCCGACCCGGCCGCGGATCTGGTAAAGCTGTGCCAGACCAAACATATCGGCGCGGTGCACGATCATGGTATTTGCGGTTGGGATATCGAGACCGGATTCCACGATTGTCGTGGCCAGCAGAATGTCAAATTTGCCATCGTAAAAGGCATTCATCCGGTCATCGAGTTCCCCCGCTGCCATTTGCCCGTGTGCAATCACATAGGTCAGCTCAGGCAGCTGGTTTTTGAGGAATTCTTCGATTTCCGGCAGATCGCTGATGCGCGGCACCACGTAAAAGCTTTGTCCGCCCCGATAATGTTCGCGCAGCAGCGCCTCGCGCAGGGTCACGGCGTCAAATTCGCTGACGTAGGTGCGGATCGCCAGACGATCTACTGGCGGCGTGCCGATGATGCTCAGATCGCGCACGCCAGTGAGGGACAATTGCAAGGTGCGCGGGATGGGTGTCGCGGTCAGGGTCAGAACATGTATGTCAGAGCGCAGCTGCTTGAGCCGCTCTTTGTGACCAACGCCAAAATGCTGCTCTTCGTCAATTACGAGCAGGCCAAGATTTTGAAATCTAATGTTTTTCGCCAAAAGCGCATGGGTGCCGATCACAATGTCGACGGTGCCTTTGGTCATCCCGTCACGGGTCAATGCGGCGTCTTTTGCGGTGACAAAACGGCTGAGCTGCCGAACATTGATTGGAAAGCCGCGAAACCGTTCGGCAAAGCTTTTGTAGTGTTGGCGGGCCAGCAAAGTGGTCGGCGCAATCACTGCCACCTGCGCACCTGACATCGCCGCAACAAAAGCCGCGCGCATCGCCACTTCGGTCTTGCCAAAGCCGACATCGCCGCAGACCAAACGGTCCATCGGGTTTCCAGAGGTCAGATCGTCGATCACATCGCCGATGGCCCGCAATTGATCATCGGTTTCGGTATAGGGAAAACGGGCCGAGAATGCGTCCCACATGCCCGCGGGCGGCTCCAGCACCGGCGCTTTGCGCAGGGCGCGTTCGGCGGCAATCCGGATCAGCTTGTCCGCCATCTCGCGGATGCGTTCCTTGAGCTTGGCCTTCTTGGACTGCCACGCGCCGCCGCCCAGACGGTCCAGCAGCCCTTCTTCATGGCCGTAGCGCGACAGCAGTTCGATGTTCTCGACAGGCAGGTACAGCTTGGCCTGTTCGGCGTATTCCAGCACCAGACATTCATGGGCGGCCCCGGCGGCGGTGACCACCTCCATGCCCAGATAACGCCCTATGCCGTGATCGACATGCACCACCAGATCACCGGGGCTGAGGCTTTGGGCTTCGGTCAGGAAGTTCTCGGCGCGGCGCTTGCGCTTGGGCGCGCGGATCAACCGGTCCCCCAGCACGTCTTGCTCTGAAATCACCGTGAGGCCGGGGGCTTCGAAACCGTGTTCCAGCGCCCAAACGGCCAGATGCAACCCGCGTTTACCGATCCGCGTGGCGTTGGGCACCGGGATCGCCTCGGCCAGACCTTCGTCTTCGATCAGACCGGTGAGCCGCTCGCGTGCGCCTTCGGAATAGCTGGCAATCAACACCGGCCCGTCTTGAAGTTTTGCTTTCACATGGGACGCCAAGGCACCAAAAAGGCTGATAGATTCCTGTTGGCGTTCGGGTGCAAAGTTGCGGCCAATCCGTGCGCCTGCGTCCAGAACATTTGGGCCTGTCGGCTGCGGCAACGGATTGAACTGGATCATCCGGTGTTCCTGCGTGGCCAAAAGCCAAGCCTCATCCGTCAGGTAAAGCCCCTCTGGCGGACTGGGCTTATAGACGCTGTCCATGCGGCTGCGGTTGGCCATGGCCAAACGGCGGGTTTCATATTGATCCGCAATGCTGTCCCAACGGGCGATGCGTGTGGGCGTGACCTGATCATCCAGCGTGATCGTGGCCTGCGGCAGATAGTCAAACAGGGTCTCCAAGCCATCGTGAAAGAACGGCAGCCAATGTTCCGCCCCTTGATGCTTGCGGCCCGCACTGATCGCCTCATACAGCGGATCATCGGTCCCGGCGGCACCAAATTCGATCCGATAGTTTTGCCGAAACCGGGTGATGGCAGGTTCATCGAGAATGACCTCGCTGACCGGGGCAAGTTCCACCAGATCAAGCTTTTCGGTGGTCCGCTGGGTGGCCGCGTCAAACCGGCGCGCGCCGTCCAGCACATCCCCAAAAAGATCAAGCCGCACCGGCCCCAGATCACCGGGCGGGAAGATGTCGATGATCCCGCCGCGCACCGCGTAATCGCCCGGCTCCATCACCGTGGGACTTTGGACAAAACCCATGCGCACCAGAAAATTGCGCAGCGCGGCCTCGTCGATCCGGTCCCCCACACGGGCAGTGAACGCTGCATCGCGCAGGATGGCGCGGGCCGGCACCCGCTGTGTCGCGGCGTTCAGGGTGGTCAGCAGGATAAATTTCTCCGGCATGCCATGCACCAAGGCGGCCAGTGTCGCCATCCGCTGCGCCGAAATATCAGCATTGGGCGACACCCGATCATAGGGCAGGCAATCCCAGCCGGGAAAAGTGACGACGGGCATGTCAGGTGCAAAAAAACTGAGCGCGGCCTTGATCGCGGCCATGCGTTTGTCGTCCCGCGCGACGTGCAATACCGGCGCATCGCTTTTGCCGATTTCGGTCAGGATCGCCTGGGCGTCAAATCCTTCGGGAACCCCGGACAGGGTGAGTTTGCTCTTTTGTGCCATACCGTCTCACTTGGCGCGGGCGGGCGCGCAGTCAACCGCCAAGTGCGCCAATGGTCATGTTCTGATACATGCCCCAAAGCGCGGTCACGAAAATCGAGATCATGCCGATAATTTGCGTGTAAAGCCGGTGCCGCATCAGCCGCTTGTGCAACAGATCGCCAGCGGCCTCTTCCATCTGGATCAAACGGGCTGTCGACAGGCTCAACATCCCGATCAAGGACAGCGGAAAGCCCAGCAGAAACACCGCTTGGGCAAATTCCATGCCGTAGACAAACCCCATCAGAACCAGCATCGTCAAAAAGAAGCAGCCAAAGCCCAGCAGCCAAAGTCCGGACACCCGTCCGATATAGAGCAACCGATTGACGTTGATCCGCACCATATCTTCGAGGTCCACCTCGGCCTGTCCGGCATGGCGCCGCGCCCGCAGAACCATGTCATAAGGCACGCCCAGCACCCAATGGCTGGCCGTGGACCAGACCACTGCAAGCACTATCCAGAACCACAGGTTCGAGAAAGAGCGCATGTCAATCAATTCAAAAAGAGTTTGATACCAGTCCAAGGTCGTCATCCACTTTGGCAGAATGCGCAGGACATACCCAAGCCGCCCGGCAATTCCTAGCCTTGAGGAGGCAGATTTTTCGTGGCAAGCCTTGGGGAAGACAAATTGAGGTATTTTTGCATGCACCCTGTCCACGCCCCCTTCCCCGCTACACGCCTGCGCCGGAGCCGTGTTTCCCCTGCCATGCGGGCCTTGGTGCGGGAAAATGCGCTTGAGGTCGGTGATCTGATTTGGCCGATTTTTGTGCGTGCCGGAAATGACATTGTGGAACCTGTGCCCTCCATGCCCGGTGTGATGCGCCGCAGTGTGGACAAGGTGGTGGAGGCCGCAGCCGAGGCCGATGCACTGGGGATCGGTGCGATTTGCGTGTTTCCCTATACCGGACTTGAGAACCGGACCGAGGATTGCGCCGGTGCCTGGGATCCGCAAAACCCGGCCAACCGCGCCATCGCGGCCATCAAGCAAGCCTATCCCCATATCGTCGTGATGAGCGATGTGGCGCTTGATACCTATAACATCAACGGCCACGACGGGTTTGTGGAGGATGGTATCATCGTCAACGATCGCACCGTTGAGGCTTTGGTCAAGATGGCCCTGAGCCAGGCAGAAGCCGGCGCGGATATCATTGGCCCTTCGGATATGATGGATGGCCGGATTGGCGCGATCCGGTCCGCGCTTGAGGGCGCGGGTCATTCCTCCGTTGCGATCCTTAGCTATGCAGCCAAATATGCCTCTGCCTTTTACGGTCCCTTCCGCGATGCGGTTGGCGCTTCGGGTGCGCTCACGGGCGACAAAAAGACCTATCAGATGGACCCTGCCAATTCGGACGAGGCGCTGCGTCTGGTGGCGCGGGATCTGGCAGAGGGTGCGGATATGGTCATGGTCAAGCCGGGCCAGCCTTATTTGGACATCTGCCGCCGGGTCAAAGACCAGTTTGGCGCGCCCACATTCGCCTATCAGGTGTCTGGCGAATACAGCATGATCAAGGCTGCCGCCCAAAACGGCTGGATCGATGAGGAACGGGTGATGATGGAAAGCCTGATGGCGTTCAAGCGGGCCGGATGTGACGGGGTTTTGACCTATTTCGCCCCTGCAGCGGCACGGATCCTGAACGGAGGGTGAGCGGGCCGCAGGGGGAAGCATAGAGATGGCGACCCTCTTCGCCGCGATTTGATCGGTCGCCCAGCGGCACCATTTCGCCCATGGGTCTAAAGCGCATGACAAGGGGCGAAAACCCGCCTATGATTGCGCTCAATTCGGAAAAACCGGCATCAGGCAACAAACAGGCAAATCAAATGAGCAATCCGATTTATTCACGGCGTGCGTTTACCCTCGGCGCAATGGCGTCTGTCGGGGCCGTCGCGGCCTGCGGCAACGGTATTGGCGGGCGCGGACCGCAGACCATTGACGCGCGGGTCGATGCGACGATCAACGAAATGTACCGCAGCTTTCCCAACACGCAGCAACTGGCGGCCAAGGCCAACGGGATGCTGGTGATGCCGCTGGTCACGGAGGCCGGTTTGGGCCTTGGCGGTGCCTACGGGCGCGGTGCCTTGCGCGTCAATGACATCACCGTGGACTATTATTCGGTCGCCAAAGCCTCTGGCGGGTTGCAGATCGGCGCACAGCAATATGCGCATGTTCTGTTCTTCATGACCGAAGAAGCGCTTGGCGATTTCCGCCGTGCGCCCGGTTGGGCGGCGGGGGCCGATCTGGAATATGTGATCTCTGACAAGGGTGACAGCGTCGCGGCAGAGACCACAACCGCACTTGCGCCGGTTTTGGCAGCGGTCTTTGGCCGGGCAGGTCTGCGGATCGGTGCCACCCTTGAGGGCACGAAATACACGCGCATTATCCCCTGATTACAGATCACCGGCGGAAGGCGCTATGCGGCCTTCTGCCGGGATTGCGTCAACCGTTCCGCCGCCTCAAGTATCTGCTGCACAGCACCGTCCATCTTGCTCAGCAGGTCATCGAGATCGGTCTGCGCCTTGCCCAACTGCTGGACGATTTCATCAAGCCCATCAACCCGTTCCGCGATGCGCGAGCGTTCGATCTTGCACATCACCCGTGTCATTTCCAAACCCGCTTTCAAGCGTCTGACATCATTGCAAATCTTTGAAAACGCGCATACCCTGTCGGACACTTCCACCACTGCCTTATGCGCCTTGCAGATGAAATCCGACTGCTGGCCCGACAACAAGGCCATTTCGTGGGGTTTGTCCTGCCCTTCGATCACAGGCTCAACAGCAAAGTGTTGCAGCAGATCATGTTGCACCCGCGAGACCCCGTGCAAAAATTCGGCCTGCAACAGATAGTCATTTCCGAGCAATGATTTCTCACTGAATGTCGCAACCGCATCGGCCAAGGATTGCGTCATTTGGCGGTGGTTGTTTGAAATCACACTGATCGGCCCGTCTGTTCCCTCCAGCCGGCCTGCCTGAAGGCGCATATTATAGGGGATCTGGTTGGTCTGTTTGAAGATCCGCACCACGTCACCGGCATGATCTTCGATTTCCTTCACGCCTTCCTTGATGGAGAGGATTGACCTGAGCCGCCAGTCCACTGGCCGTTGCAAGGCGATGTCGCGCTGTCTGGTTTCCTCGGTCAAGGCTTGGGTCATGAAACTGTCGTAATCGCCGTGACCTGCCGATTGGACAGCGGTCAAGAAAGCGGCACTGCTGGCCTCGGGCGAAAGACCCTCGTTGCGCTCACGATGGCACAGATCGATGTACATCTGCTGCGCCTGGCGAAACATCTTGCTGCCTGGTTTGATCCGAACAGAGACAAACCCCTCCTCCAACGGACAAGCCACGGCAAGCACCCAATAGTGACTGCCGTCTTCGGCCTTGTTCTTGATATAGCCGCAGAACGGTTTCCCATCTGCCAGCATCGACCACATGAGATGAAAGACACCGCGCGGCATATCGGGGTGGCGGATCACATTGTGAGGTGCGCCGATCAGATCGGCCCAATCGTAGACCGACACCCGTTGAAACACCGCATTTGCCGCCAGAATGATCCCCCGGCGATCGGTCCGCGAATAAAAGATATCGTCGATGCCGAAATGCCGGGATTCAAACCCACTTGGGTCTTGGGCAGCGTGAGAGGGGGCAGCGGTCATGGAAAATCTCCCGAAACTGCCCCCCTGATGTCAAAGAAACCTTTGCAAAGGGTTAAGTGTCATGGGTTCCGTCCAGGGCCCGCAACCGCTGGATCAGGCTGGAGGTGTCCCAGCGCCCGCCGCCGATTTTCTGCACGTCTTTGTAGAACTGATCCACCAGCGCGGTGATCGGCAGGCTGGCTCCGGTTTCATCGGCTGTGTCCAGACAAATCCCCAGATCCTTACGCATCCAATCCACCGCAAAGCCGTGGTCAAATTCGTTGTCCAGCATGGTCTCATAGCGATTGGCCATCTGCCATGATCCAGCCGCGCCTTGGCTGATCACTTCGACAACGGCACGTCCGTCCAGCCCGGCCTTCTCGGCAAAATGCAGCGCCTCGGACAGGCCTTGCACCACACCGGCGATGGCAATCTGGTTGCACATCTTGGTCATCTGGCCCGCGCCACTGTCGCCGATGCGGCGGCAAATCTTGGAATAAACCTCCATCACCGGCAACGCGCGATCAAACGCGCCCTGATCACCGCCGCACATGATGGACAGCTGGGCATTTTCCGCACCCGCCTGCCCGCCGGAAATCGGTGCATCCACAAATGAGATTTGCGCCGCATCCGCCGCTGCATAAAGCTCTCGTGTGACAGCGGCCGAAACGGTGGTGTGGTCGACAAAGATGGCCCCCGCGTCCATTCCGGCAAACGCCCCATCGTCGCCGACGCAGACGGACCGCAGATCATCATCATTGCCCACACAGGCCATCACACATTCGGCGCCTTGCGCAGCCTCGCGCGGGGTCGCCGCTGCCTGCCCGCCATAGGTCTTGGCCCAATCTTCGGCCTTGGACGCGGTGCGGTTGTAAACCGTGACCTCATGCCCGGCCTTTTGCAGATGCCCTGCCATGGGCGCGCCCATTACTCCAAGTCCCAAAAATGCGAGCTTTGCCATCTGCTTTTCCTTGTCTGCCAGTTGCGCTATTGCGATTAGATACCTAACACCTCGTGCGCCTTGGTCAATCGGTGCCGCCTTATCGGAGCGTTCAATGGCCCTCATCTTTCGCTGGCTGGTCCGGCTTGCTGTCTTGTTGATCGTGTTGAGCGTGCTGAGCGTGACCTTGATCTATTGGATCGCCGCACGGTCCCTGCCCGATTACGATGACGAGGTGGCGGTGCGCGGGCTGGGCGCAGAGGTCGAAATCGTCCGCGACAACGCCAATGTGCCGCATATCTTCGGCCAGTCCGATGCAGACGTCTTTTTTGGTCTCGGTTTTGCCCATGCGCAGGACCGCATGTGGCAGATGATCAATCTGCGCCGCACCGCGCAAGGACGGCTGAGCGAGGTCTACGGCAGTGCCACGCTGAACATTGACAAGCTGCTGCGACGCTTTGATATCTATACGCTTTCTGTGCAATCGGTTGAGGCTCTGGCGCCCGAAACCCGCTCCGCGCTTGAGGCCTATTCCGCAGGCGTAAACGCCCGCCTGACACAGATCAATACCGAAGCCCTGGGGCGCGGTGCGCCTGAAATGCTGCTGTTCAACGCGCCCATGGCGCCTTGGCGGCCGGCAGATTCCGTGGCCATCGGTAAGCTGATGGGCTTGCAGCTTTCGGGCCATCTGGAGGCCGAGGTGATCCGCGCGCGCAGCTCTCTGGCCCTGCCGGATGCGGACCGGCTGTCCGATATCCTGCCCGATGCGCCCGGAACCGGCGTGGCAGCCCTGCCGGAATACGCCGCCCTTGTGCCCGGCACCAGACAATTTTCAGCCAACATCCCGCTGGATCCGCACCCGCTGTCGCCTTTCAAACATATGGCTTTTGCGGGCGCATCAAACGCCTGGGCGGCAGCCCCCTCGCGCTCGGCCTCCGGCGGCACCTTGCTGGCCAATGATCCGCATCTTGGCTTCACCGCACCGGCCATCTGGTATCTGGCCCGGCTTGAGCTGCAATCGGGCGGCGTGATCGGCGGCACAATCCCCGGCATGCCCGCCGTGATGACCGGGCGCAGCGCCGATTTGGGCTGGGGGCTGACCTCGGCCTATGTCGATGATCAGGACGTCTATATCGAAGAACTGAACCCCGAAAACCCGCAGGAATACCGCACGCCAACAGGGTTCAAACAATTCCGCACACGCTCTTCCATCATCACGGTCAAGGATGCAGATCCCGTTACCCTGACCCTGCGCTGGACCGATAATGGCCCACTGCTGCCGGGCAGTCACTACAATCTGGCCGCGGTCACCCCGCCGGGCCACGTGGCCTCGGTCAACTGGACAGTGCTGAGCGGGCGGGACACCACGCTGGACGCCGCGATGGGTGTGATGGAGGCCAAAACTGTTGAGCAAGCGATTGAAGCCGCCCAAAGCTATATCGCACCGGCGCAGAACCTGACGCTGGTGGACCGAAGCAAGATTGCGATGAAAACCATCGGCGCGATGCCACGCCGCGATGCGGATCATCAAAGCCAGGGGCGCATGCCCTCACCGGGCTGGATCGCGGCAAACCGTTGGCAAGGCATGCTGCCCTATACCGCCAACCCCGAATTTGTCGCGCCCGCAGGGGGCATTCTGGGCAATACCAATAACAAGACCGTGGACCGTCCGTTCCCCAACCATGTTTCCTTTGTCTGGGGTGATACGCAGCGGGTGCAACGCTGGAACCGGTTGATGCAAACTCGGCAGGTCCACACCCGCGACAGCTTTATCGAGGCGCAGCTGGACACGGTCAGCTTCACCGCGCGGTCCCTGCTGCCCCTGATCGGCGCAGAGCTGTGGTTCACCGGTGAGGCCGCAGCAGAAGGCACAGCCGAACGCCAGCGCCAGCGGGCGCTGATCCTGCTTGCGGCATGGTCCGGCGAGATGAACGAACACCTGCCGGAACCGCTGATCTACATGGCATGGCTGCGGGCGCTTCAGGACCGGCTCATCCAGGACGAACTGGGCCCATTGGCAGCGGAGTTTGATCACGTTGAGCCGCTCTTTATCGAAAGGGTGTTCCGCGATGTGAACGGCGCGGCGGCATGGTGCGACGTGCTGCAATCGGCCCAGACCGAAAGCTGCCCGGAAATGGCCCGCCTCGCCCTCGACGACGCCCTGTTGTGGATCAGCGAAACCTGGGGCGGAGAACTGGAAAGCCTGCGCTGGGGCGATGCGCATCAGGCCACCCACGACCATCAGGTGCTGGGCGATGTGCCGGTGCTGCGCTATTTCATGAACATCCGCCAGTCCACTTCAGGCGGCGATAACACCCTGCTGCGCGGCCGTACCAAAGGCAGCGATCCAGACCCGTTTCACAATGTGCATGGCGCGGGCTATCGCGGGGTTTATGACTTTGCCGACCCAGACAGCTCGGTGTTTGTCACCTCCACCGGGCAGTCGGGGCATTTCCTGTCGCGCCACTATGACGATCTGGCACAGCTTTGGCGGCGCGGTGAATATATCCCGATGTCGCTGGACGCTGATCTGGCCCGGGCTGCCTCGGTTGGCATCACGATCCTGACGCCGGAGACCCCATGAACCGCGTGATCCTTTTCAACAAGCCTTTTGGCGTGCTGTCGCAATTCACCGACAAAGGCACCGAGGGCAGTGCACGTCCCACCCTTTCGGGGTTCATTGACGAGCCGGGCTTCTACCCTGCTGGACGCCTCGACAAAGACAGCGAAGGTCTGCTGGTGCTCACCGACAACGGCGCCCTGCAGGCCCGCATCGCCCATCCAAAATACAAACGCCCAAAAACCTATCTGGTCCAGGTCGAAGGCACACCGGACGCGGCCGCCTTGGACGCTCTGCGCAAAGGCGTGACGCTCAAGGATGGCAAGACCGCCCCGGCCACCATCACCCAGATCGATCCGCCCGCAGACCTGTGGGAGCGCGATCCACCCGTGCGCTTTCGCAAATCCGTGCCGGACGCCTGGCTGCAAATCACTATCCGCGAGGGCCGTAACAGACAGGTGCGCCGCATGACCGCCCATGTCGGCCTGCCGACATTGCGGCTGATCCGCAGCCAGATCGGCGCTTGGCACCTGAATGCACTGCGCCCCGGCACATGGCGTTGGGCCAGCGAAACCGGCGCCTGACCTCCGTTCCCTTTTTGGCCCAAAATATTCCGGGGGAGTCCGCAGGACGGGGGCTGGCCCCCTAGCCCGCTCTCACAATAAAATGACAGAAAATCTCAAGGGGCCGGAAAATTTCAATTTTTCCGAACAAGAATTTTCAAAATTCTTGGCTTACAAACGCTGAAACTGCGCCTCTTGTTGGGCTGACCAGCGCACGGTCATCTCGAACCCGTCCTCGGTCTGGCGCTCTTCTTGCACCACGTCCTGCGCAAAGAGCCACGCACGTTTCTTGCCTTCAGAAAAACCCAGCGTCAGGTCTGCATCGCGCACGGCCCCCTGCAATGCCTCGGCGATCACGGCCTGCAACGCGTCCAGCCCCTCGCCGGTGATGGCAGAGATCGCCAGAACGTTCTCATCCCGCTCGGCCCGCTGGCGCATGGCGTCGGCGGCCTCTGGCGTCAGTTGATCAATTTTGTTCCAGATCTCGAAGGTCCGCGTCTCCTCCGGCACCCCAAGAGAGGTCAGGATTTCAAGCACGTCGCGGGCCTGTTCCTCGGTCTCATCATGGGAAATATCGCGCACATGACAGATGATATCTGCGGCAAGCACCTCTTCAAGCGTCGCGCGGAAGGCCGCGACCAATTCGGTCGGCAGATCGCTGATGAAACCAACCGTGTCGCTGAGGATAATTTCCGGCCCGTCCGGCAGCACCAGAGACCGCATCGTGGGGTCCAGCGTGGCAAACAGCATGTCTTTCGCCATCACATCTGCGCCGGTCAACCGGTTGAAAAGCGTCGATTTTCCTGCGTTGGTATAGCCGACCAGCGCCACGATCGGATAAGGTACCTTGGCCCGTGCTGCGCGATGCAGCGCGCGGGTTTTCACGACCTTTTCAAGCTGGCGGCGCAGACGCACCAGTTGTTCGTCGATGGCGCGGCGGTCTGCCTCGATCTGGGTCTCACCGGGACCGCCCACAAAGCCCAGCCCGCCACGTTGGCGTTCCAGGTGGGTCCAGGCCCGCACCAGCCGCGTGCGCTGATAGTTCAGCGCGGCCATTTCGACCTGCAATACACCCTCGCGAGTCGCGGCGCGGTCGCTGAAAATCTCCAGAATGAGGCCGGTCCGGTCCAGCAGTTTCACACCCCAGGCCTTTTCCAGATTGCGCTGTTGCACCGGGCTGACCGGGCCGTCCACCAGCACCAGTTCAACCTCAGCAGCCTCAAGCTGGTCATGGACCTCCTTGATTTTGCCCGACCCAAACAGCATGCCAGCGCTGACCGTACGCAGCGGCACCACGTCGGCGCCCACCACCTCAAGTTGCGGCAAGGCACGCGCCAGCGACACCGCCTCTTCCAAGGCGGGTTTGGGATCACGGCGATCGGGATTGGACCGGATGTCCGGGTGCAGCACCCAAGCGCGGGTCACCCGCGGGCCATCCGTGTCGTCAATTTGAAATTGTGCGCGGCTCAAGACGCGTCTTCGCCCTCATAAAGGCTGATCGGCTGGCTCGGCATGATGGTCGAAATCGCATGTTTGTAGACAAGCTGGGACTGGCCATCGCGGCGCAGCAACACACAGAAATTGTCAAACCATGTGATGACGCCTTGCAGTTTCACACCGTTGATCAGGAAAATTGTAACCGGTACTTTGGTCTTGCGTACGTGGTTCAGGAACGCGTCCTGAAGGTTCTGTCTGTCTGACGCCATGGTTATTCTCGCTTTTTTTCTTGCTGGCGTCCACGCATGGACCCCCCCATTCGGAGCAGTATGAAGTGCGCCATGCGGAGATTCCAGCCCCATATCAGGGATTTTTGCCTATCTCGCGCCCTGCCGTGTCACGTGCGCCACAGGTGCAACGTCAGGTGCGCCACAAATCCGGTGTCAGAAGTGCAATTATCGCAAGGGTTTCCAGCCGCCCCAGAACCATCGCACCGCAGAGTACGGCCTTGGCTGTTAGGCTGAGTTCAATCAGGTGGATGGGCGTGTCCGTGGCATATTGCACCAGCGGGCCCGTGGTCGAAAGGCTGGCCACGGACAGCACCAAAGCGGCTTCAAACTTTGTGCCTGCCAAGGTCAAAAGCAGCGTGACCGCGGCCAGCGACAGGGCAAAGAGCATGAAAAAGATCCAGGCAATGAACGCGCCGTTGCTTTGCAGCCTGCGGCCTGACAGGCCTGCCCCGCTCACCGATGAGGGGTGCACAAGACGCTCCATCTCGCGGGTGCCGTTGCGGTAAAGGGCAAAGACCCGCAGCAGCTTGACGCCGCCTGCGGTCGTCGCCACGCCGCCGCCAATCAGGGCAAGCCCCATCAGGATCAGCCCCGGGGTGGCCAGCCCGGACCAGCTTTTGGCCTCCCCCCAGTGTTCAGAGACAAAGCCCGTGGTGGTCAGGAAGGACATCACCGTAAAGACCGCGCCCCAAAGCGCGTAGCCGGCTTGGGTCAGGTTTTCCATCGCCGCCACATCAAAGGCCCCCAGAAAATGTCGCCCGAACAGGATCAATGGCACTGCGATCACCACAAAGATGCCGATGCGGAATTCCGGATCAGTCAGCAATCCGCCCTGGGTTGCCGTCACCGTGTCTTTGGAGAAAGTCAGCCGCGACAGGGCAAACAGCATGAACAGCACCATAACCACCTCGCCCGTGAGGCCGGTCTGGGCCTGCTCCACACCGCCCACCGGCGAAATGCCCGAGGTCGCCATCACAGACATCGCATGGCAAAGCGCTGTCAACGGGGCGGCGCCTCCGGCCAGAAGCAGCAACCACAGCAGCAGCGTCAGACCGGCATAGATCGGCAGCAACGCCCGCGAGACCCTGAGCAGCCGCTCGCGCGGGTCAATCGGGGCCATGCGGCCGCTGGCTTCGGGGTCAATATGGCCCGGCTCGGCCTGTGCCGTGACCTCAAAACCGCCCAAATGCAGCGGCGCCAAAATCGCAGATGCGGCCACCCACATCAGCAAACCGCCCATCCAGCCAACCTGCGCCCGCCAAAGATGCAACGTCCCGCTGAGGCGGCCCGGATCGTCAAACATCGTCGCCCCGGTGGTGGTGATGGCGCTGACCATCTCAAAATAAGCATGCAGAAACCGCGTGGTGGGCAAGGCTTCGATAAAGGGCACGGCAAGCACCAGCGGTAGAAACACAAAGGCCGAGAACAGCGAGATCAGCGGCCCCAAGGCAGTGGAGCGCGCAGGCCGCCCGGACAAGGCCACTGCCAGCAGAACAAAGACCACCGTGCCCAGCAGCCCTGCGTAAAAGAATGCCCGAGAGGCTGCGTGATCATTGACCACCAGCCCATGCAGGGCCGGCACAATCATCGAAACCGAGGCCGCCCCGAACAACAACAGGAACAGCGGCAGTTTCACGAGTTCAGCACGGATGTAGCTTTGACGGCGCAAGGGCGTTCTGTCCTTTTGCGGTTAGAAAAAGTCGATGGAAACCTGCATCAGCTGCTCGACCTGTGGCACGTCCTTGGCCAATGTAAACAGGACAATCACATCCCCCTCGTCGATGCGGGTGCTGCCTTTGGGGCGGATCACCTCGTCGCCCTTGCGGACCATGCCCATCAGAACACCTTCGGGAAAATCAATCTCACTGACCAGCTGGCCCGCCATGGGCGATGTGGACAACACTTCGGCCTCGATCACCTCTGCTTCGGCATCGCCAATGGAATAGACCGCCCGCACCCGGCCATGTCGGATGTGGCGCAGGATCGAACTGACCGTCGTGGCGCGGGGGTTGATATAGGCGTCAATACCCAGTGGCGTCATCAGCGGCACCAGCGTCGGATCGTTGATCAGGGCAATCACGTAATGGCACCCCTCCGCCTTGGCCCGCACACAGGCCAGCATGTTGGTTTTGTCGTCATCTGTGACCGCCAGCATGGCGTCGGCACGGGCAATCCCCGCCTCGGCCAACAGGGCCGCATCCAGACCATCACCATTCAGAACAATGGTGCGCTCCAAAGCTTCGGCGGCCTTTTCAGCGCAGCGGCGGCTTTTCTCGATGATCTTGGTGCGAATACGCCGCGCGTCGGATTCCAGGTGCTGCGCCACGGTCAGGCCCACGTTGCCACCGCCCACCAGAACAACCCGTTCCTGCTTGGAGGTTTTTTTACCAAAGATTTCCATCGTGCGCGGAATGTCGTCGCGGTGGCAGAAAAGATAACAATCGTCCCCGACAAAAAGCTGGTCCTTGGATTCAGGGGCAAAGAGCGTGCCATCGCGGCGCACACCGACCACAACGGCCCGCAGGGTTGAAAAAAGGTCCGTCAACTGACGCAGAGGCGTGTTCACCACCGGGCAATCGGCATCCAGAGTGATGCCCAGCAGATGCGCCTTGCCGTCCATGAACACCTCTGTGTCAAAGGCAGCCGGGGCCGAAAGGCGCAACAGCGCGGCATTGGCAACTTCTTTTTCGGGGCTGATCACCACATCGATGGGCATATGATCGCGTCGGTAGAGATCGGAATAGATCGCATCCAGATAGGATTGGCTGCGCAGGCGGGCAATCTTGCGGTTGATCCCAAAAACCGAGTGGGCCACCTGACAGGTCACCATGTTGACCTCATCGGAATGGGTGGCGGCGATGATCATCTCGGCGTCGCGGGCGCCGGCCCGGTCAAGCACATCGGGATAGCTTGCAAAACCTGCAATGCCCTGCACATCGAGCGTATCCGTGGCGCGGCGCACCAGATCGGCGTTGTTGTCGACAACGGTCACATCATTGCGCTCGCCGCTCAGATGGCGGGCGATTTGCCAGCCCACCTGCCCTGCACCACAAATGATCACTTTCATGATGGCGTCCTCACGCTGTTTGTGCGGCCCAAAGGCTGCACGGTCTGATGTCGGTTAGAGGGCATGACAGCGCCCAAAGCAAGGGTCAAGCGATTGTCATGACGCGCGGTCCGGTGCAAACTGATGCCATGCAACAGAAAATCACCCTTCTTGTGATTGCGCTGGCCACCGTGACCGCCTGTGCGCCGCTGAACACCTATTACCGCACCGGCGTCAGCGTTGACCGGCTCAACCGCGACACCACGGCCTGTGAGGTAAAGGCGCTGCGCGATGTGCCGGCATCGGTTCAGGTGCGGCGCACCCCCCCGGAGTTTGTACCAGCCTACAAACGCTGCGATTCTGCGGGGAATTGCACCATTGTGCCCGGGTATGTGATTCCCGGTGAAACCATCACATTTGATCCCAATGACGGGCTGCGCAAGCGGGTGGAGGGGCAATGTATGGCCGACAAGGGCTATGCGCCCGTTTCGATCCCGCCCTGTCCGGACCATGTGGCCAAGGCCGCGACTGTGGGCAAAACGCGCACCTTGCCGACGCTGACGCCAAAGTCCTGTGTGATCCGCAACCGCGATGGAAGTTTTCAGATTGTTGCACGCGGGTAAGCGACCAGAAACCTAAGCGCTTGGGGCGGATCGGCGGGGGGCCAGCCCCCCGCACCCCCGGAGTATTCAGGGCCAGAAAGGGAGAAGAATCAGCCCTCTGCCTCGCTTTCCTCATCCACATGGGCCACGCGCACGCCGGATTTGGCGGAGGTGACCACCCCGAGCGATTTGAGTTTGCGGTGCAAGGCGGAGCGCTCCATGCCGACAAAATTGGCCGTCCGCGAAATATTGCCGCCAAACCGGTTGATCTGTGTCAGAAGATATTCGCGTTCGAACGCCTCGCGGGCCTCGCGCAGCGGCAGGGTTGCCAGAGCGCCGGAGAGCACAACGCGGCCGTCATCCTCGCCCTTGTCCTCTTCTCCGGGCAGTTCGCGGGCCTCGATCGGTCCGGTGCCGTCGCCAAGGATCAACACCCGTTCCACAAGGTTTTTCAACTGGCGCACGTTGCCCGGCCAGACCATCGTTTGCATCAGGGCAATGGCGTCATCGGACAGACTGCGCAAAGGAAGACCTTGGGTGGCGTTGCATTCGGCAATGAAATGATCTGCCAGAAGCGGGATGTCCTCGCGGCGCTCTTCGAGGGATGGCACGGCAATCGGCACCACGTTGAGGCGGTGATAAAGCTCCTCGCGGAAGGTTTCATCGCGGATGGCGGCGGTCAGATCGCGGTTGGTGCTGGAGATCACCCGCAGATCCACCCGCAATTTGTCATTCCCGCCAACGCGGGTAAATTGCTGGTCCACCAGGACCCGCAGAATTTTCGACTGGGTGCCCAGCGGCATATCCGCGACCTCGTCAAAATAGATCACGCCGCCATGGGCCTGTTCGAGCAACCCCGGCTCGATCCCGCGATCACCACCTTCTCGGCCAAAAAGCATTTCTTCCATCCGGTCAGGCTCGACGCCCGCGCAATTGACAGTGACAAACGGTGCCGAGGCGCGGTTGGAATGGGCATGGATATAGCGCGCGGCAATCTCCTTGCCCGACCCGGCGGGGCCGGTCAGCATGACCCGGCCGTTGGATTTGGTCACTTTATCAAGCTGACCGATCAACGCGCGATAAGCCGCTGAGTTGCCAAGCATTTCCGCGCTGGAGACATCGCGCTTCTTGAGCGTGAGATTCTCGCGGCGCAGGCGTGAGGTTTCCATGGCACGGCGGATCACGACCAGCAACTGATCGATATTGAACGGCTTTTCGATAAAGTCGTAAGCGCCCTGTTTGATCGCCGCGACCGCGATCTCGATATTGCCATGGCCGGAGATGATCACCACCGGCACATCGGGGTAATCCCGTTTCACCGCCTTGAGGATGTCAATGCCGTCCATCTGGCTGTCCTTGAGCCAGATATCGAGGATCATCAGCGCCGGTGGCTCTGATGTGATCTCCTTCATCGCATCGTCGGAATTCCCGGCCAGGCGGGTGGCAAACCCTTCGTCAATCAGGATGTCCGAGATCAATTCGCGGATATCGCGTTCGTCGTCTACAATCAGAATGTCACTCATGCGTTGTCTCCATTCTATTCTCATTACTGTCACTTGATGGCGCGATGGGCAGGGAAATGACCGCCATTGCGCCAAAATGGGTTTGCCCGTCAAATACTGGCGCGTTTTCGAGGGTTAATGTGCCGCCGTGTTCTTCAATAATTTTTTTAACGATGGGCAGGCCAAGGCCGGTGCCTTCACTGCGGGTGGTCACGTAGGGTTCAAACAGGCGGGCGCGATCTTCGGGCAGGCCGATCCCGTTGTCCGCAATGGTCAGGCGAGCGGTGTTGTCGGTGCAGGTCAAGGTCACTTCGATTCTTGGGGCAAGATCATCCTGCGTGCCTTTTTTGGATAAGGATTCAATGGCTTCTCCGGCATTCTTAATCAGGTTGGTCAGGGCTTGTGAGATCATCGTCGCATCGATCTGCGCCACCACCGGCCTATCAGGCAGGTCTGAGACGATCTTGACTTCCGGCTGGCCAGCCTGCTGCAAGAACACCGCGTCGCGCACCAGTTGCGTCAGATCCTGATCGGAGGTTTCCGGCTCGGGCATGCGGGCGAATTTGCTGAACTCATCCACGATCCGGCGCAGATCGCCGGTCTGGCGGATGATCACCCCTGTCATCTGTTCCAATGTGTCGCTGTCCTCGCCCAGTTTGGGGGCAAACTTGCGCCGGATGCGTTCGGCGCTGAGCTGGATCGGGGTCAGCGGGTTCTTGATCTCATGGGCAATGCGCCGCGCGACATCGCCCCAGGCGGCCATCCGCTGGGCGCTGACCAGATCGGTCACATCGTCAAAGGCCACCACATAGCCCTCCAGACGCCCATCATCAGACCGTCGCGGGGCCATGCGCACCAACAGGTTTTCCTGCGTCCCCTGCCGCGAGACCTTGACCTCGCCCTGAACGGCGGTCCCGCCGCCAGAGGTAAGGGTCTCGAACAACGGGCCGAATTCAGGGACAGCAACGGCCAACGCCAGCGATTGCTGATCCTCATGCCAATCCAGAAGCCGCTTGGCGGAACGGTTCACAAAGGCCACGCGCCCTTCGGGATCAAGGCCCACGACACCGGAAGTGACAGAACTGAGCACGGAATCAAACAACCGGCGGCGGCGTTCAATCTGGCGTGTGTTGTCGAGCAGGGTTTCACGCTGACCGCTGAGCTGGCGGGTCATCTGGTTGAAATACCGCCCCAGCATCGCGATTTCGTCATCGCCTTCTTCTTCGCGCACCTGAACGGACAGATCGCCAGCGCCGACCTGCTGCGCCGCCCCCGTGAGCCGCCCGACAGGTCCAGACAGACGCTCGGCAAACCACAGGCCAAGCCAGACCGCCGCCAGGATCAGAATCACCGCAAAGCCCAGATAAACAAGGGCAAACTCAAACAACAGCCGCCCGCGATCCGCTTCGAGTTGTTGATAGAGGCGGACGGTTTCCTTGGTTTCATCAAGCAGCGACAGGATCTCGCCATCAACTTCGCGGCTGACGTAGAGATAGCGATCGACAAAGCTTTCCATTGGCACGAGCGCGCGAAATTCGTTGTTCGTCCAATCCTCAATGATCAGCACACCATCGGCGCTGGCGGTCTCTATCTGGGCGAGGTCTGGTTGTTCATAATCAAACAGATAGGACCGGTTGCCACGGGCGCGAATTTGGGCTGTTCCATCAATAAGATAGGCTTCGCGCAGACCTCTTTGAATTTGCCGCTGGCCTTCGCCCAGAAGGGCGCTGTCGCTGAGGTTGATGCCTTTCTTGCGGGCGTTGTCGATGCTGCGGGCGAGCGTGCGGGCATCCGCGATCAGGTCTTCGCGTTGTTCGGTTTCATAGGCCTGCGCGGCGGCCAGCGAATTGCCAACCACACTGCGCACCCGGTCCGAAAACCATCCCTCGAGTCCCACATTCACCGTCAGACCAGCAAAGACCGCGACACTGACCGTGGGGATCAGGGCCATCAGGGCAAACACCCCGGTGAGGCGCAGGTGCAAACGCGATCCGGCGGATTTGGCCCGCCGCGCCGCGATCAGACGGGCGACTTGTGACAGAACCAGCGCGGCGACCAGCAGGACATACACCAGATCGGTCAGCAGGATGAGGCGCAGCCCAAAGGTATTGGCGCCCTGCCCCAATGGACCCAACGCCAGATAGGTTGCCATCGCCAGAACCGGGCCCAACACAACCAAGGACAAGGTTGCAAGGTTGCGCACACGGCGCATCCGCCGGAATCGCCCCAGCCTGTCCAATGTGAAACTGCGTGACCGGGTTGCCACCCGTTGCCCTCACTCATGATGTGGTGCGCATCGGCACCAACCGCCATATTTTGTGGTCCTGATCCGGCGTGATACCCGATGGCCACGGTTATGTGGCGGTTTTACATCATTTTGCGGCCCCGTGTCACCTCTATATCGAGGTCGGTGATTTTCTTGCGCAATGTATTTCGGTTGATGCCCAGCAGATCGGCGCATTTTGCCTGATTTCCGGCGGTCGCACCAAGGGCAATTTCGATCAACGGTGCTTCAACTTCGCGCAGGATCCGCGCATAGAGGCCGGGCGGCGGCAACATATTTCCGTGTTGATCGAAATAGCGGCGCAGATGCCGTTCCACGCTGGCGCCCAGTCGTTCGGTGCTGGCATGGGCCCGTAAGGGCTCGCTTGTGGGCTGGGCGCCAAGCACTTGTTCAGCCTCCGTCTGGCTGACCTCACTGGCGCGGCTGGTCAGGGCAAGCTGCCGCATCGCATGTTCCAGTTGACGCACATTGCCGGGCCAGGCGTAGTTGGACAACACCTTAGCGGCGGCATCGGACAATTGGCGCAGAACCCCCAGACCGCTGTCTTCGGCCTGTTTCAGGAAATGGTCGGCCAAGAGCGGGATGTCTTCGACGCGGTCGCGCAGGGTTGGCACGTGCAAGGTCGCACCGGACAGGCGATAATAAAGATCGCGGCGCAATTTGCCCTCTTTCATCGCGGCGGCCAGATCCGATTGGCTGGTGGCCAGAAACCGCGGGCTGTATTCGCCCGGCGCATCCATCATCCGCGAAATACGCGCCTGCACCTCGGGTGGGATATCGGCGATCTCGTCAATCAACAACGTGCCGCCGCGCACCTTGGCCAGCAGCCGTGCAGGAGCGTCAATATCCACCAACTCGGTGCCCGTGACCGTGACAAAGGGCAAGTTGCGACGATCAGAGAAGTCATGGATAGCCTTTCCGATCAAAGACTTACCCGTGCCGCTTTCCCCCCAGATCAGAACCGGCAAATCGGTGTTCATCACCCGCGCCACCAGCCGGTAAAGCGCCTGCATCACCGGGGTTCGGCCAATCAGCGGCAGATCATCACGGTCTTCTTCCGGCGCTTTGCTGGCGGTTGCCCGTGGGGCTGCGCCGCCTTTCTCCAGCGCCCGCGCCGTGCGCTTCATCAGATCAGGCAGATCAAAGGGTTTGGGCAGGTAGTCAAACGCCTCGGCCTCTGCGGCCTTGATCGCGGTCATGATGGTGTTTTGCGCCGAGATCACGATCACCGGCAATCCGGGCCTGTCCGCCGATATTTTGGGCAGCATTTCCAAACCGTTGCCATCCGGCATCGCCACATCCGTGATCACCACATCGCCTTTGCCCTCTCCGACCCAGCGCATCAGCGTGGTCAGGCTTGAGGTGGCATGAACCTTGCAACCCGCCCGCGTCAGGGCTTGCGTCAAGACCGTGCGGATTGTGCGATCGTCATCGGCGACCAATACCGTGCCATCCATGGTTATTCCTCTTCTTTCTGTGCGGCTGCGCGGGGCAGTGAGATGCGGAATACCGTCTGCCCGGGCACCGAAGTTACCGAAATCCAGCCGTCATGTTCGGAAATGATCTTGCTGACCAAAGCAAGGCCCAGCCCGGTGCCGTTTTCACGGCCCGAGACAAAGGGATCAAAGACATCGCCCTTGATGTGATCCGGAAGGCCCGGACCGTCATCGATGATCTCGATTTGCAGCGGCAGCGCCTGACCGGTGCCATCGGCGCGGCGCAGACGGAATGAATGTTCGAAGTAGCTGCGCAGACGGATGGTGCCGCCGCCCTCTCCGGCGGCTTCGGAGGCGTTTTTGAGAAGGTTCAGAACCACTTGCAGCAGTTGGTCCTTATCGCCAAGTGCCATGGGCAATGAAGGGTCGTAGTCTTCGATGATTTTCATCTGGGCGCCAAAGCCCAGCAAGGCAGAGCGCCGCGCGCGGTCCAGCACGTCATGCAGGTTCACCGCCTGCCGTTGCGGCGGGTTGAGGTTTCCGAACTGTTCAACCTGTTCCAGCAATTTTACGATCCGGCGGCTTTCCGCGACGATCAGATCGGTCAGCTCCAGCTCATCTGCGGGCAGGTTCATTGACAGAAGCTGCGCTGCGCCGGTGATCCCGGCCAGCGGGTTCTTGATCTCATGGGCCAGCATTTCGGCCATGCCAATCGCCGATTTGGCGGCGGATTTCACAGAGTGGTTCTGGGTCATCCGCCCGGCCAGTTCACGCGGCGAGATCATCATCAGCATATGCCCCTCCGCCCCGCTGAGCGGTGCGATCTGCAGGGCCGATTGCAAAGGCGCCCGCTGGCCGGACCCCACATCGACGTCATTGACAAACAGTGGCGTGCCACTGGCGCGTGCGCGGTCAAAGGCATCCTCCAGCGGGTCATTGACCGCGATAATGTCCCACACCGGCACGCCGATCACCGATTTTGCCGAAAGGTTCAAAAAACCCTCGGCGGCGGGATTGATATCTTCGATGCTGTCGTCTGGCTCAATCAGAATGGCCGGAACGGGCAATGATACCCAGATGTTGCGATCATGGCTCATGCCGCCTGTGCCCCCGCGCCAAGTTGCATGGCCTGACGGATCAAACCTTTGGTTTGTTTCGGGTCTTTCCTGGTTAACACGTCGCGGCGCAGGGCGTTCGGCGTGGCGCAGGTGTCCATATACCAGCCCAGGTGTTTGCGGGCGACGCGCCCACCCAGATCAGCACCATAAAACCGAAGCATCTCATCGTAGTGTTCTTCTACCATCGCGGCAAAGGCATCACCCAAGGGAATGTCAGGCGCCGGCGTGCCAAAAAGCGCATGACTGATCTCGGCCAACACCCAAGGCCGCCCCTGCGCACCGCGTCCGATCATCACCCCATCCGCACCGGATTGATCCAACGCCTGTTTTGCCGCATTGGCGCTGGTGATGTCGCCATTGGCCACCACCGGAATATCAACCGCCTCGCGCACCGCGCGGATCGCCTGCCAATCGGCGCTGCCTTTGTAAAACTGGCACCGGGTGCGCCCGTGAATGGTGATCATCTTAATGCCCGCACTCTCGGCGCGGCGGGCAATATCCGGGGCATTGAGCATCTGATCATCCCAACCCAGACGGGTTTTCAGGGTGACAGGCACATTGACGGCCTCCACCACCGCCTCAATCAGGCGCAGCGCGTGATCTGGTGTTTTCATCAGGGCCGAACCGGAGGCGCCTTGCGTTACCTTTTTCGCAGGGCATCCCATGTTGATATCGATCAGCCGCGCGCCCTGTGCTTCGATCATGCGGGCGGCCTCCGCCATGGGCGCAGCCTCGCGGCCGGCGATCTGGACAGATGTGCCTTCGACCCCCAGCCCCAGTTCCGCCTTTTCACGGGTGCCGGGGCGGCGCGACAGCAGTTCCTGGCTGGCGACCATTTCTGACACAACAAGACCCGCGCCAAAGCGTGCCACCAAGGTCCGGTAGGGCAAATCGGTGATTCCAGCCATCGGAGCGAGGAAAACCGGCGGGTTGAGATCTATGGGCCAGACCGGCGGGCGCATGTGCTTAATCCTTGTGCAGTTGTGACGGGTTTAGCGGTAACCCCACGGTTACTCAATTAAAACAGATAGATTTTCGTTGGGTCACGCGCCTATTTGCCTAAATTTTGTGCAACAAGGTGAATGATTGCCTGTACCGCTGCCATTGCCTAGACAGGAGCATGAAACAGCGGACATGCCTATGACCATCACTGCTCTTATCGTTGCCGCAGGTCGCGGCACCCGCGTTGGCGGGGCGCTGCCAAAGCAGTGGCAGCCGCTTGGCGCCGCGCGGGTGATCGACCACACGATCGCGGCCTTCGCCCGCCATCCGAAGATTGACCAGATTGCCGTTGTGCTGCATCCCGATGATCTGCATCTGGCGCAGAGTTTTGACGTGCCGGGGCTGATCGTGGGCGCGGGAGGCGCGGACCGGGCGGCATCGGTGCGCAATGGATTGGCGATGCTGCCCGAAGCCGGTCAGGTGCTGATCCATGATGCCGCAAGACCCTGTGTTTCAGCACAGGTGATTGATGATGTGCTTTCCGCCTTGACCGAGACCCGCGCCGCCGCACCCGGTCTGGCCGTCACAGATGCCCTGTGGCGCGGCACGGATCATCATGTAACCGGCCCGCAGGACCGCGCCGGCCTTTTTGCCGCGCAGACACCACAAGGGTTTGATCTGGCGGTGATCAAACAGGCCCATGCCGCCTATCAGGGCCCTGCCGCCGATGATGTGGAGGTCGCCCGCGCCTATGGTATTCCCGTGCGGATCACACCCGGCGATCCCGACAACATCAAGATCACAACCGCAGGCGATTTTGCCCGTGCGGGGCGCATATTGGAGAACGCGATGGACATTCGTACCGGCAACGGCTTTGACGTGCATGCCTTTGGACCCGGCAATAATGTAATGCTATGCGGGGTGAAAATCCCGCATGATCATGGGCTTGTGGGGCATTCTGATGCGGATGTCGGACTGCATACAGTGACCGATGCGATCTATGGCGCCTTGGCGATGGGCGACATTGGCCAACATTTTCCGCCCTCAGATCCACAGTGGAAAGGCGCAGAAAGCCATGTGTTCCTGCGCCATGCGGCCGGATTGGCCCGCGAGATGGGCTTTGTGCTGACCCATGTGGATTGTACGCTGATTTGCGAACATCCGAAAGTCGGGCCGCACGCGGCAGAGATGCGTAAAGTCATGGCAGATATCCTTGAAATTGACGTGAGCCGCGTGTCAGTCAAAGCCACCACGTCAGAACGCCTTGGCTTTACCGGTCGGGGCGAAGGGGTCGCGTGCATGGCCACAGCAACATTGGTGAAATCATGACACTTGCAAAACTGATTGGCACATTCATGGGGGTCGGATACATCCGCCCTGCCCCCGGCACATGGGGATCGCTGGCCGCACTGCCCTATGGTTGGCTTTTGCACGTTATTGGCGGCTTGCCCTTGCTGCTGATCGGGATCGCCGTTGGCTTTCTCAAGGGGTGGTGGGCCACGGCGCAGATGACCAAGGGCAGCGATGATCATGACCCTTCCGAGATTGTCGTGGACGAGGTCATCGGCCAATGGATCGCGCTGATCCCGCTGAGCTACGCGGCGGGCTCTTTGGGGATCAGCATTCTGAACATGTGGCCGGGCTGGATTGCAGCCTTTGCGCTGTTCCGGCTGTTTGATATCACCAAGCCTTGGATCATCGGCTGGGCGGACCGGCGCGGTGATGCCTTAGGGGTGATGCTGGATGATGTGATCGCGGGCGTTTTCGCGGCCATCGGTGTGATGGTGCTGGCGGCTCTGTTTCATGGCGTGATGTAAATGAGTATCGCCGCTGAACTCCTTGTATTATCATCAAAAAAGCAGGTCATGCTCAGCTGCGCAGAAAGCTGTACGGGGGGCATGGTCGCGGCCGCGCTAACCGATCTGCCGGGGTCATCGGCGATGTTTGACCGGGGCTTTGTCACCTATACCAATCAAGCCAAAATGGATCTGCTGGGTGTGCCGGAACAGGTGCTGGCTGATTTTGGAGCGGTCTCCGAACCCGTGGCCGCCGCCATGGCAGAGGGCGCGTTAAACGGCTCTGAGGCTGCGCTGGCGGTGTCAATCACCGGCATTGCCGGCCCTGGTGGATCAGAGCACAAGCCAGAAGGCCGTGTGTGTTTTGGCGTGGCGCATCAGGGTGGCACCCGGACCCAAACCGTTGAATTCGGCGCCCTTGGCCGTCATGCCGTAAGGATGGCTGCACGGGATCATGCCTTGGCGCTATTTCTTGAAGAACTTCAAAAACTGCCCGAATAATGGGCAAAAGGCCAGACGGGGCGCCCAAATGCGCGTCATCTTGCAGAACTGCCCCTAAAATCGGCGGCGAACGCTGTTCTGCGCGGCAGGGCTGCGCAATCTGCGGGCAGAGCTGAAATTTCTGTTGGAGAGCCCGATGAACGCCGCTGATTCTGCGTGGATCATGACCGCCACCGCCCTCGTTTTGTTTATGACCCTGCCGGGGCTGGCCCTGTTTTATGGCGGGCTTGTCCGATCCCGCAATGTGCTAAGCGTGTTTATGCATTGTTATGCCATTGCCTGTCTGATGTCGGTGCTTTGGTTTTTTGTCGGCTATTCCATTGCCTTTGGCCCGGGTGAAAGCGGGCTTTGGGGCGGTCTGGCCAAGGTGGGTCTGGCCGGTATCACCGCAGACAGCCTTTCTGGCACCCTGCCCGAGATCTTGTTCTTTGCCTTTCAGATGACCTTTGCCATCATCACACCGGCGCTGATTGTGGGCGCCTATGTCGAACGTATCGGTTTTGGCTTTATGCTTTTGTTTTCCGCGCTTTGGATGCTGATCTGCTATGCGCCTGTGGTGCATTGGGTATGGGGCGGCGGCATGCTGGCCGATGGCGGCATCTTTGGCGAGACCGGGGTCAAGGACTTTGCTGGCGGGATTGTGGTTCATGAAACCGCAGGTCTGGCCGCATTGATCCTTGCCGTGGTGCTGGGGCCACGGAAAAACCAGACAACACCGCCGCACAATCCTGGCATGGTGATGATTGGCGCGGCGATGCTTTGGGTCGGGTGGTTCGGTTTCAACGGTGGTTCGCAACTGGCCGCAGATGGCGGCGCGGCGATGGCGATCACAGTCACGCATATCTCCGCGGCAACGGCCTCCCTGTCCTGGGCGCTGTGGGAGCGGATCAAGTTCGGCAAAGCCTCCTTGGTCGGCATTGTCACAGGCACCATCGCGGGCCTTGCCTCAATCACACCGGCGTCCGGGTTTGTCGGGCCATGGGCGGCGCTGCTGATCGGTGCAGTGGCCGGGATTCTATGCCAAGAAGCAGTTGTCCTGATCCGCAACCGCGTGAAAATTGACGACACATTGGATGTCTTTGCCGTGCACGGCGTTGGCGGGATCTTTGGGACGATCATGATTGCTGCCTTGGGGGCGGGCTCTTGGGCGGCGCAGCTGGGATCTCTGGTGATTGTCGGGGTGTTCACCACAGTTGTGACGCTGGTGCTGATCTATGTCTGCAAGGCGGTCCTGCCGATCCGTGTTGACTTGGAAACTGAAACCAATGGTCTGGATCTCAGTGTTCATGGCGAACGCGCCTACGACATCACAAGTTGATCACTGAGCGCGCGCAGGTCATCGCCCTGCGCCGCCTCCCACAAAGAAGCGCCGCGGTCCTGCCCGAGCAGGTCCGCGGTTTTTCGTTGCAGCTTCGCGCTGCGGTCCTCAAAGGACATCGGCGCCATCAGATCATGGCGCAGCCGCCGCATGCCGCCGCCGACCAGGCTGACGGAAATCTCTGTTTGGGTCTCGCTCAGACGGTCTTCTTCGCTGACCTTTATTTTGGACCTAAGATCAACCACTTGCGGTTCTTTGGTGATCTCGTCCGTAAAATTTGAAATAGCGCCAGTGGCATGGCCTATCAGCGCCATCGCGGCAGTCTGGGCATAGCTGAACTTGGCCGCGAGACCCGTCGTCGGTTCCGCGATGTTGCACACCGACATCCAGCGCGGATGGGTGCGGATATGCACCGATGCGATTTGATCGGGGTCAATCTCAGCGGTGCTGAGCGCCTCAAGCATCGCATGAAGCCCGTGACAGCAAGCGTGAAATTTGTGGCTTATACTGAGCAGGTGCCAAGTGCCTTTGCCCGGCTTGATCTCTGCCGCCTCGCCGTGATGGGTGGCACCAAAACCAAGCGGTCCGGCCAATCCGTCCTGCGCGGCGGTCATACCCCCCTGCGCCCAAAGTGCGGCCTCAACCCCGCTGCGGGCCGCCAATCCGGCGTTGAGCGGTTTGGCCATGGTGCCGAACTGCGCCTTAATCCCGGAGGCCATGCTCGCACAAAGGCCAAGCGCATGGCGCAGCTCTTCTTTGTCCAGCCCAAGCAGCCGTGCAGCCCCCATGGTGGCCCCGAAAGCACCCGCCGTTGCGGTCTGGTGGTAGCCGATCTGGTAATGAGCGCGGCCCAGCCAAATCCCTGTTAAGATAGAGCTTTCCACCCCAACTGCCGCGGCATCCACCGCCACGTCCAGCGGTGCACCAACGTCCTCAGCCAGGGCAATGACCGCAGGCAAAACCGCCACGGAGGGATGGCCGATATGGGCAAAATGTGTGTCGTCGTAATCCAGCGCATGGCTGAGCGTGCCGTTGATCAATGCAGCAGTGGCCGCAGGCGCGTGACCCCCGCCAAGAACCGTACTTTGACCTGTGGCCATCCGTTTTTGCATCTTCACAAAATCGGCGAACTCAGGCTCCCGCGCACCGGCAATCCCGCAGGCGGCCCAATCAAACAGCGACAGACGCATCATGGCCACTGCATCTTCTGGCACGGCCGCTTTTCTAAACTTCAACAATTGATCCGTGATGGTTTTGTCCATCAGCCTTGCGCCCCGTAAAGCGCCTCTGCCCGTTGTTCAAACGCCCGCACAACCCGTTGCATTGCCTCGTTAAACACCACGCCAATGATCTTTTGCAGGATCGCATTGCGAAACTCGAAATCAACGTGAAACTGCACCGCACAACCGCCCGGCACATCCTCGAATTTCCAATTGGAATGCATGTGCTTGAACGGTCCATCCAGATATTCCGTGTCAATTCTATGCTGGTCAGGCCACAGCACGACACGGCTGGTGAATCGCTCACGGAACACTTTGAAGCTGATCACCAGATCGGCGTCCATCACCCAATGATCGCCTCGATCCTCGTTGGACCGGATCCGTGCAGCGGCGGTCCAGGGCAGGAATTCGGGATATTTCGCCACATCTGCCACCAGATTGTACATCTGCTGGGCGCTGTAGGGCAATTGGCGGGTTTCAGAATGGGTTGGCATTGCTATCCGGGTCTTGTCACGTTAGCCCTATGTCTCTGCTTGAGGCTGTAAATTCAAGGGCGAAGCCATGACAGATCGTCGCTATGTGATTGATGAAATGATCTCTGCCAAATCCATCGCGGCGCGGATTGAGGATTTGTGCAAGGAAATCCAGCAAGAGTTTAAAGGCACCGACAAACTGGTGGTTGTAGGGCTGCTGCGCGGATCTTTTGTGTTTATCGCCGATTTGGTGCGTGAACTGGATCTGCCGATCGAGGTCGATTTTCTGGAAGCCTCCAGCTATGGTGACGGCATGGAAAGCAGCAGAGAAGTGCGCATTCTCAAAGACTTGCGCGGCGCAATTGAAGGGCGCGATGTGCTTGTCGTTGAAGATATTGTTGACACCGGTCACACGCTTCATCACGTCACTGCCCTGCTGAAATCGCGTGAGCCGGGGCGGCTGAAGTCGATTGCCCTGCTCGACAAACCCAGCCGCCGCGAGGTCGATCTCAAGGCGGATTGGACCGGCTTTGAAATTCCGGATGAATTTGTTGTCGGCTACGGCATTGATTTTGCCCAACGCAACAGGAACCTGCCGTTCATCGGCAAAGTGCGGTTCGTGTGAACCCAAATTGGCTGTTTCGCATGTCCAGGTGGGCACGCAATCCGCCCTCGGCCAAGCGGGTCAAACTGGTATTCGGCATTATCGCCCTGGCCTTTGTGATCTGGGGCATTGAATGGCTGGGCTACTGGCCGGATTGGGCGACGGCAGAGCGTATTCCACGGAAGTTCTAGAAAAATACATCTGATCACAAAAACTTTAGACACGCCAGACGGGTGCTGTGTTAGGCTCATAGCGTATTAGGGAGGACACCATGAAATCGCTTAAGAAACAAACACTTGTTCTGACTTTGAGCGGCGCATTGATCGCCACCGCAGGATATGCTGCCAGCCATGCGGCCACATCCAGCAACAAGGCGGTTGCCGCACGGCACGCCCAGATGCAGATGATCGGCTATCACACTGGCGTTCTGGGCGCGATTGCCAAGGGTGAGGCCGAATTTGATGCTGCCACGGTTAAGGCCGCCGCCGGTAATCTTCATGCCTTGGCCAAGATGGATGGCTCCACGCTTTGGCTGGAAGGTACCGCGCAGGGCGAAGTGGACGGCTCGCGCGCCAAGGCGGAAATCTGGACAGATGCGGCAGGGTTTGCGGCGAAGTTTGCTGATCTAGAAAAGGCCAGCATGGACATGATGAACGCAGGTGATGCCGCTGCGGTTGGCGCTGGCATGGGGGCAATTGGCGGCGCATGCAAGGCGTGCCACGAGACCTATCGCGGCCCGAAAAACTGATCCTTGGGCGTTTTGGTCAAAATCCTAGGGGCCTGCGCCGTGATCGGCGCGGGTCTGGGCTGGTTCCTCACCGCGCCTGATCCGCTTGACCCCGCGTTTGGCGCAGGTTTGACGGCCGATCCCGAGGCCGGCGCCTTGGTGTTTGCAGCAGGCGGTTGTGTCTCTTGCCATGCGGCGCCGGGCGCAGAAGGTGATGAGAAACAAGTGCTTGCTGGCGGTTTGCCCTTTGCCAGCGATTTTGGCACCTTCTATGCCCCCAATATTTCGCCCGATCCGAATGCCGGCATTGGCGCGTGGTCCCTGCCCGGTTTTGCCCGCGCTGTGATGCGTGGCGTATCTCCCGAGGGACAGCATTATTATCCTGCCTTTCCCTACGCGGCCTACCAGCACATGCAGGATCAGGACGTTGTGAACCTTTTTGCCTATATGCAAACGCTGCCTGCCGATCCGACGCCCAGCAAGGCGCATGATGTGGGCTTTCCGTTCAGCATCCGGCGGTCTTTGGGCGGATGGAAGTTGTTGTTTATGAAAGAGGATTTCGTGCTATCTGGGAATCACTCACCAGAGGTCATGCGCGGGCGTTACCTGGCAGAAGGCTTGGCTCATTGCGCCGAATGCCACACGCCACGCAACGCCTTGGGCGGTTTGGACCGGTCGCAATGGCTGGCGGGCGCGCCCAATCCCTCGGGCAAGGGTCGCATTCCCAACATCACACCGGGCAAGCTTGACTGGTCCGAAAGTGATCTGGTCGCCTATTTCACAACCGGTTTCACCCCGGATTATGACAGCGCGGGCGGCGAGATGGCCGAAGTGGTCAGCAATCTGGCGCAATTGCCGCAGAGCGACCGCGAAGCGATCGCGGCCTATCTCAAAGCCGTACCAGCGATCCCTTAAGCTTTGGCCAGCTTTGCATTCCGGGCATCGCGCAGCTTCGCAAAATCGTCACCTGCGTGATAGCTTGACCGCGTGAGCGGCGTGGCTGACACCATCAGGAAGCCCTTGCCATAGGCCGCTTTTTCATAGGCGGCAAATTCATCGGGATGGACAAAACGATCCACGCGGTGATGTTTGGGGGTCGGCTGCAAATATTGACCGATGGTCAGAAAATCAATGTCGGCGGCGCGCATGTCTTCCATCACCTGAATGACTGACTGGCGGTCTTCCCCAAGGCCCACCATGATGCCCGATTTGGTGAACATCGAAGGGTCCATTTCCTTGACCCGCTGCAATAGGCGCAGCGAATGGAAGTACCGTGCGCCGGGGCGCACTTCGGGATAGAGGCCCGGCACGGTTTCAAGGTTGTGATTGAACACGTCGGGGCGTGCCTCGACCACCTGTTCCAGCACTTTGGGATCGCAGCGGATAAAATCCGGTGTGAGGATCTCGATTGTGGTGCCGGGGCTGCGATGGCGCACCGCGCGGATGGTCTGGGCGAAGTGTTCGGCGCCGCCATCCTCGATATCGTCCCGGTCCACGGAGGTGATCACCACGTGATTGAGGCCCAGTTTCGCCACGGCATCGGCCACCCGTCCGGGCTCAAAGCTATCCAGCGCCTCGGGCGGCTTACCGGTCGCGATGTTGCAGAAGGTACAGGCGCGTGTGCACACTTCGCCCATGATCATCATCGTGGCGTGACCTTGCGACCAGCATTCACCTACGTTCGGGCAACCTGCCTCTTCGCAGACCGTCACCAGCTTGTTGTCGCGCATGATCTTTGCGGTGTCGGCATATCCCTTGCCGCCCGGTGCCTTGACCCTGATCCAGGCCGGCTTCTTGGGCTGGGCATTGTCAGGCTTGCGCGCTTTTTCGGGGTGGCGCTGTTCAGGTATCTTCAGATCACGCATGATGTCCTCCGGGCATTTTGCTTTATGTAACAGAAAATCTGGCGTGCAAAACCCCACCCGCTGCAAGGCAGCCATGCATCCGGCGCGTCATCATCGCCCAGCTATTGCCACCAACGCGGCCCCACTCGGCGGCGCAGCCAGCCGCCAGCAGACCAATGATCGCGGGCAATCATCAGCAAAAGCGCAATGAACGCGCCCATCACAGCCAGATCAATCACCTGATTGCGGTGGATCGGAAATCCCTTGTCGTTGAGGGCAAAAGGATCAAAGAACCCCTCCCAACGGCGGGTGATGGTGTAGAAATGCATCACGGCCAATGCACCATAGCTGGCAAAACGAAAGATCCCGAGCGCTGCAAGAAGGCACAGAAGAATTTGCACTGATCCGGCCAGATAGATCTGGCTGATCTCCACCGTCACGCCGTCAAAATGTTTGGCAAGCTGTTGATATTGCTTGGGGGTGATCAGTTTATGCGCAGCCCAAAGAAACATGAACCACGCCAGCCCAAGGCGCAGAACCAACAGTGCGGCGGCGTCGCGCCGGTCTTGAGATGTCATGATCGTTGCCCCGCCCGATTATGGTTGCGGCCCCTACCCTACAAAGCTGCACAGATTTGGGAAATCACAATAGGTAATGTCGCGCCATATAGGCCCGATTTCACGGTGCCAGGGCCGATCCTGAGGGGTGGGCCGAGAACAGTCCTTTGACCCTGAACCGCCGTGCCCTACCCGATCATCGGCCCTCGCGCGCCAATCGTTTCATCGTAGTGACGCCGCAGCCGGATAAGGGCGATCCGCAACACCACTTTGCCAGATCGCGCCGACCATCCCAAGCGTTTCTCGGTGGTCTCCAACCCCTCAAGATAACAACAGCAGCGCAAGACCACGTCGGACAGTCCCGGCCCCAGATGAGCAAGCGCCGCCGCCACACGGGCCCGGGCCGCCTGCGGTGCACTGTCACCGGTTTGGGCTCCGTTCCGGCCGGTGGATGTCCCCGCGGTCAGAAATCCTTCCCAGTTCTGCGTGACCTTGCTGTCCATCTGTGCCAGTTCAAAATCCTCGCGCAGCCGTTCACCGGCCTGCACCAATGGCTCGCTCAAGAACGGTTTGCCGTCCTTGTCCTTGCGCCGCGACAGCGCGGAAAGCGGGCTTTCGGCGAGACAATACCGCATACGCTGGCGCCGTGGCGCATCTGTTTCAGGATCGTGGCTGTCTTGCCATCCGGTGCCGGTGTTCTCGAACCCGCTTTGCGCTTCGGCAAAACCATTGGCCGCGCGTGGAGGATGTTTGAGCATCGCCGTCAATTTGGCCCGCCCGGCACGGGTGATCTGATACCGTGTCACACGGCCGGTGCTGATCGATGTGATCCAGTTCTTGAGTGCCATAGCCTGTGCCACACCGCTGTCCACCACAGCCGTGCGGGTGCTGCCGCCGCCCGCGATATCACGCACAACAACAGCCTTTTCCATTTCCGGTGCGACCGCCAGCACGGCCCCCGTTTCCGCCAATCGCCGCAAGACCCGCAAGGCCTCGCGCTGCAATGTTGATTGATCGGGAATTGCGGTCATCTCCGGTTGCGCCATTGCGATTGTATCCTTTTGTCTGGGTCTGGTCGTTGGGCGCTTGGCACGCACCGCACCAAGCCTGCAAAGAGCGGCATCAATCAGGGGGTCATCACGGCACATCTCGATCTTGCGGATGCGCCGCAGAATGGTCGAAGCATGGCAGCCCGCCTCCCGCGCCAGAACGCGGATCGGCGCACCTTCTTCGGTATGGGCCAGATAATTGCGTGCGCCGATTGGCACCCATTCCGGCAGTTTTTGTGAAACCCGCAGATTGCCCATCTCGTTTGATGCACTCATGCCATCCCCTCCATGATGTCTGGCAGCAGATATCCACAGCGTTATCCACACAACTTAGAAGTGTATTGGTTACACGATCGTTAAAATCTGCTGGTTTGTTAAGGATTGTCTCCAAATCGTAAACAATTGGAAACGCCCCGTCCGGCGCTGGTCAAACCCGCGCAACACATGGGTTTTGCGATCAATATGCGCCCCGCGGAGGGCCGATTGTCGGCTCTGCCCCATTTGGAGGACATGCAGAATGAGAGATCCCCTTTCCATATTGGCCAGGTTGCACCGCCCGGCCCTATTGATGCGGGCGGCACGGATCGGCGCACAAGAGTACAAACGCCAGATCCACCTGCCGCGCCTTCTGGGCTACGGGGCGTTGCCGCGCCATGGGGCGGCTCTTTTCAAACTGATTGAGCTGGAAGCGGACTTGGATGATCAACGCAAGACATCCGACGCGGCCTATCATTTGCTACGCCATATCGACGTGCTGATTGCCGTGGTGGGTGAGGCGCAAATCTTGCGCGCCTCACTCGATCGTTCAGCGGCCCAAAAGCCGGGCGCGGATCACATAAAGCTGTCAGGCTCCGCCGCTTTCTTTTCCGCGACATAGGCCTCAAGGGATTCGCGGATCGCAGGGTCAAGCGCTGGCTGCTGATAATCTGCCAGCATCTTTTCAACCCGCAGGCTGGCAAGGACTTGCGTGTCCCGCGCACCTTCGTCTTCCCATGTTTCAAACGGTTTGTAATCCAGCAGATCGGATTTCCAGAACGCGCTTTTGAAGTTGTTCTGGGTGTGGTCACAGCCAAGGTAATGCCCGCCCGGACCCACTTCGCGAATGGCGTCCATGGCTTGTGCATTCTCGTCCACCGACACACCCTTGGCCAAATGGTGCAGAGTGCCAAGCTGATCGGCATCCATGACAAACTTCTCGAAGGAGCTGACAAGCCCGCCTTCGAGCCAGCCACATGAGTGCAGCATGAAGTTCACGCCCGACAGCAGCCCCATATTCAGACTGTTCGCGGTTTCATATGCCGCCTGCGCATCCGGCAGTTTGGAGCCGCAGAACGACCCCGCAGAACGGTAAGGCAGCCCCAGACGCCGCGCCAACTGGCCCGCGCCATAGGTGATATGCGCGGCTTCCGGTGTGCCAAAGGTCGGTGCACCTGAGTTCATATCAATCGAGGTCACAAAGGCCCCCATGATCACTGGCGCGCCGGGGCGGATCAGCTGGCTATAGGCGATACCGGCCAATGTTTCGGCCAGAACCTGCGTGAGGGTGCCCGCCACAGAGACAGGTGCCATCGCGCCGCCCACGATAAAGGGCGAAATGATGCAGGCCTGATTGTTCTGCGCATAAACCTCCAGCGCACCCATCATCACATCATCGAACGTCATCGGAGAGTTGATGTTGATGAGCGAGGTCATCACGGTGTTGTCTTGGACAAAATCCTTGCCAAACAGCAGCCCGGCCATATCGACCGAATCCTGTGCGCGGCTTGGCTCTGTTACCGAACCCATGAACGGCTTGTCGCTCAGCGTCATATGAGCGAACAGCATATCAAGATGGCGCTTGTTCACCGGCACATCCGTTGGCTCACACACCGTGCCGCCAGAATGGTGCAGCCATTTGGACATATAGGCCAGTTTTACGAACTTGTTGAAATCCGCCATCGTGGCATAACGGCGACCGCCAGCGGCATCACGCACGAATGGCGGGCCATAGACCGGGGCCAGCACCAGGTTGCGCCCGCCGACGACCACGGAACGTTCCGGGTTCCGGGCATGCTGGGTATACTGCGCCGGCGCTGTCGCGCAGAGTTTCCGGGCCAGGCCGCGCGGGATGCGCACGCGCTCCCCGTCGACATCCGCACCCGCATCACGCCAGCGCTGCAAGGCCGCCGGATTGTCGAGAAAGTTCACGCCGACTTCTTCCAGAATGGTATCGGCATTCTGTTCGATGATCTCAAGCGCCTCTTCGGTCAGCACCTCGAAATTGGGGATGTTGCGTTCAATATAGCGTGCAGTCTCAAAAGAAACCGCGCTGCGCTCTGCCCGCCGTGCTGCGCCGCCGCCCCCGCGTGTCCGTCCGCGCCGTGCTTGTTCCGCCATTGATTTTATCCTTCACAACGATTGTTGAAACAGTGCCTACCGGATTCCCGACTGGACCCTCACGCGGATTACGTCCCGCTAGGGCAAAAAACGACATCTGCCTGTCTCCCTGCGCCCCTTTTTGGCTTAAAATATTCCGGGGGTTTGGGGGCTGGCCCCCATCCGCCCTTGCCACGCAGATCAACCGCGCCTAATCAGACGCTATGACAGAGATCGTATCCCCCACCGACCATGACCGCCTGCTGATCATTGATTTTGGCAGCCAGGTGACCCAGCTGATCGCCCGCCGCCTGCGCGAGCTGAACGTGTTTTGCGAAATTCACCCGTTCAACAGCGTTGATGACGCCTTTCTGGCGGAGTTCGATCCCAAGGCCGTGATCCTTTCGGGAGGACCGTCTTCGGTGATTGACGCCGGATCGCCCCGCCCTCCGGCAAAGGTGTTTGAACTGGATGTTCCGATCCTTGGCATTTGTTACGGCCAGCAGGTGATGATGGAGGTTCTGGGCGGCAAGGTGGAACGCGGTCATGGCACCGCCGAATTTGGCCGGGCCTATGTGACACCGGGCGCCGAAAAACTGGCACTGCTTGACGGTTGGTTCGAAAATGACCGCGAACAGGTCTGGATGAGCCATGGCGATCACGTCAGCAAGATCGCACCAGGATTTGAGGTCTTTGGCACCTCGCCCAACGCGCCTTTTGCAATCACGGCCGACACCAGCCGCAATTTCTATGCGGTGCAATTCCATCCCGAGGTGCATCACACCCCAAATGGCGCGAAACTTTACGAAAACTTCGTGAAGTTGGCCGGATTTGAGGGCGACTGGACCATGCGTGCCTACCGCGAAGAAGCCGTGGCTGCGATCCGCGAACAGGTGGGCGACAAAAAGGTGATCTGCGGCCTGTCTGGCGGCGTTGATTCTTCCGTGGCCGCTGCGCTGCTGCATGAGGCTATCGGCGATCAGCTCACCTGTGTGTTTGTCGATCACGGGCTCTTGCGCAAGAACGAGGTCCAAGAGGTCGTCACCATGTTCCGCGATCACATGAACCTGCATGTGATTCACGCCGATGAGGTCGAGCTGTTCCTGGGCGAATTGGAAGGTCAGTCCGATCCGGAAACCAAGCGCAAGATCATTGGCCGTCTGTTCATTGATGTGTTCCAGAAATACGCCAACGACATCGAAGGGGCAGAGTTCCTTGCCCAAGGCACGCTTTACCCTGATGTCATTGAATCGGTGTCCTTTTCCGGCGGTCCTTCAGTCACAATCAAAAGTCACCACAATGTTGGTGGCCTGCCGGAAAAGATGGGTCTGAAACTGGTCGAGCCCCTGCGCGAGCTGTTCAAGGACGAGGTCCGCGCATTGGGCCGTGAACTGGGCCTGCCCGACAGCTTTATTGGCCGGCATCCTTTCCCCGGTCCGGGTCTGGCAATCCGTTGCCCCGGTGAGATCACCCGCGAAAAGCTTGAGATCCTGCGCGAGGCGGATGCGGTCTATATCGACCAGATTCGCAAGCATGGTCTTTATGACGAGATCTGGCAGGCGTTTGTGGCAATCCTGCCCGTGCGCACCGTTGGCGTGATGGGCGATGGCCGTACCTATGATTTTGCCTGCGCGCTGCGTGCCGTGACATCGGTCGATGGGATGACGGCGGATTATTACCCCTTTAGCCATGAGTTTTTGGGCGAAACCGCAACCCGGATCATCAACGAAGTGCCGGGCATCAACCGCGTCACCTATGATATCACGTCCAAACCTCCGGGCACCATCGAATGGGAATAACCGCCCCGTGACCACTGCTGCATCTGCCAATCCAACCCGCGTTTTGGGGGCGGCTTTGTGGATGCTGGGCGCTATTGGATCGTTCTCCGCAATGGCGGTTGCGGGCCGCGAATTGGGTCCGATCCTCGATACCTTTGAAATCATGATGTATCGCTCGTTTTTCGGGGTGATTATCGTGGTGGCGCTCGCCTTTGGCAGCGGCACATGGCGCGAGATCAAGACGGACGCGCTTGGCCTGCATTTCATCCGGAATATCGCGCATTTTGCGGGGCAAAATCTGTGGTTCTACGCGGTCACAGTAATCCCCATGGCACAGCTATTTGCGCTCGAATTTACCAGCCCACTTTGGGTGATTGTGTTGGCGCCTTTCATCTTGGGTGAGCGGATGACGCGGGTGCGTGTGACCGCCGCCGTTATGGGCTTTGTCGGGATCTTGATCGTCGCGCGGCCCGATATGGGCGGGCTGAACAGCGGGATGATCGCCGCCGCCAGTTGCGCCATTTTCTTTGCCCTTGTGGCAATGTTCACCAAACGTCTGACCCGCAGCCAGTCCATCACCTGCATCCTGTTCTATCTTACTGTTATGCAATTGGTTTTTGGAATCATTTGCGCGGGCTACGACGGCGATATCGCCCTGCCCGGCTGGTCCAACATGCCACTTTTGGTGTTGATCGGCATCTGCGGTCTGGTCGCGCATTTCTGTATCACCAAGGCGCTGACCATCGCACCTGCGACCGTCGTGGTGCCAATTGATTTTGCCCGCCTGCCGATCATCGCGATTGTCGCGATGCTGTTTTATGGCGAGGCCTTGGATATCTGGGTCTTTGTCGGCGCGGTGATCATTTTTGCCGGCAATTATTTCAACATCTGGCACGAGACCCGCAAAACCGCCTGACAATGCGCAGGTTTCGGGTCGATGGCAGGAAAACGCGCGGGCTAGATGACGGTCATGAGTGAACAAAAAACAGTCTCTTCCCGCGCATGGGTGGAAATGCTTTTGCTGGCCGCCATCTGGGGTGCGTCCTTTGTCTCTATCCGCATCGCGCTGGATGAAGTTGGGCCGCTGACATCAGTTGCGCACCGTGTAGGCTGGGCCGCATTGGCCCTTTGGGGGGCCGTGCTCGTGATGGGGCTGAAGATCCCCCGTGATCCACGTGTTTGGGGTGCGTTTCTGGTGATGGGGCTTTTGAACAATGTGATTCCCTTTGGCCTGATGGCCTGGGGGCAGTTGCACATCGAAAGCGGTTTGACCTCGATCCTGAATGCAGCCACAGCGATCTTTGGGGTTCTGGCGGCGGCAATGTTTTTTGCCGATGAACGGCTCAGCCTGCGCAAGGTGATCGGCGTCGGTCTTGGCTTTGCCGGTGTGGCCACGGCCATCGGTCTGGACAATCTGCGCAGTTTTGATCTGCGCTCATTGGGGCAGCTGGCGGTGATTGGCGGCACGATCTCCTATGCGCTGGCCAGTGTTTGGGCCCGCAAACGACTTGCCGGGCATCCGCCGCAGGTGGCGGCGGCGGGCATGGTCACGGGCAGCACCTTGATCATCCTGCCCGTAGCGTGGTGCGTTGAGGGGCCAATCACCCTCGCGCTTGAGCCGCGCACCATGGCGGCGATCGGCTATTACGCCCTGATCGCGACGGCACTTGCCTATCTGCTGTATTACCGGGTTCTTGCCATGGCGGGCAGCGGCAATCTGATGCTGGTGACACTGCTGATCCCGCCCTTCGCCATTGTCCTTGGGGCGGTTTTGCTGGGCGAATCCCTGCGCCCTGCGGCCTATGGCGGATTTGCCCTTTTGGCGATTGGTTTGCTGGTATTGGACGGGCGCATCTGGCGTTATTTAAAAGGCTCCGCTAGGTAAAGAAAAACACTGAACCACGGACCCGAATTTATGCTGTACCCCACCGCCCAAGCATGGCGTGATGCCCCCCACCGAAAGGTGCTTATCTTTGGCATGTCCGGTCTGGGCAAAACCCATCTGTCCGGCTTGCTGCGCGGCTCTGGAGATTGGTTCCACTATTCCATCGATTACCGTATCGGCACCCGCTATCTGGGGGAGCTGATTGCCGACAACGCCAAAGCCGAAGCGATGAAAGTGCCTTTTCTGCGCGATCTGCTGCTGAGTGACAGCATTTATATCGGCTCCAACATCACATTCGAAAACCTCAGCCCGGTTGCAACATGGCTGGGCAAACCCGGTGATCCCGACAAGGGCGGGCTGCCCATGGCCGACTATGCCAAACGCCAGGAAGCGTTCCGTCAGGCCGAGATTGCGGCCCTCGAAGACACCGCACATTTCGCCGCCAGGGCGCAGGAACTTTACGGGTATGACCATTTTATCTGCGACACGGGCGGATCGATCTGTGAATGGGTCGATCCCGAAGATCCGAACGATCCGCTGCTGACCAAACTGTCGGAGGAATGTCTGCTGGTCTGGATCAGGGGCGATGAGGCACATACTCAGGAATTGATCCGGCGCTTTGACCGGGCGCCCAAACCAATGGCCTATCAGCCGGAATTTCTGGCAGAGGCATGGGCGCGTTATCTGAAAGAAAACAACATGGTAGAAGGCGACGTTGATCCAGATGCCTTCATCCGCTGGACCTATGCACAGGCTCTGTCACACCGCCAGCCACGCTATGAGGCGATGTCAAACTGGGGTGTGACCATCACGGCGGATGATATCGGGCAACTGCGCATGCAGGATGATTTTGTTGACCTGATCGCGGGCCGCCTGCCGGCCTAGCCTTGGCCTCCGATCACGGCCCCGCGACCGCCCCCTTGGCACTCTGCCTTGGGCGGTCTATCTAATCGTCTCTGACCTACGGAAGTTGAGCCATGCCTATCAAGATCCCCGCCACCCTGCCCGCCTATGACGTGCTGACGCGCGAAGGTGTTATGGTGCTGGATGAGGAACTGGCCGCGCGGCAGGACATTCGCCCGCTGAAAATTGCGCTGCTCAACCTGATGCCGAAAAAGATCCAGACGGAGAACCAGTTTGCCCGTCTGATCGGTGCAACCCCCCTGCAGATTGAATTTAGCCTGCTGCGCATGTCCGAACACCGGACCCGCAACACCGCCGCAGAACATATGGAGAGCTTCTACCGCCCCTTCGAAGAGGTCGGCGACGAAAAGTTTGACGGATTGATCATCACCGGCGCCCCTATCGAACATATGCCCTTTGAAGAGGTCACTTATTGGGAAGAGCTGGAGCGGGTCATGAACTGGACCCAAACCAATGTGCATTCCACCTTTGGTGTCTGCTGGGGCGGCATGGCGATGATCAAACATTTCCATGGCGTGAATAAGCATATGCTGGAGCACAAGGCTTTTGGCTGTTTCCGGCACAAGAACATGGCGCCCGCATCGCCCTATCTGCGCGGGTTTTCCGATGAATGTGTGGTGCCTGTGTCCCGCTGGACCGAGGTCAAACAGGACGAGGTTGATGCGGTGCCGGCGCTCAACACCTTGTTGGTCAGTGACGAGGTTGGCCCCTGTCTGATCGAAGACCCCGATCACCGTGCGCTTTATGTATTCAACCATTTTGAATACGACAGCGACACCCTGAAGCAGGAATATGACCGCGATGTGGCTGCCGGAACGCCGATCAATGTGCCATGCAATTACTACCCTCAAGATAATCCCAATGTGATGCCCACCAACCGCTGGCGCAGCCATGCGCATCTCCTATATGGCAATTGGATCAACGAGATATATCAAACGACACATTTCGATATGGACCAAATTGGCCGGTAAGATTGCCCTCCTCCTGATCCTGATCGCAGGGATCGTAGCGCTGACCCAGTGGCGGGCTGGGGTGCAGGAACGTCGTGCTGTGGTTGCACATCCGCCAACCGGCCAGATTGCCGATGTGAATGGCGTAGCCGTGCATTACCAGATCATGGGCACTGGCCCTGATCTGGTAATGATCCACGGGGCCAGCGGCAATCTGCGTGATTTCACCCTCGGTTTTGCAGACCGCCTGTCGGACAGATACCGCGTGATTCTCTTTGACCGCCCCGGTCTGGGTTGGACTGGCCGTTTGCCGGACGCAAAAGGCGCCTGGAACACCCGCGCCGAAAGCCCGCAGGAACAGGCCGCGCTGTTGCAGGGCGCCGCAGATCAGATCGGTGTCACCAAGCCCATTGTATTGGGCCATTCCTTTGGTGGCGCTGTGGCTCTGGCCTGGGGGCTTTCACGCCCGGACGAAACTGCTGCGCTGGTGCTGGTCTCGGCGGTGTCCGAACCCTGGCCAGGTGATCTGGGCTGGACCTACAAGGTCACCGGATCGTCGATCGGAGGCGGATTGGCTGTGCCCCTGATCACGGCCTTTGTGCCGGAACCCTATATCGCCAGCAGCATCGAAAGCATTTTTGCACCACAATCGCCCCCACCGGGCTATGCCAGCCATCTGGGCGTGGACCTCAGCCTGCGCCGCAGCACCCTGCGCGCCAATGCCCAACAGGTCATGTCGCTGCGCCCCCATGTTGTTGAAATGCGAAAAGAATATCACACGCTGACCATGCCGATCGAGATCATCCATGGCGATGCCGATACAATCGTTCCCGCGGTGGTACATGCCAAGGTGCTGATCAATGATGTCCCAAACGGCAACCTGACCATTCTGCCGGGCGAAGGGCATATGCCACAACACACACAGCCGGAGGCCGTGATCGCCGCAATTGACCGCGCGGCAGCCTCTGCGGGTTTGCGTTAAGCCTGTTAACATCCCATATTAAGATCAACAGTGATCAGGAGGCCCCATGGACCTGCCCTTTGACGGCGCGATCAGCGCCTATTTCGAGAATGATGCGCCCGAGGCCATCCGCAACGCGATCCGGCGCGCCGACAAAGACGACATTATCACCGCCAGCTATCCGCACCCTGAACGCATGGCCCGCAAGGTCTATGACCGGCAGATGGAGCGGTTACAGATCGAGCTGGTGAAACTGCAAGCCTGGACAAGGTCCAGCGGCACCCGCATCGCCTGTCTCTTTGAAGGGCGCGATGCGGCTGGCAAGGGCGGCACAATTGGCCGCTTTCGCCAGCATCTCAACCCGCGTTCAGCCCATGTGATCGCGCTATCAAAACCCACCGAAACCGAACAGGGTGAGTGGTATTTCCAGCGCTATATCAAACATTTGCCCACAACTGGCGAAATGGTGTTCTTTGACCGGTCCTGGTACAACCGCGGCGTGGTCGAACCGGTCTTCGGCTTTTGCACCCCCGCGCAAAACGCGCATTTTTTCCGGCAGGTGAATCCCTTTGAAGCACAGCTTGTGGACGACGGAATCCATCTGTTCAAATTCTGGCTGAACGTTGGACGCGGCGAACAGTTGCGCCGCATGTTGTCACGCGAATCTGACCCGCTGAAGCAATGGAAGCTCAGCATGATTGACGTCAAAGGTTTGGCGAAATGGGACGACTATACCAGTGCCATCGAAGACACCCTCGCCCGCAGCCACACCGACAACGCCCCCTGGACCATCGTGCGCTCTGATGACAAACGCCGGGCGCGGTTGAACGCAATTCGCACCGTGCTGCATGCCTTTGAGTATGACCGCAAGGACAGCAAGGCCATCGGCAAGATCGACGATGCGATCTGCGGCGGTCCGGACCTTTGGGATGCCTAAAAAGGGCTATCATCACGGCAATCTGCGTCAGGCTCTGATAGACGCCGCGCTCAAGCTGATTGAGCTGCGCGGACCTATGGGATTCACCCTGTCAGAGGCCGCCAAACAGGCCGGCGTGACCCCTGCGGCGGTCTATCGGCATTTCGACGGGCGCGAAGATCTGATCGCCGAAGCTGCACGCCAAGGGTATGAAATCTTTGCCGATTTGATGGATTTTGCCTATCAGTCCGGGCAACCTTCGGCGCTCAAGGCGTTTGAGGCCACGGGCCGGGCCTATCTGGCTTTTGCCCGCAAGCATCCGGGCCATTACATCGCCATGTTCGAAAGCGGCATATCGGTGAACCGCACGCCCGAACTGGCCAGTGCCGCCAACCGCGCCAACGCTGTGCTGGAAAAGGCCGCCGAAGATCTCAGCCAGCACATCCCAGCGGACAAACGCCCGCCTGCCACGATGTTTTCTGCCCATATCTGGGCGATGAGCCACGGCGTGGTCGAATTGTTTGCCCGAAATTCACCGGGCCGCGCCTCACCGTTTCCACCCGATGATCTTTTGGAAACCGGGATCGGCATCTACCTGCGCGGCCTCGGACTGGTGGATGGCGACATCTAGGCCAGACTGTCCAGCGCCTCCGCCGCCATGGCAAAGCTTTTCACCCGCGCGGCGTGATCATGGATCTGCCCGGTCAGGATCACTTCGTCCGGCGCATAGCGTTCGATCCACTCCGCCAATTGCCGCTTGATCGTATCAGCAGATCCAACCGCCGACACCCGCAAGGCCTGATCCACGGCCCGGCGCATACCCGCCCCGATCACCGCGTCAACATCTTCAACCGGACGCGGCAACTTGCCCCTCTGCCCTGTGCGCAGCCGCGCAAAAGCCTGCTGCATGGTGCTGCGAAGATAAGCCCCTTCCGCATCGCTATCCGCCCCGAACACATTGATCGCCAACATGAATCTTGGCGCGTCCAAGTGTACCGATGGCTTGAAATACCGACGGTAGATCTCCGCTGCCTGATCCAGCGCATCAGGTGCGAAATGCGAGGCAAAGGCGTAAGGCAACCCCATCTGCGCCGCCAATTGCGCCCCGTAAAGCGAAGACCCAAGGATCCAGACCGGTACATGGGTGCCTTCACCGGGCAAGGCCCGCACTGGCGCATCGGGGCGCGGATCGCCAAGGTAGCCGATCAACTCCGTCACATCTCCGGCAAAATCGTCGCTGCCCACACGCCGCAACGCATGATAGACCGCCGGATCGCCGCCCGGCGCCCGGCCCAGTCCCAGATCAATCCGGTCCCCGTAAAGACTGGCCAGGGTGCCAAATTGCTCCGCCACCGTCAAAGGCGCGTGATTGGGCAACATGATCCCACCGGCCCCCACCCTAATGTGCTTGGTTTGCCCCGCCACATGACCGATCAGAACCGCAGTCGCGGCTGAGGCAATCCCGGGCATGTTGTGATGCTCCGCCATCCAATAGCGGTGATAGCCCAATGCCTCGGCCCGTTGCGCCAAATCGCCTGTGTTCTTCATCGCCTGAACGGCATCCGTTCCTTCCGGCACCGGTGCTAAATCCAAAACCGAATATTCCATCACATGCTCCTGCTTTGCCTCAATCTAAGCACCATGGCGGACAGGTGAAACCGCCGCTCCCCTTTTTGGCTCAAAATACTCCGGTGGGGGTCCGGGGGAGGCTGGCCTCCCCCGGTGGGTCGCGGCGCAAATGCGCCGGGAAAAATGAAAAAGGCCGCACCCTGCGGCACGGCCTTTCCCAACATCGTTCCGATAAACTTAACGCTTGGAGAACTGGAAGCTCTTACGCGCTTTGGCTTTACCGTATTTCTTACGCTCAACCACTCGGCTGTCGCGGGTCAGGAAGCCTGCCGCTTTCAATGCGCCGCGCAGGGAGGGATCATAAAGCTGCAGCGCTTTGGAAATCCCGTGCTTGACCGCACCGGCCTGACCAGACAGACCGCCACCTTTCACGGTGGCATAAACGTCAAACTGACCTTCGGTGTTGGTGATGCCAAACGGCTGCGCCAGGATCATCTGCAAAACGGGACGTGCAAAATATGTGTTCTGCTCTTTGCCGTTCACCATGACCTTGCCGGAGCCAGGCTTGATCCAAACGCGGGCAACCGCGTCTTTACGTTTGCCAGTGGCATATGACCGGCCCAGCTCATCGCGGACGGGCTCACGTGGGGTCATCTCAACTTCTGGCGCCGCTTCGATACCGGCAACCTGTGCGAGATCTTCGAGTGTGTTGATTTCGTCAGCCATGCTCATGCACTCCGCGTGTTTTTGCTGTTCATGGACTTCACGTCCAGAACTTCGGGGCTTTGCGCCTCGTGTGGATGTTCAGAACCGGCATAGACGCGCAGGTTGGTCATGATCTGACGGCTCAGACGGTTGCCAGGCAGCATACGCTTGACCGCGAGGGTCAGAACACGCTCTGGGTGCGCGCCTTCAAGGATCTGTTCCTTGGTCCGCTCCTTGATGCCGCCGGGGTGACCGGTGTGCCAATAGAACTTTTCTTCGCGCTTCTTGCCAGTCATCTGGATCTTTTCAGCATTGATGATGATGACATTGTCACCACAATCCATGTGAGGCGTGTAAGAAGGCTTGTGCTTGCCGCGCAGGCGCATGGCAACGATCGAAGCAAGACGGCCCAAAACAACGCCTTCAGCGTCGATGATGATCCATTTCTTGTCGATGTCTGCCGGTGTTGCAGAGAAGGTTTTCATCGGAAATTCCCGTTTGGTGGTGATCGGCCCCGCGCAAATGCACGACACCTGTCAGTGATGGGCGGGTTATAAACATCCCCAATGGCACGTCAAGCGGTGCAAGTCATATATATTTGTTCAAAAACAATGGCTTGCTAATTAGGTATTATATTACCCCAATCTCAGACGCCAATTTGCTCCGGCGGATTGTCAAGCAGCCCGACCAGGCGCACCATTGCCGCCTCGAATGTTTCAAGATCAATGCCTGCATTGATTGAAATCCGTACGGCATGGGGGCTGTGGGCGTCTCGGCAGGCAAATTCCTCTGCCGCCCTGATCTGCACCCCCTGTTTCTCTGCCGCCTGGCAAAAGGCCGTTGCGCGCCAGCCCTGCGGCAGGGCCAGCCATAAAAATGGTACATCTTCGCGCCATTGCAGATCATAACCGCCCAGAACATTCACGGCGGTCTGCACATAATGGCCCAAAACCTTCAAAACCGCGTCGGTAATGGGCGGCAATGCAGGATGTACCAATAATTTGGCCACCAGATCGGTAATTGGCGTCGCCAGGCCAAAATAGCTGTGCTCTGCCGTCCGGTGCAGCGCGTTTTCCATGCCGCGCGGCGCAACCGCACAGCCCACCCTCAGCGCCGGTGTGATGGATTTGGACAGCGAGCTGAGATACCAGCCGCGCTCAGGCGCCAATTGCCGATACCCTGCCCCCTCGGCCCGGCCCATGCGATAACAGTCATCTTCCATGATCTGCAAATCATGGGCCCGGCACACCTCCACCAGCGCGCGCCTGCGCGACATCGGGGTAAAGCTGCAGGTTGGGCTGTGCACTTCGGGTGATGTGCAAAACACCTGCCCCTCCGGATGGCGTGTTGCAGCGGCTGCAAGGGCTTCGGGGATCACCCCGTCTTTGTCCATGGCGATTGGCACGACCTCGGCCCGCAACAGCTCCGCGGTGCGCCGGAAGCCCGGATAGGCGAGTTCCTCGATAAAGACGACTGGACGGCGACCGCGCAGAATGGTCTGCAAAATCAGCATGATGGCGCTTTGCCCGCCATGGGACAGCACCACATCGCGGGCATCCACCGGCCCGATAGGCGTGCCCTTAAGCCACTCCGCCATCGCCGCGCGGGCCGGTTCGGAACTGTTACGGGTTGGGTAATGCATCACGCCCGATGGCGGGTCAGCGGCAATTTCTCCCATCAGTTTTCGGATCAATCCTGCCTGCCCCACGGTTGGCAAATGCGGCGAATACAGGTTCACATATCCGCTTGTGTCAGGGGTGTTGTGGCGCACCACGTCCACTTCGATCGGCCCGAGCGGCGCTTCCCCCTGACGGGGGGCTGCGACAAACGTCCCGCGGCCCACCTCGGCCCGCAATGTGCCGTCATCAGTCAGGATCGTATAGGCCCGCGCCACTGTGCCCGGGGTGATCTTGAGCTGCCAGGCCAGATCCCGCACCGGGGGCAGTTTGGTCCCCTCCGGCATTGTACCTGATACAATTTGCGCCCGAATGGCATCCACGACTGCTTTGTACTTAGGCCCGGGGCCTTGCAGCACCTCGGGAGACCAAATTGTACCCATTACAATAAACCTCTGGCAGCTTTGTATCATTATTTGTATCACATCAATTGTAGCAATTGGCTGCATTGTGTCAATACAATTTTTGAAGGAGATTCCCATGGCACACGCATTGACCCACACTCACGAAGTGATGAAGCACCTGAACCAGCGCGGCATGCCGATTGTCGCAATTCTGGCGGTGAAATTTGCGGTCTGCGTGACGGATTGGGCCACTCGCTATCGCACACGACAAGCGCTCAAACAGCTTGAACCGTGGCAGCTGCGCGATGTGGGACTGACACCGGACCAGGCTTTGAGCGAGGCCTCCCGCGTGTTCTGGAAGCTGTAACATCCCCGTGACAGGTTCCAGACCTCTTCACTTGGGCCGGGTCACCCCGGCCCTTTTTTGCTTTTATCCCATCGCCTTGGGTGGAATGGCGTAGGTCAACGTGGCCCGTGCCACCGGCTTGTCCATACCTTCAGAATATATCATCACATCACTGACCGACAGTTGTTTGCCCAATTTGAGCAGCTTTGCATGGGCGACAAGCGGCACATCGGCCACCGGTTTGCGCATGAAATCAATCGAACAATTTGTCGTCACCGCCAGCGCCTTCGGTCCGATCATCGACAGTGTGACCACATAGGCCGCCACATCCGCCAGCGCGAACATTGACGGGCCGGACACTGTTCCGCCGGGGCGCAGATGTTTTTTCTGCGTCAGAAGCCGCATGGTGACTTCGCCGTCACCCACGTGATCTACTGAAAAATCATCCGCGACCTGTTCAAACACAAGGCGCAGAAATTCAGTAAGTTCCTGTGCGGTCATGACAGCGGCCATACTTGTTCTCTCCTTAACGCTTGGCCTAGAGTTGGCGTGGAAAGCGGCGGAGGGCAAGATGACAATTTTGACAGTGGAACAAAGGGGCGCCGTTGCACATCTGACGATGAATGCGCCAGAACGGCTCAATGCCCTGTCGGATGAGATGTTGGCAGCTTTGCAAACGACTCTGGACGATTTTGCAAATGACCCGAAAACCCGTGTCATCACGCTCGCGGGGACAGGCAAGGCGTTTTGTGCCGGTCACGATCTGCGCCAGATGACCGCGATGCGCCAAGCCCCCGATGGTGGCGCGGCAGCGTTCAAGGATCTGTTTGATCGCTGCACGGCCCTGATGACCCGCATCCAATCCCTGCCCCAGCCGGTGATCGCGCAGGTGCATGGGCTGGCCACTGCCGCAGGGTGCCAGTTGGTTGCGACATGTGATCTGGCGGTTGCAACTGACTCCTGCCGGTTTGGGGTGAATGGCGTCAACATCGGGTTGTTCTGCTCCACGCCAATGGTGGCATTGACCCGGAATATCCCCAGAAAACAAGCATTTGAGATGCTGACCACTGGTGAATTTATCAGCGCAGACCGCGCCATTGATCTGGGCCTGATCAACAAAGCCGTGCCAGAGGCAGAGCTTGAGGATACCACTGCCGCCCTTGCCGAACGGATCGCAGGGAAACTTGGCCCCGCTGTGAGAATAGGGAAAGAGGCGTTTTATCAACAGCTTGAGATGAGTACTGCACAAGCCTACGCCTTTGCTGGCGATGTCATGGTGCAAAATATGCTGCGCGGTGACACAAAGGAAGGCATCGATGCCTTTCTCGAAAAACGCCCGCCTGACTGGTCGCAGGACTGAGTCTGCCTCTGAATTTCGATTGTTTCCCATTTGAAACAGAGTGTTGAATTTTTAGCGCTTTCAAATGGGGCACGATTAGGGCATGTTTGGGGCAAGACGAACACGTCTATGATGATTTTGGGTCGCCGCCGGCGGAAGGTCCCTCCAGGTCAGCCTCTCACTGACCGACCATTCCCGCAGCGGCGCCCCCAAAACACAACACTCCTCAAAATCAGATGAGATCCCCAGGGCAAAGGTCCAGCGTGTATTGCCTCTTGCCGCGCCCTCCCCTACATCGCAGGCATGACAGAGACACTTCATATCATTGGCGGCGGCATGGCCGGATCAGAGGCCGCCTGGCAGGCTGCCAATGCGGGCGTTCCCGTGGTTTTGCACGAAATGCGGCCCAAAGTGGGTACATTTGCGCATCAAACCGGGCTTTTGGGGGAAATGGTCTGTTCCAATTCCTTCCGTTCCGACGACAGCGAGCAAAACGCCGTCGGGCTGTTGCATTGGGAAATGCGCGCCGCAAATGGGTTGATCATGGCCAGCGCGGACAAGCACAAACTGCCCGCAGGTGGCGCATTGGCCGTGGACCGTGATCCCTTTGCCCAATCGGTGACAGATGCGCTTTTGGCGCACCCCAATGTCACCGTCGAATATGGCGAGATCACCGAGCTGCCGACAGAAGGACAGTGGATCATTGCCACCGGGCCGCTGACCTCAGGGGCATTGGCAGAGGCGATTGCAACTGAAACAGGTGCCGAGGCTTTGGCGTTTTTTGATGCCATCGCGCCGATTGTCTATGCCGAGAGCATCGACATGGACAAGGCGTGGATGCAGTCACGTTATGACAAGGGCGAGACAGAGGAAGAGCGCACAGCCTACCTCAATTGCCCGATGGACAAAGACCAGTACGAGGCGTTCATTGATGCGCTTTTGGCGGCCGACAAGACCGAGTTTCGCGAAGGTGAAACCGCGGGATATTTTGATGGATGTCTCCCCATTGAAGTGATGGCTGAACGTGGGCGCGAGACCCTGCGCTTTGGCCCGATGAAACCTGTCGGGCTGACCAACCCGCATCAGCCGGATGTCAAAGCCTATGCGGTTGTGCAGCTCCGGCGCGACAACAAGCTTGGTACTCTTTACAACATTGTCGGGTTCCAGACCAAGATGAAGTACGGTGCGCAAACCGATGTTTTCAAAATGATTCCCGGATTGGAGAATGCCAGCTTTGCCCGTTTGGGCGGTATCCACCGCAACTCGTTTATCAATTCTCCGACCCTTCTGGACGATCAGATGCGCCTGAAATCGCGCCCCAATGTGCGCTTTGCCGGTCAGATCACAGGTGTGGAAGGCTACGTCGAAAGTGCCGCGATGGGTCTGCTGGCCGGGCGTTTGGCCAGTGCAGAGATCCTCGGCCGATCCGCCAGCGCGCCGCCTGACACCACGGCCACGGGGGCCCTGATCACTCACATCACGGGCGGGGCCGAGGCCAAGACATTCCAACCGATGAATGTGAATTTTGGACTGTTCCCGCCGGTTGAAGGGCTGAAGTCCGGGCGCCGGGGGCGCAAGGACAGATACAAGGCCTATACCGACCGCGCCAAGGTTGACTGGCAAGACTGGCTGGCCGGTTAACGTTGACCCGCTGGCACAGGCCACCTACCCTTGTGGCATGAGTGAAAGTTTTCTGGACAAGGCCTATGGCGCGCGGGATGCCGAAGAAACCCGCAAATTATATGATGATTGGGCGGCCAGCTATGAGGCCGAATTGGGCGAACATGGCTATGCCACGCCGGGTCGCTGCGCGGCGGCATTGGCGCAATACGCGGCTGACAAGTCCCGTCCGGTCCTCGATTTTGGGTGCGGTACGGGCCTGTCCGGTCTGGCGTTGCGGTTGGCCGGGTTCGAGACCATTGATGGCCTTGATGTTTCTGCGGATATGTTGGCGCAGGCGAAGGGCAAATCGGTCTACCGCGACCTGAGACAGATCGAACCCGGTCAGGATCTGGGCCATAGGCCCGGTGACTATGCAGCGATTGCCGCGATTGGTGTTATCGGTGCCGGAGCTGCGCCAATTTCGGTGTTTGACACCATAATGCGGGGGTTGGCAAAATCGGGGCTGTTTGTGTTTTCCTTCAATGATCATGCGCTGCAAGAGCCGCAATACGAGGCCCGTGTGATGGAATGGACAGATTGCGGCGCGGCGCGGCTCTTGTTTGTGAAACACGGCGATCATATTCCCGGCATTGGCCTTAAGGCCAAGGTATATGTACTTGAAAAGAATTGATGTTTCGCACCAGATTTGCGCCGTCACCAACCGGCCCGCTGCACCTTGGACATGCTTTTTCTGCTCTGCTCGCCCATGACATGGCGGTGCAGCATGGGGGGGAATTCCTGCTGCGGATCGAGGATATTGATCGGTCCCGCGCAAGGCCGGAATGGGAAAACCAGATCTATGAGGATCTGACCTGGTTGGGGCTAAGCTGGTCAAAACCGGTCATGCGGCAATCGGAACGTTTGCAAATTTACAAACACACTTTGCAAACTCTTTGGGATCGCAAACTGATCTATGCGTGTCATTGCAGCCGCAAAGACATCGCTGCGGCGGTTGCGGCACCGCAAGAAGGTGCCGACCCTTTGATCGGGCCGGACGGCCTTGTCTATCCGGGCACCTGCCGCCCGGACAATTCGGAAGACCGGCCCGATACGATACCTACAGATGCGGCGCTGCGTCTTGATATGGCCCGCGCTGTTGCGGGCCAAGAGGCCTTTATGTTTGAGGAAACCGGCAATGGTCCGTCGGGAGCGCATGGGCGTATCACCTTCACCGCCGATCAAATGATCCACGAGATTGGCGATATCGTCTTGGCGCGGCGCGATATGGGGACCTCTTATCACCTGTCCGTCGTGCTTGATGATGCGGCGCAAGAGATCACTCACGTTGTGCGCGGGCAGGATCTGTTCGATGCAACCAAGATCCATGTGGTCCTGCAACATCTTTTGAACCTGCCACAGCCAATCTATCATCATCATGATCTCGTCAGGGATGAACACGGCAAGCGGTTGGCAAAACGGGATGATGCGCGGGCAATTTCGCTGTATCGGTCAGAAGGGCTTTCCCGTCAGGAAATTCGTTCTTTGGCAATGCCTTAAAAGACGAAATTGACCTTGCAGATTGCTTTACAGCGGCTTTGACAACTCAACCTCTGCACCATCACGGACGGCCGTGTAGAAACAGCTGCGCCGTCCGGTGTGACAGGCCGGGCCGGTTTGCCGGACCAGAGCCAGGATGCAGTCGCGGTCACAATCATAACGCAGATCGATCAATTCCTGATGATGGCCACTGGTCGCGCCCTTGACCCAATATTCCTGCCGCGACCGGCTCCAATAGGTGACGTTTCCACTGTCCAGAGTGCGCTGAATGCTCTGCGCGTTCATCCAGGCCAGCATCAGGACCTCAAGGCTGTCGGCGTCCTGCGCAATCACCGGCAGCAATCCAGCCTCGTTGAATTTCAAAGTCTCGGGATCAAAGGTCATTTGCGGCCTCTTCAAAAGTTTTGCATCTTTGTCTCAAGAGCTTATGTAGGCAATAAGCGACAAAGGAAACAGCCATGTCCGGCGAGACCGATCTGATCAAATTGTACTCCGCGCGTATTCTGGCGCTGGCCGCAGAGATCCCGCATCTGGGCCGATTGGAGGATGCCGATGCGACGGTCAAACGCCGCTCGCCCTTGTGCGGATCGACGGTAACGGTGGATGTTGTGGTGAAGGACGGCGTGCTCACATCCCTCGGACAGGATGTGAAGGCCTGTGCACTGGGTCAGGCAGCCGCTGCTGTGACGGGGGCGGCTGCGCCCGGTCAAACGCTTGGTGTGATCGAAAAGGGCCGTGACCAGCTGCATGCGATGCTCAAAGGGTCCGGTCGTGTACCGGATGCGCCCTTTGACGGGTTTGAGGTGCTGATCCCCGCTGTGGATTACAAGAACCGCCATGCTTCGATCATGTTGGCGATTGAAGCCATCGCCGAGGCCATGCGCAAAGCCGATGGCGTGGAAAAAATTAGCAAATTGTAAGTCAATTCCTGCGAAGCCTTGCCTGATGGAAGATCAGGAGGGCATATGACCGCGCAAATCCCCATTGATGCCACCGGGCGGATGGACAAGCTGGCCAAGGCCGCGGCGGCGCTTGGCTTTGAGATTGTCGATATCGCGGGATTTCTGGATCTTGCGGACAATCATGCCAAACACCAACGGTCGGCCCTTGATGCCCTGGGGGCCAGCGCCAAAGAAGTGACCAGCGTCAATGACGAAATGGGCACCTTGGTGGACGCGCTGACTGTCACATCGGATCAGGCGTTGAGCGACGTAAAGACCTCCGTCACCTTGGTACGCGATGTCGGGGACCGCACCCGCAACGTGGCCGGTTGGGTCAAATCCGTGCGGGATCGCACCGGGTCTGTGGGCGACACCCTGAACGCGGTCAAGGCCAATAACAGCGAGATTGCCGTGATTGCCGCGCAGGTCAACACATTGGCGATCAACGCAAAGATCGAGGCAGCGCGGGCCGGCGACGCCGGGCGCGGATTTGCCGTGGTGGCCGATGCGATCAACGATCTGTCACAAAAAACCAGCGTCGCCGCGACCCAGATTTCGCAAAACATCGAGAATCTGACAAGCTGGATCTCAGACCTTGGCAGGGAAGCCAAAAATGCCGCGGACAATGCCACCGATGTGCTGGGCAAATCCGAAGAAACCGACACTGCGCTCCGCCGGATGGAAGCCACCATCGAAAGCGAACATGCCCAGACCCAGAAGATTTCGTCGCGCACACAGAGGGTCAAGGACGCCATGCAACGGCTCAGCCCGGCGGTGCGCGAGATTGACAGCACCGTGCGCGAGGCGACCACCGGCATTGCCAAGACCAACACCCGTATGCTGAACCTGATTGAAACGTCAGAGCAGATTGTCCAGCATTCTGCCGCGCTTGGCGGTGCGTCGATTGATGCGCCCTTCATCAGCTTTGTTCAAAAAACCGCCCGCGAGGTGTCGCTGGCCTTTGATCAAGCCTTGTCCGACGGCACAATCGCCATGGAACAATTGTTTGACCGGAACTACAGGTCCATACCCAATACAAATCCCGAACAGGTCTTAACCCAGGCCACTGATTTTCTGGATCAATTGCTGCCGGATTTTCAGGAGCCCGCTTTCAAATTCGATCGTAGGGTCGTGTTTTGCGCCGCCGTTGACACCAACGGCTATCTGCCCACGCACAACCTGAAATTCTCGCACCCGCAGGGCGACGATCCGGTGTGGAATACCGCCAATTGCCGGAACCGGCGGATCTTTGATGATCGTGTGGGCCTAAAGGCCGGCCGCAACACCGAGAATTTCCTTTTGCAGGTGTACCGCCGTGACATGGGCGGCGGGGAATTCAAATTGATGAAAGACCTGTCCGCGCCGATCTATGCCGCGGGGCGTCATTGGGGCGGTCTGCGATTGGCCTATGGCTATTGATCCGACCCGCAGACCAAAAAAACGCCGCACATCCCGGCAGGGGATGGCGGCGCAAGGAAAGCGTTTCTCATGTGGGACCCGCTGCGCTGTATGGAAAACCAGATCCAACAAGACAGGCAGTGACCGTTGGTGCATCAAATTGGGACGGATGCGACAGCAACAGCGGCAAGAGACCGCAGGCAGAAATCAAACAAAAGCAGGCAGATGCAGGCCAACCACAAACATGACAATCAAAGCAGCGGCACCAATGGAATCCTGCAACAATGTTGCATGAGACCGTGATGCGATCATCTTGAGTGTTTTGAGTGTGATCATGTGAACCTCCTGTTCTGTTGCCTCTTTGTTCTCATTTTCTTAGGCCCCTGTAAAGAACTTTATGAGAACATTTGCGAACAAAATGGAACGTCAGAGGTTAACCAACTGAAATCAAACGAATAGCTTCATCCTGCCGCATGAGCCATAAAAGCATCCGGACCGCTTTGCCACGTTCCGTCTCCAGTGCGGGATCATCGTTCAGCAATTTTCGGGCATCTGATTGCGCGGTTGCCATCAAGCCCGCCTGCCTTTCAAGGTCTGCGACCTTGAACCGTGGCACCCCGGATTGCGCCGTCCCGATCAAATCGCCTGTGCCCCGCATTTGCAGATCAGTCTCGGCAATCACAAAGCCGTCTTCAGTATCGCGCAGCACTTCAAGCCGGCGCTGACCGGTCTCGGACAGGGGGTGTTGATACATCAAAAGGCAGGTCGATGCCGCCTGCCCGCGCCCCACCCGACCGCGCAACTGATGCAATTGCGCAAGGCCAAATATTTCGGCCCGTTCCACCACCATGATGGTCGCGTTTGGCACATCGACCCCCACCTCGATGACGGTGGTGGCCACCAGAACCTTGGTCTTTCCCTCTTGAAAAGCCCGCATCGCCGCGTCTTTCTCGGCGGCGGGCATTTGACCATGGACCAACCCCGCCACCCCTTCGCCCAAGGCCGCACGCAGGCGTTTGAAACGCTCTTCAGCGGCGATGAGATCGCTGGCCTCGCTCTCTTCAACCAATGGACAAACCCAATAGCATTGTCGCCCGTCCGCAATCGCGGCACGCAGGCGGTCAATCACCTGATCAAGCTTTTCCGTGCTGATCAAAGCGGTCTTGATCGGCTGGCGGCCCGGCGGTTTTTCGTCCAGCACCGAAACATCCATATCGCCATATTGCGCCAGCGCCAGACTGCGGGGGATCGGCGTCGCCGTCATCACCAGAATATCCGCCCTGTCCCCCTTCTGGCCAAGCTCTAACCGCTGCCGAACGCCAAACCGGTGCTGTTCGTCCACCACGGCCAACCGCAGATCGCGAAAATGCACATCGGCCTGAAACACCGCATGGGTGCCAACCAAAACCTGAATATCCCCGCGCTGCAGCGCGTCGATTTTGGCTTTTCTTTCCGCTCCCTTGTCGCGCCCAGTGAGAATTTCGAGAACCACACCGGCCTCTTCGGCCATAGGCCGCAGGCCTTGCAAATGTTGGCGGGCCAGAATCTCGGTTGGCGCCATCAAAACGCCCTGCCCGCCTGCCTCAACCGCGCGTAACAAAGCCAAGAACGCAACCAGCGTCTTGCCCGCACCCACATCCCCTTGCAACAACCGGTTCATCCGTTGGGCACTGGCCATGTCGGTTGTGATTTCCTCGACGGCACGGCTTTGCGCCCCCGTCGGCTTGTAGGGCAGTGACGCCAGAACCCGCGCTTGCAACCGGCCATCTCCATGGGTTTCGCGCCCCGATTTGCGCCGCTCCCGTTGGCGTGCGAGGGCCAGCGTAATCTGGTGGGCGAAAAGCTCATCATAGGCCAGCCGTTCACGCGGGGGCGCGGTTGCGGCCAGATCAGATAGTTTTTCCGGATCATGCGCCGCACGGACAGCATTCGCGAAGCCCGACCAACCTGCCGCCTTTTTCTGTTCTGAATCAACCCACTCCGCCATTTCCGGTATCCGGCTGATCGCGGCGCGGGTGGCCTTGTACATCAGTTTTTGCGTGATCCCGCTGGTCAGCGGATAGACCGGCTCAAACGCTGGAATGTCGCTTAGGTCATCTTCCGGCACAGCAAAATCCGGATGGACCATTTGGGCGACACCGTCGAACAGTTCCACCCGGCCTGACACGATCCGCCGAGACCCCTCCGGCAGTTGCCGTGCCAAATAATCACCCCGCGCATGAAAATACACCAATTGGAAACTGGTTTGTGCATCCTCTACGTGAATCCGGTAAGCACCATTGCGATTGCGTGACGGACGATGGGCCCCAACGGTGATCGCAACCGTCAGAGTTGCCGGCAAAAGGGCATCTTTGACGGTGACGGAAAGGGCGCGATCGATGCCTGAATAGGGCAATGTAAACAACAGGTCACGGGGTGCAGCGACACCAAGTTGTGCAAAATGCTGCGCAGTCTTCGGCCCGACCCCGTCAAGGGTTTCAAGGCCGGCAAAAAGCGGGAAAAGTGGCTCCGGCCGGGTGCTCATGCGCCCTCGATCAGGGACAGCCAGCCGTCCTCGTCCAAGGTTTCTATCCCAAGTTCCGCCGCCTTTTTGGCTTTGGATCCTGCGCCCGGGCCCGCGACAAGGATATCTGTCTTGGCACTGACGGATCCGGACACCTTAGCACCAAGCCGTTCGGCACGGGCTTTGGCCTCAGCGCGGGTCATTTTTTCCAGTGTTCCGGTGAAAACCACAGTTTTTCCGGCAACCGGGCTGCCGCTGGTGTCGGCCCGCTGCGCCGGTTTGACCGAAAGATGCGCCACAAGCCGATCAATGGACGCGCGTTCGGCCTCTTGGGCAAAGGCGCTGACCAACGATCCGGCCATGACGGTGCCCACGCCATCCACGCCGATGAGGTCGGCCCAGGCATTGCTGTCCGGATCCGCCGCAGCCACCACAGCGCTTTCGAAGGCCTCCCAGGTGCCGTAATGCAGCGCGAAGAGGTTCGAGGCTGCCTCTCCGACATGGCGAATGCCAAGGGCAAAGATTAACCGTCCCAGCGGGATATTTCGTTTGTCGTCAATCGCGTCAAAGAGATTGGCAGCGGATTTTTCTCCCCAACCTTCACGGTTTTTGAGCTGTTGCAGCCCCTCGCCGAAGCGCTTTCTCAGTGTGAATATATCCGCAGGTTCCGCGATCCAGCCATCGGCGTAGAATTGTTCGATCTGTTTTGCACCAAGACCGTCGATGTCGAAGGCACCGCGTGATACAAAATGTTTCAATTTTTCAACAGCTTGCGCCGGGCAAATCAATCCACCTGTACAGCGGCGCACAGCATCTCCCGGCTCCCTGACGGCTTCTGATCCACATTCGGGGCAGATGTGCGGGAACGCATAGGGTGCGGCGTCCGCCTCCCGTTTGCTCAGATCTACATCGGCAACTTTCGGGATCACATCGCCCGCACGGTAAACCTGTACCCAATCGCCTACCCGGATGTCCTTGCCCTGGCGAATTTCTGCGCCCTTGCTGTCAAACCCTTTGATGTAGTCCTCGTTGTGCAGGGTCGCGTTTGACACAACAGCGCCGCCCACTGTCACCGGATGCAAGCGCGCGACGGGCGACAATGCACCTGTGCGGCCAACTTGAATATCGATACCGTCCAGGCGGGTCCAGGCCAGCTCTGCCGGGAATTTATGCGCAATGGCCCAACGCGGCGTGGTTGAGCGAAATCCAAGCCTGCCCTGAAGCGCCAGATCGTTCACTTTATAAACGACACCATCAATGTCATAGCCAAGCGTTGCGCGCTGGGTCTCGATCTTGGCATAGTGGTCCAGCATCTGTTGCGGCCCATCGCACAAAGTGGTGAGCGGGTTTGTCGAAAACCCAAATTCACTCAACCGTTCAATCGCCCCCATTTGCGTATCGGCCAGAGGATGAGACAAAGCGCCCCAAGCATAGGCAAAAAACCTCAATGGGCGCGATCTGGTGATTTCGGTGTCCAATTGCCGCAGCGATCCGGCCGCGGCGTTTCGGGGGTTGGCAAAGGTCTTGTCGCCTTTGTCTTGTTGTCTGTGGTTGAGGGCATCAAAATCGGCATGGCTCATATAAACCTCGCCGCGCACCTCAAGAACCGACAGATCGGTCTCGATCTGGTGTGGCACATCGGCAATGGTTTTTGCGTTTGCAGTGACGTTTTCACCCGTTTCGCCATCACCGCGGGTGGCCGCCTGCACCAAAACGCCGTTCTCATAGCGCAAGGAAAGGGACAGACCATCAATTTTGGGCTCTGCCGTGTAACGCAAAGGCGCATCCGCCGCCAGGCCGAGGTACTTGCGAATACGTCCATCAAATTCGCGCACGTCTTCCGCATCAAAAGCGTTGGACAAGGACAGCATCGCCACTTCATGGGCAACTTTGGAAAACCCTGCGGCGGGCGCGGCCCCCACTTGTTCGGTTGGGCTGTCATCCCGTTTCAACTCGGGGAAACGAAGCTCAATTGCAGAGTTGCGGCGCTTGAGCCTGTCATATTCTGCATCCGAAATGTCAGGGTCATCTGCGCCATGGTAGGCATTATTCGCAGCCAACAGGATCTGCGCCAGACGGGCCAGCTCCGCCTCAGCCTGGGTTTTGCTTAGCGCATCAACCGCTATTTCGGATGTCACGGCCCTGCCCCTTTTTGCCTGTTCCAGTCACCCCTTAGATAGGTGGCAGGGCACAGCAGGTCTAGCAGTTTCCGCCTCGGTCTTGGCCGGTTATCCGGTGGCAGCAATGTCCATGCTTGCCGGTTCCGGATCGCGCAGGACATAGCCGCGCCCCCAAACCGTTTCGATGTAATTTTCGCCACCCGTCGCCAAGCTGAGCTTTTTGCGCAGTTTGCAGATGAAAACATCAATGATCTTCAGCTCAGGCTCATCCATCCCGCCATAAAGGTGGTTCAGGAACATCTCTTTGGTCAGCGTCGTGCCTTTGCGCAAGGATAACAGTTCGAGCATTTGATATTCTTTTCCGGTCAGGTGCACCGTGGCGTCATCCACGCTCACCGTCTTGGCATCCAGATTGACGGCAATCTGCCCGGTTTTGATCACCGATTGCGAATGCCCTTTGGACCGGCGAATGATCGCATGGATACGGGCAACAAGCTCTTCGCGGTGGAAGGGTTTTGTCAGATAATCGTCTGCCCCAAAACCGAAACCCTTGATCTTGCTTTCCGTATCGTCGGACCCTGACAGAATCAGAATGGGCGTCTCAATCCGGCTGAGCCGAAGCTGGCGCAGCACCTCATGGCCGTTCATATCCGGCAAATCGAGATCCAGTAAGATCAAATCATAATCATACAGCTTGGCCAGATCGATGCCTTCCTCCCCCAGATCGGTCGCATAGACATTCAGGTTTGCATGGGTCAGCATCAATTCAATGCTTCGAGAGGTCGTTGGATCATCTTCAACAAGCAATACGCGCATTTGGTTCCTCCGCACGGTCATTACGACATTGGACTGGATCGTGAACAAAAAAGGTTAACCACCCGTTACCCATGTGGATAACATTACGTTAACAACTTAAAGTTGTCTATATTTTTGTACCGTAGTCGCCTTGAGCGCCGCCTCACCATGATCTGTAACCGCGCGCACCCATTCAACAAATTCCTCTTCACTGATCTGATAACGGCGCAACGCTTCGGCTTGCGTGATCAAACCATACAAAACCCCGCGCACCACCGCCGCCTTGCGTGATGCCACCCAGCGCCGGGTCTGCGCCGGCGGAAGATCCGCCTGGCTCATCACCGTGCCATCCGCAAGGGTCACGGATCTGGGCCCATCCACTTTCTTGAGAAACATCTCCCACTCCAAATTGCCGCGGCTTAGGGATGCACCCAGCCTCCTTAACGGCAGGTGAAGCCCCCCCTTGTGAGTGCATAGGATTTTCCTATATTCCCCACTAACGCCTCCCGGAGACTTGCAATGCCCCTTGACCAGACCCCGCCGCTCAATTCCTTGGGCTTTGCCAAAGCGCCCGCCGACACGCGGGTGGTTGTCGCAATGTCCGGCGGTGTGGACAGCTCCGTTGTGGCCGCGATGCTGGCCGAAGAAGGCTATGACGTGGTTGGCGTGACCCTGCAGCTTTATGACCACGGCGCGGCATTGGCCAAGAAAGGCGCCTGTTGCGCCGGGATCGACATTCACGACGCCCGCCGCGTGGCCGAAGACATGGGTTTTCCCCATTATGTGCTGGATTACGAAAACATCTTTCAGGATGCCGTGATCGACGAATTTGCCGACAGCTATCTTGCCGGGGCAACCCCTGTGCCCTGCATCCGTTGCAACGAGCGGGTCAAATTCAAAGATCTGCTGGAAACCGCCAAAGACCTCGAAGCGGACTGTATGGCGACGGGCCACTACATCCAGCGCAAGATGGGCCCGGACGGGCCGGAGCTGCACAGCGCTGCTGATGCCAGCCGCGATCAAAGCTATTTTCTGTTCTCCACCACCCCGGAGCAGCTCGACTTCCTGCGCTTCCCGCTGGGCCATCTGCCGTCCAAGGACGACACCCGCGCCCTGGCCGCCAAATACGGGCTCAGCGTGGCGATGAAACCGGACAGCCAGGACATCTGCTTTGTGCCCAATGGCGATTACGCCTCGGTGATCCGCAAACTGCGCCCCGAAGCGGCCGATCCGGGCAATATCGTTGATCTGGACGGCAATGTGCTGGCAAAGCACGAGGGTGTGATCCACTACACAATCGGCCAGCGCCGCGGGCTTGGCATCGGCGGACTGGCCGATCCGCTTTATGTGGTCAAACTGGACGCCGACCGCAAGGAAGTGGTGGTTGGCCCCAAATCCATGCTCGCCACACGCCGCGTGCCGGTGCGCGAGATCAACTGGCTGGGCGACATGCCCCTGACCTCCCAGAAAGAATGGCCCATCGCGGTCCGGGTGCGATCCACCCGCCCGCCACGCGACGCAATCCTGCGCCCGATCACAGACACCACCGCGGAGGTGGAACTGCTCAGCGCCGAGGAAGGCATCTCTCCCGGTCAGGCTTGTGTGTTCTATGACCCGAACAGCAGCCGCATCTTTGGTGGGGGCTGGATCCACAAAGGCTAGCCCAGGCCCCACCTGCGCCCTTTTTGGCCCCAAATACTCCAGGGGGTCTGGGGGACAGCGTCCCCCATCCGTAAAACAGATAGAATCGCGCCGACAGGCGCGGCCATTACGGCAACCGGTCTAAAACAGCCTGCGCCGCGCGCAGTCCTGGCGCTGCACCGCCCTGCCCCAAACGCTGCATCGTCAGGGCCATCGCATCCAGTTGCATTTGCGGGTCATCCAAAACCTTCAACGCTGCCTCGGCAATGGGTCCGGGTCGGCAATTTGCGCCAATAAACTCCGGCACCGCACGGGTTTCCGACACCAGATTGACCAGTGTCACCGTGTCGATCTTGACCATCCGGCCAATGATCTGGCGGCTGAGCCAATTCATGTCATAGGCGATCACCATGGGTGTGGTCGCCGCCGCCAGTTCCAGCGAAACGGTGCCAGAGGCCGCGACCGCCACATCGGCGGCGGCAAAGGCGGCCCGTTTTTGCGCCTGCGCTGCGCTGAGTTCCATCTCCGTGGGGTCCAGAACGATCGGTCGCCCTTCCCAGGTGCGCATGGCCCGGCGCACATCTGAAGCAACCGGCCCGGCTGCGGGCACCACGATGCGCAGATCCGGCCGCGCCCGCACCAATCGGGCGGCAACCTGTTGGAAGATCGGCAGCAAACGGCTCACCTCGCTGCGCCGCGATCCGGGCAGGATCAGTGCAAGCGGCGCATCCGCCAGATCCATCGATGCCCGAAACGCAGCAATTTCATCGGACTGGGCCACAGGTTCCGCAACCACCGGATGTCCGACAAAATCACAGGCCATGCCTGCCGCTTCCATGAAGGGGGGCTCAAAGGGCAAAAGCGCTAAAACATGATCGACCCAACGGGCCATTTTCTCTGCCCGTCCCGGACGCCACGCCCAAACCGATGGCGCCACGTAATGCACTGTTCTGATGCTGCTTTTGGCCTTAACCCGACGCGCCACCCGCAGCGAGAAATCGGGGCTGTCGATAGTGATCAAAACATCGGGTGCGGTGTCGATCACCGCCTGCGCGGTCTCGTTTATCCGCGCCATCAAAGCCCGGTACTTCGGCAGGATCTCTGCCAGCCCCATGACGCTCAATTCGGTCATATCGAAACGACTGACCAACCCCTGGGCCATCATCTCCGGCCCGCCGATCCCGTCGAACTGCACGTCCGGGCGCAGCTCCTTTAACCCTGCCATCAAGGCCCCGCCCAGCTTGTCGCCAGACGGCTCCCCGGCAAGGATAAAGACCTTCACCCTTCGCCCCCGCGCCGCACCCATAGCACGAGACCCAGCTCATCGGCCAAGGCGGCGCAACGGTCCTGATCGAGGATGATCACATCGCCTGCATCCACCACCACACCGGCCAGACCGGCGGCATGGGCAGCGGTCAAGGTGTTTGGCCCGATGGTGGGCATGTCGATCTCACGTATCTGGCCCTCTTTGGGTCCTTTGCACAGGATCGCATCGGCGCCTTTCGCCTCGGGCGGTAATGTGGACAGCAGATGATCTGTGCCGCCAATGGTTTCGACCCCCAGCACCTGTTCGCGGCCAATCACGCAGGCTTGCCCGATGTCGAGCGGGGCCAAACCGGCCAGAACTGCCTCACCCTTGGCAGCATCCTTGCGCATTTGCGCATTGGGCCATTTTTCAGACAAGACCCCTTGCTGCGCGACCAGGTCGGGCAGCAATTCATCCGCGCCAACCACGTCAAACCCGGTTTGTTCAAAGATTTCCATCAGGATCTGCAACGCGCCATTGTCGCCTGCGGCCAGAGCCTTTTGAAACAGCGGCACCAGCGGTAGCGTTTCTGCGTCCAGCTTGGACGGGTCAAGCGCGGGCCGGTCGATTGCTCCGCAAAAGCAAACCCTTGTGATGCCGCGCTCGCCCAGTTGCACCAGCAATGTGCCAAGGGTTTCAAGACGGAAAGTCAGATCAGCGGACACGCTGTCGGGCAACATGCCTTCATAGCCGCAGATCAATGGCGCCTGATCCTGCGCGGCGGCGACTTTGGCGGGCAGATCGCCGCGCCCTGCGATCAAGGCCAGCGTCATTTCGGGGTCAGGAAATTGCGGCTGCTGTCGGCGGCCACAAAATCAACAAGCTGGCGCACGTAGTCGCTTTCGGTTTCTTCACCAAGACGGCGGGCGCGGTCATGAAATGTGCCTTCGCCCTGGGCGAGCATCTGAAAGGCGGCGCGCAAGGCAGTGATATCACTGCGGGCCACGCCGCGGCGTTTGAGCCCGACAAGGTTAAGCCCATCCAGATCGCCGCGCGGGGCCTGCACCAGCCCATAGGGGATCACATCGTTGGTCACCATCGTCACGGCCCCCACGATGGCACCCTGCCCGATGCGGACAAACTGGTGAATGCCCGACAGGCCACCGATGATTACGTCATCTTCCAGCACGCAATGGCCGGCCACCGCGGCGCTGTTCACAACAATCACCCGGTCGCCGATGATCGCGTCATGGGCAATATGACAGCCAGCCATGAACAAGCCGTCGTCGCCAACCTTGGTCAAACCGCCGCCGCCCTCGGTGCCGCAGTTCATGGTGACATGTTCGCGGATGCGGTTGCGCTTGCCGATCACAAGGCGGCTGGCCTCGCCCTTGAACTTCAGATCCTGGGGGATTTCGCCAATCACCGCGAATGAAAATATTTCGGTGCCTTCGCCAACTTCGGTCTGGCCGGTGACCACTACATGGCTTTTCAGTACCACGCCTGCATGCAAGACGACCTGGGCACCAACCACGCAAAATGGCCCCACCAGGGCGGAGGGGTCAATCTGCGCCCCGTCTTCGATCACCGCTGAGGGGTGGATGTTGCTCATGCGTCCTCTTTCGGCAGATCCAGCATCGCCATAAACTCCGCCTCGGCGGCCATTTCGCCCTCGACGGTGGCCACACCGGCAAATCGCCAGACCTTGCCGCCCGGTTTGCCCCGCACAGTCTTCAGGTCCATGCGCAACACATCGCCCGGCACAACCTTGCGGCGGAATTTGCATTTGTCGATGGACATGAAATAGATCAACATTTCCTTGTCCATCTGTTCCAGCGCCACACCAACCATCACGCCTGCGGTCTGCGCCATCGCCTCGACAATGGTAACGCCCGGCATGATCGGCGTGCCGGGGAAATGCCCCTGAAAATGCGGCTCGTTCATGGTGACGTTCTTGTAGCCCACTGCAGAGGATGTGCCGTCGATCTCTTCGACTTTATCGACCAGCAAAAACGGATAACGGTGCGGCAGGATGCGCTGAATCATTTGAATGTCGGCGCGCAATTTCTCTTGGCTCATGGAATGTCCTTTGATTGCAAGGGCGTATAACAGGGCTATCAACTCAGGCCCATTGGGGCAAGCATCAGATCGGCGCTACTTCGGCTCGATCCCGCTGCCCAATGTTTCATCCAGTAACGCGATGGCGGCGTCCGTGATGTCGATCGCGTTGGCACTGTAGAAAACCGACCGTCGCTCAAGGATCACCACGGCGCCGCTCCGGCGCATCAGTTGTTCCATGACCGGTGCCGCGGCCCCCAAAAACACTTCCCGTTCTTTGTCGAGCAGTTGGTTCAGATCGCGTTCCTTGGCAGCCTGTTCCTGCCGGATGGTTTGCACCTTCTGATCAAACTGGTCCGCCAACGCGCGAAATTCTTCTGCCGGCAAGGTCGGGCGCAGATCGGTCAATTCACGCTCTTCTGCCTCGAGCTCTGCCTCGATCTGGCGAAAATCAGCGGCCAATTCTGCTGCCTTGCTTTCCACCTCACCCGCCACGCGGCGGCCAAAGGCACTTTCGAGAAAGACCCGGTCCGAATCCAAAGTCAGCAAAGGGCTTGAGATGGACCCGAGATTGAGACTGCTGCCACCTTGTTGCTGTGCATATGTGGGTGTGGCCCCAAGCAGGGCCAGCACCGCAATGACGCAGGCAAAAGGCAATTTCATCGCCCTAGAACTCGGTGCGCAGCGTGACCTCAAAGCTTTGTTCCTTGTCAAAGGTCTCGCTTTTCAGGGCCTTGGAGACATTGAACTGCAGCGGACCGACAGGGGTTTGCCAGAACACAGACAGGCCGACCACATGGCGGAAGGAACCGCTTTCGCCAACGACGGTGCCGCCGTTGTAGTTCACATCACTGAGATCCCACAGGTTGCCAACGTCGTAGAATACGCCGCCGGTGATCCCGTATTCTTCGGGCAGACCAAGCGGGAATTCCGCCTCGAACCGCGCCGCGACGTAAAGGTTGCCGCCCAATGGGTCATTGGCTGTGCCGCTCACGTCACGCGGGCCAATGCCGCCCGGCTCAAAACCGCGAATGATCGACGGGGTCAGGATAAAGCGGTCCACGATGCGGTTGGTGCCTTCGGACCACGCCAATGCGCCGCCCTCAAGGGTCGCCCGCAAAGTGACCTCTTCGTTAAAGATCTTCTTTTCCCCAACAACCTTCGCCGTGGTGCGAATGAATTTGCTGTCGCCGCCAAGTCCGGCGAAATCCTGGCTGAATTTGAACAACACGCCCGAGGTTGGGTCGAGACCGGTGCGCCGGGTGTCAAAGGTGTATTCATAGCCGATGGAAGACGACAGTTGCGCGCCGGCTGCGATGTCGCCCGCCGCCGTAAGGCCATGAACCGGCACCTCACGTGCCACTGTTTCGATCTCTTCTGCGGTGTAGCGCAGTTGCAGACGGCCATTTTCACTGACCGGGAAGGTCAGGCTGGGTCTGAACACGAAATTGTTGGTGTCGTAAGAGAAATATTGCGAATCTGTTTCGGCATAATCCAGCTCAAGACCAAATGCCAAATCACGGCCCAACAGGCGTGGTTCGGTGAATTTAATCCCGTACCGCTTTGCATCTGACGCTGTGGAAAGCGACAGGCCAAGCCGTTGTCCGCGCCCGAGGAAGTTGTTCTCGGCAAAGCTGATCACAACACCAAAGCCGTCGTTGTTGGAGAAAGTCCCGCCAAAGTTCAAAGACCCGGTTGGTTTTTCCTCGACATCCACATCCACAACAACCTGTTCGCCGCTGCTGCCTTCGCGGGCGTTCACCTGAGCGGTTTCAAAGAACCCAAGTGCGCGAATGCGTTCGGCGGCCTGCCGGATTTCACGCGGGTTGAAGGGATCGCCTTCAACGCTGTCAAATTCACGGCGGATGACGCGGTCAAGCGTGGTGGTGTTGCCCTCAATATCGATCCGTTCCACGAACACGCGCGGGCCACGGCTGAGGACATAGGTCACATTCAGCGTCAGATCGCGGTCATTGCGCTCGATCCGTGGCTCAACGCGCATGAAGTCCACCCCATCGCGGATCGCCTGACGTTCCAGACGGGCGATGTCCGCCTCAACCACGGTGGGTGAATAGATCTTGCCCGATCGCACCTTGATGATCTTGCGATAGACGTCGGCATCCACATTCGGCATCTCGGAGACAACATTCACTTCGCCAAAGCTGAACTGCTGGCCCTCGGTGATGTTGTAGGACACGAAGAACCCGTCGCGCTCTTCGGTCAATTCGCCGTTCACCGCGGTGGTGCGCATATCGACGTAGCCGCGAGACAGGTAGAAATCGCGCAGCATCTGTTTGTCAGCCTCAACACGGCTTTCAACAAAGGTATCCCGGCGCACCAGACGGCGGAACAGGCCCGCCTGTTTGGTGCCAAGCACCCGGCGCAGACGGCGGTCAGAATAGACGCGGTTGCCGGAGAAGCTGAGCCGTTCAATCTCGACGTTGTCGCCTTCGAAAATTTCAAACACCAGATCCACACGGTTCTGGCTGCGGCGGATGATGCGGGGCTGCACACGTGCGGCGATCCGGCCATCGTTGGCATAGGCCTCGACAATTGCGGCTGCGTCCGCCTCGGCCTGGGCCGGGTTAAACACCCGCCGCTCGGTCGAGGAGATCACCCCTTGCAGGTTGTCATCCTTGATCCGCTTGTTGCCCTCAAAGCGCACGCGGTTCAGGGTCGGCAGTTCGGTAACCGTGATCACCAATGTGCCGCCACGCGGCTCAATCGCGACCGTTTCGAACAATCCGGAGTTTTGCAGGTTCTGGTAGGCGTCATTCAGCTGACCGCCTGACACAACCGCCCCGCGCCTGATTCCGGCCCGCGAAAGGATCGCGCTGTCGCCGATCCGTTCGTTTCCGTTGATCACAACCGAGTTAAACCGGTACTCCTGCGCCACCGCCTCGGCGGCTGGAATCAGCCAAGCCACTGACAACAAAGCGCAAACAGAAGCGCCCCGAATTGCGTTAGCGAAATCTTTCTTTCGCGCCTGTTTCACAGGCACACCGCCCCAGGTATTCAGCCTCATGGTTCAAACCCAATTTTGCGACATCCATTGCCAACCTGAGTACGCAGGTTAACGCGGATTGTCAAAACCCGGACAAGCAAAAAAGCACTACATTATGCAGTGCTTTTCAAAGTCGAAACATCATGAGGTAGTGTGGGAAACGGATCAGAGCGATCCGATAAACGCCCCGGCAGCCAATGCCGCGCCAATCGCACCGATATACAAAAGACGATCCATGTTGATATCCGCCAACAGGCTGAGGCCGCGATAGGATTGCTGTAATGTGTGCATGGGTCTGCTCCGATTTAACTACTTGCGTTTCTATCGGGGCAATGCGGCACGATTTTGATGAATTGTGGCGATTTTGGGGCAATGTGGTGAGAGCAGGCCATTTTGGGTCGATTTGCGATCAAAGCCTGGGTCGTGACAGCTGGGCAATATCGGCTTGCCAAGACCTGATGAAATCTGAATTTAGGTCGGTCTTCGCTGACGAGTTTAATCGCCCGAGCTAAAATAATCTTCTGAGCGCGGCGGAAGGTCCATCAGTCCCATACCATGGCGATAGTATAATGTTGGTTGCGTAGATTTTCCGGGATAGGGTTTGAACAGATCCTTTGGGATGCCCCATGGCTCACGACCTATCATATGCCTCACCTTTTCCCGTTGCTTCAAAAAGGCCGGCTCACAAGCTTCAAAATCCCAATCTGTGAAGTCCAGTGTTTCTGTCTTATAGAAACCGTCATTCCAGCGTTCAATAACGGCCGCAAACGTATCGGCAAACTGCGTATTGTTTTTCTTGCTTTCTCTTGCAATTCGCGAGGCAACATATCCTTGCGCAATATACCTGTTCACGAATGCCGCGACCGTAGCACTGTCACAATCGGGCTGGGCCAATATCCAGAAAAGTGCATCTTCATCTACCTTAGATCCACGTTCTACATCACAAGCGACCACATGCCATAGATCCCGATCATTTGTCTTCGCATCGCGAAGCAACCCTACGAAATCTTCTTCTTCGTGGTACCTTGGGTTGTTTCCATGGTGTTCCCAGTCGGACAATGCGTCTTGATAAGCCCTTTTCTGAGCTTCAAAGGCATCGACATTTCTCTGGTGCATTTCGGCACGGGATCTCAGGGCCCGCGCTGCATTTGTATCCTTGAACAGCGCAACCACATTCTCTGCATCAGTCTTTGGCGACAGGATCAGACGATAAATTGCGGCACGCTCTGCCAACTGGTCGACGCTCATTCCTTTGCCTTTGACAACCGGTTGAACAGATCCGATCTCTCTGGATATCTCACCTAGAAATTCCGCCATACTGGGCCCGCGCGGTATCTGGGAACCGGCTTTCTTGCGTGCGCTTTCAGAGTAGGCCCAAGAGGTCATGAGGGCGGAGCCACCGCTTATCGTATTTCGGAGTTGTTCAACAGGCGGGAGCTGCTTGCGACGTATCATTTTCTCTGCCGGCGCCCGAAGGGCAAGATACGGTTTATGTTTTGGTTTTCTGAGCAAATTGAGGAGCATTCCGACCGCCTCTGTCGTTCCAATTGGATCAACTACCAACAAAAAAATGTGTCAATTTTTGGGCTCTTCGTGCGAAAGTCGGCGCTCGATAGATTTGCAGCAATCAATTTGTCCGCAATGTCGATCAAGATTCGGCTTCTCACAAGAAAATCACCGTTCGAACCTGCACTGGATATTGCTACACTCACCCCCTTGAAAGGATCCTCCCATGTCGAAACGCGCCATCATCCCTGCCGCCGTGTCCGACGCCGCAGAGGCGCTCAATATGTCGCCCGGCATTGTCTCGGGCGATCATTTGTATCTGACCGGGACAACCGGATCAGGGCCGGATGGCGCAATGCCCGGCGATCCCACTGCCCAGTTTGAACAGGCCTTTGCCAAGATCGGCATGGTTCTGGCCGAGGCCGGTCTGGGCATGGATGCGATTGTCGAGATGACCAGCTATCACGTGGGTCTGCGGGATCATTTTGATGATTTCGACGCGGTGCGCCTGTCAGTCTTTAACCCGCCCTACCCGGCCTGGACCGCCGTTGAGGTGGCCGGTATTCGCCGGGAAGGGGCTGTGGTTGAAATCAGGGTGATCGCGTCCATGCGCCCCTAGGGGCAGAACAGATCATTGCCAAGCGCGAAGATCATCAGGGATAGCACCAGCGTCAGACCGATCGTCATCAGCACCCGCAGTGCCTTGTCGCTCGGCGGTTTGCCCGCAACGGCCTCATAGGCGTAGAACACCAGATGCCCGCCATCCAGCGCCGGGATCGGAAAGAGGTTAAGCAATCCTACAGCCGTGCTGAGCACTGCGATAAAATAGATGAAGGATTGCGCCCCCTGGCTGGCCATGGCGCCGGAGGTCTGGGCGATGCCGACCGGCCCGGACAGGTTGCAGGTGCTGATATTGCCGATAATCATTTGCTTGAGCCCCGAGATGGAGCCGGTGATGATCCGCCAGGTGTTTGCCACGCCGGTTGTTGCCGCCGCGCCCAATCCGGGCGTTTCGGTGGCCGTTTCAAAGGCCATGCCGCCCGCGATCCCGATCCGCACAGAGCGTTTGAAGGTGCCATCTTCCTGCGGTTCATCCACCACCTTGGGTGTCATGGTGAACGGCAGGTTTTGGCCCTCGCGCCAGACGGTCAGCTCCAGCGCCGCCCCTTCGGAGGCTTCGACCACCTCTTTGAGCTGGGCAAAGGCAAAGATCTCTCGACCATTGATCGCCGTGATCACATCCCCCGGTTCCAGACCGGCGGCATAGGCGGCCGATTGTGGCAGGACCTGCAACACGAGCGGCGGCATGACATAGGGACCGGTTACCGCTTGTTTCCGGCCGTTGCGCTCCACCTCATAGGTCAGCACAGGTTCTTGGGGGACTGTGCCCAGGAAGGATCCATAGGCCGGATCTTCGATGGATGGCACCTTGAGACCGTTGATCGCAAGGATCTCGTCACCTGCTTGCAACTCGATGCCCTGCTGGGGCAGATCGCGCAATTCGCCTACTGTCAAAGGGTCTTTTGTCACGCCAGCGGTATAAGCGATCGCCCCGAAAATCAGGATCGACATCACAAAGTTGAAGACAGGGCCGGCCGCCACCGTGGCCGCACGGGCCCAAAGCGGGGCGCCATGCATAGTGTGGCGCAGTTTGTCTGGATCGTCTGCCACGGCGGCCATCGCCGCCTCGTCCTTGCCTGACGCGGCATTGGCATCGCCCGCGAATTTCACATAACCGCCCAAAGGCAGCGCAGCGATTTGCCAGCGGGTGCCGCGTTTGTCATGACCGGACCAGAGGATCGGCCCAAAGCCAAGGCTGAACACATCGGCATGAATGCCGGACCAGCGGCCCACGATGTAATGGCCGTATTCATGCACCGCAACAATCACCGACAGTGCAACAACAAAGGCCACGATGGTCCAGATCAAGCTGCCAAATTGCGGAAGAAGTCCAAGAATGTCCAAAACGCTACCCTGCTCTTTTGTTGATCGCGGCTTGGGCCGCCTTACGTGCCAAATGGTCTACTTGGAGGACGTTATCAAGTGTCATGGTGTCATGAATGAGGCTGCTGTGCCCTTCCATCTGGTCCAAAGTCTGATCGACAACCTCGGCCATCTGCACAAAATTGATCTGGCCGGCAATAAATCCGTCCAGCGCCGTTTCCTTGGCCGCGTTGAACACGGCGCCGGTCATGCCGCCTGCGGCCATGGTTTGCCGTGCCAGCGACAAGGCCGGCCAACGGCGGTCGTCGGGGTTGCGAAATTCGAATTGGCCGATAGCGGCAAGGTCCAGCCGCTGCACCGGCAATTTCGCCCGATTGGGGTGGTGTAGCGCAAAGCCGATGGCATGGCGCATGTCGGGCGGGCCAACATGGGCCATCAAGGCCCCATCCACGAAACCGACCAGTGCGTGGATCATGGATTGCGGATGCACCAGGACTTCGATCTGGTCGGCGCGAACGTCAAAGAATTCTTTTGTCTCAATGACTTCCATCGCCTTATTAAACATAGAGGCGCTGTCGATTGTGATCCTCTGGCCCATATCCCAATTGGGATGGCTTGAGGCCTGATCAAGCGTTGCCTCCGCCAGTTTTTCAATCGGCCAATCCCGGAACGCGCCGCCACTGGCAGTGATGATCACCCGCTCCACAGCGGCAACGTCTTCGCCGATCAGCGCTTGGAAAATTGCGGAATGTTCACTGTCGACGGGCAGAATTTCCGCACCGCTGTCCGCTACGGTTTGCAGCATCAGCGCGCCTGCACAGACCAGCGATTCCTTGTTGGCCAGCGCCAATGTGCCGCCCTGTTCCGCCGCTGCAAGCCCTGGTGCGAGACCCGCCGCGCCGACGATGGCAGACATGGTCCAATCCGCAGGACGGGAAGCGCATTCGGTGATTGCCTGCGCCCCTGCCGCCGCGGCAACTTGCGTTCCGGCCAAAGCATCGCGCAGATCATGCAGAAGATGATCATGGGCCGTGACCGCAATGTCTGCATTCAGTGCAATCGCATCTGCCGCCAATTGCCCGATATTGCCCGCGCCGGTCAGGGCAACAACATCATAGGCGTCCAGATCACGGCGGATCAGATCAATCGTGTTCTGCCCGATGGAGCCGGTCGCCCCCAGGATCGAAACCTTGCGCGGCATGCGGGCCTACCCAAGCCCCGGAGGGAAACCAATAAACTGGCCAATGATCAGCAGGAACACCGACGCGCCCAGCATGCCATCAAACCGGTCCAGCAATCCGCCATGACCGGGGATCAGGTTTGAGCTGTCCTTGACGCCCATGCGCCGTTTCATCCCGGATTCGGCGATGTCGCCTATCTGCGATGCCATTGAAACCGCAATGGAAATCCCGATCAGTTGCAGGCTCACCTCGGTGTTGATCGAAAACAACAGGCCCACAACCGCAGCGCCAATCCAGCCAGCGCCGGTGCCTGACCATGTTTTCTTGGGGCTGACCTTTGGCCAGAACTTCGGACCGCCAAAGGTTCGTCCGGCAAAATAACCAACCACATCCGTGACCACAACAACCAGCACCAGCCACAGCATCCAGCCAAAGCCCAGATCGTCGCGCACCTGCATCATGCCATAACCGGACAGCAGGATCATGACCGAAAAAGCCATATAAATCGTGCGGTTATGACTGAGTTGACCAAAACCGATCAGGGCCGGTGCCAGCAACACCGGCAGGGCAAAGCCAACCGGCAGATAGATCGCCAGAAACACCGCCGCGCCGGTTAATGCACCCATTTGCAATTGCACGTGCCGCGCACCGGGGCGCAGCATGCCAACCAGTTCCCAGACCATCAGCCCGCAAATGATCGCGACCAGCACGTGAAAGACATGGCCGCCAAACCAGATGCCAAGCAGGCCAACCACCACCATTGCCGCGCCGGAAAACATCCGCGCAGAGAGATCAGACCATTGTTCAGGGTTTTTGGCCATTGTCTTTTCCTCAGATTTTCACTGCGCCAAAGCGCCGATCCCGTCCGCCGAATGAGGCGCAAAGACTGCCAAATTCCTCGCGGGTGAAATCGGGCCAAAGCGTGTCAATAAATTCATATTCCGCATAGGCCGATTGCCATAGCAGAAAGTTAGATATCCGCGCCTCGCCGCTGGTGCGGATCACCAGGTCTGGGTCCGGTAAAACGTAAGTATCCAAATATCTTGGCAGAGTTTCTTCATCCACCGACTCTGGGTCTAGCCGCCCTGCCGCAACATCCTGCGCCAGCCGTTTGGTGGCGCGGGCCACCTCGTCACGGCCACCATAGTTGATCGCGATGGTGAGATTAACCTTGTCGTTATGGGCGGTCGCAGCCTCAAGGTCGTTCATCAGCTTGATCAGCTTGTCATCAAGGCGCAGCCGGTCGCCGATGAAACGGACGCGCACACCATCTTCGCTGAGGGCGCGGGTTTCCTTGGTGATGTAGCGTCGGAACAGGCTCATCAGACCGGCCACTTCGACCTGCGTGCGCTTCCAGTTCTCTGTCGAAAAAGCAAATATTGTCAGATACTTAACGCCAAAATCCGGGCAAGATTGGACGATCTCCCGCACCCGGCGCGCACCTGCATGGTGGCCAAACAGGCGCGGGCGACCACGCTGTGTGGCCCAACGGCCGTTGCCATCCATGATGATCGCAACATGGCGTGGACCGCCCGGTGTGATATCGGGCTCCGGGGTCTGGTCCGCCTCTTGGGGGATGTTCATGGCGTGCGGTGCTCCGCTTGAGGGGGCGTGGGCGCAGTGCCACGGCTGTTGTCCCAGAAAAAAGGCCGCCCTTGGGACGGCCCTGTAGCAGGGTCAGACCTGCATGATCTCGGCTTGTTTGGATTCGAGTTGTTCGTCGATCATCGCGATGAACTTATCCGTCAAATCCTGCATTTCGGTTTCCCAGAACTTCTGATCGTCCTCGGACATGCCATCGGCCTTTGCCTTTTTGATCTGGTCCATTCCGTCACGGCGCAGGTTGCGGATCGAAACGCGGGCATGTTCGGCATATTGCCCCGCCACTTTGGTCAGATCGCGGCGGCGTTCTTCGTTCAGCTCGGGAATGGGCAGCATGATGATGGTGCCGTTGAGCTGTGGATTGATGCCAAGGCCGCTTTCGCGGATTGCCTTTTCAACCTTTCCAACCAGACCTTTGTCCCAAACATTGATGGTGACCATGCGCGGCTCTGGCACGTTGACGGTGCCGACCTGATTGATCGGGGTCATGGACCCGTAAGCATCAACCATCACGGGCTCAAGCATCGACGCAGACGCGCGGCCCGTGCGCAGGGACGAAAATTCAGTGCGCAATGCGCTGATCGCCCCGTTCATGCGGCGCTCAAGGTCGTCGGTGTCCAGAATAAATTCATCTGCCATGGGGTTTTCTTATCCTCAATTCGGGCTCAATTCAGGCGCGGACCGGCCATTTGGCCCTCGGTACACGCGTTGGTACAAGTATAAATCAACAGTTGGGACAATGACCAGTGGGCATTCGCCCGGCCCTAGCCGTGCACGCGGGTGTAGGTGCCCTCGCCCGCCAGAATGCCCCGGAAGCCGCCCGGCTCATCCAGCGAAAAGACAATAATCGGCAGGTTGTTGTCACGGGCCAGTGCGATGGCCGATGCGTCCATAACGCCCAGCCGTTTGGCCAGCACATCATCATAAGACACATTGTCATAGCGCTTGGCATCGTCGAATTTGTTCGGATCCTTGTCGTAGACGCCGTCAACCTTGGTGCCCTTGAAAATCGCCTCGCAGGACATCTCGTTGGCCCGCAGGGTCGCGGCGGTATCGGTGGTGAAATAGGGGTTGCCGGTACCGGCGGCAAAGATGCAAACCCGTTTCTTTTCAAGGTGCCGCACGGCGCGGCGGCGGATATAGGGCTCGGCCACTTCGTTCATGGTAATGGCCGAAATGACCCGTGTGTGAATGCCCAGACCTTCCAGCGCCGATTGCATCGCCAGCGCGTTCATCACCGTGGCCAGCATGCCCATGTAGTCCGCCGTTGTCCGCTCCATCCCCTGCGCGCTGCCTTGCAAGCCGCGAAAGATATTGCCGCCCCCGATGACCATGCAGATCTCGACGCCCATCTCATGCACGCTTTGCACTTCGCGGGCGATGCGTTCAACAGTGGGCGGGTGCAAGCCAAAGCCCAGATCCCCCATCAGCGCCTCCCCTGAAATCTTCAGCATCACGCGGTTGAAACTGGTCTGCGGGGTGTCTTGGGGCATGGTGGCACCTTTCGGAGGGCTCTGGGGTTTTCATTTGGGCGCAAAATGTCGCAAATGGCGGCAAGGTTCAATGTAAAGCATCAGGTCTGCCCAAAGAAATGCCGCATCAGACGTCTTCTCAATTCGAAACCCTGCTGGATCGGCTGTCACCGGAGCAACCTGTTCTGATTGCGGGGCCGACGGCATCGGGCAAATCGGCGCTGGCGCTTGAAATCGCGGCGGCGCAGGGCGGCGTGGTTGTGAATGCGGATGCCAGTCAGGTTTACGACTGTTGGCGGGTGATCACCGCGCGGCCCTCAAAGGAAGAAGAGGCGCAGGCGCCACATCTGCTTTATGGGCATATACCGGCCACGGCGCCTTATTCGACAGGGCATTGGCTGCGCGAGGTGGTGCCCTTGCTGGCGCAGGGGCCACGCCCGATCATTGTAGGCGGCACCGGATTGTATTTTTCTGCGCTGACGCAAGGCCTTGCCGAGATCCCCGCCACCCCGCCGGAGGTGCGTGCACAGGCCGATGACCTGCCGCTTGAGGTGCTTTTGCAAGGGGTGGATGCTGCGACACTGGGCAAGATCGATGTCCAGAACCGGGCGCGTGTGCAACGCGCATGGGAGGTGCAGCAAGCCACAGGCAAACCCTTGGTAGAGTGGCAAAAACAGACCGGTCCGGCCCCGTTGCCCTTGGATCACTGCGTTCCTGTAGTCTTTGACGTGGACAAGGATTGGCTCAACGACCGGATCGCGCGGCGCTTTGATTTGATGATCGAGCAAGGCGCATTGGAAGAGGCAGAGGCCGTGCGCGGTGTCTATGATCCTGCCCTGCCCGCCCACCGCGCCATCGGTGTACCCGAGCTGATGCAGTATCTGAACGGAGATCTGACGCTGGATCAGGCCAAACGAAACGCGGTGATCGCGACCCGCCAGTTTGCCAAACGGCAGCGGACCTGGATGCGCTCGAAAATGGCCAACTGGCACAAGATCACCCGAGGGTAGCGGCTTTGCCTGCAGCATTAACTTGCATTTTACACACAATTGCTCCTTTATTCCTTCAAGAAATTCCATTCGAATTTCAATAAAGCGATAATTGCATGATCCCGATGACAACCGACATCCAGGTTCTGACCCTTGCCCAGCTCAGCGGCGGGCAGGATTGGCAGGTGCAACTGGCCCATGACCGGAGCCATCATCTGTTGGTCTGGATCACCCGTGGTCAAGGGCGTGCGCTCTTGGATGGGCTGCGGCGCGGTATCGGGGCGCATAATGCCCTTTGGGTACCTGCGGGGGCATTGTTTTCTTTGGATATGGGGCGGCAAAGCATGGGACAGGCGGTGCTGATCCCGCAAGGCACCCCGCTGCGCTTGCCGGAGATGCCCCGGCATCTGCGCATTCGGGATGTCACGACCCAATCGGAACTGACCGCATTGATCGAGGCCGCACATCGCGAGCAATCGCAGCGACGGCCGCTGCGCCAGGATGCGCTTGAGGCCCACGCCGCGCTGATCTCGGTCTGGTTGCGGCGGCAGATCATGCAGGATGAACATGTCCCTGACCGGCGCAATGCTGCCGGACGGCTGAGCCAACGCTATTGCAACCTGTTGTCTGCGGGTTATCAAACCGGGGCAAGCATGGCGGCCTATGCGGATGAATTGGGTGTGACCTCGACCCATCTGACCCGCGCCGTGAAATCGGCAACCGGAAAAACCGCGGCGGATCTGTTGACCGAACGGGTGCTGCATGCCGGACGCAGCCTGTTGGGTGAGACCACAGAGCCGGCCAAAGACATCGCACGACATCTCGGATTTGGCTCAGCCGCGTATTTTACCCGCTTTATTCAGCACCATACAGGAATGCCGCCCAGCAAGTTGCGGCAAGGCTCCCAATAAATCTGCGGCAAATGTCACATTTTCAAAAATCGAAAATGTCGTTTTTAGAATGATGTGATGTCGTAAAATTCTAATTTTTTGCCGGAACCTGACATTGACCTGACGCAAGCGATGGTGCCTCATGGGCCCGATGGGAGAGCTACGAGGCGCGGTCTGCGCCTCGTGGAAGCGGTATTGTACGCACGATACCGCAGATCAAAATGGCCACAGGCCAATCAATTCCAGCGGGACGAACCCGCTGCGCCACCAACAGGGGCACGACATGGGACTATTTATTCTGCGCCGCCTGGGCGTGATGATACTGACGGCACTTTGCCTGACGTTCATCGTGTTCTGGCTTACAAATCTTTATCCAAACCTCGAAAAACTGGCCAAGACACAAGGCAACTTCCGGATGTCGGACGAAGCTGTGTCGTCTTATCTGGGTGACCGCGGCTATCTACAGCCGATGCCGGTCAAATTTGGTCAATGGCTGGGCGTGATGCCCGGCTGGGTGACTGAGAAGGACGAAGGCAAAACCTTCGGGCGCTGCTTTTCAGAAGGCACACCAGAGGCCGAGCGGCCCACCCGCTGCGGAATTCTGCAAGGCGACTGGGGGTTTTCTACCGTTTTCAAAGATGAGGTCGGATCGACCCTGATGACCCGGCTGGCGTTGACGGGCAAATTGATGTTCTGGGTTTTGATGTTGATGGTGCCATCGGCGCTGATTGTCGGGGTTCTGGCAGGGATGCGCGAGGGGTCCAAGCTGGACCGCTCGCTTTCGACCTTCTCGATCGCGACGACGGCCACGCCTGAATATGTATCCGGCGTTATCTTTATCGCGGTTCTGGCGTCATCGAAATTCGGCGTGTCGCCGATCCTGGCTGAATGGGGCTGGATCGACGGCAAGACGCTGTTCTTTGGCTCTGCCACCAAGGCGATGGACGATGCCAATTTCTGGAACTTTTTCCTGCCGGTGCTGACCATTTCGCTTTACGGGATGGGCTATATCGCGCGGATGACGCGGGCTTCGATGACCGAGGTGATGACAGCGCAATATATCCGGACCGCGCGCCTTAAGGGTGTGAAGTTCTCCGATATCGTACTCAAACACGCGCTGCGCAACGCGCTGATCGCCCCGTTCACGGTGATCATGTTGCAAATCCCGTGGCTGCTGAACGGTGTGGTCATCGTTGAGACCCTGTTCAACTACAAGGGTTTTGGCTGGCTTCTGGTGCAGGCGGCATCGAACAACGACATTGAATTGCTTTTGGCGGTCTCTGTTGTTTCTGTTGTGGTGGTTCTGGTGACCCAGCTGATTTCCGATATCGGCTATGTTTACCTCAACCCACGCATTCGCATTTCTTAAGGGAGCAAGGACATGGAACCTTTGACATGGACGGGCTCTTTGAGTGGGCTGAATATCATCTTTACTGCGGTGCTGGTCCTGCTGGTGCTGGGAATCGTCGGGCAAATCCTGATTTCCTTTGTGCCGCAATCTGACACCCGCGCCGTGGCCGGTGACGGCACTTTGGCCAGCAATCAGGGCGCCAGCGGCTTTATCAACATGGTCGTGAACTACCTGTTCTATGCCACCGTGGGGCTGGCGTTGATCTATCTGGTGCTAGGCATCGTGATGGGCACCGGCGCAGGTATCATCGGCGGCATGGCCCGGCAGCTTTTGCCGGTCTGGACCGCCCTGATCGTAACCTTCGTGTTGTCGATCACCTTCAAACGGAACCTCGGCCTTTATGGCAAGCTGTTTGACAGCACCGTAGGCATGATCGGGTTTGCGATCGTGATGTTCTGGGTGTTCACCGGCATTATGGGCGGTGTGTTTGACCTTCTGGTGACGCATGACAGCCTGAGCCAGGTGTCGGGCATGAAGAACAAATTGCCCGGAACGCCCCTGCGCGGCGCAGAAGAGGGTGACTACCAGTGGTTCCTGCTGGGCGGTGACAACCTTGCACGGGATGTCTTTAGCCGCCTGATCAAGGGCTCGTGGGTGGTTGTGAAAATCGCGCCCTTTGCGACGCTCTTTGCCTTTATGGTCGGGATCACACTGGGCCTGCCTGCCGGATACTATGGCGGCCGCCTGGACACGATCCTGAGCTTTCTGGCCAACCTGATCCTCGCGTTCCCGGTGATCTTGCTGTTCTACCTGCTGGTGACACCCGAGATCGTGCTGACCGGTATCCCGAACTATATGGCGCTGTTCCTGTTCATCTTCCCACTGGTGTTCCTGGCGATCTTGCTGAACTCGCGGTTCTACACGCAGCCAAGTTTCCGCACACCGCTTCTGATTGTGGTGTTGGGGGGTGGCGCGTGGCTCTACCTGTCGATGGTGTCCAGCAATGGCACGATTGTGGAGACACCCAACTATTCCATCCCCGGTATTCCGGCGGCGCTGGACTTGTTTGACATCGGATCTGGTATCCTCGTGGTGTTTGTGTCGGTGGTGTTTGTGAACTCGCCCACCGTGTTTCGTATCGTGCGCGGTCTCGCGCTGGATATCAAAACCCGTGACTATGTGGCGGCGGCGCAAACCCGTGGTGAAGGACCATGGTATATCATGCTGTGGGAGATCCTGCCCAACGCACGTGGGCCGCTGATCGTCGATTTCTGTCTGCGGATTGGCTATACCACCATCCTGCTTGGCACCCTGGGCTTCTTTGGTCTGGGTCTGGAATCGGAAAGCCCGGATTGGGGCAGCACGATCAACTCAGGCCGGCGTCTGTTGTCGCTGTATCCGCACGCGGCCATCGCGCCCGCGCTTTCGCTGCTCAGCCTCGTCCTGGGTCTGAACCTGTTGGCGGATGGTCTGCGCGAAGAAAGCCTGCGCGACTGATTGAAAGAGTTGGACCGGGGGCCAGCCCCCGGACCCCCGGAATATTTACGGCCAAAAAGGCAAAGGGGATATTCCCCGCAGATTTTGGCCCCTCCCGAAGGAGAGTAGAATGGTAAAAGATGCATATGACGGTCCAATTCTGGAGATCGACAAGCTTTCGATTTCGTTTTTCACAAGGCTGCGGGAAATCCCTGCGGTGATGGATTTTTCCGCGACGGTTCAGCCCGGTGAGGCGCTGGGACTTGTGGGCGAATCCGGCTGCGGCAAATCCACAGTGGCGCTGGGCGTGATGCAGGATCTGGGCAAGAACGGCCGCATTGTCGGCGGTTCGATCAAGTTCAAGGGCCGCGATCTGGGCGAGATGAGCGATGACGAGTTGCGCGACATTCGCGGCTCCGAGATCGCGATGATCTATCAAGAACCGATGGCGAGCCTCAATCCGGCAATGAAGATCGGCAAGCAGTTGATGGAAGTGCCGATGATCCACGCCGGCATGAACGAGAAGGACGCCTATGACCGCGCCTTGCAGGTGGTTACGGATGTGAAACTGCCCGATCCGAAACGGATCCTGAATGCCTATCCGCACCAGCTGTCGGGTGGCCAGCAGCAGCGGATCGTGATCGCGATGGCGTTGATGTCAGAACCGTCCCTATTGATCCTGGACGAGCCGACGACGGCGCTTGACGTGACGGTTGAGGCAGCTGTCGTGGAGCTGGTCAAGGAACTGGGCACAAAGTACGGCACATCGATGCTGTTTATCAGTCACAACCTTGGTCTGGTGCTTGAGACCTGTGACCGGATCTGCGTGATGTATTCCGGCGAGGCGGTCGAACGGGGCTCTATCGAGGATGTGTTCGACGAGATGCAGCACCCCTATACGCAGGCGCTGTTCCGGTCGATTCCGCTGCCCGGTGCGGACAAGAATGCCCGTCCCCTTGTGGCCATTCCCGGTAACTTTCCCCTGCCCCATGAACGCCCGCCAGGATGTAACTTTGGCCCGCGCTGCGATTATTTCGAGGCGGGGCGTTGTGATCAGGGCTACATCCCGATGCAGAATGTCGCGGGCAATGATCGTCATTCCACGCGCTGTTTGAAATTCGAGGAGATCGACTGGAAAGCGCCATTGGAACTGGCAGAGGTCAAAACCAAAGGTGATGTCGGCAAGGTTGTCCTGAAGATGGACAAGCTGAAAAAATATTACCAGGTGGCAGCCAATGCGATGTTTGGCGGCGGTGACACCAAGGTGGTCAAGGCCAACGAAGAGTTGAGTTTTGAGGCGCGCGAATCCGAAACGCTGGCGATTGTGGGCGAATCCGGTTGCGGCAAGTCCACCTTTGCAAAGGTTCTGATGGGTCTTGAGACCGCCACCGAGGGCCAGATCTTGCTGGATGGCGTGAATATTGGCGATGTGCCTATCGAGGACCGCACCACCAAGAATGTCGCCGATGTCCAGATGGTGTTCCAGAACCCGTTTGACACGCTCAACCCGTCGATGACCGTGGGCCGGCAGATCATCCGCGCGCTGGAGATCTTCAAGGTTGGCAAGAACGAAGCCGAGCGGCGCCAGCGGATGCTGGAACTGCTCGATCTGGTGAAACTGCCGCGCGAGTTTGCCGATCGGATGCCACGGCAGCTGTCCGGTGGTCAAAAGCAACGTGTGGGTATCGCCCGCGCCTTTGCCGGGGATGCGCGGATTGTTGTGGCGGATGAGCCGGTGTCGGCGCTTGACGTGTCCGTGCAGGCCGCGGTGACAGATCTGTTGATGGAGATCCAGCGCGAGCAAAAGACCACCTTGCTGTTTATCAGCCACGACTTGTCAATTGTGCGCTATCTCAGCGACCGGGTCATGGTGATGTATCTGGGCCATGTGGTTGAGCTGGGCAGCACCGATCAGGTGTTCTCGCCGCCCTATCACCCCTATACCGAGGCTTTGCTGTCTGCGGTGCCGATTGCCGATACCTCAGTCAAGAAAAAGCACATCGTGCTTGAGGGCGACATTCCATCCGCAATGAACCCGCCACCGGGTTGCCCGTTCCAGACGCGGTGCCGCTGGAAATCGGAGGTGCCGGACGGGCTTTGTGAACGCGAGGTTCCGCCCATTCGGGAGATGGCTGACGGGCATCAGGTCAAGTGCCACCTGAGCGATCAAAAGTTCTCAGAGATGGAGCCGGTAATCGAAGTGGGAGTCGCGGCAGAATAAAGCAAAGCGCGGATGGTTTCCCATCCGCGCTTTTTCTTAGTTTATAAAAGTATTTAGCGGGTGATTGCGTCACCGGATGTGTTCACCCGAGCCAGCTCTTCCGCCACGGTCTTGGCAAAACCATAAACCATCGCCGTGTAGAAATCTTCGGTTGATGGCGGCACCAGGAAGTAGCCCTCAGGCGCAACAGTGTCGGCGGTCGCGGCCACGATATTGACCGGGAATGTCACATCGCCAACGCTGCCATCACGGCCTTCGATGGCAACCACACCTTCGATCTGGTTGAATTCCGCGCTGTCCGGCAGATATGTATCACCGTCCAAGGCGATTTTGCGGATATCGATCCGGATTGTCGGGTCCGCTGCATCGTCGCTGGTTGGCACCATCTCGGCCACCGCTTTGTTGATGTCGGTCTGCAGCTCCGGGTAGAGCGCCGCCGCGTTGCTGTCTTGCGCGGCGTCATAAGAGGCGTCGACGCTGATCTGCGAGATTTTAGGCAGCTCGGCCGCAGTTGCAGATGTGAGGGCCAACAGGCTGACGCCAGCGGCGAATGTAAAACTTTTGATCGTTGTGAACATGATATGCTCCTTACTCTTTCTGGCGCCAAGATCCGGAGAATTCCGGTTGCGGCGCTCTGGGTAAAGAACGGGCGGAAAGTGAATTGGTTCCGGCTGGTGTTCAGGGAACGGGCGAAAACACGCCGACCCATGCAGTAAGGCGTTGTTCGAAAACGAAAACAGGAAGGGGTCAGCTCCCCGCAATAATCCGGACATAGTTGCGCGTTTCCTTGTAGGGCGGCACGCCGCCATACTTCTTCACCGCGCCCGGACCGGCGTTATAGGCTGCCAGCGCAAGCCGCCATGTGCCAAACCGTTTGAATTGTTGTTTGAGGTAACGTGCCCCACCTTCGAGGTTCTGGGCCGGATCCGTGGGATCGACCCGCAGCTTGCGGGCTGTGCCGGGCATCAACTGTGCCAGTCCCATCGCGCCTTTGTGGGACTTAGCGTTGGGGTTCCAACCGCTTTCTTGCTGCACCAATCGCAGGAACAGATCCACCGGCACGCCGTGGCGGGCTGCGGCGTCTTTTGCGACCTGCAAGTAAACGCCTTTGTATTTGCCTTTGTATTTCGGCGTGTTGCCCCATTTCGTCGGGGTGATGACAGTTGGCGGTTTGAGCCGCACAGAGGCCGAATACTGCTTGGATGCCCGATTATCGAGGATCTTTTTCTGGGACTTGAACAATCCGCTGCGGCTTTTGCTTGAGAAAATATCCGCGCTGGCCGGTGCCCCAGCCAAAGCCATGGCAACAGCCACTGCCCAGGTCAGTGATTTTTTTGAATTGCGCATCCTGCCCGACGCCCCCAACGTTGATTGGGCGAACTATATCAAAACCTGACCTTCGTGCCAGCCCAAGTTTCCCTGCGGTGGCAGAGAATTGCCATGAAACCGTTTGTTAACCATGGTTCAGCCAAGCTCACCCCGATATAACGGCTTAAACCGGGGCGGCGCGGATTCGCAGCACGGGAATGAATTGATAGATCAGGGGGCAATATGGCCGGTTCAGTTAACAAAGTGATCCTTATCGGCAATCTGGGGCGTGATCCCGAGGTACGGTCGTTTCAAAATGGCGGCAAGGTTTGCAATCTGCGCATCGCCACCTCCGAGACATGGAAAGACCGCAACACCGGTGAACGCAAAGAGAAAACGGAATGGCATTCTGTGGCCATCTTTCAAGAAGGTCTTGTGCGGATTGCCGAACAATACCTCAAGAAAGGCTCCAAAGTTTACATTGAGGGACAGCTGCAAACCCGAAAATGGCAGGATCAGTCGGGCAATGACCGGTATAGCACCGAAGTTGTGCTGCAAGGCTATGGTGGCACGCTGACCATGCTGGATGGCCGCGATGGTGGCTCCGGCGGCGGTGGTGGCGGCTATGGCGGCGGTTCCGGTGGCGGCGATTACGGCGGCGGCGGTTATGACAGCGGCAATGGCGGCGGCGGTTACGACAGTGGCCCGTCGGGTGGCGGCGGCGGCGGTTCCCGCGATCTGGACGACGAAATCCCGTTCTGATCAGCGAAAGACAAACGCAGAAACGGTCCGATTTTCGGGCCGTTTTTTTTGGCGAGGCTTAAGGGAAACTTCAGGAAGCGCTCGGATACTCCGCCCCATTATTCCATCGAGGGGCCAGACTTGTTTTCCCAATTCAAGAATATGCCGATCCGGCTGAAGCTACCTGTCATAACCGCCCTGATGATCGTGCTCGCCGTTCTGGCGATGGGCGCGGTGTCCTTTCAAATGGCGCGGGCCGCAGCCATAAAACAGGCCGAACATACGCTTCATGCAGTCGCTCAGGGGATGAACAGGTCCGTCATCGGATATCTAAACGCCATCGCCACCCATATTACGCTGGAGGCTGGAAATCCGCATGTCCATGATGCCTTAAAAGCACTTTCTGAGGGTTACGAGGCTTTGAACAATGCCGGACCGGCCCTGAGCAAAGCCTATATCAAAGATAATCCGCACCCTGAGGGCAAAAAGGACCAGCTTTATAACAGCGGCCAAAACACCGCCTATGATCAGGCGCATGAACGATATCATCCGTTCTTTCACGCCCTCCAGAAGAAGCTTGGATATTACGATATTTTTCTGTTCGATACCAAGGGAACATTGGTCTATTCGGTTTTCAAGGAAAGCGATTTTGCCACCAATCTGCTAAGCGGCAAATGGAAAGACAGCGGCCTGGGACAGGCCTACCGCGCGGCTACAAGACTTGCACCGGATGCCGCGCCGGCTTTTGTTGATTTCAGCCCCTATGGACCCAGCGCCGATGCACCTGCCGCCTTTCTTGCGCGTCCGATTTTTTCCCGTGATGGCAAACAGTTGGGGGTTCTGGCCTTTCAGATGCCGGTGGACCGGATTAACGAAGTGACCCGCGGCGTTGTCGGACTGGGCAGGTCCGGTGATGCGTTCATTGTCGGAGACGACAACGTTCTGCGCAGCGATTCCATCCAGACGGAGCAAACCGACATTTTGACCACCTCCTTTCGTTCCAGTCCCGGCGAAGGGTCACATCACAGCACGGCCGAAGTTGGCCTGACCGGTGATCCAGCCGCGATCCATCGCGTCCCCCTGCCCTTCCTGGGCACGAATTGGACTTTGGCAATTACGCAATCCATGGAGGAGATCCTCGCGCCAACCGTGCGTTTGCGGAACATCTTTGCCTTGATCGGCGCTTTGATCATTGGGGTGGGATTACTCTTTGCCGCAATCTTTGCGCGCTCAATCTCAAACCCGCTCCGTGCGGTTGATCGTGCCATGCGTGAGGTCGCCGCGGCGCATTATGATCTGGAGGTGCCGCACATCACGCGCAAAGATGAAATTGGCGGCATTGCCAATGCCTTGGAAGGGTTTCGGATGTCCCTGATCGCCGCCGGCCGGCTGCAAGAAGAAGCTGCCTACAAGGGTGCCGGATTTGCCGCGTCATCTTCGGCCATGATGCTGATCGGGACAGATGGCCAGGTGGTCTGGACCAACCATGCATTGGATCGCTTGTTTTCAGATGCAGCGGCAGAGCTTCGCCAGATCAGGGCAACGTTCGACCCAAAGGCCGTCACCGGCACGGATTTCCATCAATTGCATCCGCTTTCTGATCTGAAACCTGCGATGTCTCGCTCGGCGATGGACGCGCCGATCCAACGCTATTTCCGCGCCGGGCGGCTGATCCTGGGTCTGGCCATTGCCGCCGTCCACAACAAGGACGGTGATCCGATTGGTCATGTGGTTGAATGGAAGGATCAAACAGGCGATCTGCGCAATGCCGTCATCATGGCGTCTCTGGATCAGGCCAACGCGCAGCTGGAGATTTCGGCGACAGGCATCATCGTGTCCGCAAATGATACCTTCTCGGAGTTGCTGCAGACCAACGGCGCATCTCTCGAAGGGACGCAGGTAGATCAGATCATCACCCTGCCCGGTTCCTCAAGCGCATTTGACCAGATCCTCGAAGCAGAAGAGCCGCTGTTTGGTGTTTTCGAGATTTCGACTGCCGGTGGCCCGAAATATCTGGATGGCAGCCTCACGCCGATGGCCGATCACACCGGCTTGTCCAAGGGCATGATCCTGATCGGGCGCGACATCACAGAAACGCATCTGTCTCAACAGGCCCACAAAGCCCAACATCGTGCCATGACGCAGGCACAGGAGCAGGTTGTGGACACGCTGCGTGTCGCCTTGCACCGGGTCTCTCAAAAAGATCTGACCACTCAAATCGACAAAGCATTTCCTCAGGAATACAGCGCCTTGCGCGATGATTTTAACCTTGCAATCTCAACCCTGCTCACTGTCATAGAGACCGTTGGCGCCAATGCCAGCAACATCGACAGCGAGACCAGCGAAATCACCAGCGCTGCCGACGATCTGGCGCAGCGCACTGAAACCCAGGCCGCAACGCTGGAGGAAACCGCCGCCGCGTTGGATGAGATCACCGGCTCGGTCAGAACCGCAGCAGACAGCACCCGGCGTGCCGCACAATTGGTTGAAAACGCACATCAAATGGCGATGCAAAGCGAAGGAGTGGTCGATGATACCGAAACGGCCATGCACGGGATCGCCAAATCCTCCTCCGAAATTACAAATATCATCAGCGTCATTGACAATATTGCCTTCCAAACCAACCTGTTGGCCCTGAACGCAGGCGTGGAAGCCGCCCGCGCAGGTGAAGCCGGACGGGGCTTTGCCGTGGTTGCATCGGAAGTGCGGGCGCTGGCATTGCAATCGGCCAATGCGGCGCAGGAGATTACATCGCTGATTTCGGCAAGCCGGTCACAGGTCGACAACGGCGTTGCGTTGGTGGGGCGTACAGGAACGTCCCTAAAGGCCATCGTCGCGGCGGTGGCCGAAGTTGCAGAGCTTGTTGCCACCCTGTCCACCTCATCGGCGGATCAAGCCGCGGTTCTGCAAGAGATCAACGCATCTGTCGCCAAGCTGGATTCTGTGACACAGCGAAACGCCGCAATGTTCGAGGAAACCACCGCGGCCAGCCATGCATTGCGTGGTCAAGCCCATGGATTGTTTCAGAAAATATCAGAATTCAACATTGGTCAGCGTCCCGTCAATCCACCGCAACCGCAGCAGATTGCGTCGTGATCAAGCAGCTTAGCGCCGCGCTGCCAAAGCGTCAGACAAGGTTTCTGATACAACATGTAAAGGCACGTCAGAGGTGACAAAAGCCGTACCGATGCTGTGGGCGAGGATAAAGTTCAGCTGGCCTTTGACCACCTTTTTGTCCTGACCCATCAGATCTATCAACCCTTGCGCATCCGGCAATTCACCCTCGATGTCAGACAAATCTGTTTTCATTCCCATCGCCTTGAGATGGGCGCGCACGCGGCTGGGGTCTTCTTGAGCGCAAAGGCCAATGCGGGCCGACAGCTCAAACGCCAAAGCGCAGCCAATAGACACGCCTTCGCCATGCAATAACCGATCCGAATACCCCGTTGCCGCTTCCAAAGCGTGACCAAAGGTGTGGCCCAGGTTCAACAAGGCCCGGTCGCCCTGTTCGGTCTCATCGCGGATCACAATGTCAGCCTTCATCTGAACGGACCTGCGCACCGCCTCCACGCGAGCGGTCATATCACCTGCGGCCAATGCTGGCCCTTGCACTTCCAACCAGTCAAAAAAATCAGCGGCACCCAAGAGCCCGTATTTGACCACCTCGCCATAACCGGCGAGAAAGTCCCGCGCGTTCATCGTCCCCAGAACCGCGGTATCGGCCAGCACCAGGGACGGTTGATGAAACGCGCCGATCAGGTTCTTGCCCTGCGGTGCGTTGATGCCGGTTTTGCCGCCGACGGAGCTGTCGACTTGCGCCAGCAGCGAGGTAGGGATTTGGACAAACCGCACGCCGCGCCGCAGGATCGCGGCGGCAAAGCCAACCAAATCGCCGATAACGCCGCCACCAAACGCGATCACGATGTCGCCGCGTTCCACTTTCTGGTCGAGAAGCCATTCGACGGTTTGCGTCAAATAGGGCCAGGATTTGGTCGCCTCTCCCGGTGGCAGCTCCAGCACCTCCATATCAATGTCTGCCGCACTCAAACCATTGCGCAAGGTTTCAAGGTGCAGCGCCGCAACGTTGCGGTCAGTGACAACACAAACCTTCTTGCGGCCGCCAAGGGGCGCAATCCGCGTGCCGGCTTCTTGCAGCAAACCGGGCCCGATATGCACATCATAGGCACGTCCGGGCAGGTCAACATGAACGGTTTCAAGCATCTGTTTTCTCCAGCACATCTGGCCGCGTCAGCAAGACATCAATCACCCGCTCCGCCATTTGCTCTATGGTGAGGTTCGGCATGCAAGCCACTGACAAATCGGCCTTTTGATAGATCGGAACCCGCGCGTTAAACAGCGAAGTGAGCGTGGCTCTGGGATCGGCCGTGCGGAGCAAGGGCCGCGTGTCCTTGTGCCGTACCCTGTTCCAAAGCAACTCGATGTCCGCATTCAACCAAACCGAAACGCCCCGCGCCGAAATGTTGGACCGGTTCTGCTCGGCCAGGAACGCGCCGCCACCCGTGGAGAGGATGCCGCGTTCACTGTCGAGCAAGCGGGAAATCACTTCGGCCTCGCGTTTGCGGAAAAACGCCTCGCCGTCACGTTCAAATATTTCGGGTACGGTCAGATTGGCCGCGCGTTCGATCTCTGCGTCGCTGTCCAGAAAAGGCACATCCAGTTTGGACGCCAGGGCCCGCCCCACCGCCGTCTTGCCCGCACCCATCATACCCACCATCACAGCGGTCTTTTTCAGGTGGTAACGCGGGGCTGACGCGTGGTCATCGGCCATGGTTTGCTCAATTTTGCTCATTTTCATCTGAATGACGTGATCTTGGCCAAAAGGCCATATATAGATTGAGGAACAAAGCAAAAAACAAACGGGCAAATCATGGGCAAATTGATCAAACTGCTGATATATCTCCTGATCATCGGGTGTATTGGGTTGATCGGCTATGCCTATATCGGGCCGTTTTTTGGTGCTGATTTCAACCCCGCGCAGGTCGAAACCCATGTTCCGGTCACATTGATCGCGGAATGATCTGATGCCGCTTCGCAGCCATTTTTTAATCTTGCGCCTCACCGCAGCAGCCGTTGGTGTTTTGGCCGCCCTGCCCTTGGCGTCACAAGAGACGGTGCCCGCCGCGCCGCTTTCAGTCATTGACTGGCTTGGCACACAATCGGCCACTGTTCCCGGATCACAGCCACGCAGCCTGATCATCGACGAGGTTCCAGTGGCCAAAACCGGCAGCGTGCCGGAGGTGTCGGTTGTCCCGCTTGGCGATGGGGCACCCCGCGAAATTGGTCTGGTGCCGTCCGCAATCACCGGACTGCCGCCTGGCCTTTGGGCGGGCAGTGACGCGACCCGATTGAAAACATTGATCGAAACATTGCCTGACTTGCGCCTGCCGGCGGCGCAATCGCTGCTTTTCACCGTCCTCTTGGCAGAGGCGCAAGCCCCCAAGGGCGGCAGCGCAGCGGGGGATGCCTTGGCGCTTTTGCGGGTTGAAAAACTTCTGAAAGAGGGCGCCCTGGATCCGGCGCTTTCCTTGATCGAACAGGCCAATGTGACAACCAGTGCGGCGCATTTTGATCTGTGGATGCAGATCAGCTTGCTCAGCGGCACAGAAGATCGCGCGTGCAACATGCTGTCGCGGTCGGCGCATTTGACCCGAGACTATGGCACCCGCATTTTCTGCGCAGCACGAGAACAGAAATGGGACAATGCATCGCTGACCTTTGGGTCGGCGCAGGCCTTGGGATTGATGAGCGCCGAGAAGCTGGAACTTGCTGACAGGTTTTTGCATCCCGATGCTTTTGAAGAGGCGGCCGCCCTGCCCGCGCCGCGCCAGATGGATCCGCTGAGCTTCCGGCTTTTCGAAGCGATCGGGGAGCCGCAACCAACGCGAAACCTGCCCCGCGCCTTTGCCGTTGCTGATCTGCGTGATCTGGCCGGATGGAAGGCCCAGTTGGAAGCGGCGGAGCGGCTGACCCGCGCAGGCGCATTGCCGGACAACCGTCTGCTGGGCCTCTATACGGATCGCTCCCCCGCTGCGTCGGGCGGCATTTGGGATCGCGTGGCGGCCCTGCAGCGGTTCGAAACAGCCCTGTCCACTGGCAGTGCCGAAGCGGTCGCCAAAACCCTTCCTGCGGTCTGGTCGGCCATGGGCAGCGCCGGATTGGAAGTGACATTTGCAAGCCTGTTTCACGAAAAACTGGCGGAATTTGATCTGGATGGGACGGCAGCCGGTATCGCAAAGAAAATCATGTTGCTGTCGCCCAAGTATGAAAGCGCCGCCGCGCCGGATGGCGGTTTTGTTGATCTGATCGCCAAGGGCGAAGTGCCAGACCGGCGGCCCGATGCGCCGCTTGCAGGTGCCATTTATGATGCCTTTTCAGAGGCCACCCCCCGCTCCGACCTGATTGCGAACGTGGCACAGGATCGGTTGGGGGAAAGCATTCTTGTACTGCTGGGCCTGCTGCAACAGGGCGCAAACGGCGATGCCGCAGCTTTGCGCGATGCGCTGGCAACACTGCGGGCGCTTGGCCTTGAAGACACGGCACGCCGTTCGGCCTTGCAAGTGCTGTTGCTGGAGCCCTGATGCATGCAAACCGCCACGTTTCATTGGATTTCATCTTTTCTTGAGGCACAGGCCGCTGAACTGGGCGCCGCGACCAACACGCAACTGGCCTATGGCCGTGATCTGAAGGATTTTGATCTGTTTCTGGCCCGCCGCAGCCGCGATTTTCAGGATGCGGCCCGTGCGGATGTGGAGGATTATCTGGTGCATTGCGACGCGCAGGGGTTGGCCAAATCCACCCGTGCACGCCGCTTGTCCGCGATCAAACAACTTTACCGCTTTGCCTTTGAAGAAGGGCTGCGCAGTGACAACCCCGCGATCCAGATCGCCGGTCCGGGCCAGGACAAACGCCTGCCCAAGATCCTGAGCGAGACCGAAGTGGATGCCCTCTTGGACGCCGCCCGCAATTCCGGGCGCAGCAAATCCGACCAGATCCGCAACACCTGCCTGATGGAACTGCTTTATGCCACCGGCATGCGGGTAAGCGAGCTGGTCAGCCTGCCTGTGAGCGCCACGCGCGGTGATCCGCGGCTGCTGCTGATCATGGGCAAAGGAGGCAAGGAACGTATGGTTCCGTTGTCACCTCCGTCGCGTGAGGCGTTGTCCGAATGGCTGATCGAGCGTGACGCACAGGATGCAGCGGCTGAAAAATTGCGCAAGCCCGTGTCGCGATTCTTGTTCCCTTCGCGCGGTGCATCGGGCCATCTGACGCGGCATCGGTTCTATCTGTTGATCAAGGAATTTGCCGTTGCGGGCGGCGTCGATCCATCCAAGGTCACGCCCCATACCCTGCGCCACGCCTTTGCCACGCATCTGTTGGCCCATGGCGCCGATCTGCGGGCAATCCAGACGATGCTTGGCCATGCCGATGTGGCCACAACCGAGATTTACACCCATGTTTTGCAAGAACGGTTGTCAGAGCTGGTGCTGGATCATCACCCCCTGGCCGATGCACCAAAGCGTAAACCGGCAGGCAAGACATCCTCGGACGGCCAATAACCGGTGCGCAGTGCGGTCTTGTAGTCCTCTGGCAGCCCTGCGGCTGTCATATCGGCCTGTGCAGCTTCCACATCATAGCTGAGCCGGTGAAACTGCACCTCGCCGCCATCGAGCAGGGCAAACCGCGTTTGTTGCCGCCCGTCATGGGGCGGCATGCCGATCACACCGGCGTTGATCCACCGGCCCCTTGGCGTGGTCTTCAGAAACGGCAGCCCGCAATGGCCCGCGATGATGTGATCCACCGGCCCGATCCGGCGTTCCAATGCGTCCCATTCCTCTGCGAAAACACTCTCTGGCGAGGTCTCCCAGATAAAGCGTGCCACATCCTGAACACCGCCGTGAATCACCCCGTAACGGCTGCCTTGATGGTGAAAGCTGATCACATCTGGCCGCGCCGCCATCCACATTTTGTCCCCATCGCTCAGCGCTTGGGCGGCAAATCCGTACCACCGGGCGCTCAACACGTCACAGACGGTGCCATCGTCAAAGCCGCAACCGCAATCTGCCGCGTCGCTGCCCAACTGGATCTCGCAGTTGCCCGCCACCACGGCACATCTCATCGCCCGGATCATCGCTGTGGTCCGCTGCGGCGCGCCGCAATAGGCCACAACGTCACCGGTACAGATCATCTGATGCGGGGCAATCCTGCGATCTTGAGACGCAGCAAAGAGCGCGCCCAAGGCCTGTGCATTTGAATAGGGGCCGCCAAACAACAGGACCGGATCATCCAAAACACCCAAATCAACATGCCGCATTACGTCTGTCCTTCCTGCACACCCTTGAATGACATGCCCATGATGCCCATAACCACTGCTACAATGAAACAAACGGATAACAACACCCATGGAACCCAGCGCACCTATTCTTGATGGCGCTTTTTGGATCAGCAGCAGCATCATCTTGTTTCTGCTTGTCCTCTCCGGCTTCTTCTCCGGCTCCGAGACGGCCCTGACCGCGGCCTCGCGGGGGAAATTGCGTGCGCAGGCTGACAAGGGCTCGCGCGGGGCAACGCGGGCGCTCAAGATCACCGAAGACAACGAACGTCTGATCGGCTCGGTCCTGCTGGGCAACAACCTTGTGAACATCCTTGCCGCCTCTCTTGCCACGGCGATGTTCACCCGGCTTTTTGGCGAATCCGGTGTGGCGCTGGCGACGCTGGTGATGACCCTTTTGGTGCTGATCTTTGCGGAGGTGCTGCCAAAAACCTATGCAATTACCAATGCCGAACGCGCCGCCGCGCTGGTCTCGCGCCCGATCGCGCTGGTGGTGCTGGTCTTTGCCCCGGTGGTCAGCGCCGTACGCCTGTTTGTCCGTGCCGTTCTCCGGATTTTTGGCGTGACCATTGATCCCGACAGCAACATCCTCGCGGTGCGCGAAGAAATCGCTGGCGCATTGCAGCTGGGCCATTCCGAAGGGGTGGTGGAAAAAGAGGACCGCGACCGGATTTTGGGCGCCCTTGATCTGCGTGAACGGGTGGTGGAGGAAATCATGCTGCACCGTTCCGGCATTGAGATGATCGATGCCCAGGCAGAGCCCTCTGATATTCTTGAACAATGTCTGCAGTCCAACCACACCCGCCTGCCGGTCTATCGCGATGACCCTGAAAACATCATCGGCGTGGTGCATGCCAAAGATCTGCTGAGGGCGATGTACAAGCTGATCGGTGGCCCCGATGGCGAAGCGGCGGAACTGAAGAACTTCAACGTGGTCAGCGTGGCCATGAAACCCTATTTCGTGCCCGAGACCTCGACCCTTGATGAACAGATGCGCCAGTTCCTGCGCCGCCGCACCCATTTTGCGCTGGTGGTGGATGAATACGGGTCGCTGCAAGGTCTGATCACGCTGGAAGACATCCTTGAGGAAATCGTGGGCGAGATTACCGATGAATTTGACCCCGATGCCGATCATCACGTGACCCCGGCGGAGGACGGTCATCATTACGTCGATGGCGCGATGACGATCCGCGATCTGAACCGCGCTACCGATTGGTCCCTGCCCGATGATGAGGCCAACACCGTTGCCGGTCTGGTGATCCACGAGGCGCAGATGATCCCGACCCCCGGTCAGGTTTTCAGCTTCCATGGCTTCCGGTTCGAAGTGATGGCCAAGGACGGCAACCGCATCGCGCAGTTGAAGATCCGCCCTCTCTAGCGGAAACCCTGCCCTTTTTGGCCCAAAATACTCTGCGGGGGTCCGGGGGTGCAAAACCCCCGGCGCTTTCATCCAGACACTGCGCCCCGTCAGGCGCGCAGCTTTTCTCCCTTGGGATCAAACGGCGGTTCGGCCAGGATCACCGCCTTGTGCGGCTGGCCCAGAACCATCACTTCGACCTCATCCCCCGGCCCTGCGTCTTTGACAAAACCCAAGGCCAGTGATTGGCCAACGGTATAGCCATAGGCGCCCGAGGTGACGCGCCCGATGCCTTTGCCATCCTTGAAAATCGGCTCGCCCCCTGTGGCATCCGCGTTAGAAGCCGTTGTCGCATCGGTATCCAAGGCGAGAATGACCAGATGTTCGCGCGGGGATTTGGCCAAGGTCTCCGCCACGGCCGCCTTGTTCAGGAACACCTTGTCCATCTTGCAAAGCCGGTCCAGCCCGACCTCTTGCGGCCAGTATTCGGGTGAATATTCGCGGCTCCAGGACCCGTAGCCTTTCTCGACCCGCAGCGACATCAATGCGCGGCTGCCCACGGGCCCTGCGCCAAAATCTGCGCCCGCTTCGATCAGTGCTGCAAAAAGCTGTGCCTGATCCTCAACGGCGCAATGCAGCTCCCAGCCGAGATCGCCGGTGAAGGACACCCGCAAGGCCAGAACGCGAATGCCGGCCAATTCGATCCATTTGGACCGCATAAACGGGGAATCTGCGGTGGCAAGCGAGGTATTGGTCAACCGCCCCAGCAATTCGCGTGATTTTGGACCCGCGACATTGAAACCGCAAACCGCCTCGGTCTTGCTTTCGAACGTGGTGCCTTCGGGAAGCGGCACCTCTTTGAAGAACCGCGCGTGATAGCGTTCGGCCATGCCAGACCCGATGATCCAGAATTCCTCTTCTGCGATGCGGGTCACTGTGAAATCTCCAGCGATGCCACCGCGCACGCCAATCAACGGCGTCAGGCAGGACCGGCCCACCGCCCGTGGCATGTTGTTGGCAAAGACGGCATTCAGCCAGTCCTCCGCCCCCGGTCCCTTGCAGACGTATTTGGCAAAGTTGGAGATGTCGATGATCCCGGCCTTGTCCCGCAGCATCTTGCATTCGCGGCCAACCTGATCCCACCAACCCTGACGGGTGAAGCCTTCGGTCTCGTCCTCCGCACCAACGGGGAATCCGTAATACAGCGGATGTTCCCAGCCATAGTTGAGGCCAAAGACCGCCCCCATTTCGCGCTGCGTGTCATAAGCGGGGCGTTTGCGCATCGGGCGTCCGGCGCTGCGTTCCTCATTCGGGAAGTGAATTTTGAAGCGGTTGGCGTATTGGTCGCCCACCCGCGCCTTGGTAAAGGCCGCATCGGCCCAATCGCCAAACCGCGCCACATCCCATGCGAACATGTCATAGCGGCTTTCGCCGGTGACAATCCAATCGGCGGCCAGCAAACCCATGCCGCCCGATTGGGAAAAGCCGGGAATGATGCCGTTGCAGCAGAAGTAATTCGACAATTCCGGCACCGGACCAAACAGCACATTGCTGTCCGGCGACCAGATCATCGGCCCGTTGATCACCCGTTTGATGCCCGCCTCGCCCACAGCAGGCACACGGTCGATCGCCCGCATCATGTTGTCCTCGATCCGTTCCAGATCGTCGGCAAACAATTCATGACCAAAGCCTTGCGGCGTGCCATCCTCGGCCCAGAACCGCATGTCTTTTTCGTAAGCCCCGACCAGCAGCCCCTTGCCCTCCTGGCGCAGATAATATTCGCCATCGCGGTCCGCGACAGAAGGCAAGCGCCGGTCGAGCGCGTCAATCTCGGCAATGGTTTCGGTGACGAAATATTGGTGCTCTGTGGGTTGCAGCGGCAGTTTGATCCCCGCCAACGCCGCAACCTCGCGCCCCCAAAGGCCAGCGGCATTCACCACCCATTGGGTTTTGATATCGCCCTTTTCCGTGCGCACGATCCATGTGCCGTCAGGCTGTTGCTCCGTCCCGGTGACAGGGCAAAAGCGGATGATCTCGGCACCGTTTTGCCGTGCACCCACCGCATAGGCGTTTGTCACGCCTGACGGGTCCACGTTGCCGCCCGAGGGTTCAAACATGATGCAGCGGATGCCGTCGTAATTGACCAGCGGATGCAGCGCCTCGGCTTCGGCGCGGCTGACCTCGTGAAAGTTCAACCCGTAGTACTTGGCCTTGGCCGCTTGCAATCGCAACTGATGCTCGCGGGCTTCGGTCTGGGCCAGATACAGCGATCCGGGCTGGAACACACCGCAGCTTTGACCGGTTTCGGCTTCAAGCGCATTGTACAGGTCCATCGTATAGTTCTGGATACGGGTGATGTTGTTGTTGTCATGCAATCCGTGAATATTGGCCGCCGCGTGCCAGGTGGATCCTGAGGTCAATTCGTCCCGCTCCAGCAGGACAACATCTGTCCACCCCAATTTGGTCAGGTGGTACAGAATAGAACAGCCGATAACGCCGCCTCCGATAACGACAGCTTGGGCCTGGGTGCGCATGATTTTGCTTTCCAATTGGTTTCACTGCCTCAGAACTTGACCCTTGCACATTCACTCAGATTGCCGGAACCCGACATGGCCTGTCGCCAAATGGAAAGTTTCCGGCATTGTTTGGGGGTCTTTGGTCTGCAGGCCGGGTAACCGACAGCAGTCGATCCCGGCAACAACACATATCAACGCCTCAATTCATGCGGCAAAATCGACATGTTTTGTCGGGAACCCACATGAATCGGTCGGTCGCCCTGTGCAACCTCCGACCAAATTGAATGGAGAATTATATGAAGACCTCAACCCGTGTCGTAATTATTGGTGGCGGCGTCGTCGGCGCATCGGTTTTGTATCACCTGACAAAACTCGGCTGGTCCGATGTGATGCTGCTGGAGCGTTCCGAGCTGACCTCGGGTTCGACCTGGCATGCCGCGGGCGGCTTTCACACCTTGAACGGCGATACCAATATGGCTGCGCTGCAAGGCTATACGATTCGCCTTTACAAGGAGCTGGAAGAGCTTACCGGCATGTCCTGCGGGTTGCACCATGTGGGCGGCGTGACACTGGCCGACAATCAGGACCGGTTTGACATGCTTTTGGCGGAGCGGGCCAAACACCGCTTCATGGGCCTGGAGACAGAGATTGTCACACCCGAAGAGATCAAGAAAATCGCACCTGTGACCTCTGTCGAGGGGATTATTGGCGGGCTTTACGATCCCCTTGACGGGCACCTCGACCCCTCCGGCACCACCCACGCCTATGCCAAGGCAGCCCGGATGGGCGGCGCGACGATTGAGACACATTGCATGGTCCAAGAGACCAACCAGCGCCCCGATGGCACCTGGGATGTGGTCACTGACAAAGGCACCATTCATGCCGAACATGTGGTCAACGCCGGTGGCCTTTGGGCGCGTGAGGTTGGCGCGATGGCCGGGGTCTATTTCCCGCTGCATCCGATGGAGCACCAATACCTTGTCACAGAAGAAGTGCCTCTGATCGCCGAAATGATGGCCGACGGCAAAGAGCATCCGCATGTGATGGACCCGGCTGGCGAAAGCTATCTGCGGCAAGAGGGCAAAGGTCTGTGTATCGGATTTTATGAGCAAACCTGCCGCCCATGGGCCGTTGATGGCACCTCCTGGAGCTTTGGTCAGGATCTGTTGCCAGACGATTTCGACAAGATCGAAGACAGCATCGCCTTTGCCTACAAACGCTTCCCCGATCTGGAGAAAGCGGGCGTCAAGAACGTTATTCACGGGCCGTTCACCTTTGCTCCGGATGGCAACCCGCTGGTGGGTCCGGTGCCGGGCATGCGCAACTATTGGTCTGCTTGCGGCGTTATGGCCGGGTTCAGCCAAGGCGGCGGCGTTGGCCTGATGCTGGCGCAATGGATGGTCGAAGGCGAGCCGGAGCGCGACGTTATGGCGATGGACGTGGCGCGTTTTGGCGATTGGATCACGCCGGGCTACACCCTTCCCAAGGTCATCGAGAACTATCAAAAACGCTTTTCTGTTGCCTATCCAAACGAAGAGCTGCCCGCCGCGCGTCCACACCGGACCACGCCGATGTATGACATCTTTACGGAAATGGGCGCAGTCTGGGGCCAACAGTTTGGCCTTGAAGTGCCAAACTACTTCGCCCAAGGCGACGAGCCAACCTATGAAACCCCCAGCTTCCGCCGCTCGGACGCCTTTGACGCAACCGCCCGTGAAGTGGCTGGCGTGCGCAACGCAGTGGGCATCAACGAGGTGCAGAACTTTGGTAAGTTCCTGATCAAAGGACCAAAGGCGCGTGCATGGCTGGACCGGATCATGGCGGGCCGCGTTCCGCAAAAGGGCCGTTTGTCCCTGACGCCAATGCTGTCAGAAAAGGGCAAGTTGTTTGGTGATTTCACCATTTCCTGTCTGGCAGAAGACCTGTTCCAGCTTACGGCCTCCTATGGCTCGCAGGCCTATCACCATCGCTGGTTCCTGAGCCATCTTGAGGATGGCGTTGAGGTCGAAAAGATCTCTGATCGCCGCAACGGCTTCCAGATTGCTGGCCCCAAGGCCCGCGATGTGCTGCAGGCCTGCACGCGCACTGATGTCTCGACCATGAAGTTCCTCGATGTGTGGGAAATGACCATTGGTCAGGTCGCCTGTATCGTGCAGCGGGTCAGCTACACAGGTGATCTGGGCTTTGAGATCTACTGTGATCCGATGGACCAACGTGCGTTGTGGAACGCGCTTTGGGGCGCGGGTCAGGATCACGGCATGGTGCCCTTTGGTATGCGTGCGATGATGTCCCTGCGTCTGGACAAGTTCTTTGGCTCGTGGTTGTCGGAGTTCTCGCCCGATTACACTGCTGCCGAAACCGGGCTGGACCGCTTTATCAGCTTCAAAAAGAACACCGATTTCATTGGCCGCGCAGCCGCCGAAGCAGAACGGGCCACGCCCCCTGCCCGCAAGTTGATGGCCTTTGAGGTCGATGCGGATGACGCGGATGTGCATGGCTATGAGCCGATCTGGCTGGACGGCGCTGTGGTTGGGTTCTGCACCTCGGGCGGCTATTCGCACCATGCGCAGAAATCCATCGCCATGGGCTTTGTGCCAACAGAACGCGCGGAGGAAGGCCTGGCAGTCGAGATCGAAATTCTGGGCAAGATGCGTCCGGCCAAGTTGATCACAACACCGCTGTTTGATCCCGAAGGGGCGCGGATGCGCGGCTGACAACCCTGTTGTCCGGGCCTAGACTGCCCGGATGACCGCTGTGTTCGACTTTCCCATAATCGTGCTTGCGGCGGGGCAATCCCGCCGCATGCAGGGCCGTGACAAGCTGCTGGAGGATGTGGACGGTGCGCCGCTGATCCGAAGGCAGGTCAAGACGGCCCGATCCGCCACGACCGGCGCTGTCATGGTTGCGCTGCCCCCGCGTCCGCATCCACGTTATCAGGCGCTTGATGGTCTGGATGTAACCCTGTTGTCAGTGCCCGACGCCGACACCGGAATGAACGCCAGCCTGCGCCACAGCTTTGCCGCGCTCCCCAGGAATGCCCCCTGCGCCATGGTGTTGCTCGGCGATTTGCCAGATTTGGAAGTATCGGACCTTTGCCAGGTCGCCGCGGCGGTGGATTTGACCAGCGGCACCCAGATCTGGCGCGGCGCAACGGCTCAAGGTGGAGCGGGCCATCCCATCATTTTTCACAACAGTTTGTTTGATGCATTTGCCACGCTCCATGGCGACAGCGGCGGGCGCGAGGTGGTGGCAAAAGCCGAAGGCCGGGTCGAGCTGGTTCCGCTGAAAGGCGCTCGTGCCCGTGCCGATCTCGACACGCCCGAAGACTGGGCCGCATGGCGACGGGCGCGTGGCTAGCGCCCGAAAACAAGTCCACGGAGCCAGCCTTGAGGATCACAGGAGCTGCGCCTCGTGTTTGCGCAACGACCGCCGTGCCGCGCCATAGGCCATGACACCTTCCTGGGTCGCCAACTCGGGGAACAGCCTAAATATTTCATTGCGTTGCTCCTGTTCGACACCGGCAAGGGAATTGTCACCGGGTTGAAAGCTCTCGCTCCAGGCGCCATCAGACAGGATCACCTCATGGTGGTCGAACATCAGATGGACATAGGTCAGATCACTGGCCTCAACTGTATCAATCCCCGCCCGGCAGGTCAGATGCTTGGCCGCGACCAACACTTCGCGGTCCTCGAAATAAAACGCGCTTTGATCGCTGACGATCAGAATCCTGTGGTTCGGTGAAACGAGCAAATCGCGTTCCGGCATGCCCTTGCCAAGCGCCCCTTGCCTGATCAGAACCGGCCTCAGATCGGTATCGCGGGCCAGCTCGGCCCCCGAAAGTCGCCGCTCCCCGACCCAGCGGATCGGCTGCAAGCCGTTGTCGCGGGTGATCACGAAATCGCCCACCTGCAATGTCTCGACCCGCCGCTGGCCCTGCGGCGTTGCGATCAATGTGCCGGGGGTGAAACAGGGCACCACCGCTTCGATCTCGTCGAACCGCAATGATCCTGTTGCCATCCCATCGGCGTCAAAATACTGGACCTCGCCTGATTGCTGATCCTCGGTCAGATAGTTGATCTCAAACCGGCCGCCCTCAACAGTTGATCCACGCAGATCCAACGTGTCGAAATCCACCGGCCCGCTGCCTCCGTCGATCACATCACCAACGGTTACGCCGGAGAAGAGATCCATGCCTTCGCCGCCCGACATCGTATCATTGCCCGCGCCGCCGATAAGGATGTCATCCCCCATAGCACCAAGCAGAAGATCATCGCCATCGCCGCCCGCCAACATGTCGTCGTCGCCGCCGCCATCCAGCAGGTCATCGCCGCTGCCGCCGTCCAGTATGTCGCTGTCTTCATTACCAAAAAGGCTGTCTTGGCCCTGCCCCCCAAACAAGGTGTCGGCGCCTGTTCCGCCGCTGAGGTGATCGTCGTCAATCTGCCCGTCCAACAGATCGTCCCCTGCACCGCCAAGCAGCAGATCATCATCATCTGCGCCATAGATTACGTCATTGCCGTCGCCGCCGCTGACCGTATCGCGGCCATTGAAAGGGTTTCGGTCCGGGGCATAGGGGGGCTCATCGTCGGGGTCATCCGGGATGCTCAGCACGTCGAGACCAAGTGCCGGATCAAGCCCGGCATAGATCGTGTCATCGCCGCTGCCGCCAAAGATATTGTCATTGCCTTCGCCGCCGATGATCAGGTCTGCCTCGCTGTCGCCGCTGATCACATCGTCGTCGATACCGCCGTCGATCAAGTCCGCGCCCGCGCCGCCGGTGATGGTGTCCCGATCGTCACCCGTGCGGATCACATCGTCGCCTGCCCCTCCATCAACAGCGTCGCGGTCGTCTTCGGGATCGGTGTCCGGCGCAAAGGTCAGATCATCGCTCACGTCGGCGGGATAACCCAGATCGGGCGCTGCCACCCCTTCGCGAGAGGTGTCGATGACATCATTGCCTGCACCGCCTGTCACGGTTTCCCGACCTGCGCCATCGGTGATCAGATCATCGCCCGCGCCGCCTTCGATTACGTCGTCGCCCGCACCGGCCAGAATTGTGTCGTCACCCGCGCCCGCACGAATGAAGTCGTCATCCGGTCCACTGCCATAAAGCAGGGCATCCCCGCCATCGACAAGATCTCCATCCGGATCACCGACGTAATTTTCATCAATGAGTTCAGAGCCTTCCCCCCCATCGACAAAGCCGTCACTGGCGCTCGGAGGGGCCACCGTGATCGTCAGCATCCCCTGATCTGTTGCCGCCTCTGGATCATCCGCGGGGCGGTCGCTGACGGTATAGAGAACGGTGGCCGCGCCGCTGAACCCCGGATTGGGTGTGAAGTTGACCGTATTGTCCGGGTTGATTTCAACCGTGCCTTCCTCGCTATGGGCGGTTGTGAGGGTCAATGTGTCCTCCGCATCCGGATCCGTGTCATTGGTCAAGACCGGGTGGCCAAGGATCGGCGTTTCGTAAGGGGTTTCTGCGCTGTCCTCCTCGGCGCTAGGCGCGTCATTGACAGGCAGGACGTCCAGCTTGACCGTGCTGCTTGCGGTGCCGCCTTTGCCGTCCGAAATGCTGTAGCTCACCGTGGTTTCGCCGTGGAAATGCGCCGCTGGGGTGAACAGCACCTGCCCGTCTTGCAGCGTGACACCGCCGTCGGGGCTGCTTGCCTCAATCAAGGTCAGGGGATCGCCATCGGGGTCACTGTCATTTGCCAGAACGTCGATCACCACCGCCGTGTCCTCGTCGGTCTCGATGCTGTCTTCCTCGGCCACCGGGGGTGCATTGCCGTCGCCCACTGCGACCACCGCCTCGCCCGTGTCCTTTGCCCCGTCGGGATCGACAACTGCATAGGTGATCAGCGCCTCGCCGGTGAATCCGTCATCGGGGGTGAAGGTGACCGTGCCATCGCCGTTGTCCGTCACGCTGCCGCCTTCGCTGGTCAAATCGGTTATGCCAAGCGATTCTGGTGCGTTATCGACATCCGTGTCGTTCGCCAGAAGGTCGATGACCACTGCCTCGCCGTAGGGCGTGCTGGCCATATCATCCTGCGCCACCGGTGCATCGTTGACCGGATTTACCGTCAGCGCGACCAACCCATCATCCGTCCCGCCATGCCCGTCTTCGATGGTATAGCTGACTTGTGCATCGCCGGAAAAATCGGGGTCCGGTGTGAAGGTCACCGTGCCGTCGTCGTTGATGATGACCTCACCCTGTTCACTGTTTGCCGCGGTCAGGGTGAGTGCATCACCGTCAACATCCAGATCATTGTCCAAAACTTGCAGGACAATGCTGCCGTCTTCGTCCAGTTCTGCGGTGTCATCTTTGGCATTGGGGTCATGATTAACGGGATGCGGGTTTTTATCTTCGAACACCAGATTGTCGACCGCCCCTCCTTTGGGCAGAACCACCTCAACACGGGCGGTGCCCGGCACGGAAAGTTCGACACGCCGCTCGCCTCCATCTTCGGTTGGATCGACCCAATGGTTTTCCATGACCTCCCCATCCGCATCATAAAAAATCAGCCGGGTCGCGCTGCCGGGCACCGCTTCGATGTCTTTGAAGGTCAGGGATTTGATCCGCACCGGCCCTTCGAAATCAAAGAACAGGCTGCCAGCGGCATCGCTGCCGGTCTCGTCCTCTGGATCATCGGGTGCGGCAATGATCAACGCGCCGCCAAGCTTTGCAGAGGCAAGATCGGCATCTTGTCCAGTGGCTGCCGCGGTGTCGATCACCCGCGCCTGCCCCGCGCCGCCTGTTGCCGAGATGTGAACCCCTTGCGCCGCATAGGCATCTGCAACCGCCGTTCCTGCGGCCAAAGCATTGAAATCAATCGTTTTGATCATAGCGGATTCTCCTAAGCAATGATGCATCCGGCGCGTTTTGCACCGTTGATGACCGGCAAGCATGTCGCGATGGCCCGAAACGATCCTTTTCGAAACCAAACGCTTTGCGCGGCAGGCGGACCCTGCCCAACAAATCTCAACAGAGGGTGGAGAGCGGCCCGCTGGACAGGCGAATAATGCGGTGCATTTTATTCAAGATGTTTTGGGCGACGAGGGCAGATCGCAATACCTGATTGGCCCACCGGCCTGCGCACGACCATGCCAAAAAAACGACACAGCCCCCAAAGCCGCGCTTGACACTGACGTTAGTGTCATACCGCTAAGGCTGCCTCCTCATCATGGATGAGACATCATTTCAGACAGGAGAACACAAGAAATGACACAGACGCGAGATTGGCACGGTAAGGTTGCCATCGTGACCGGCGGCAGCTCTGGCATTGGCAAGGCGACAGCGCTGGCGCTTGTTGCACGCGGGGCGCATGTTTTGATCACAGGGCGCAATGCAGATCGTCTGGCGCAGGTGACGTCCGCGCAGCCCGCGATCAGGTCGCTGCAGGCAGACAGCGCAGATGCGGGCAGCGGCAAACAAATCGTTGATGCGGCGCTGGACAACTGGGGGCGGATTGACCTGATCGTAAACAATTCCGGTGCCGGCCAGCCCCTGCCGATGGAGGGCTATGACGCCGGCATTATCGCGACAATGGCCACGATGAACATCACCGCGCCGTCCCAGCTTGTCGCCGCAGCCCACGCCGCCCTGAAAGACAGCAAGGGGGCCATCGTCAACATCAGCACCGCCGTGACCCGAAATGCCGTACCGATGCTGGCACATTACGCTGCAACCAAAGCGGCGCTGGAGCATTTGACCAAATCATGGGCGATGGAGCTTGCCGGGGATGGGATCCGCGTCAATGCCATTGCCCCCGGTCCGGTTAAGAGCGGTGCGTTGACGGGAATGATGGGGTTGCCCGATGAGATGGCGCAGCAGATCGAAGCGCAAGAAGCGGCGCAGGTCCCATTGGGACGGCGGGGCGTGCCCGGTGACATCGTGCCTTGGATCCTGCGACTGGGCGGTTCGGATAATGAATGGCTCACCGGTCAGATCTTGACCATCGACGGCGGATGGACCTTGCGAACCTGAACCAGGATTTCGGATGGGCAGGTGACATCATCTGCCCATTGCGACTTGATCCACCAATGCAACCCCACCACATCTGTCAGGGCTGCCGACAAGGAGACAGAAATGCAGGCGAAAGAAGCGGCCGAAAGGCTAGAGATCACACCCCGCATGTTGCGCCATTACGAAAAAGAAGGGCTGCTGACGGTGGATCGTACCCTCAACGGTTATCGCCACTACAACGCGGCCGATCTGCGCCGCGCCGGGCGAATCCGTGATCTCATCGCATCGGGGTTTTCCACGCGCGAGATCAGAGGGATGAGCGCATGTCTGTCCGACGATGGTTCTGGTCCCTGCGAAGGTGGTGTCGAGATGTTGAAGCAAAAACTTGCGAATATTGATCGGCTTCGGGATGATTTGACCCGGCGTCGGGCTACAGTTCTGGATCGCCTTGAGGTCTTGGAACAGAGCCTTGCAAGAAAGGCGGCATTGGCGGAGCGGATAACAGAAGACAGCCAGGTTTGAGCCAACCACCGCACTCAGAACCGAAGTCCCGAAAAGGGAAACACCCCCGGCAATCAGATTGCCGGGGGTGTTTTTTCGTCCGGTTCGGGCCTTTTCGATTACAGGCCGCCATCCGCTTCAAACGGGTTTTCGGCCACGCCGACCAGTTGCAAAAGCATCTCGCCGCTGTCTGCCGCCATGGCTTCGGCAAAATCCACATCGACACGGTCCACCGCGGCCTGTTTGGATGCCGTATCATCGCGCAAATACAGGGCCATTGCGGCACTGGCATCTGCGGTATCTGACATGCCTTTGATCACCGCGAAATAGGTGCCGATATCGGTCTTATCCAGCAAGAACGCCTGATCACCGCGTTGCAGGTCTATAAAATCCTGCGTTGCATCTACTGGCGGATCGCTTTTGGCACCTTCCAACACGCGCAGAATGAAAGTGCCGCGCGTCACGTTGCCCTGATCCAGCTGCCCCACCCAGAAGTCCAGGCCCGCCTGGTCCGGTGTCCGGCCCAGCACGTTGGAATAGACCTGCGTGGCAAAGTCCAGATTGGTCGCATCTTCGGGATATGTGGCGCGGGTTTCATCCTGATCCAGAAACAGCGCCGCCATTTCATCCAAAGACGTGCCATTGGCAAAGGCCGAGCCCCAGAAGTAAAGGCCAAGCGCATCTGGCGCACGGTTGAAATATGCGATGTAGAGCTCAATAAAGGTATCGATCTGCGCCTGGTCCAGACCGGTGATGCCCTGTACGATCGACAGATCAAAACTGCCCTGATCGAAGATGGACCAACCGCTGGAAAAGGATAGCGTTTCGATACCGGTCAGCGTGTCGGTGCCATCCCCGTCTGCCTGCCGGTCTTCGATGACAATCCCGCCATCTGCGGACATCTGCAGGGTATAGCGCCCCATCGCGCCGCTGAACCCGGCGGTATCTTCGCCATCACCGCCATTGATGCCGTCATTGGCCGCGCCGCCCGTCAGATGATCGTCATCCGCGCCGCCAAACAAGACGTCCTCGTCCGCGCCGCCGGTCAGCGTGTCATTGCCTTCCATCCCGAACAGAACATCGGTGCCCAGTCCGCCATCAAAGCTGTCGGCGTTCTTGGACAGATAGAACCAATCGCCATGTTCCGACCCCTCCACATTGCCATCCAGACTGACGACAAAGCTTGGATCGGAATTGCGCGAGCCGAGAATCAGAGTGTTGAGCGAGGCCGAAATCCCCGGCAAAGCATTGACCAGCGCATCGATCAGGGCCTGCACCTGACCTGCGGCCTGTTCTTGCAATTGTTCCGCATCACCGCCAGCCTGTTCGGTCAGCAAAGCGCCGATGCCCTGCAGTGCCTCAAAGGCCTGCGCTGTGGCAATTTCGGCCGCGTTGGTGGCGGCGTTGAATGCCGCGTTGTTCGCGCCCTGCCCCAGCAGTTCGCCGATCACACTGTCGTTGGAGCCGATGAAGGCCATGATCGCATTGCCGGCGGCCTCGCCCAGCAGGCTGTAGAATTCGCCCAGCGTGCTGCCGCCATAGCCGTTGGCCGGATCGCCAAAGACCGACCAGATGCCGGTGGCGGGGTCAATGTCAAAGATAGGCGAATTGAAGATCCCGTCCTGTTGGCCCCAAAGCAGCTCTGCCGCGCGCGCTTGCGCGGCATTGAACAATTGCTCAATCTCATCGGTTGTGCCGCCCGAAGGGTCCAGATTGTCGATGGCATCGCGCAAGGACATGTCGCGCGGGAAATCGGCCATTGCGGCGCGAACCTGATCCAGCGGACCGGTGATGCCAGAATAATCGCCCTGCGCCCAAGCTTCGATAAATGCGCGGGCCTCTGGGGGAAGTTGCACATTGGGATTGTTCAGCAGTTGCTGAAAGATGAACGGGCTGATCGATTCCAGCGCCGTTTGCGCGGCATCAAGCAGATCCAGATATTGCCCGACGCTCATCCCCAGAATATCATCCACCGACCCCGGCGGGGAAAAACCGCCGCTGTAGGCGCCGATGGTGCCAAATGAGTCAAAGGATTGGTTAAATGCGTTCGTAAACGCTTCGTAATCTATGTCCATGGAACAGCCCACTCGTTGAATCAAAATATGGCGATACTAAACACGGTATTTTGCGTTCTGAAAACTGGGATTTTAGGTGAATTTAATGGTTTTTCAGGGCCGTACCCCCACGTTTCGGGGGGATTAAGGTGCAAAAGCAGCAATTTGCGGGTAGCGCCGCGGGCTGACATATCCTGATAGTTGTATGGGCTGCGACATGCCAGGGCGCGGCGACTTTCAGATCTCGGCACCCGTGCGATGCCCGCAATCAGACCCACGCCAGCGTGAGCACCGCCAAAACCAGATATCGCGTGCCTTTCGCAATGGTCACAAGCACCAGGAATGGTCCAAGCGGCTCCCGCATCAGCCCCGCCGCCACGGTCAGCGGATCCCCGACGATCGGCAGCCAACTGCCCAACAGCGACCAACGTCCATAGCGCCTGTACCAGCTTTGCGCACGGGCCAGTTGGGCCTCTGTACATGGAAACCAGCGCCGGTCCCGAAACCGCAGCAGGTATCGCCCCAGACACCAGTTGATCACCGCACCCAACACGTTGCCGACGGTCGCCACCACCAGCAAGATCATCGCCGGATGAGCCTCACCAAGGAGCAACCCAACCAGAACTGCCTCTGACTGCATCGGCAGGATCGTCGCGGCGATCAACGCGGACAGGAATAGACCAATATAGGCGATCATGGGCGGGCATAGTCCAGTTGGTCAGAAAAAGATGCGATCTGCGTAGGCTGGACAGATCATCCTTGCCGGTAGCTATCCCAGCGCTGCGGCCCCTGCAATCTTGCGCATTTGTGTTTCACATCAGAAAAGTCCAGCCAGCCGCGCAAACCGCTGCGCTTCCGCTTTCCCGACGCTCCTGGGGCCGCCTCTCTCAACTATTCCTGATAGTAATCCAGGATAGAGGACTCATTCCTGTCAACGACAAAGGTCGATTTCCATCCCACAATCACCACGTCTTCATTCTGTATTGGAGAAAAAACCACCCGGAAACTCTGGTTACAATTCAAGAAATGCATATCGTAACCATCCAGATGCTTTGCCAGATCATAGTCAGGATCGCTGGACGCCTCTATTCGTTTGGCTTTTGGCCACACAAGCGATATCAGGCGGTTTTTTTGGTCTACAGTGACGTTCTCGCTGCATTGATCACTGGCTTTCTGCGCTTGGCAGGCCGCCAGAACGAACAATACCGGGCAGATCGGCGCCCACAGTCTCATGCGCCATACTCCTTTTGCGCTCTCGGATCTTTACCAGTCGGGAAGATCTACTGAATTGGTCAAATGTCGGCTGTGAGCCCTTGTTTACATCAATCGCCAGTCACAACATATTTGATACACACCTAACCCGCCTTGTAATGACCGTATTCAAAAGGAAAGTCAGTGTCTGTTTCGACATATTCATACTTGATCGGTGATACGGTGACATTGTTGAATGAAGATGAGTGGGAGGTTATCGAGCCTTTTGCGATGAACCGTCTTGAGCGCATTAAAAAAATATCGGGAGGCGCATAGTTGTGGTCTCAAGGAAGCCCTTGAGAAAGAAGACGTTGGACAAGAGGCGCTTGATAAGTATGAGCAGTTAACCGGTGTCCGGTTAAGCCATCCAGATCAAATTTGGCCTGTTCGGATGGCTTTGTACGGCTCGCTTTGTCCAAAGTGCAAACACCCTTTCAGATCACCAAAGGCCAAGCTATGTGCCAGTTGTGGCCATCAGCTCCCTGACGGTAAATTGGCGGGTCCATTAACGGCACAAACGACTTGATGGAACAGTCGCTCCGTCCACACATCCGACGCTAGAACTGAAAATGAAGTCTGACCGATCCGTCACCTCGCAACATTATTGGAAACCGCAATTCGGACGATGGTCAGCGGCCCTTCGGGTTCGGCACACCACTGTCAGATCGACCTTTTCAGACTATTTTGCGGAGCCATCTCCCCGCAAGTTCAAGACTTGCAAGAGAATGTGGTACCCAAGGCCGGACTCGAACCGGCACGCCTCGCGGCGGGGGATTTTGAATCCCCTGCGTCTACCATTCCGCCACTTGGGCACAGCGCCGATTTAGCCTGCATCATCGGTGCGGGCAAGGGTAATTCTTGGGATAATTTGCCCAGCCCTTGACCGCGCCCGTCTGCCGTGGTGTTGCAGGGGCAACGAAGGGATGCACAACCGATGATCAAACGTCTTTATCAATGGACCCTGAGCCTTGCGGAACATCCTCATGCGCTTTGGGCGTTGTTTGTGGTCGCCTTTGTCGAAAGTTCGTTTTTCCCGATCCCGCCGGACATTCTGATGATCCCGATGATCATCGCGCGGCCGCGGCGGGCCTGGTTGATTGCTTCGGTGGCGCTGTTTGCCTCTGTCTTGGGCGGTTTGCTGGGCTATGCGATCGGGGCTCTGGCGTTTGAGACATTGGGCCAGCCGATCCTGAGCGCGCTGGGCAAGGCCGACGCGATGGCCGAATTCTCCGAGCGGTTCAACGATCTTGGGTTCTGGGCGGTGCTCACGGCGGGTGTGACGCCCTTCCCTTACAAGGTCATCACCATCATGTCCGGCTGGACGGGGATGCCGCTGGCGACCTTTATCGTCACCTCGATCCTGGCACGGGGCCTGCGGTTTTTCATAGTCGCCGGATTGCTGTGGCAGTTTGGCGCACCGATCCGTGATTTCATTGAACGGCGGCTGGGTCTGATGTTCACTCTGGCCGTGGCCCTGTTGTTGGCCGGTTTCTTTGCGGTGCGGTATCTATGACACGTAATGGTTTGATTTTACTGGCCACGCTGGGCTCTGCCGGCCTGCTTCTCGGGGCCTTTGGCTTTCAACATATTGGCGGGCTGGCGCCCTGCAAACTGTGCCTGTGGCAGCGTTGGCCCCATGCGGCGGCGGTGCTGATCGGGGTGATCTTGCTGCTTGGCGGACCACGCTTTCTGGCTTGGCTTGGTGCCTTGGCGGCGCTGACCACCGGCTTGATCGGGGCCTATCACGCGGGTGTCGAATGGGGCTTCTGGCCTGGACCATCCAGCTGTACGGGTGGCGGCATGGACATGGGCGGCATGGACGGATCGGCGCTGCTGTCGCTGGATGCGCCTTTGGGCATGGTGATGTGTGATGAGGTGGTTTGGTCGCTGTTTGGTTTGTCGATGGCGGGCTGGAACGCTTTGATTGCCTTTGCCCTGACCGCGATCTGGGTCAAGGCCGCCCGCACCGTTTGACCGTCAACCGGATTTTTTGGTCTTGAGCAGCAGGCTTGTTTCGCTGGCCACAACGCCATCAAGTTTGCGAATCCGCGACAGCACACCGTCGAACCCTTCCAGCGTTTCGGTGCCAATCTCGACAATTACATCCCAGCGGCCATTGGTGGAATGCACCGCCCGCAGCTCTGGCATGGAGGACAGCTGACGGGTGATCCGTTCGGCACCGCGCCCTTCGATTTCGATCATCATCAGGCCGCGCACCGGGTCATGCATCACATCGGCCCGCGTCACCACGGAAAAACCGACAATCTCGCCGCGTTCCTTGAGCCGTGCAATGCGGGCCCGCACCGTGGCCCGCGACAGATCCAGAATCGCCGCCAGATCAGACAATGATCTGCGGGCGTCATGCCGCAACGCGGCGATCAGGCGATGATCCACTTCGTCCATACTTACCTTCCAAAACGAACAATCACCCCTCAATACGGCCAGTTTGATCAATTGTCGATGCATCCTTTTGGTAGATATGAATAGACAAACACAGATTGAGGATCTTCCCATGACACAACAACATTGCATTTTGGTCGGCGCCCCGATGGACAGCGGCAAGCGGCGCAAGGGTTGCCTGATGGGACCGGACGCCTACCGCACGGCGGGTCTGGCCGAAGCGCTGCGTGATCTGGGTCACGAGGTCAGCGACCGGGGCAACGTGGCCCCTGCCCCCTATGTGGCCAAAGAACATCCCAAACTGGTTGCCCTCGAAGAAACCATCGCATGGACCGAAGCCTTGGCCGATGCGGCGGAAGCCACCATGAAAGACGGCTTGCCGATCTTTATGGGCGGCGATCACGCGCTGGCACTGGGCACGGTTTTGGGCGTGATGCGCCATGCCAAAACTGTGGATCGTCCGCAATTTGTGCTGTGGCTGGATGCGCATAGCGATTTTCACACGCCCCACACCACCGACAGCGGCAATTTGCACGGAACGCCACTGGGCTATGTCACCGGGCGCGAAGGGTTTGATGGCTTTCCCGTGATCGACCTCCCACTGCCACAGGAAAACGTGGCCATCATCGGGTTGCGGTCTGTGGATGCGGCGGAACGGGCTGCCCTGCAAGATACGTCGATTATCCATGTCGACATGCGTGAGATTGACGAAAGCGGGATCGCGCGCCCTCTGGCCGCGTTTCTGGACAAGGTTGCCGCGGCCAATGGGCTGCTGCATGTCTCGCTGGACGTGGATTTTCTTGACCCTTCCGTGGCACCGGCGGTTGGCACCACGGTTCCGGGCGGCGCAACCGTCCGTGAGGGGCATCTGGTCATGGAAATGCTGCATGACAGCGGCTTGATGACCTCGCTTGACCTGGTGGAATTGAACCCGTTTCTGGATGAACGCGGGCGCACCGCGTCCCTGATGGTGGATCTGGCCGCATCGGCCCTTGGGCGCCGTGTCTTTGACCGTCCGACACGCGCGTTCTGAGATGTTTGTCCAAGCCCCCAAGTCGGTGGTGATGATCCGTCCGCATCATTTCCGGTCCAACCCGGAAACACGGGGGGATAATGCCTATCAAAGTGACAGTGCGGGCGATGTGGCCGCATTGGCCCGCGGCGAATTTGACCATGTGGTCGGCACTCTACGGGGGCAAGGCATCGCTGTGCATGATTTCGACGACACCGGCACAGACACACCGGACAGCGTTTTTCCGAACAACTGGTTCTCGAGCCATGCAGGCGGCCATGTAGCGGTTTATCCGATGTATGCGGCCAACCGCCGCCGCGAGCGGCGCTGGGACGTGATCGAAATGCTCAAATCCGAATACCGGGTGCAGGACATCATTGATTATTCGGGTCTTGAGTATGACAATCTGGCGCTTGAAGGCACCGGTGCGATGGTTCTGGATCACATCGGGCGTGTGGCTTACGTCGCCCGGTCCAAACGCGCCGATCCGGTGCTGCTGGAACGGTTCTGCACCAACTTCAACTTTGAGCCGATCGCCTTTGACGCCGCTGATGCGAAAGGCACGGCGGTCTATCATACCAATGTGCTGATGGCAGTGGGAACGCGCGTGGCGCTTGTCGGCCTTGAGATGATCACCGATCCGCACCGCCGCGCCATGGTGAAAGACAGGCTGACCGAGACCGGACGTGACGTGATTGCCCTGAGCGAGGCGCAGATCGCCGCCTTTGCCGGCAATGCGATCGAGCTGGAAGGCAAGGACGGTTTGATCCTTGCCCTTTCGGCGCGCGCCTTTGCCGCGCTGGAGCCAGATCAGGTCGCCCGTATCACAGAATCCGCGCGGATTGTGCCCTTGAACATACCTACAATTGAAACCGCAGGCGGGTCCGTGCGGTGCATGATCGCCGGTCTGCACCTGTCCCGCCGCACCCAATAAAATAAGAGGTTTACCCATGACAACGCTAGAACCCTCCGAAAAGGCCCTGGTGCCTTTCGTATCTGTCGATCACATGATGAAGCTGATCCACCACATCGGTGTCGAGCAGATGATGACCGGCATTTCCGACTATATTGAATCCGATTTCAAACGGTGGGAGTTGTTCGACAAAACCCCGCGCGTGGCCAGCCATTCTGAAAAGGGTGTGATTGAGCTGATGCCGACCTCCGATGGCGATGTCTATGGCTTCAAATACGTGAACGGGCATCCGTCCAACACCAAGGACGGGTTGCAGACCGTGACGGCCTTTGGCCTCTTGGCGGATGTGGCGACCGGCTATCCTGTGTTGCTCACCGAGATGACCATTTTGACAGCGCTTCGCACGGCGGCGACGTCGGCGCTGGTGGCGCGGTTATTGGCACCCAAGGGTGCGCATGTGATGGCGATGATCGGCAATGGCGCGCAATCGGAGTTTCAAAGCCTTGCCATGAAGGCCATCGCTGGCATCGACGAAGTGCGCCTTTATGACATCGACAAGGCCGCGACCGCCAAATGCGCCGCCAACCTTGCCGGGTCCGGCCTCAAGGTTGTGGCATGTGAGACCGCCGAAGAGGCGATGCTGGGCGCACAGATCATCACCACCTGCACCGCGGACAAGCAATATGCGACCATCCTGACCGATAACATGATCGGCAGCGGTGTGCATATCAACGCCATCGGCGGCGATTGCCCCGGCAAGACAGAACTGGCACCGGCGATCCTGCATCGGTCTGAAATCTTTGTGGAATATCCCGAACAGACCCGGATTGAAGGCGAGATCCAGCAGCTTGGACCTGATCACGCGGTCACGGAGATCTGGCAGGTTCTGACCGGTCAGGCCAAGGGCCGCAGCGACGACAAACAGATCACCCTCTTTGACAGCGTCGGCTTTGCCATCGAGGATTTTTCGGCGTTGCGCTATGTGCGCGACCAGATTGAAGAAACCGGGCTGTTCCACCCCCTGGATCTTCTTGCAGACCCGGATGATCCGCGCGACCTGTTCGGGATGTTGCAGCGGGCAAAATAGGCCCGCCGCCGCCCCTTCAGGCGTCTTTGGTCACGTCATAGCCGTAGAGCCAATCATAGGCCCCGATCATCCGTGACGGGGCCAATTTGCTGCCCAGTTGCAGCCCAAGATGGGCCAAACCGCGCATTGGGCCGGGCTTGAGGTGATAGCGCCATGCGTTGCTGTTGGCTGCCTCGATCACCTTTTTCACCCGCGCCATCCGGCGGTTTTGATAGGCCGCCATCCAGTTGCCACCCTTGATTGCCGCATCGGTCAGCACCCATGCATCTTCCAGCGCCATATTGGCCCCTTGCGCCAAGAACGGCAGGGTGGGATGTGCGGCATCACCCAACATCGCAACGTTCTGTGCGTACCATTTCTGCGCCACCGGGTGTCTGTGCAGCCCCCAGAGGTTGACCTGCGTGACCGCCGCCAGCATCTCTGGCACGCGGCCCGCAAAGCCATCAAAGGCGCGGCGGAGGTTGGCCGGATCGTCAGGATGGTGCCAGCCCTCTTCGGCCCAATCGTCGCGCTCTTCGACCGCAACCAGATTGATCAATCTGCCATCGCGCATCGGATAGCTGACCAGATGCCGCCCCTCGCCCATATGCACATGCGCCTCATCGGGGTGATTGCAGTGGTTGGGCACAACCGCGCGCCAGGCCACCTGCCCGGTGAAAAACGCCTGATCCTCACCATTCAGCAGGGGCCGTGCTACGGAATGGATGCCGTCCGCGGCTACCAATGTACCGGCCCGCCGGGTGCTGCCATCGACCATCTGCACGGTCGGGGTCTCGCCGGGGCGGATCGAGGCGACCTGAGCGCCCAGTTCGAACGTCACATTGGCGCGTTTGGCAGCTTCGGCCAGCACATCCACCAGATCGGCGCGGTGCAGGAACATATACTCCTGCCCCTTTTTCAGGCGGGTCAGGTCCAGCCGCGCCACCTGTGCGCCGGCCTCGTTGTGCAACACCACCGCCCGGCCTTTGACCGCACCGCGGCGGCGCAAGCCGGGTTCAAGCCCCAGGGCGCGCAGAACGGCCATGCCATTGGGGCTGATCTGCAGTCCTGCGCCCACTTCGGTAATCTGCGGGGCCTGTTCGAGCAGCGTCACCGCCACCCCGCGCCGGGCAAAACCCGCAGCCGCGGCAAGCCCACCAATGCCGCCGCCGATCACAATCGCATTTGTGTGCTTCACATCGTTCTCCAAAACAAAACGCCGAAGCGTTCCCGCCCCGGCGCTTGCTATTTCAGACCCTGATTAGGGGATCAATCGTATCAATCGTCGCGGTGCACTTTTTCGCGGCGCTCGTGTTTTTCCTGCGCTTCAAGGCTCATCGTCGCGATGGGCCGTGCGTCCAGACGCTTGAGCGAGATTTGATCGCCCGTCACAGAGCAATAGCCAAATTCACCCTCATCAATGCGGCGCAAAGCAGCGTCGATCTTGCCGACCAGTTTGCGTGCGCGGTCCCGTGTGCGCAATTCCAGCGCCCGGTCTGTTTCTTCCGATGCACGATCTGCCACATCTGGAATGTTGCGTGTGCCGTCCTGAAGCCCTTCGATGGTGTCGCGGCTGCCAGCCAGCAGCTCCGATTTCCAGGTCAGCAGCTTGCGCCGAAAATACTCAAGCTGCCTGTCATTCATGAACGGTTCGTCCTCAGCCGGAGAATAGTCATCCGGCAGGAAAACTTCCTGCTTCATCGTATGTCCCTCAACAGTTTTTAGTCCTGGCATATAAGACTCTCTCTCCCCGAGATCTCGTCCTGCCGCAGCGTCTACCTGAGCAACCAGCGATTGTCACTACACAATCCCTTGGAATTTTGGTTAAAGGCATGGGCAGTTTTTGCGCAAGACAGAGGGTTGAAAAGCAATATGAAATTTCAGGGCACCGCCGATTACGTCGCGACAGATGACCTCAAGATTGCCGTGAACGCGGCCGTGACGCTTGAGCGTCCCCTCTTGGTCAAGGGCGAGCCGGGCACCGGCAAAACCGAACTGGCACGGCAGGTCTCATCTGCCTTGGGCCTGCGGATGATCGAATGGAACGTCAAATCCACCACACGCGCCCAGCAGGGTCTTTATGAATATGACGCCGTCTCGCGCCTGCGCGACAGCCAGTTGGGCGATGAGCGTGTGCATGACGTCAAGAATTACATCCGTAAGGGCAAGCTTTGGGAGGCCTTCGAGGCGGGCGAAAAAGTGGTGCTTTTGATCGACGAGATCGACAAGGCCGACATCGAATTTCCCAACGATCTGCTGCAGGAACTCGATAAGATGGAGTTCTTTGTTTATGAAACGGGCGAAACCATCAAGGCGGTCAACCGGCCGATTGTGATCATCACGTCAAACAACGAAAAAGAGCTGCCCAACGCGTTTCTGCGGCGCTGTTTCTTCCACTACATCCAGTTTCCTGACGTCGAGACCCTCAAGAAGATTGTCGAAGTACATCATCCGGGCATCAAGGAAAGCCTGCTGACCACCGCGCTCACCCAGTTCTATGAAGTGCGCGATCAGCAAGGCCTGAAGAAAAAGCCGTCTACCTCCGAAGTGCTGGATTGGCTCAAGCTGTTGTTGGCCGAGGATATGGATGCAGAGGATTTGAAATCTGACGGCAAAAGCGCCTTGCCCAAGCTGCATGGGGCCTTGCTCAAGAACGAACAGGATGTGCATCTGTTTGAACGGCTGGCCTTTATGGCGCGGGCGCAACGGTAATTTCCACGCTTTCCTGGACCCAAATAGCAGGCTCCTTCGGGAGCCTGTTTCTGTTTCTGCCCCAATTGCCCAAGATTTGCCTTATTTGCCCTCTACCAAGGAGGAAAGATCAGGCACGGACCTGACACTCAAGGCTCAGCATAGGGCAGCAGGCAGAGATGACAGTCCCATTCGCAGCACCCAACTGCGCGTTCTTTTCCCGTTTTCTGCGGCCCGTTTGGGCGCTTTCTTGCGCGGCTGCGGGGCATCGCCTGTGACCCCGCGTTTTGCCCTGCCACTTGTGATGTTGCTGAGCGCCTGCGTGCCCGCAGCGCAGAGCGACATGCCAACACGGGCGCAATTTGCCCAAAGCACCCTGCCCCCGATGAAGACCTTTGCCGCCACCCGTCCGGCCGCGCCGATACGGTCAAACCGCGATCTGGCAATTGATTTCATTGAGCTGTCCTTCCAGATGGAAAGTGGACGGCAACTGCCGGTTCTGACCCGTTTCGAAACCCCGATCACCCTGCGCGTCACCGGCAAGCCGCCTGCAACCCTTGGCCCTGATCTCAAGCAATTGATGGCGCGGCTGCGCAATGAGGCGGGGATCGACATTTCTTATACCACACGCAGCGATGCCAATATCACCATCGAGGCCGTGAGCCGCGCCGATATTCACCGGATCTTGCCGCAAGCGGCCTGTTTTGTGGCGCCCAACGTGCGATCTCTCAGTGAATACCGCGGCGCCCGCCGCAAGGCCAAAACCGATTGGACCGCGCTGCAAAGTCGCGAAAAGCTTGCAATTTTCTTGCCCAATGACGTCAGCCCGCAAGAGGTGCGCGATTGCCTGCACGAGGAACTGGCGCAGGCGCTTGGCCCACTGAATGATCTTTATCGTCTGCCCGACAGCGTTTTCAACGATGACAATGTGCATACGGTTCTGACCGGTTTTGATATGCTGATCCTGCGGACCTATTATGATCCGGCATTGCGGTCTGGCATGACACGCGGGCAAGTGGCCCGCGCCCTGCCCGCCATTCTGGCCCGCAACAACCCACAGGGCGCGGCCCTGCCGGCCCGTTATGCCACACGCACACCGCAAGGCTGGAGCAAGGCGATCCAAACGGCATTGGGGCGCGGCACCCCAGCGGCCCGCCGCAATGCGGCCGCCCGTGAGGCCGTGCGCATCGCCACGGCGATGGGGTGGCAGGATCATCGCCGCGCTTTTGCGCATTATGCCATGGGCCGGGTGTTACAATCCACAGAACCGGATCGGGCGCACCATCAATACCTGATCGCAGACGGATATTATGCCGCCAGCCCCGGCACCACGCTGCACCGCGCCTATGTCGCAACGCAGCTGGCCGCCTATGCCATCGCACAGGGGCGCGGCACCGAGGCTTTGCGGATCATCGCACCACACATCGAGGTCGCCCGCCAAAGTGAAAATGCCGCACTGCTGGCCACCTGCCTGTTGCTCAAGGCCGAAGCGCTTGAACTGGAGGGCCGCCCTGGCGAAGCGCGCAGCGTCAGGCTGGACAGCATCGGCTGGGCGCGATACGGCTTTGGCCCAGATTGGGCAGTGCGGGCCAAGCTGCGCGAGATTGCATCGCTGAGCCCGCTCAAAGGTTAAACGCGGGGCGCAAGCAGTTATGATCTTTTTGGTTTTTGGCATCCTGGGTGCCATCTATGGCGGTTTGACGGCCAAGAAACGCGGCGGAAACCGCAAGGATATCGCACAATATGCCGCCAGTGCGGGCATCGCCTTTGCTTTGATCGGATTGGTTCTGACGGTCCTGGTAGACCGTTGGATCTTCTGAGGCAAACCCGATGTTCTTGCCCTTTTTCGACCAATTGCGCCGCCACAAGGTGCCGGTGTCCATGCGTGAGTTTCTGGCGTTTCTGGATGGGATGTCTGCGGGGTTGGCAACCTATGATGTTGAGGCGTTCTACTACCTCGCACGCATTTCCATGGTCAAAGACGAACGCAACATCGACAAATTCGATCAGGCCTTCGCCGCTGCGTTCAAAGGGCTGGAGAGCATCAGCTTCGACGATGTACTGGAGGCCGTTGATATCCCACGCGAGTGGCTTGAAAAGATGGCGGAAAAGCATCTGAGCCCCGAGGAAATGGCCGAAATCGAAGCCATGGGCGGCTTTGACAAGTTGATGGAGACCCTCAAACAGCGGCTGGAAGAGCAAAAAGGCCGTCATCAGGGCGGCAACAAATGGGTTGGCACCGCTGGCACCTCGCCGTTTGGTGCCTATGGCTACAATCCCGAAGGGGTGCGGATCGGACAGAAGGAATCCCGCCACCAAAAAGCGGTCAAGGTTTGGGACAAACGCGAGTTTCGCAATCTCGATGACACGGTTGAACTGGGCACCCGCAACATCAAAGTGGCCCTGAAACGACTGCGCCGCTGGGCAAGGGACGGCGCGGATGAGGAACTTGATCTGAACGGTACGATCCGCTCTACCGCCGAACATGGATACCTTGACGTGAAAACCCGCCCGGAACGGCGCAATGCGGTCAAGGTGCTGCTGTTTCTCGATGTGGGCGGCTCCATGGATCCGCATATCCGGGTTGTGGAAGAGTTGTTCTCGGCGGCCAAGGCCGAGTTCAAACATCTTGAACATTTCTATTTTCACAATTGTCTTTACGAAGGTGTGTGGCGCGACAACCGTCGCCGCTGGGATGCCCAGGAAAGCACGATGGACATCCTCCACACTTACGGGCCTGATTATAAATGTATATTTGTCGGTGACGCATCGATGTCGCCCTATGAAATCGCCTATCCCGGCGGCGCCAATGAGCATTGGAATGCCGAGGCAGGCTCGGTCTGGCTCAACCGCGTGCGCGAGCAGTGGAAAAGCAGCCTTTGGATCAATCCGGTGCCCGAAAAATACTGGCAATACACCCAGTCGATCATGATGATCCAAGAGATTTTCGGACCTGACGCTATGGTGCCCATGACCCTTGAGGGGCTGTCACGCGGGATCAAGGAATTGACCCGCTAGGGGCTTTTTAAGCGTATACTGCCCCTTGGCCCCCCTGCTGTTGCACACTAGGCTTGGCCCATGTCCAATGCCCCCGTCACCCATATCGACCCCGCCGCGTTTACCGCTGATCCCTATCCGGTGCTGGCGCAGATGCGGGCCAAAACGCCGATCACCTTTGTACCTGAACTGGGCGCGACCCTGCTGACCCGGCGCGACGACATTCACCGCGAGGAAAAGCGGATCGAGGTGTTTTCATCGGTTCAACCGGGCGGGTTGATGGAACAGATCATGGGCCTGAACATGATGCGCCGTGATGGCGAGCCGCATGGGCAGGAACGCCGTGCGTTGTTTCCCGCGCTCAGCCCGCGCACCGTGGCAGATCACTGGGCGCCACAGTTTGAACAGATCGTGACTGCGCGGCTGGACCAATTGGCCCCTCTGGGCGGCTGCGATCTGGTTCGCGATTTTGCCATGCCGGTGTCCGGTGCCGCGCTGTGCGCCATGACTGGGCTGACCTGCATGACCCCGGAGGAGATGGACAGCGCCAGCCAGCAAATGATTGATGCCATTGCCAATTATGCGGCCAACCCGCAAATCGAGGCGACCGGTCTTGCTGCCTCAACCCGTGTGGATGACGCGATTGCGGAATGTTTGCCGCAGGTCCGCGCTGTGCCTGATCCCTCGATCCTGAGTGTACTCGACCGGGCTGAAATGCCCCTGCCCTCCATCGCGGCCAATATCAAGGTGATCATTGGCGGCGGCCAGAATGAGCCGCGTGATGCCATTGCGGGCCTGCTATGGGCTTTGCTTGCCCATCCGGATCAACGCGCCCTGATCACATCCGGCGATGCCACACTGTCGGATGCGTTTTCCGAATATGCGCGGCTTGTTGCGCCCATCCAGATGGCCCCGCGCATGGTGGCGCGGCGCGACACTGTTGCGGGCGTGACGTTTGAGCCAGGTGACCGGGTGTTCTTGATGTTTGGCTCGGCTTGCCGGGACGAAGACCATTTTGCCAATGCGGATCAATTTGATCTGTCCCGTGATACCTCTGCCGCTATCCCGTTCGGCGCTGGCCCGCATTTCTGCGCCGGTGCTGCGGCCTCGCGCAGCTTGGTGGCTCATTACGCCGTGCCAATGATCCTTGAGCGGTTTCCACAATTGCGGCTTGCCGGACCCGTACCCTTTGCCGGCTGGGCGTTTCGCGGGCCAACCTCGGTGCCGGTAACGTGGTAGCGGCCCAGACGCCCTTGCCCGTCGCGCCGCGCACCCCATATTGATGCTATGATCCGCGTTTTACCCATCCTTCTGGCCGTGGCCTATGCCCTTGCGATGTATCGCTTTTCCGCTTGGCGCACCGCGCGGGAACTCGACGCACGCTCCACCCCTTTGGTTGATCCTGCGCTCAAGGACATGTCGGACCGGATGGCAAAAGCGCTCGATCTGCCGCGGATCAAGGTGCACATCTACGAGATTGATCCGGTGAACGGTCTGGCCGCGCCGGATGGCCGGATTTTCATTACACGCGGCTTCTACAACAGGTTCCGTGCAGGAGAGGTGACAGCCGAAGAACTGGCCAGTGTGATCGCTCACGAGCTGGGGCATGTGGCACTTGGCCATTCGCGCCGCCGCATGATTGATTTTTCCGGGCAAAACGCCATGCGCACGGTTTTGGCGATGGTTCTGGGCCGGTTTATCCCGTTTGCAGGGGTTTGGATTGCCAATATGTTAACCACGCTTCTGGCGGCGCGGTTATCGCGCGGCGACGAATACGAGGCGGACGCCTATGCCGCCGCGCTTTTGACGAAGGCGGGGATCGGTGTTGGTCCGCAGATTTCCCTGTTTGAAAAGCTGGAAGGATTGACCCAATCCAATCACGGCACGGCGCCGGCCTGGCTTTTGAGCCATCCCAAAACCGCCGAGCGTATCGCGGCCCTGCGCAAGCTTGAAGCACGTTGGGACAAGGCGGATCGGTAATTCGCATACTGTCTCTAAGTGGTCAGGGCCTTGCCCAATCGCGGCAGCCTGGCTTTTTTCATCAGCCCGCGCATATCCCAGTCCTGGCCAGACATATGCTGCGCGGCTTGCAGTATGCGCTCTGAAACCACGCGGATGGCGGCATCATGTTCGGGCCAGAGCTGCATCAGGTAGCTGTCGGGATCGACCCGATCAATGCCCTCTTCGGCCAAGGTGCCGCGCGGAAAATCCTTGGCGTTCAAAGTCATGATCATATCGGCACCGGCATCCACCGCGACTGCCAAAACATGAATGTCGTCCGCATCCGGCAACCATAACCGGGCTACGAGGCCGGGGGCTGCGGGGCGTTCGGCCTTTGGCCAGGCGGCGCGGATCAGGGCAATCTCCGCGCGGGCCTGCGCCTCGCCTTCGGGGCCGAGCTTGATCGCGGCGCGGGCCCATTCTTCCAGGATACGCGCTGACCAGATCGGTTCAAACACGCCTGATGCCGCCACCCCAAGCACCACCTCGCGCATCACCGTGGGGTAAAGCACGCAGGTGTCGATCAGGATGCGCGGGGCGCTCACAGGCGGAAGAACAACGATTTCAGATAGCCGCTTTCGGCCAGTTGCGGCAGCTGCGGGTGGTCCGGTCCGGCAAAACCGGTGTGCAGCATGATCGCCCGCCGTCCGGCACGGCCAATGCCGCGCACTGATGCATTCCGGAACTGCGCCAGATCCGCCGCATGCGAACAGGAACACAGGGCCAGAACGCCGTTCTCAGCCACCAATGGCGCGGCCAGACGCGCGATCTTTTCATAGGCCCGCAATCCGGCCTCAAGCGCATTGCGCGATGGGGCAAAGGCGGGCGGATCACAGATCACCACATCAAACTGTGCCCCTTCGCTGCGCAGGGCGGCCAGGGTGTCAAAGGCATCGCCCTGGCGGATGCTGAATTTGTCCTGCACGCCCATGGCTTTGGCACCAGCCTCGGCCAGCGCAAGCGCGGGCGCGGATCCATCGACCGCCAGTGCAGAAGCCGCACCATTGGCCAAAGCGGCCAGAGAAAATCCTCCAACATGGGAAAAAACGTCCAGAACCCGCGCGTCTTTGCTGAGGTTGGCGGCAAAAGCATGGTTGGGCCGCTGGTCGTAAAACAGGCCGGTTTTCTGGCCACCGGTCAGGTCCGCCATATAGGTGGCGCCATTCATCGGCACCGGCAGCGCCGCCTCGGGTGCTGCGCCAGTCAAAACCGCAGAGACATCGTCCAGCCCCTCAAGGGTGCGCGTGCGCCCGCCTGCGTTTTTCAAGATGTTGGTGATGCCGGTTACGGATGTCAGCGCCGCACAAAGCGGTTCCAGCAGGGCATCGGCCCATGCGGCATTGGGCTGCACCACACATGTGTCGCCAAACCGGTCGATGATCACACCGGGCAACCCGTCAGCCTCGGCATGGATCAAGCGATAATACGGGGCATCAAAGAGTTGCGAACGCAGGGCCAGCGCACGGGCGATATGCGCCTCAAACCATGGCTGATCAATCACCGCATCCGGGTTTTGGTCCAGCATCCGCGCAATGATCTTTGACGTCGGATTGACCGAAACCAGCCCCATAGGCTGGCGGGCGTCATCTTCGAGACGGGCCAGTGTGCCAGGGTCAAGTTTCTTGGTCCGGCGGTCCAACACCATTTCATTGGCATAGACCCAAGGGAAGCCGTGGCGGATGGCACGGGCGTTGGCCTTTGGCAAAAGGCGGACGACCGGCAGTGAGGCGGATGAAGAAAGGGGCGCTGTCATAGCGCCCCCTCTAGTGGGTTCTGGCCTTTAACGAAAGCGCCGATTTTGTTGTGGTCCCGCATTGCCCCCAATGCGCAGCCAATCAGACGCTTGGTTTGGCCAGCTCCTCCTGGATCACCTGGGCAAGATAGCCGGTGACCCGAACCTTTTGTGTGTGCCCTGCCCGGTCCGCCTCAATCGCGGCCTGCCCGCCAAATGCATGCAGGTTCGCTGAGACTTTGCGCGGCGGCGCCAGTGCGATGCCGGTATCGGCGCTGCGCACAGTTAGGATAAACTCCATATTGTGCACGCCGCTGGCGAAATAGCGGGTCTTCTCGCTGACGGAATGGAACCGTGCGATTTCCACGTCCAGCACCACCGGAACAGCGCCGTTCATGTTTGCCGTGCCTCTGGCAAAAGCCTCTTCAAAGATGGCTTCGATCTGCTCATAGCGGTCGCCAATCGGATCACCGCGCCAAACGATGTCACCGCGTGGATAATAGACGTTGGCCTCGGAGACTTTGAGGCTGCGCGGGGCGCGGACGTTGATCTCTGTCACATTCATCGAATAGGGCAACTGCTTTTGCGCCACCGATTCTGCTACAAGGGGCGATGATCCCAGCAAGGGTTCGGTTGCCTCAAACGGTGCGTTCCGGCTGGTTACATCCGGCAGTTGGGCGCAGGCGGCGGTCATCGCGCCCAGGGCCAGTGCCCCGATCAGTTTCAGTGTTTTCATGTCATCCTCGCTTGGGCGCATCGCCGCAGGCTGTTTCACTTCACATTGAAACAAATGCCCGGCAATGAGGGCGAGAATTGGGCGTAATCTGTGAAAGAGCGGGGCGTTCCGATGTCCGCCGGGTGGCCCGCTGCCTCAATGGTGCTTGTTCGGCACGACCCACAGGAACGCAGGCGAAGGATCAGTTCCGTGTCCGGCTGCGCCAACCGCCGCGGCGGCGCGGGGCGGTCATGGTGGTGCGCCCATCCGTCAGGATCTGCGTCATCGGGTGATCGGGAAAGTCATCCCCATAGCGGCCCAAAAGCACCCCGAGACTGTTCAGCGTATCCTGCCCTGATGGCAAGGACAGCGCCCAGTCAAGAAAGATCGTCCGGCATTCCGCCGCCGAGATGCCATCCATCCGGTACGCTTCGAAAATCAGTCCTTTCGGATCCATTTCATCACCTTTTTTCATGTCGCCTCGTTGGCTTGGGTTGTCGGCGGCGCCGGCAGGGCCGCGTCGATCATTTCGGCCGCGCGGGCATAGGTCTGGGTCATTTGCGCCTCAAGATCGGCGAAAGTGTCGCATCCCAACGTTCTGGCGAGGAATTTTTCGCCCGCCTGCCCCAATTTGTCCGATCGTACCGGATTTGCGGACAAGAGCCGACCGGCGCATTGCAAGGTCCAACATTGGTCATAGGCCTGTTGCAGCGCGGTACGTTGGCTTTCCGAGATCACCTGTGATGCCTCTGCCGCGCTAAGACCGTCGGAAATGTCGTGGGCCGCGCGACCCGCCATCAAGGCTCCGGCTTGGGCAAACAATTCGATGTCCTGCAAGCGCCCTGCCCCGATCTTGGCGTCAAAGGGGCCATCGGGGGCTTTGGCAGCGGCGATGCGCAGGCGCATCTGGGCGACCTCGGGCAGGATCTGATCGCTTGGACGTCCGGTCTTGAGAATGTCCGCGCAAAGGGCAGCAACATCTGCGGCCAATCCCGGCGGTCCGGCCACCACATCGGCCCGTGTCAGCGCCAGATGTTCCCAGACCCAGGCCTCCTCCTTTTGATAGCTTTCAAAACTGGACAGGCTGGTGGCCACCGGCCCTTGATTGCCCGACGGTCGCAGCCGCATATCAACTTCGTACAAGCGCCCCTGCGCCATCGGGGCGGTCATGGCGGTGATCATCGCCTGGGTCAGCCGCGCATAATAGAGCCTTGAGGCCAGCGGGCGCTTACCTTCAGAGCTGTCCTGCCCGTCCGGATCATAGATCACCAACATGTCCAGATCGGAGGTCGCGGTCAGACGCCCGGCCCCAAGCGAGCCCATGCCCAGCAGCACCGCACCGCGCCCCGGCGGCGGACCATGGCGCAGGGCAAATTGTGCCGTGACCACAGGCCAAAGCGCGGTGAGAACCGCGCGGGCCAGTTCCGCATATTGCCGGCCTGCGGTCGCTGCATCAATGAGACCACGCAACAGATGGACCCCGATCCGAAAATGCCATTCACGGGCCCAACGGCGGGTGCCGTCCAGCTGCGCCTCATAGTCCGGCTCTGCCGCCAGTGTTTCAGCGAGCATCTCGGTCAGTCCCGCCTGCCCCGGCCAATCGCTGAAGAAATCGCCGCCAATGACCGCATCAAACACGCCGGCGTTGCGCGACAGGTGCACCGCCAGGGCCGGTGAGGTGCTGACGATGTCAATCAACAGATCGGCCAATTGCGGGTTTGCCTTGAGCAGTGAGAACAATTGCACCCCAGCGGGCAATCCGGCGAGAAAGCCATCAAAGGCCAGCAACGCCTCGTCCGGTTTTGCCGCCCGTGCCAACCGCGCCAGAAGATCCGGTTTCAGACGCTCAAAGATCTCCAGCCCGCGTTCAGAGCGGAGCGCCGGATAGCTTTGCCAGCGATCCAACACCTGATGATCAAACACATGATCGGCGGCGGCCTCCTTGGCCGCGTCGGGCGCAGGGGCGCGGGAGGCGGCAAAGAACCCTTCGGTCAGCTCATGTACCGCACTGAGCCGCGCGTGCAGTTCTGCCTCAAGCTCCGGCACGTCTTTGTCCATCATCGCGGCAAGCCGCGCAAAACCTTCGGGCGATTGCGGCAGATTGTGGGTCTGGGCATCGCGCACCATCTGAACCCGGTGTTCCACCGTGCGGTGATAGCGATAGTTATCGGCCAGAACCTGCGCAACATCCGGCGGCACCCAGCCCTTGTCCGCCAAGACAGACAAGCCCTCACAGGTGCCGCGCAACCTCAGATCCGGATCGCGCCCGCCTGCAATCAACTGGCGGGTCTGAGTGAAAAACTCGATCTCGCGAATGCCGCCGCGCCCCAGTTTCATATTGTGCCCCGGCAAGGTGATCGGCCCGCCCAGCCCCTTGTGCTCACGGATCGCCAGTCGCATGTCATGGGCGTCCTGAATGGCCGCAAAATCCAGATGCCGCCGCCAGACAAAGGGCCGCAGAGCCTTGAGGAATCTGTCACCCGCCACCAGGTCGCCTGCCGCTGGCCGCGCCTTGATATAGGCTGCGCGTTCCCATGTCCGGCCCAGCGACTCATAATAACGTTCCGCCGCCTCCATCGCCATACAGACCGGGGTGACCGCCGGATCGGGGCGCAGGCGCAAATCGGTGCGAAACACATATCCTTCGCTGGTCAGATCACTCAGCGTCCCGCTCATCGCGCGGGTTGCACGGACAAACCCGGTGCGGGCCTCGTGAAAATCATCCGGGTCAAAGCGGGTTTCGTCAAACAGGCAAATCAGATCAATGTCGGAGGAATAATTCAGCTCATGCGCGCCCATCTTGCCCATGGCAAGCACCACCATGCCGCCTGCGTCGTGCAGATCGTTTTCGGTCAGCCCCGGCATCTTGCCGCGCCGGATCTGCGCCGCCAATCCGCCGCGCAGGGCCGCACCGCAGGCCGCATCGGCATAATCGGTCAAGGCGCCGGTCACCTGTTCGAGCGACCAAGCGCCGCCCAGATCCGCCAGCGCCGCCATCAGGGCCACCCGCCGTTTCCCCCGACGCAGCCCATCGGCCAGATCAGACGCCGCAAGCTCCGCCACGCCTGCAATCACCTGATCCACCGCAGTGTCAGGATCTTCCACCGCGCCGCGCAACCAATCGGCCTCGCGTTCCAGCAGGCCCATGAGATAGGGCGCGGTCGAAACAGCCCCTTTGATCAGCGCCGCAACCGAAGGGTCAAACCCGTCAATCAGAGGGCCGGCATCGGCGGCGCGGCCCTCATCAAAAATGCGGGGTGTACGGGTGATCTGGCTGGAAAGATGGGATGTTGTCATGCCACTAGCTTTGCGTCAGTGTCGCGCCATGAGCAAGAGCCTGAAACGCGTTCGCGCCGCATTGGATGCGGCAAATGTCACCGCAGATATCCGTGAAACCGCACTGGCACGGACCGCAGCCGACGCCGCTGCGGCACTCGGCTGCACAGTGGATCAAATCGCCAAATCCATCGTGCTGCGCGGCGAGACCAGCGGCGAGGCTGTTCTGTTTGTGACCGCGGGCGGGCAACAGGTGGATCTGACCGCTGCTGCCGCCCTCGCCGGAGAGCCGTTGGGCAAGGCCGACGCCGCCCTGATCCGCGCGCAAACCGGCTTTGCCATCGGCGGGGTTTCCCCTGTTGGCCACATCAATCCGGCGCGGGCGTGGTTTGACCGGACTTTGCTGGAGTTTGACATGATCTGGGCCGCCGCCGGCACCCCGCATCATGTGTTCGGCTTGGCGCCAAAGGAGATGCTGCGCATTTCGGGCGCGCAACTGGCTAATTTTAAGGTGATTTAGAAGACATACCCTTTCCCGCACAGAAAAGGAAAACACGCGGATTATTTGGGTGGACGGCCAAGCGAAGCCCTCGGATGCGGGGTATAAGCTCAAAGATACCCTAGGAGATGAAGCCGAATTGCCAAATCACCGATTTGGCCGCGCCCGAACCGCCCCGTTTTGCCAAAGGCAAACCTACGGTTTGACGGGGCGGGCGCTTTGCTTCCTGTCCCTCGGTTCGGGCGCGGTGGTTCTTTAAGGGCAGCTTTGTCCGCATAGCCGACATTCGCCTGCCGCTCCTTTATGTCGTGCCCCACCCTACCAGTCGGCAAAGCCTACCGAAACTGTCAGATGTAGGCTATGAGCCCATAGCAGACCCATCGCTGTCCTAAAAAGCCAACGCCTCTCAAACTTAATGTTTCTCAGGTGCAGAATAGCGAGAAAGAAATGTAACTGCATCAGTTAGACTTCACCAAATCAATGAGCTGGTGTTTTTGCGATTTGAGCCCCAATCAGGCTAGAAACTGTCACCACAAGCAGGCCTACACCAGCGATCTCAAATGTAAGGCTTTCGATCTCTGACGATGAAATTGCTAAGAAAAAGAAGGCGTGGGCGGTGTATGCGATCATCATCATCTTTACATGGTCAAAAGCATCAGGCCGCCTCCTCACTAACCCAAAATACACGCAGGAAAAAATGTAACCAGACATCACGTAAAATAGAGCAGGAAAGAGAGCGAACTTGCTCGATGTTTCCACGATTTCGAACAGCTCAAATCTGGTTGGCTCGGAAAACTTTGCATGAATGAACGCAGTTACAAGCACAACTTCAAGGGAACGCTCGACTACCCAACTTAAAAAAACACGCATGTCACAGCCTTTTCAGAGCGCGCAGACAAATTTACACCTTTGATCCTCTGCCACAAAAGAAACTATCAGCGGTTGGACCGTTAAGATTTGGAGGTAATGATTGCAAGGTGGTCAACAGTGTCACTTTGTCCGCAGGACCAACATTGGCTCCTTTTTGTTGCTTCCCAGCTACCATCTACCTGCGACGGATGCAGAAGGTTACCACATCAAGAAGCAAAGCTACCGGTCCGCCAAAATAAAGCCCTCCAACAATGGCCCGATCCACACTTCGGACGCCAAAACCCTCTGGGAACGATAGGTGAAGGCATAAGAATACAAGCCAGAAACCAACAATGATCTTAAAATCAATACTTCTGGCAGTCAGGTACTTTCGAAGCAACTTGCGGCCTCCCTTTTGTCGTGCCCACAGCCTACCAGTTGGCAAGTCAGACCGAAACTGTCAGATGTCGGCTGTGAGGCCAAAGTCCCCAGTTTTGAGCCATTGCTCGTTGCCACATTGGTGGCGGTCATTCATGTTACAAAAATGAGCGAAAAACTCCCAAGACTTGAACTTATAAGGCTAAGAGAAATTGGATGGTCTCTGTGGGACCCAATCGGTTTGGATGGAAATTCGGGTATCTGGAGGGAAGAAACCTTTGCAGATGAATATGACGCCTATCTGATCAAAGCAGCAGTAATGCTGCGAAATCAATGCGCTCTAGCGGAGGTTGTCGAGTATCTATTCTTTATTGAGACCGATTGCATGGGGTTGGGTGTTGAAACAAGCGAGAGTGAGATTCGCAAAAATCTTCTGAAGGTCGCACAGGCAATAAATGATGACCCGCTCATTTGGAGTGACGGCATTTCCGCCGAAACCTCTTTGTAGTTTCTGAACGCCAGCTCCGTCCAGCATAGCCGACATTAACGGCACTTTGTCATGCCGATGTAGTGTGACACCAAGTATTGCAGTAAGCGGAAGACCCCGGATGAGGGCGGAAAAAGCCGGATGGGCCCTATAAAAAAGGGCCTCAAACAAGCGCAGGTAAAAATGGCTGAATTGCAGGAAGTCTTGCAAATGAGCCCAAATCAGCCCTCTGCAACGTATCCTGTAAATCTATGACAAATATTCCTGCAAAGCCCCTGCCCGCCCTCAAACCCCATTTAAATAGGGCTTTGAACGGCATTCGAAGGGTACATAAGTGGCCTTATGGGTGGAATTTAGCGCTGTGAACTGGGAAATGGGCTTCCCAGTTCGGCATTCTCTTCCCAGAAAGAGATTACAGCCGTAATAACAGAGCCTTAGCAAAATTGAAGCGCCAAATCAAGCGTCTGGAACTGGGAAGAGAATTTGGGACTTTGCAGGCGGATGGCCTACCAAAATTATCAGATGTCGGCCTTGACCTCAAAACCTTCATGATGTTGCAAGGTGAACGAGCGGCAGCTATTGCGCTTGGGCTGGCTACAAATTTGCCTACATTAGGGTGTTCTAAGTGAATGACTTCATCTGAATTGTTCTACGCGCGCGACCTTGCGGCCATACATGCAAAGCATCATGAAGCCTTGGCTCGTGCTGCTGCTGAAGTACTTTTGTCGCTGATGCCAACTGCCGGGCGCGTCCTGGACCTTGGCTGTGGTGCCGGACCGCTTTCTTTCCTGCTCACGGCTGATGGACATGAGGTCTACGGTATCGACCTTTCGGCTGAACTGTTGTCTATCGCCCGGCAACGTGTGCCCACCGGGCGCTTTGAACAATGCGATATACTTTCCACAGACTTTGGCGCCGTCGATGCGATTGCTGCAATTGGCGAGGTTGTGAACTATGCTACAGCCTCTGGAGGACCCGGCGCTCTAGAGAACCTATTTCGTCGTGCTCGCGAAAGCCTACCAGTGCGAGGTCAGTTCCTTTTCGATTGCGCTGGCCCCAAACGCCATAGGAAGGGCGAATACGTCTGGTCTGAACAAGCAGATAGCTTTGTTGCCATGCAGGCCATTGCGAAAGACGACATTATCACCCGAAAAATCGTTACGTTTACTCAGCGCGACAATGCTTGGGAGAAATCCAACGAAGTTCACCGCTTGCATACCTACGAGCCTACCCAGATATGCAGAATGCTGGAAAAAGCAGGCTTTGAAGTGCAGCATTTGTCAGGGTACGGCGAGTTCGAATTGCCTGACGGTCTGCATCCCTATCTTGCAACAGCCCTCTAACTTGATCGGTGGCATAAGGAACGCTGTGACCAGCCAGAGGGAGGCTCTCCAAAACCGACGTTGGACCGCACTTCTTAAACGACAACTCTGTCCCGCATAGCAGACATCAACGGCATTTTGTCAGGTCGAGCCCCCTAACCGTCCACAGAAATCAGCTTCAAGCAGTATTCGAAGGGTACATAAGGGGCCTTACAGGCGACGATGGGACCGGTTCATGCATTTCACCCACAGCAACGGATCACTATTTTCACATTGCAAGCATCTGAAATTAATACACTTTATAAATAAATGTAAAAACCATTCACATAAGCCCTTGCAAGAGACCCGATAAATGCCAATCTATGTAATGTGAAAGGCATTCACATAGCCCTTTCGCAGACGGGCCGCACCGGCGGCCTTCACCCCGAACTGAAAGGCATATTTGATGACCACGATCACTTCCGAACAAACCTACGCCCCGCGGCAAAGCTGGTTCGCCCGCTCCGAAGCCTGGCTGGATGACAAAGGCAAAGGCGCCTGGATCGCCGCCATGGTCCTTGGTTTTATCTTCTTCTGGCCCGTTGGCCTTGCCCTTTTGATGTACATGATCTGGAGTAAACGCATGTTTTCTGGAAAATCCTGCGCCCGCCGTGGCAGCCGCCACATGATGTCCACCCGTAGCACCGGCAACAGCGCCTTTGACGCCTACAAGGCCGACACCCTGCGCCGCCTCGAAGAAGAGCAGAACAACTTCGAAGCCTTTCTGGAACGTCTGCGCGAAGCCAAGGACAAGGCCGAATTCGACCAGTTCATGAACGACCGCGCAAAATCCAAGGACGACACGGCAGACGCCTGATCTGCACAAGCCTCCCCACGCCTCCCGGTCCTGCCGGGGGGCATTTTCCCAAGGAACCAAACAGATGACCCCAGACCCAGATCTGCATCCCCAATTTTACGAAGGCATCCCGGCCAAGCGGTTGTTTGCATGGCTCATTGACGCAGCCCTGATCTTTGTCCTGTGCCTGGTGATCGTGCCGTTCACCGCCTTTACCGGCCTGTTTTTCTTTCCGCTGCTGATGCTGGTCACGGGCTTTGCTTATCGGGTGATCACCCTCGCCAATGGCTCTGCCACTTGGGGGATGCGGCTGATGTCGATGGAAATCCGGACCCGCGATGATGAGGCCCTGGATCTTGGCACCGCCTTTCTGCATACGCTGGGCTATAGTATCTCCATCGCCTTTGCGCCGTTGCAACTGATCTCGATCGTGCTGATCTGCACCACGGCCCGCGCACAGGGCCTCACCGATATGGTGCTGGGCACCGTGCCGATGAACCGGCGCCGCTGATTGATCGCATTTTATTAAAACGTGTCTTGGCGCATGGAGGACCGGTTGTTATCATCCTTTCGCAACAATCGGATGTCTCATGCGCCACTCTTTGCCGCTCACTCCGCAGTTCTATGTAACTGCGCCGCAACCCTGTCCCTATCTTGAGGACCGGATGGAGAGAAAGCTGTTCACCGCCCTGCAGGGCGAAGCGGCGACCGAGCTGAACGACAGCCTGTCTGCGCAAGGGTTCCGCCGGTCACAAAATGTGCTCTACCGCCCGTCCTGCGCCGATTGCGCCTCCTGCCTGTCTGCACGGATCGACGTCTCCGCCTTCAGCCCAAGCAAAAGCCAAAAACGTATCATTAAGCGCAACAAGGCGCTGATGCGCCGGGCCACCTCGCCCTGGGCGACCGAAGACCAATATGACCTTTTCCGCCGGTATCTCGACAGCCGCCATGCGGATGGCGGAATGGCAGATATGGATGTGTTCGAATTTGCCGCCATGATCGAGGAAACCCCGATCCGCAGCCGCGTGATTGAATATGTGGATCAAGACACGGGCGATCTGGTGGGCGTCTGCCTGACCGATGTGTTGGGCGACGGGGTCAGCATGGTCTATTCCTTCTACACGCCCGACCGCCCCCGCGACGGGCTGGGCAACCACATCATCCTCGACCATATCGAGATCGCCCGCACCGCAGGCCTGCCCTACGTCTACTTGGGCTATTGGGTGCCGGGCAGCCCCAAGATGGGCTATAAGGCCAAGTTCTCCGGGCTTGAGGTCTACATTGGCGGACGCTGGCAAAAGATGCGCGATCCCGACACCTTCATGCCAGAACAGCACCCGCTCAGTACGGACCCTATTGCGGAACAAGTTGCCAATATCGCCCTGCCTGACATGGCCCGCAGCCGCCGCTGATCTTTCCCCCTTTTTGGCTCTTAAATATTCCGGGGGAGTCCGCAGGACGGGGGCTGGCCCCCACTTACATCTTGAATCAAATGAGGGCGCCTATGGCGCCCTCTCTTTTTGTTTCAACCGTGGATCAAACCATCCCAGATCAATTCGGGATCAGATCCGGCACAATGGTCACAATCGACGGGAAGAACCACAAGATCGCCAGACCCGCCACCTGGATCAACACAAACGGGATGATACCGCGGTAGATATGCGCTGTGGTCACGCTCGCCGGGGCCACCCCGCGCAGATAGAACAGGGCAAAACCGAAAGGCGGTGTCAGGAACGAGGTTTGCAGGTTGACCGCGATCATGATGGTCACCCATTTGGGATCAAATGTACCGCCATAGATAACCGGCCCGACAATCGGGATCACGATGTAGATGATCTCAAGGAAATCCAGCACGAAGCCCAGAACAAACAGCACCAGCATCACGATCAGGAACACCGTCAGCTCATTGTCAAACGACTTAAGGAATTGCTGGATGTAATGCTCACCGCCAAAGCTGATGACGACGAGGTTCAGCAGCTGCGACCCGATGAGGATGGTAAACACCATTGAGGTCACTTTGGCGGTTTCGCGCACCACCGGCGTCAGAACACCGGAGGTGTAAAGGATCCAGCAGGAGAACAGCAGACCAAAGACCGCATAGAGATAGGCGCCATAGGCCACAAAGAAGGCAAACCAGCTTTCAAAACTCACACCCTCTTGGTTGATCCGCAGGTCAAAGTTCACCCCGACAAGGATACAGACGATGATCGCCAGCGTGGACCAGATGATCACCTTGGGTGAACGGTCCTGGTCCCGCAGCTTGCGATAAGCGGCCAGCATGATGGCCCCGCCCGCACCCAGCGCCGCAGCCGGTGTCGGGTTGGTGATGCCGCCAAGGATCGACCCCAGAACTGCCACGATCAGAACCAGCGGCGGGAACACCACGCGGATCAATTCGTTCCTGGCACACAGCCCCGTCGCATAGACCACGCCGTACATGATCAACGCAAATGGGATCAGCATCAGCACAACCGTGGTTCCCGGCGAGGTCAGCGGCGAGATCAATACAATGTCCACCAGCACCGCCAGCACCACACCGATGCCGCCGATGATCAGCGGACGGGTCTCCGATGATGGCGAAACGCCGCGGCCCGTGGTCAGGAACAGCGACAGCAGGATCAGAAGGATCGCAACACCTGTCCCGATGGGGGCTGCGGCTGCCACCTTCGCGGCCTGCTTTTCGGCAAAGGCCTCTTCGGAGAGTTTTTCACTGGCTTTGATGCCGCCGGATGCATCGATATCAACCTGCTGCTGGATTGCGGCATCCCATGCCTCTTGACCATGCAGTTCAATCATCGCGGCCTTGCATTCATCGCCGACATTCGTGCGCAGGCTTGCCGCGTCACCGATTTCGGAGAAGGACGACACCGTGGTGTTCTGGCTGCCCACAATACCCATGTTGCCCAGGAAGATGGTCCCGACGATCAACAGAACAGGTGCGCCAACAAACCATGTAAAGGCTTCGCCACGTGTGACAGGCTCCGAATTGGTTGCGCCCATGGGCACGGCCGGGGCTTTGTCCGGGTTCAGCAGCGCGTAGCCAAAGGCATAAAGCGCATAAAGCAGGGCCAGCATGATCCCCGGCAGCAATGCCGCCTGGAACAGGGTGCCAACGGAGACCACCGCAGGCTCGCCCAGATAGGTCAAGGCATCGGTACAGCCGACCGAAGTTGCACGCGCCTCTTGTGCGGCGGAATACAGATCCCCCGCCAGCGTGCCCAGCAGAACGATCACAATTGAGGGCGGAATGATCTGCCCCAAGGTGCCGGAGGCCGCGATCACGCCAGTGGCGATCTCTGGCGAATAATTGTTGCGCAACATGGTTGGCAGGGCCAGCAGGCCCATGGTCACAACCGTTGCCCCCACGATCCCGGTGGAGGCGGCAAGGAAGGCGCCCACAACCACGATCGACACGGCCAGACCGCCGGGCAGCGGGCCAAACACCCGCGCCATCGTGGTCAGCAGATCATTGGCGATCTTGGAGCGTTCCAGCGTGATCCCCATCAGCACGAACATCAGAACCGCCAGCAGCGTCTCAATCGACTGGCCCGCCAGAACCCGTTCGTTCATCCGGTTCACGATGAAAGACACGTTCCGGTCCAGCGCGGTTTCCCAACCGGCCGGGAACACCGATTCCGCCACGCGCGGCAGATCGGGATACCTGAACAGCGATATCGCATCATCCTTGACGCCGGAATTGACCAGATCGCGGTAGGCTTGCGAGGATGTGTCAATCGCCTGATGGATCATCAGACCCGCACTGTCGAGCGCGGCAATGATCCCGAAGGAGATGATGCCGGCCCCGCCGATGGCAAAGGCCACCGGAAAGCCGGACAGGATGCCCCCGAAGAGACACACAAAAACAATGATCAGGCCAATTTCGACCCCGTCGAGACCAAATAGCATCAGGTCTACTCCCTTAGATTAATGTGTGCCTTCGTAGGCTTCTTCACCCTCGCCCAGCGTATCGCGGTCGAGGTATTTGTTTTCGGATTCAGGCCCTTCGCGGAACTCGCACCAGCTGCGGTAAAACACCGCCAGGGCTTGCAGCAGAACCATCACACAGAAGGCGCAAAGCAGAACCTTGAACAGGAAATAACCGTTGAAACCATTGGGCGAGAAACCGATGGTTTCCACATTCCATTTCAGCAAACGCGATTTGCGCAACAGCAGATCAAGCCGGTCCGAGGCGGATGGGTTTGGTGTCACCAGATGCCGCCACATGAAGAACCAGCCGTAAAGCCATGTCACCGTTACAAACGGGATCATAAAGAAGATCGCGCCAAACATATCGACGATCTTCTTGGTGCGGAACTTGGCCCCGGCATAGAACAGGTCAACCCGGACATGCCCGCCCTGCACAAAGGTATAAGCCACACAAAGAGTGACCACCAAGGCATTGAAAAGTTTCAGCTCTTCGGCAAACCAGGAGATATCGAATTGCAGCGGGATACCGAAACCGATGGAGATATCGGGCCGGGTAAAGATCCGTTGCAGGAAAACGATGATGATCTGTTGCAGCACCATCAGCAGACCGGCCCATGCAAACAGACGGCCCACCGAGTTGTTGAACCATTCCAGCCCGCGCACGTAAGACCACATGATCTCGCGCTTCCACATGCCGACGATGGTCAACAGGATGAGGAACGTCGTCAAAACAAAGAACAGCTCAACCGATGCCCCGTAATAGATGAACCGCATCAGGGCTTCTTTGTTGGACCAGTCCAGCCACATGCCCGGATTGAGCAAGGCGGCAAAGAAGTTATAAAAGGACTCCAGTATGTTGCCCGTCACAAATTGGACGAAACCACCGTCTTGGAATTTGTCGAGACAGCTGAGTTTTGCACCCTCCGCCGCCCGGAAAAACCCCGAACACATCACTTCATCGGCCATATGATCCCCCTCGCATTGCGCGGCGCCCCTCTTTGGCCCCATGCACAAGCACCTGTGTTTCGGCCTTTTGGCCGTTAAACGCGTTTTGGTGTCAGCATCCGGGGGCCGCAGATCATGCAGCCCCCGAAAAAATCAGTATCGGCACTTAGCCTGCGTTACGTACGCGCTCACGCTGCTCTACGTAGAATGCGTCAGACTTCGACAGCCATTCGGCAGAAGACGTCAGCGACGCTTCGAAGCTTTCGCGTGTTCTTGCAAACAGCTCGTCGCCCATGTTCTCGTCCATGACCTCTTTTGAAGCCGCGCCGAATGCATCCCAAACGTCGTCTGTGAACTGCATGGTTTTCACACCCTGCTGCTGCAGACGCGCCAGTGCGGCACCGTTGTTGGCCAGCGTTTCGGCCAGCTGCACGTGGGTTGTCGCCATTGTGGAATATTCGATGATCTTCTGGTGCGCTGGTGACAGCTCGTTGAACACGTCCAGGTTCACAGCGCATGCAAGACCGGAGCCTGGCTCGTGGAAGCCCGCAGTGTAGTACACTTTGGCAACTTCCTGGAAACCGGCGCGTTCGTCGGCGAACGGGCCAACCCACTCCAGACCGTCAAGAGCACCCGAAGACAGAGCTTGATAGAGTTCGCCGCCCGGGATGTTCTGAACGGATGCGCCCAGTTTGCCCAGAACCTTGCCACCGAGGCCAGGCATACGGAATTTCAGACCGTTGAAGTCCGCTGCGGAGCTGATTTCCTTGCGGAACCAACCGCCGGACTGGGAACCGGAGTTACCAGCAAGGAAGGACTTCAGGTTGAAGATCTCGCCCAGCTCGTTGTGCAGCTCATGGCCGCCGCCGTGGTGGTACCAGTTTGTCAGCTCTTGCGCTGTGCCGCCGAATGGAACGGCTGTATAGTAAGCATAGGCTGGGTGCTGGCCGATATAATAGTAATCGGCGGAGTGGTACATGTCGGCCTGACCGGAGGATACCGCGTCAAACACTTCGAAAGCGCCAACCAGTTCGCCCGGTGCTTTCTTGTCGATGGTCAGAGTGCCGTCAGACATCTCGTTGACCATGTTGTTCAGGTATGTGGCCGCATCGTCCAGAACGGCGAAACCGCGTGGCCAAGATGTTACCATTGTCAGTGTGCGCTTGCCTTGTGCATACGCAGGTGCTGCCAGCGTTGTGGCTGCGGCGGCTGTCCCGCCAAGTGCAGATGTCTTCAGAAATGAACGACGATCCATTGGATACTCCTCCCAAATTACCGCGCCCGACGCGCATTTCCGCACGCACAGGTCGCTTCAAGTGACGCTACAGTAACGGGCGCTGCTGTTTTTGAAATACCTACTACTACGTATAGGGAGGCTCGGAATCGTAGATTCGGTAAAGTTTTTTGACCGAAAACCGGGAATTTGAGCGATTGGCACCCCCGCCAAAGGGGGATCACAACCTCTCGGGGCTTTGATTCGGCGCAGATTCGGCGTATCGAATCAATATGCGTCGCCCGCTTTCCTTTCTCTCCCCCAGCTATGCGCAAAAGCTCACTCTGCTGGCCACGGTCCCGCTGATTGCGGCGGTGGCGGCGATCGCGATGATCGTTGCTTTGCAGGCACGGGCATTGGCAGAGCGTGAGATCACCACCCTTGAGACCCAGTTGATCGAGGCCAAGAAGGCCGAGCTGCACAATTACGTCACGCAGGCGCGCAACGGGTTCTACTTTGTCTATGGCCGCGCCGCGCCCGACGATGATGCGGCCAAGGCGCAGGTGACACAGATTCTGTCCGCGATGATCTATGGCGATGACGGGCAATTCTTTGTCTACGATTATGACGGCAACGCGATCGTGAGCCCGCGCCAGACAGAAAGGATCAACCAGAACTGGACCGGGCTGACCGACAGCGAGGGCACGCCGGTGGTGGATGAATTGATCCGCATTGCCCGTTCCGGTGCAGGCTATCACAGTTATCTCTGGCCCAAGCCATCGACCGGCAAAGAGGCGCGGATGATCACCTATGTAACCTCCTTTCCCTCCTGGCAGTGGGCCGTTGGCACAGGCGTGTTCATTGATGACGTTCTGGCCTCGGTTGCCAACGCCCGCGCCGATGTCGAGGCCCGCGTGCAACGGACCTTTGTTTATATTGGCGGGATTACCCTGCTGGCGCTTCTGGTGGTTTTTGCCACGGGGATGTTCGTTAACCTGCATGAACGGCGGCTGGCGGATGCCAAGCTCAAGAAACTGACCTTGCGGGTGTTTGACGCGCAAGAAGAGGAACGCGGACGGGTGGCGCGGGAATTGCATGACGGGATCAGCCAGATCCTCGTCGGCGTGCGCTATGCGCTGGACAACGCGCGACGGCGCTTGGAACGGGGTGATCCGGCCGCGGAAGAGCCGCTCAACAAGGGGATCACCACCCTCGCCGATGCGATTTCCGAAGTGCGCCGGATCAGCCGCGATCTGCGTCCCGGTGCCCTTGACGATCTGGGCCTTGGCCCGGCCATCAAGACCCTGACCGAGGAATTCGAGGCCCGCACCGGGATCATCTGCACCTTTGAAACCGTGGTGTTCCGCAACCGGCTGGACAATGACGCCAAGATCGCGCTCTACCGCATTGCCCAAGAAGCCCTGACAAACGTGGAGCGGCATTCGGGGGCAACACGGGTCGAAATTGATCTGCGCGGCCACCGGCGGGGCGGTACGCTGCGGATCACCGACAACGGCAAGGGGCTGACCACGGGCCGCAGCGCCGGATCTTCCGGATTGGGCCTGCGCAACATGCAAGAACGCATGGACCAGTTGGGCGGGACACTGCGACTGATTGAAGCAAAAGGCGGCGGAACGACGATTGAGGCCACCGTGCCATTGACGCATCTGTTGCCGCCTGAAAAGACAGAGGCCAAACCAACAAAGGTTGCCGCGGAATGACCGAGAAAACCAAAGTTCTGATTGTCGACGACCATCCAATGGTTGCCGAGGGCATTCAATCGATCCTCGAAAGCTATGACGATGTGGCCGTGGTCGGGACCGCATCCAATGGACGCAACCTGATGGACCGTCTGGATACGTTGGCTCCCGATGTGATCTTGATGGATCTGAACATGCCCGAGATCGGCGGGCTGACCGCCACCGAAATGGTGCTGGAGCGTCGCCCCGGCACTCGGGTCGTGATCCTGACCATGCATGACAGCCCTGAATATATCTCCTCGGCCCTGAGCCATGGTGCCAAAGGCTATCTTCTCAAGGACGTGCCGACCGATGAGATCAAGCTGGCGATTGATACGGTAATGCAGGGCAAGCAATATCTTTGCACCGGCGCGCAGGGCTCTATCGCGCCCAAAGACGGCGAGCCGCGCGAGGCGTTGACCGAACGGGAGCAGACGATTTTGCTGCAACTGGCGGCGGGCAAATCCAACAAGGAGGTGGCTGTGGCGCTTGAGATTTCCGTGCGCACAGTTGAAACCCACCGCAAGAACATCAAACGCAAACTGGGCATTTCCAGCACCGCCGGGCTGACACGCTATGCGCTGGAACATGGTGTTTTGCAGGGCACCGGTGTGCGGCTTTAACGGGCTGACCTACCGAAACGACCGTTTTTGACTGGTAGGATTTGGCAGGAGGGGCCGGTACGCGAGACTTAGCTGCCCTAAAGCCACCATCGCGCCCGAACCGAGGGGCGGACGCAAAGCGCCCGCCCCGTCAAACCATAGGTCTGCCTTCGGCAAACGGGCCGGTTCGGGCGTTGCCAAATCCGAGATTTGGCAATTCGGCTTCATCTCCTGAGGTATCAATGGGCTCATACCCGACATCTGACAGTTTCGATCGGCATTGCCAACTTGTAGGGTGGTGCAAGACACAAAGAAGGCCGAATGGCGGCTGTGCGGGACAAAGCGACATCTTTTGCGAGCTGGTGACATTGGACTGACCAACAGCTAAATTGGCAAAACCACGATCCTGTAGGTCAACAAAATCATGCTCAAAACTGTCTTGACCTCGGAACTTAAGAAACACTTCCCAAACAAAAATATTCAGTTTGGCGGGGGGGATGATGTCATCGCAACCATTCCGCCAATCCATCACTCGTGGAAACCGATTGTTATCTGCTACGATGAAGATGAGGTGACTGTTTTCTATGGTGATTTTACCCATAAGCACTTTGGCTATTATGGTGAAAGCATTGAAGTAGAAGTTCAGGCACAGTCTATTGCGACTGACGTGATCGAAGCGATGACACCCGTCTTTGAGGATCGACTTGAATTCTACAAACGGTTGGGAAGCGGAGGGTTCCGCGTCAGAGGTTCACAAGGACAGCTTTCCAAATTCCTATTTGGTGAAAATGGAGTTGTTTGGTCAGGGAACTAAGGGCTCCTTCCAGACGTTCGCCGCGCCGCAGGATGTGCCAGAACTCAACCGTTTTTTTCACCGGCCGAAACGACGGATTCTGCGGCTTAAACGTCAGATAACCTGTCCAAAATTTTGGAAAATTACCCCCGCAGGCCATCGGGTGAAACAAAATGTCGCATTTTTCACCCCCAGAGACATAAATTCTGCCGGATTGAGTGTTGACGCCCCCTGCCCGCGATTCTAATGTCGCGCCACGTTTAAGGAGCCTTTGAAATTATGACTACCCTAGTCGTCATTGTAGGACACACGCGCATGGGCCGGTAACGGTAAACCATAATCCTTCCCATGCGCCCCCGAAAATCGGGGGCTTTTTTATGCGCAACACAAATATTGCCTTACGGAGCAAGACCATGACACGCCAGATGACCGGAGCCAAAATGATCGTACAAACCCTGATTGATCAGGGTGTCGATACCGTCTTTGGATATCCAGGGGGGGCGGTGCTACCGATTTATGACGAGGTGTTCCAGCAAAACAGCATCAAGCATATTCTGGTGCGCCACGAACAGGGTGCGGTCCATGCCGCCGAAGGCTATGCACGCTCAACCGGGAAACCCGGTGTTGTTCTTGTGACCTCCGGCCCCGGTGCCACCAATGCCGTGACCGGCCTCACCGATGCGTTGCTCGATTCCATTCCGATTGTGGTTTTGACCGGACAGGTGCCCACCTTCATGATCGGCTCTGACGCCTTTCAGGAGGCCGATACCGTCGGCATCACCCGCCCCTGCACCAAGCACAACTGGCTGGTGAAAGAGACCGACCAATTGTCTGGTGTTTTGCACGAGGCGTTTCATGTTGCCACGTCAGGCCGTCCGGGCCCGGTTTTGGTGGACATTCCCAAGGACGTGCAGTTTGCCACCGGCACCTACACCCCCAAGGCGCCCTCAACCTCGCATTACCAGCCCAAGGTCAAAGGCGACCTTGAGGAGATCACCGAACTGGTGGCAGCGATGGAAAAGGCCAAGCGTCCGATCTTTTATACCGGCGGCGGGGTGATCAACTCCGGCCCCGGCGCAAGCCAGCTTTTGCGTGAATTGGTTGAGGCCACCGGCTTTCCGATCACCTCTACGCTGATGGGGTTGGGTGCCTATCCGGCCTCGGGTAAAAAGTGGCTTGGTATGCTGGGCATGCACGGCCTTTATGAGGCCAACATGGCGATGCACGGCTGCGATCTGATGATCAACATCGGTGCCCGGTTTGACGACCGGATCACCGGTGTTGTCGACAGCTTTAGCCCCAAGTCGAAGAAGGCACATATCGACATTGATCCCTCCTCGATCAACAAGGTGATCCGCATCGACATTCCGATTGTCGGCGATGTGGGCCATGTGCTTGAGGATCTGCTCAAGGTCTGGAAATCACGCGGCCGCAAGACCAACTCCGAAGCGGTTGCCAAATGGTGGCAGCAGATCGAGGAATGGCGCAGCGTTGATTGCCTGAAGTTCCGTCAGGAAGGCAAGACCATCAAACCGCAATATGCCCTTGCCCGTCTTGAAGAGCTGACCAAGAAACATGACCGCTACATCTGTACCGAAGTGGGCCAGCACCAAATGTGGGCCGCGCAATATCTTGGCTTTGAAGATCCAAACCGCTGGATGACATCGGGCGGCCTGGGCACGATGGGTTATGGCTTTCCGGCGTCGATCGGCGTGCAAATGGCCCATCCCGAAAGCCTTGTGATCAACGTGGCGGGTGAAGCGTCCTGGCTGATGAACATGCAGGAAATGGGCACTGCGATCCAATACAACCTGCCTGTGAAACAGTTCATCCTGAACAACGAACGCCTTGGCATGGTGCGCCAGTGGCAAGAATTGCTGCATGGAGAACGCTATTCCCAAAGCTGGTCAGAGGCCCTGCCCGACTTTGTGAAACTGGCCGAAGCCTTTGGTGCCAAAGGAATTATCTGTTCAGATCCTGCGGATCTGGACGATGCGATCATGGAGATGCTGAACTATGATGGTCCGGTGATCTTTGATTGTCTGGTGGAAAAGCACGAAAATTGCTTCCCGATGATCCCGTCCGGCAAGGCACACAACGAGATGCTGTTGGGCGATGCGCAGACCCAAGGCGTGATTGACGCAAAGGGATCCGTGCTGGTCTAGATCGTTTTCTTTGAAAGAAAACGGACGGAAACTTTAAAAGTTTCCGATGCAAAAGAACGAAGGAAACGAAAATGTCAGCCCTAAAGATCAAAAAAGGCGCCACCTCGCACTCCGCCTATAACCTGCGTCCCAACTTTTCGGACGTCATCGAACGCCACACGCTGGCGGTGCTGGTCGAAAACGAACCGGGGGTTCTGGCCCGTGTGATCGGCCTGTTTTCGGGGCGCGGTTACAACATCGACAGCCTGACCGTGGCCGAGGTGGATCACACCGGCCATCTGTCGCGCATCACCATCGTAACGTCAGGTACGCCGCAGGTCATCGAACAGATCAAGGCACAGTTGGGCCGGATCGTTTCGGTGCATGACGTGCATGATTTGACGGTCGAAGGCGCCAGTGTTGAGCGCGAATTGGCGATGTTCAAAGTGTCCGGCAAAGGCGATCACCGTGTCGAAGCGCTGCGCCTTGCAGATATTTTCCGCGCCAATGTGGTGGACAGCACGCTGGAGAGTTTTGTGTTCGAGATCACCGGCGCGCCTGAAAAAATTGACGCATTTGCCGATCTGATGCGCCCGCTGGGCCTTGTCGAAGTGGCCCGTACCGGCGTGGCCGCCCTGTCGCGCGGCGATTGAATGACAGGCCTGTTCTAGGCCTCCATCGCGGCGGGCTCTTTGAGTTTCGCCGTGCGTTCTGCTTCAAATGGCAGGATTTTTGCGCTGCCTGCGCGTGTCCTGCCGGTTTTCATTTGCCCCGCAGTCGCCCTGAGCTGGTTGGGCAAATCTGAGCTTCCATAGCCCGAAATCAGTTTCGGGTTGGAGGCCCGGCGCATGTTTTCATCTGTCCAAACGTCAAAACAGACCATGTCGCCGGCGGTAAGGGCCGAGGCGGCGTCGTTTGTCGGATCGCTTGAGCGAAAATAGGCCAAATCCCCCTGATCCTCGCACCAGAACACAGCTTTGGCGACCGTAGGATCACTCCACAAGACAATTCCTATCATAAATAAGCCCCCGAAAATTATGACTAACATTCAGTTAGCAACAAGCTAGGGGCTTTTTGTAGCGTCTAAGTTGAAACGTATACTGGCATTTTGTGTCTGATTACCCCATAAGGTGGTACGGTATAGCGTCACCAGTGACGCCAAGTAGCATCAGATCCGCAGTGGGATCTTCGATTAGCCAGGGGAGTCGTGTTTTGCAAAAACAATCAGAAGATGCATCCCCACGTCAAGGTGAAAAGCGATCCCCAGCAGAAGTGCGCACCATTTTTGGGCGGAACCTGCGCCATCTGGCAGAAAACTTTCCGTCAATCGCCGATCTGACCCGGCAGCTTGGCATCAACCGCACCCAGTTCAACCGCTATCTGGCGGGCGAAAGTTTTCCACGCCCTGACGTTCTGGACCGAATCTGCCGGTTTTTCGAGATCGACGCACGCATCCTGCTGGAACCTGTTGAAGAGATCCGCCTGTCACAAGAGCGCAGCGCCAATGGCGTTTTGACCGATTTTCTGGGGCTGCAATCCTCAACTGTATCGGAAGACCTGTTTCCATCGGGTTTCTACCGCTTTGCCCGGCGCAGCTTCATCAACCCGGATGACTTTGTAACCGGCCTGCTGCACATCTCCCGTCAGGGCTCCCAGACCAGCCTGAGGGGCTATGAGACAACAGCGGCGATGCGAACGCAGGATTTGCCAACCCATCCGCGAACGCGGGTCTTTGGCGGGTTGGTATTCCGTCAGGAAAACGGCATCGCGATCTTTGCCGCGCGGCGCAATGCCATGACATCCTCTTTCAACTATCTCACGCGGGTCGCGTCATTCGAGAACAACTTTTGGGTCGGCTATGTCACCCGCACGGTGGGCGAGGACGCTATCGGCACGCGCGCGACGCGGCTGGTCTATGACTACCTCGGGACCGAGTTCCGAAACGGCCTCAAAGCCCGCCGTGAGGCAGGCTTTTGCAAGGTCGAAGATCTGAGCCCGTTCCAACGCCGTCTGCTCCGCCCCGACGAACCCTTTTCCTAAACCGACATATGTCGCCAGAGAACAACTCGGGTCGTTTGTGAATTTTAGCGGCGATTGGCGCCGTGGTACTCTTGTGTCCAACAGGAGGAAGCATCATGGACCATCCGACCACCGATCTGAGTAATGTGCGCCGTCCCATTGAAACGGCCAATGGCCTGCCCAATGGCCACTATATCGATGCCGGTATCTTTGCAGAAGAAAAGCAGGCTGTGCTCTTCGACAATTGGGCAGGTCTTGCGGTCGCCGCCGATGTGCCCGAGGTCGGCGATGCCCTGCCCGTCACCTTCCTGAACATGCCTTTGCTGGTTGTACGCGACAAACAGGGCCATGTGCGCGTGTTCCAGAACACCTGTCGCCATCGGGGCATGATCCTTGTGGAAGAGCCGCGCAAGATCGAAGGGGCCATCCGCTGCCCCTATCACAGTTGGTGCTATTCCACCGATGGCCGTCTGGTCAGCACCCCGCATGTGGGTGGACCGGGGCAAAATACCCACGACGGTATTGATCGCGCCCTGCTGGGCCTGATCGAGATCCGCAGTCACATCTGGATGGATGTCATTTTCATCAATGTCTCCGGCACCGCCCCGGCGTTTGAGAATGCCCACAGCGATCTGCTGGCGCGGTGGTCGGAATTTGACAAGCCGCTCTTTCATGGCGGCGCAGACAGCGCGTTTCAACTTGAGGTCAACTGCAACTGGAAACTGGCCGTCGAAAACTACTGTGAAAGCTATCACCTGCCTTGGGTGCATCCGGGGCTCAACAGCTATTCCCGGCTTGAAGATCATTACCACATCGAGGCGCAGGGGCGGTTTTCTGGTCAGGGCACCCTGGTCTATCGCCAGTTGACGGGCGAGGACGGAAAAACCTTCCCCGACTTTGAAAATCTGTCAGATAAATGGGACACGGCCGCAGAATACATCACCGTCTACCCAAACGTGCTGCTGGGCGTCCACCGAGACCATACCTTTGCTATCGTGCTGGTGCCCGAGGGGCCTGAAAAAACGGTCGAGAACATTCATCTTTACTACTCTGCCGCCCAGACCGACCCCGATTTGCGGGCCCGCAACACCGAGCAATGGAAACAGGTCTTTGCCGAGGATGTCTTTGTCGTTGAAGGCATGCAACGCGGGCGGCACGGGCCCGGCTTTGATGGTGGGCGGTTCTCTCCGGCAATGGACGGCCCGACCCATATGTTCCACGATTGGGTCGCCAGCCAGCTTGAGCGGCACCGCGCCGCGCCGCAAGCGGCGGAATGACGGATCTGGATCGTGATCTGCTGGCGGCGCATGCCGCTGGCGATAATTCGGCTTTGGTTGCGTTGTATGCGCAGGCTGCCGAAGTGGCGAACAACACAGAGCAGGCCGCTTTTTACCTGACCCATGCGCATGTTTTTGCGATGGAAATCGGGCATCCTGACACGGACGCATTGCGCCAGCGCCTGATCGATATGGGCCGCGAAAGCCCCCTGCCCGCGCCCAATCCGCCGCTTAGATAGCGGGCGGGCGTTGCTGTGGCCAACGGGTTGCCTCATGCCACTGCTGCGCCAGCTGCAAAAGCCTTGCGTCGCTCCCCCTTGGCCCGATCAGTTGCAGCCCGGCTGGCAAGCCATTCTGTCCAAATCCGGCAGGAATATTGACCACAGGCAGGCCCAGCAAGCTGGCCGGGATCACCACCTGCATCCAGCGGTGGTAAGTGTCCATCGTGATGCCTGCGATCTCTCTGGGGTAGTCCAGCGTCACGTCAAACGGCCAGATTTGCGCCGAGGGCAGGACCAGCACATCGAAACTGTCAAAAAGCGCGACTGCTGCGCGGAACCAGTCAGATCGCAGCTCACTGGCCTGTTGCACCTGCATCGCGCTCAGGCCCATTCCGCGCTCGATCTCCCAGATTGCGGCGGGTTTGAGCATGGCGCGGGTGTCGGGGTTTTCATGAAGCGCCCGCGCCCCGCCTGCCACCGCAAAGGACCGCAGGGTGATCCAGCTGTCCCAGATCGCATTGGCGTTGAACGGCGCGGCCAGTGGCGTGATCTCGTGGCCCAGATTGCCCAGCTGTGCCACTGCTTCTGCACTGAGGTCCAGGAGTCCGTCCTCGAAGGGCAGCGCCCCGTCCCAATCGCCAAGCCATGCAATCCGCTGCGGCGGCAGGGCTTCGGCCATCTGTGGCAGGGTCGCGGCCTGATCCTGGCTCAGCGGCAGGCGGGGATCAGCCCCCGCCATCGTGTCCAGCAAGGCCGCGAGATCCGCAGGGCTGCGCGCCATTGGTCCTGCGGTCGCCAACTGGTGCAGGAAAACATCGCCCGCCGGCTCCCCCGGCACACTGCCCCAACCGGGGCGCATGCCATATACGTTGTTCCACCCCGCCGGATTGCGCAGCGATCCCATCATGTCTGACCCATCCGCAACGGCCAACGTGCGGGTGGCCAGTGCCGCCGCCGCACCGCCCGACGATCCGCCAGAGGACCGCGCCGGATCATAAGGGTTGGTGGTGGCGCCATGCACCGGATTGTAGGTGTGCGAGCCAAGACCGAACTCGGGCGTGTTGGTTTTACCAATCACAATCGCACCTGCCGCCCTGATCCGCGCCACCGGAAGATCATCCTGCACGGCCATCTGCCCGGCAAAAATGGGCGAACCCTGCGAGGTCGGAAATCCCGCCGCATTGGCCAGATCCTTGATTGCAATCGGCATACCATGCATCCAGCCGCCCCGCGGCGCAGCATCCGCCGCTTCTGCCTCCGCCAGCAGCTGATCAGAATCGCGCAGCGATACGATGGCATTCACCGTCCCGTTCACAGCCGCAATACGATCAAGCGTGGCCTGCATCACCTCACGCGCCGATACATCACGCCGCTCAAGCGCAGAAGACAGCTCCAGCGCACCCAGTTCCAAAATATCCATGGAGTGATGAGACCAAGACTGCGGCCGCTGCGCAATCCCATTTCTTTCTGGCTCAAAATATTCTGGGGGAATCGCGGCCTGCCGCGATGGGGGCAAAGCCCCCGAAACCGCTCAGTCGCCCTGCGCTTCGGCCCGGCTTTTGCCGCTTACGGCCAGTGCCAGTGTCGCCCCCATCAGCCCGTCCAGATCACCGTCCAACACCCCCTTTGTGTCGGAGGTCTCGTAGTTGGTGCGCAGGTCTTTGACCATTTGATAGGGCTGCAACACGTAAGACCGGATCTGATTGCCCCAGCCCGCATCGCCCTTGTTTTCATGCATCTCGTTCACCGCGGCATTCCGGCGGTCCAGCTCCATCTGATAGAGGCGGCTTTTCAGTGCTTTCATCGCGATATCGCGGTTCTGGTGCTGGGACTTTTCCGAGGAAGTTACCACGATACCGGTGGGCGCGTGGGTGATCCGCACGGCGGAATCAGTGGTGTTCACGTGCTGGCCGCCCGCACCCGACGACCGGTAGGTATCAATGCGGATGTCTGCGGGGTTTACTTCGATCTCGATGTTGTCATCGACCACCGGATAAACCCCGACAGAGGTAAAGGAGGTGTGACGTTTGGCAGCGGAGTCAAACGGGCTGATCCGTACCAACCGGTGTACCCCGCTTTCGGACTTCAGCCAGCCATAGGCGTTCGGTCCGCTGATCTTGTAGGTCGCGGATTTGATCCCCGCCTCTTCGCCCGCGCTTTCGGACTGCAGCTCAACCTTATAACCCTTTTTCTCGGCCCAGCGGACATACATCCGCGCCAGCATGCTGGCCCAGTCACAGCTTTCGGTGCCGCCCGCGCCGGAGTTGATTTCAAGGAAAGTATCATTGCCGTCGGCCTCGCCGTCCAGCAAGGCTTCAAGCTCTTTCTGGGCGGCCTTTTCGGCCAGCGCCTTCAGTGCCGCTTCGGCATCGGCGACAACCTCGTCATCCTCTTCCATCTCGCCCAGTTCGATCAGCTCGATGTTATCGGCCAGCTCTTGCTTGATGCCCTCATAGGTGTCGATGGCATCCACCAGCATCTGCCTGTCACGCATCAGTTTTTGCGCCGCATCCGGATCGTCCCACAGGTTCGGATCCTCGACGCGTGCGTTAAATTCCTCCAGCCGGTGCTGGGCGGTTTCAACGTTCAAACGCTGCGCCAGCAGTTCCAGGGATTTCCCGATCTGATCTGCCGTATTCTGTGCTTCTGCGCGCATGGGTGCCTGCCTTCATCTGGGTTCAAGACGAGATAAACCAGCCCGCGCGGCGCAGCAAGCCGCAGGGCGGTTTTCCCTGACCTGTTTGGTTAATAAAGACCGCCCGAGGACAATGTCCCAAAGGTGGCCTTGGGGCCGACCACGGCCTTCTTGCCGGTTGAGGTGGTCACCTGACGCCCGCCGCCGCCCAGTTCCTCGACCAATGGCAAATCACCGCCCATGGCAAAGCCACCATCGAAGGTGATGCCAAAGATCGGCTCTTCGCCATCGCGGAAACATTCAGAGACAACATTGTTCCCCGATGCCCCATCGCTGAGCCGTGCACCGGTAAAGCGGTCGATGTTGATGAACACACAGTTTTCGGGGACTTTGAAATCGCCGCCGCCGTATTTCTTGATGGCCTGAGACATAAAGCGTTGGAACACCGGCGCGCAAAGCGCCCCGCCCCCGGACCCGCGGCCCATGGCACGCGGCGTGTCAAAGCCGATGTAACATCCCGCCACGATGTTGGAGGAAAAGCCGACAAACCAGGCGTCCTTTTCATCATTGGTTGTGCCGGTCTTGCCTGCGATGGGCACTGGCAGGTTGATCGCCTTGCGTGCGGTGCCCCGTTCGACAACGCCGCGCATCATCGAGGTCAGCTGATAGGCTGTCACCGGGTCCATCACCCGTTCGCGGTTTGAGATCACCCTCGGTGCCTGCCCCGGTGCCAGACTGACCTGTTTGCAATCGTTACACAGGCGTTGGTCATGCTGGTAGACAGTGCGCCCGTAGCGGTCCTGAACCCGGTCCACCAGCGTGGGCTGCACCCGTTCGCCGCCATTGGCAAACATCGCATAGGCCGAGACCATCTGGAATAGCGTGGTTTCCTGCGATCCCAGCGCATTGGCCAGCACCGGCGAGAGGTCATCATAGACGCCAAATCGTTCGGCATAGCTGCCCACCACATCCATGCCGACCTCCTGGGCCAGTCGGATGGTCATCAGGTTCCGCGATTGTTCGATGCCGGTGCGCAGGGGCGTTGGTCCGTAAAATTTATGCGAGGCGTTCTTGGGCCGCCAAACCCCCTGTGGGGTGTCAATCTCAATCGGCGCATCCACAACGATGGTGGCCGGGCTATAGCCACTGTCGAGCGCGGAGGCATAGACAAAGGGTTTGAAGCTTGAGCCGGGCTGGCGGCGGGCTTGCGTGGCCCGGTTGAACACCGAAGACTGATAGGAAAAGCCGCCCTGCATTGCGATCACGCGCCCGGTGTCCGCGTCCATGGCGACAAAACCGCCCTGCACCTGTGGCACCTGACGCAGCGTCCAGCGGATAAAGCTGCCATCGTCATCCGCGGTCATCCGGCGCACCAGAACCACGTCTCCAACGCTCAGCAAATCACCGGCAACACGGGCCTTTTTCGCCAATGTGCCATCATCGAGCCGTTTGCGGGCCCATTGGACATCCTTGGCGGGAATCCAATGGCCATCTGTGTCATCTTCAACGCCTTCGATGCCAATGCGGGCGTCATTTTCGCCAATCTCAAGGACAACGGCAGGATACCATTGATCTTCCAGATCGATATCGCGGGGCACGCGCAGCTCGGCCAATGCGGCACGCCACTTTTCTTCGGTTTCAAGTGCCTCGGCCGGAAGGGTTTCGCCCGTCCCGCGCCAGATGCCGCGGCCACGGTCGTATTGTTCCAACTGCAGGCGCAAGGCGTTGGCCGCGATCGGCTGCATCTCGTTGTCGATGGTCGCACGCACGGTCAGACCACCGGTGAAAAATTCACCTTCGCCAAAGTTCTCAGACAGCTGGCGGCGAATTTCATCGGTGAAATAGTCGCGGGGCGGCAGTTCAGCCTTGAAGCTTTCGAAGTCACCATTTTGGACGGACCGCAGCGGCAAGGCTTTTTCGGCTTCATATTCGGCCTTAGAAATATATCCGTTCTCGAACATCTCCCGCAGCACAAAGTTACGGCGCGACAGCAGGCGCTCTTTACGACGGACGGGGTGAAAATCCGACGGTGCCTTGGGCAAGGAGGCGAGAAACGCCGCCTCATGGGGGGCCAGTTCGCCCAATGTCTTGTTGAAATAGGTCTGGCTGGCCGCGGCCACACCATAGGAGTTCTGCCCCAGAAAAATCTCGTTCAGGTAAAGCTCAAGGATCTTTTCCTTGGGCAGGGTTTCTTCCAGACGGGCGGCAAGGATGATTTCCTTGATCTTGCGCTCCGCTCGGCGATCGCCGGACAACAGGAAGTTTTTCATCACCTGTTGGGTGATAGTCGAGGCCCCGCGCACATCGCGCCCGCGCGAGCGCACCGCATCAATCGCCGCCGCCGCAATACCGCGCAGATCGTAGCCTTCGTGCTGGTAAAAATTCTTGTCCTCGGCCGAGATAAACGCCTGTTTGATCAGGTCCGGGATGGTGTCGGCCGGGGCAAACAGCCGCCGTTCCTTGGCAAATTCGTCAATCAAACGCCCCTGCCCCGAATAGATCCGGCTGATCGTTGGCGGGGTATATTGTGCAAGGCTTTCGTGGCTGGGCAGATCACGCCCGTACATCCAGAACACCGCCCCGATGGACAGCGCAACCATAGCAAGGCTCATGGTGATCGCGGTAAAAATACCGCCAAAGAAAGACAGGATGAAACGGAACACGAATGAACAACCTTTTCAGGGCAACGAGGTAGGGTCCGGTATACGCGGACAGGCGGCAATGGTCAAAACACGAAACGCATCTGGTTCGGCCAATCTTTGCCCATCTTGCGCCGGGCAGAACTGCCGCCTGCGGGATATTTCTTATTGCCGTATCAGAGGCTTGCGGGCTTCGTCCTGATCGCGCCACGCCAATATCGCATCTGCCATCGCATTGACCATGACCGCACGCCAGATCGGATCACGCAGATTGTTGAGATCCCGCTTGGAACTGAGAAAGCCGATCTCGACCAGAACCGACGGAATATCTGCGGATTTGAGCACTGAAAAACCGGCGTTGCGCAGCGGGCGGCGGTTCATCGGGCCGCCGGCCTGCGCCATGCCTTCAGCCAGGATTCTTGCCAATGCGGCAGAGCGCGGCTCTGTCTCCTGCCGCGCCAGATCCAGCAGAATACCCGCCACCTGATCGTCTGATCCGGTCAGATCAACGCCTGCAATGATATCAGACCGGTTGTGCCGTGCGGCAAGATGGGCGGTCGCCGCATCGCTGGCCTCTTCCGACAGGGTATAGATCGTCGCGCCCTTGGCCCCGCCCTGGGTCAGGCTGTCCGCGTGCAGCGAAATAAACAAGTCAGCCTGTGCCTGATGGGCAATCGCCACGCGGGTTTCCAGCGCCACGAATACATCTTCGGACCGGGTCAACACCACGTCCACTCCGCTGCGCTGCAACACTTCGCTCAGCGACAGGGCAAAACGCAGCATGAGGTCTTTTTCGTCCACCCCGTCCGTTTGTGCGCCCGGATCAATGCCGCCGTGACCGGGGTCCAGCGCCACAACAAAACGGCCATCATCGCGTTTTGTTATCGGCTTTTTGGGGGACAGCGACATCGTCCAGGATGGATCAATCGGCACCCCTGCGGCCTCGGCAAAGGCGTCTGGGGTTACGTCTTTCAGAACGATTTCAAGCTGCGCGGTGCCGCTGTTCTCGTCTACCGGCATGCCGATCTGATCGGGGATCATCGGCTCGGCCAGATCAGCCACAAGCCTCGACCAGCCGGGTTGAAACGTTCCAAAGCGGATCTCCGAAATTGCCCCCGGTTCGGGAAGCAGACTATCGGCGTTCAGGCCGGTCCAATCGACCTCACGAAAATCGACAACAAGCCGCGCCGGATCATTCAGAAGAAACACCCGAAACGGCACACCTTGGCTGAGGCCGAGGGTCAGCGTGGTCTTGCCAAACCAGCCCTCTTCAACCTTGCTTTGCTCTGGATTGACCCGTGCCAATGCAGACAGGTCTTGGGCCAAAGCCCCCTGTGCTGTGACCAAGATCACTGCCAATAGCTTGAGTATCGCCTGCATCCGCTCCACCGTTGTTTTCGGCTTGTTGTTCGGGCCAAGCTAGCAGCTTTTGCCAATACAGGCCAGTCGCCGAAGCTATGTGCGCCCTTGCATAAATGCTTTGAGCCGCGCCAGACCCTCGCGGATGTCCCCGGTGCTGCGGGCGTAGGAAAACCGCAGGGTTGTTGCACCGCGGAGTGGGTCAAAATCCAGCCCCGGTGTCACCGCCACACCCGCCTGATCCAGAATTTCCGCCGCAAAGGCGCGGCTGTCCTGCGTCAGGTCGGAAACATCGGCATAGACGTAGAATGCACCATCAGGCGGGGCAAACTTGGTGAAACCAGCGTCCTTCAATCCGTCCAGCATCAAGGCACGATTGGCGCGGTAGACGTCCATATTGGCCTGCAACTCGTCATCACAATCCATCGCCGCCAGTGCTGCGATCTGGCTGGCGTGCGGGGCGCAAATAAACATGTTCTGGGCGATCCGTTCCACCACCCGCACATGATCCTCTGGCACCACCATCCAGCCGATGCGCCAGCCGGTCATGGAGAAATACTTGGAGAACGAATTGATCACGTAGCAATCATCCGTCAGTTCCAGCGCGGTGACGGCCTTTTTCTCGTATTCCACACCATGATAAATCTCGTCCGAGATGAATGATGCGTTCTGCGCGGCGCAGGCGTCGATCAAGGCGCCCATCGCGGGCCTGTCGAGCATGGTGCCGGTTGGGTTGGCAGGGGATGCCACCAGCAGACCGGCAAGGTCCATATCGGCAAAATCGGCTGGCACCGGTTGATAGCGGTTTTCAAGTTGTGCAGGCAAATCAACGGGATCGAGATCCAGCGCCCGCAAAATCTGGCGATAGCTTGGATAGCCCGGTGCGCCGATGCCAACCTTGTCATGGGTGTCAAATAGTGCGGTAAAGGCCAGAATGAACCCACCCGAAGACCCCGGTGTGATCACCACCCGCGACGGATCAAGGTCAACGTTATACCATTCGCCATACATCCGCGCGATCCGCGCCCGCAAAGCCGGCAGGCCAAGCGCCACGGTATAGCCCAGCGGCCCGTCATCCATCGCCTTTGCAAGGGCTGCGGTTGCGCCTTTGGGCGCCCCGGTGCCCGGCTGGCCGACTTCCATGTGGATAATGTGGCGCCCTGCGGCCTCGGCCGCGCTGGCGGCTTGCATCACGTCCATCACAATAAAGGGATCGACGGCGGACCGGGTTGATATGCGCATGGGCTTGCTCCTAGTGTTGCGATGTGTTTTCACCGGGTCTTGCGCATGCCGTCAACCCACATGCGACGAATGAAAGGTTTCCAATCATGATGCACCGCCTGATCGCGCCGATTTTTGCAGCCACGCTGGCTTTGCCCGCCGCTGCGATGGATTTGACAGAGCTGACGGACGCCGAACGCGCCCAGTTCCGCGCGGAGGTGCGTGCCTATTTGCTGGACAATCCCGAAGTGATCATGGAAGCGGTCACATTGCTGCAAACCCGCGAGGCCGAGGCGCAGGCCCGCGCCGATGACAATCTGGTCAGCGACAATGCCGACGCGATATTTGACGACGGATATTCCTGGGTTGGCGGCAACCCGGACGGCGACATTACACTGGTTGAGTTCCTCGATTACCGCTGTGGCTATTGCAAACGCGCACATGGCGAGGTGGCCAAGCTTTTAGAAACAGACGGAAACATCCGTTTGATTGTGAAAGAGCTGCCAATTTTGGGTGATCAATCGGTGCTGGCGTCACGCTTTGCCATTGCGACCAAGCAGATTGCTGGCGATGACAGTTACAAGGCGGTCAATGACGCGTTGATGGCCTATAACGGTGATGTGACCCTGCCGGCCCTGCGCCGATTGGGGAGCACCTTTGGTCTGGACATGGAAGCGGTTGAAACCCGCATGGACAGCGACGAGGTGACCATGGAGATCGCCCAGACCCGCGCCCTCGCACAACAGCTCAATATCTCGGGCACACCTACATTTGTGATGCACGACGAATTGCTGCGCGGCTATCTGCCCTTTGATCAGATGATGGCCCTGGTCGAAGAAAAGCGCGGCTGAAACCGCGCGGCGCCGGAATATGGGCGGACCGCCGCCGGGCAATCGCCGGACGACTTCAAGGTTGCAATCCGTCTATTCCGCAGCTTGCGCCTCTTGGGCGTCGATCTCGGCGGCTTTCTTTTCGACCTGTTCGACGATGTGTTCGATCATGCTGGCGTTGTCCTGTTTGTGGCTTTGCTTGCCTGCCAGATAGACCATACCGGACCCTGCCCCGCCACCGGTGAACCCCACATCGGTCATCAAGGCCTCTCCCGGTCCGTTGACCACGCAGCCGATGATCGACAGGCTCATCGGAGTCTTGATGTGCTCCAGCCGCTTTTCCAGCGCCTCAACGGTTTTGATCACGTCAAACCCCTGCCGTGCACAGGAAGGGCAGGAAATGATGTTCACGCCGCGATGGCGCAGGCCCAGTGATTTCAAGATCTCATAGCCGACCTTGACCTCTTCAACCGGATCGGCAGACAGCGACACACGGATCGTGTCGCCGATACCCATCCAAAGCAGATTGCCCAGACCAATGGCAGATTTGATGGTGCCGGACATCAGCCCGCCTGCCTCGGTGATGCCAAGGTGAATGGGGGCATCCGTGGCTTCGGCCAGCTTTTGATAGGCAGCAGCGGCCATGAAGACATCAGAGGCTTTGCAGCTGATCTTGAACTCGTGAAAATCGTTGTCCTGCAAGATCTTGATATGGTCCAGACCACTTTCCACCATCGCGTCGGGGCATGGCTCTCCGTATTTGTCCAGCAGGTGTTTCTCCAGCGAGCCGGCGTTCACACCGATGCGGATCGAACAATTGTGATCCCGCGCCGCTTTGATCACCTCTTTGACCCGCGTCTCGTCACCGATGTTGCCCGGATTGATCCGCAGGCAAGCCGCCCCGGCCTCTGCGGCCTCAATCCCGCGTTTGTAGTGGAAATGGATGTCGGCGACGATGGGCACGCTGACCTCCGGTACGATCTCCTTGAGCGCCTTGGAGGAGGCCTCATCCGGCACAGAGACCCGGACGATATCCGCCCCTGCATCCGTCGCCGCCTGGATTTGCGCGATGGTGCCTGCCACATCGGTTGTCAATGTGTTGGTCATGGTCTGCACGGTGATCGGGGCATCGCCGCCCACAGGCACATTGCCCACCATGATCTGACGCGAGGTGCGGCGGTAAATGTCCCGCCAAGGGCGGATGTGGTTCAGCGACATGGGATCACCTCGGTCTGGGGGCGTTGTTGTCCCTCAGTACCTAGTCAAGCCGGCCCTCTGGTGCAATGGGCGCTTAGTTTGTTTGGCAGGGCATCGCGGCCAAAACGGCCGGATCAATATCGGAGGTTTCCAGATCGGCAAACATCCGTGACAGCGAGGTGTCCTGGGTTGGATCAACCGGCGCGTAAAGTTCGGCCAGCGCTTGTTGGTGCAGTGGCAGGTTCGATGTGATCGCACCACGTGCACCCGCCGGGCCAAAACAGCCATCCGCCATCGCGAAATAGATGGCGCCGGATTCGCCGGTGCGCAGGGTTGGTGGCTCTTCCGTGATGGGCACATCCCATGTGTCGCCCTTGTTCATCACCCCTTCAAAGATGACGGTGCCATCGGCGGAGCGAACCCGCACCCATGAGGGATAAGCGGCAACCATGCGCACGCCCTCTTTCGCAGCGCCAACAACCACCGGCACATTCGGCAGAGTGCCCAAAGCCTCGGCAACAGCCAGATCTGTGGCCGATTGTGTGCCGCCAAACCCGGCAGTCTGAACACCGATCTGTGGCAACTGATCCGCCGCGGTGGCAAAGCTGCCGACGGAACGAGGATCAATTGTTGCAATGGGCGCATCACGTGCCACCAGCACCGGCACATCCAGTGCCTGAGGCCGGTAAAGCCGGTCCAAAGCGGCGGTGCGCGGTGCAGGCATCTGCGGCGCGGCCGTGGTGTTTTCACTGTCCGGCGCAGTGATCAGCGCACCATCCAGCGGATCCAGGTCGGACAAGACAACCGGTGTCTGGTCAACAGGTGCAACCTGCACGCGCTGCACTTCTTTCAAAACAGTCCAGCCGCCAAATCCAATAGCACCGATCAGCGCAACCAGCACCAGCATGGAGCCCACCGCGCCCGGTTCGACACGGCTGAGCAGGCTGTCGCCCATTGGTGCCATGGCGGGATTGGAGCGCGCAAAAATATCGCCGCCCGTGGGGCGGGGCTGACGGTCTTCGATGTTGGTTTTCTTGATAACAGAGGCATCGGCAGACATGCCGTGCGCAACCGAGAAACCGGATTCTGCACAGAAGGCAGCAAAGGCCTTGTCCGGGTCCATCGACAGATAGCGCGCATAGGACCGCACATAGCCAGCAATAAATCCGGGAGTGTCAAAAGCGTCAGGGTCGGCGTTTTCGATGGCGGCGATATAGGCCGCTTTGATCCGAAGTTCGCGCTGCACATCCAAAAGCGATTTGCCCATGGTGGCGCGTTCACCGCGCATAAGGTCTCCAAGCCTCAGTTCAAAGGCGTCAAACCCCTTAGGTTCAACCTCTTCGTCCGTTGCGATCTTGGAGGACCATCGCCTGATCATAGTACCGTCCCGTCGTTAACCTGCCTGAAACCTTAAGCCTTGATCATCCATCCCAACGATTCGGCTTTGGCCTTTTCTTCACTGAGCTATAGCACAAGGCAACGGGAAATACGAATTTTCCCTGTTTAACCCGCAGCTTCGGCACGATTCAGCGCACAATGGGACCACAAACCATCCATTGCGCGTACCAATGCGTCCATTTCTCTTGGTCCGTGTACCGGCGACGGGGTAAAGCGCAACCGCTCTGTTCCGCGTGGCACGGTCGGGAAATTGATCGGCTGGGCGTAAATGCCGTGATCCTCAAGCAGCATATCGGACAGCATTTTGGTGTGCACAGGGTTGCCCACCATCACCGGCACGATATGGCTTCCGTGATCGATGATCGGCAGGCCCAGCCCCTTCAGCCGCAGTTTCAGTGCCTTGGCCTGTGCCTGATGCCTTTCGCGCAGCTCGGGTGCGCGTTTGAGATAGGCCACCGATGCCGCCGCGCCCGCCGCAATGGCGGGAGGCAAAGAGGTAGTAAAGATAAACCCCGGCGCATAGGACCGGATCGCATCACACATCTTGGCGCTGGCCGCGATATAGCCACCCATCACGCCGTAGGCCTTGGCCAAGGTGCCGTTGATGATGTCCAGACGGTGCATCAGGCGGTCGCGTTCCGCCACCCCTGCCCCGCGCGGCCCATAAAGGCCCACGGCATGCACTTCGTCGATATAGGTCAAAGCGCCAAATTCATCGGCCAGATCACAGATCGCCTCGATCGGGCCAAAATCACCGTCCATCGAATAGATCGATTCAAAGGCAATCAGCTTGGGCGCGGCAGGATCGTCGGCCTCAAGCAATTCGCGCAGGTGCGCGACGTCATTGTGCCGGAAGATCCGCTTGGCCCCGCCATTGCGGCGTACGCCCTCGATCATCGAAGCGTGGTTCAGCGCATCGGAATAGATGATCAAACCCGGAAACAGTTTTGGCAGTGTCGACAGTGTCGCGTCATTGGCAATGTAGGCGGAGGTGAACAGCAGCGCCGCCTCTTTGCCATGCAGATCGGCCAGTTCGGCCTCTAGCCGTTTGTGATAGACCGTTGTGCCGGAGATGTTGCGCGTCCCGCCGGAGCCTGCACCAGTGGCATGCAGCGCCTCTTCCATGGCTTGCAGAACAACCGGGTTCTGCCCCATGCCGAGATAGTCATTGCCGCACCAGACGGTGATGTCCTGCTCGGTGCCATCGGGACGTGTCCAGACCGCGTGCGGGAACTGGCCATTGCGCCGCTCAATATCGATAAAGGTCCGGTAACGGCCCTCTTCATGCAGACGCGCAATCGCCTCATCGAGCTTGTCGGTATAGTCCATGCGCCTCTCCATCTGGCAGTCCGGGCAGTCAGCAAGGCGCCTGACGCCCGTAAGGGGTATTTAGAACGAATACAGAAACGTATTCAGCTATTCAATGCTTTATAGAAGCACCCGATGTCGCAGCCTTGATCTGGATCAACATGCGTCGTTGACGTGGCGTGGGGTGTCGATTGTGGTTGTTGCGGGTCTGTAATTGGGCGAAAGGACGGACATGAACACTGTGCCCTCCCGCCCCGAATTTATTGTCCTGACCGCTTTGATGATCTCGCTCGTGGCGATGACAACGGATGTGATGCTGCCTGCATTGTCGCTGATTCCCCTTGAATTGGGTCAGGATGATCCTGGTAAGGGGCATCTGGTCATTTCGGTTCTCTTTGCCGGTTTTGCACTGGGACAACTGGTTGTTGGTCCCCTGTCAGACAGCTATGGCCGCCACCCTGTGATCCATGGCGGGTATCTGATGTTCTGTCTTGGCACTCTGCTTTGTCTTTTTGCAGGCTCGTTCGAGATGCTGTTGCTGGGCCGTTTGCTGCAAGGGCTGGGCATGGCAGGACCGCGCATTGTGGCGGTGGCGGTTGTGCGCGACGGCTATGAAGGGCGCGCGATGGCGCGGATCATGTCCTTTGTAATGGCGGTCTTTATCATTGTGCCCGCGATTGCCCCCGCCATTGGCCAGTTGCTGATTTCGCTGTCGGGATGGCGGGCCACTTTTGCCATGTTGCTCGCAATGGCGGGGATCACATGGGTCTGGTTTTCATTGCGCCAGCCCGAAACCCTGATGCCTGAAGACCGGCGGGTTCTGTCGCTGCGTAACATTGCAGGCGGCATCGCCGAAATCATCCGCACCCCAGCGGCCATCGGGTTTACCCTTTGCAGCGGCATCATCTTTGGACCGTTTCTGGCCTACCTGAGCCTTGCGCAGCAGATCTTTCAAAACAGCTATGACAAGGGAGAGGCCTTTGCCCTTTGGTTTGGCGCTGCCGCTCTGGCCATCGGGGCGGCTTCGATCCTGAACTCGGCCTTGGTGGAGCGCTGGGGCATGCGGTTTTTGTCCAATATCGCGCTTTGTGTGGTTGTGGCGTCGGCCTCTGCCTTTGCGGCGTTTATCTTGGCGCAGGGGGGGTTGCCACCTTTCGCCTTGTTCATGGCGTGGCTGATGGTCACCTTTTTCTGCATGGGGCTGCTGTTTGGCAATCTCAATGCCCTGGCGATGGAGCCACTTGGCCATATGGCAGGCCTCGGCGCAGCGGTCATTGGTGCATTGTCCACCGCCATCGCGATCCCGGTCGGCTTTGTGATCAGCGAAATCTACACCGGCAATGTCACTCCTCTGGTGCTTGGGTTTGCCGGCGCGGCGCTTGCTGTCTTTCTGGTGGCGCAATGGTCCAGCCGCGCGGCAAAACGCCAAGGCGCCTGATCCCGCGCCCTGCCTCTGGACACTGGGCAGCGGCCTGATACGGTCCGGCAAAACCAAACAAAACTGGAGTGACCGATGTCCCTTGATGATGTCCTTGCGCGTATTGACGCCGACCTGCCCGAAGCCACCGACCGGCTGCTGGATCTGTTGCGCATTCCGTCGATTTCCACCGATCCGGCGTTCAAGGCCGATTGCGACCGCGCCGCCGATTGGCTGGTGGCGGACCTGCAAGGGCTGGGCATTGATGCCTCCAAACGCCCGACACCGGGCCATCCGATGGTGGTGGGCCATGTGGGCGACAGCGGCCCGCATCTGCTGTTTTACGGCCACTATGATGTGCAGCCGGTAGATCCGCTGGATCTGTGGGACAATGACCCGTTTGACCCGCAGATTGAGGACACCGCCAAGGGCCGGGTGATCCGCGGGCGCGGATCGTCCGATGACAAGGGCCAGTTGATGACCTTTGTCGAAGCCTTGCGCGCATGGAAAGCGGTCAAGGGTGACTGGCCTTGCCGGATCACCTTTTTCCTTGAGGGCGAAGAGGAATCCGGCTCGCCCTCCCTTGTGCCCTTCATGAAAGAGAACGCAGAAGAGCTGAAGACAGATATCGCCCTGATCTGTGACACCGGTCTGTTCGAATCCAAGACCCCCGCCATCGTCACCATGCTGCGCGGGCTTCTGGGTGAGGAACTGACCCTGACCGGCCCCACGATGGACCTGCATTCGGGCATGTACGGCGGCATCGCGATGAACCCCATCCGGGTGCTGAGCGGGATCATTGCATCCCTGCATGATGACACCGGCCGCATCACCGTGCCGGGGTTTTATGATGGCGTGCCGGAATTGTCCGACGAGTTGGAAGCGCAATGGCAGGGCCTCGCCTTTGATCATGAAACCTTCCTTGGTGATGTTGGCCTGTCACAGCCCGCAGGCGAGCAGGACCGCACCCCGCTTGAGATGATCTGGTCGCGGCCCACCTGTGACGTGAACGGGATCTGGGGCGGCTATACCGGTGACGGGTTCAAGACCGTGCTGCCATCCAAGGCCCATGCCAAGATCAGTTTCCGCCTTGTGGGCGATCAGGATCCGCTGGCGATCCGCGAAAGCTTCCGGCAAATGGTGCGCGATGCCCTGCCCGCCGACTATGAGGTCGAATTCAACGGTCACGGCGCCAGCCAGGCATCGGGCGCGGACACATCTGGCGATATGTTCGAAGCGGCGCGCAAGGCGCTGTCAGACGAATGGCAAATCCCGGCCGCCTATATCGGCTGCGGCGGGTCGATCCCGATTGCCGGTCACTTCCAACAGATCCTTGGCACCGAACCGATGCTGGTGGGCTTTGGCAAAGACGACGACGCGATCCATTCCCCGAATGAGAAATACGACATGGAGAGCTTTCACAAAGGGATCCGGTCCTGGGCGCGTATTCTGGACGCATTGAGCTGATGCGAGGGGGGCGGTGAAACTGCCCCCCTGCTCGGGCGCGGTGGCATATTAGGGGCAACTCGGGCCGCACAGCCAACCTTCGCCTCCTAAGCCCGCCGTGTCGGTGGCTTGCGGCCCTCTCGCACAAACACATAGACCCCGGACCCGATCACCACCGCCGCCCCGAGGAACACGCTGTTTTCCGGCCATTCGCCAAACACCATCCAGCCCCAGAACAGCGAAAAGATCAGCAGGATATATTCAAATGGCGCAACGGCCGAGGCGCGGCTGAGGCGGTAGGCTTGGGTCATCAGGTACCCCACCACCGCGGACAGGCATCCCAACCCTGTGATGGGCAACAGATCCGCCGTTTCCGGCCAGATCCACTCCCGCAGCAGGAACCGCATGCTATCATTGGTGTTTTCATCGACAAAGCGCCCGTCGCCCACGGCAAAAAACATCACCAGACTGACACAGACAAAGGCAAATTGCATCTGGATCGCCAACGCCGAGGCGCGGCTGGTCTGGCCCAGTTTGCGGGTCAGCACCGACATGCTGGCGTATCCCGCCGCCGCCAGAACCGGCAGCACCACAAGCCAGCCCAGACCGCCCTCCCCCCTGGCGATCTGCGGGGCCATCATCAGCAAGACACCGCCAAACCCGATTGCCACGGCCGTCATCCGCCGTGCGCCAACCTGTTCGCCCAGCACCGGAATGGACAGCAAGGTCACAAACAGCGGCGCAACGAAATACAGCGCATTGGCCATTGCCAGCGGCATCGCGACAATCGCCGCGTAAAGGGCCGAATTGGCAAAAACCACCAACAGCGCCCGCAGCAGATGCAGGCCATAACGCCCGGTGCGCAGCAATTTCACCCCGCCTTCGATCTGCAACAGCACAAAGCTGAACCCGATCCCAACCGCCGAGCGCAGCAAAACCAGCTCGTGCAGGGGGTATCCTCCGGACAGTGATTTGATCAGCATGTCATTGATAGAAATAAAGAACATCCCCGCCACCATGCAAAGAATGCCCAGTCTTGCGGGATGTGTCACGGCGCTGGTCATGCCCCCTCTTACACCTGCGCGATTTGGTTTGTAAGCTGTGAAAGTCCAACAGGGAAAGGCCGCATAGATGACCATTATTCAAGGGTTCGAAAGCCAGACCGTGACCGCCAACGGGCAGCTGGTTCATTATGCACGGGGCGGTGACGGGCCGCCGCTGTTGCTGCTGCATGGTTTTCCGCAGACCCATGCCATGTGGCACGCGGTGGCCCCTGCATTGGCGGCGCGGTTCACAGTGATTGCCCCCGATCTGCGCGGCTATGGCCAAAGCGGCAAGCCGCAGGGCACCGAAAACTACAGCTTTCGCCATATGGCCGCCGATCCCCTGGCGCTGATGCGCGATCTGGGGTTTGATCGGTTTCACCTTGTCGGTCATGATCGTGGCGGGCGCACGGCGCACCGGATGGCACTGGATGCCCCTGACGCGGTGCAAAGCCTGACGGTGATGGATATCGTGCCGACCCATCTGCTGCTTGATCAACTGTCGCAGCAGGTGGCACGCGCTTATTATCACTGGTTTTTTCTCGCTCAGCCCGCGCCGTTTCCCGAAACCATGATCGGCAATGACCCTGACGCCTATTTCGAGAGCTGCCTGAAGGGATGGGGTGCAACCAAGCTGTCCGATTTCGACCCAGCCGCGCTGGACGCCTATCGCGACGCATGGCGCGACCCCGAGGCGATCCGGGGCATGTGCGCCGACTACCGCGCCGCGCTGGATCATGATTTTGCCCTCGACGCGGCGGATCTGGACCGGCAGGTCACCTGCCCCGCGCTGGTGATGTATGGCGCGGATGGCGCGATGGGCAAAGCTTATGACGTACCTGCCACATGGAAGGGCCGTTTGCGCAATATCACCGCCGCGCCGGTGCCGGGCGGGCATTTCTTTGTTGATGAATATCCACAGGAAACCACCCAGGCGCTGTTGGCATTCCTCACCGCTGCAACACCCTGACCTGAAACGAAAAAAGGGCCCTCTGGCGAGGACCCTATTTCAGGATAGTGGCGCGGTTGACGGGGCTCGAACCCGCGACCTCCGGCGTGACAGGCCGGCACTCTAACCAGCTGAGCTACAACCGCGTGAGGAGCGACATAAGAGAGTTGCGCAGGGCCGTCAAGCGCGTTTGCACGGAAATTTGTCAAAGAAATCAGCCAAGAAAAAAGGGCCCTCAAAGAGGACCCTTTTTCAAGCAGCAATGGCGCGGTTGACGGGGCTCGAACCCGCGACCTCCGGCGTGACAGGCCGGCACTCTAACCAACTGAGCTACAACCGCCCGCTGCTGCGACCTCAGGTTCCCCCGAAGCGCTTGGTGGTTCTATGGCTGCATGGGCACAGGGTCAAGCCGCAAAAATGCAGATTTATGAAGAAAGTTTGACCAGGCGGTGCGACGTTGTAAATGACCCTCCTTGTGGGGGCAGGTATCGCCAAAGATCAACATTCCACACCGCTTTGCGGCAAGCCCTGAACCGAAGGGTGGTCTGGTCCTATGCCGATCAATCCCATTTCATCCATTCTTTCCGCAAAGGGACAGGATGCACACCGCAGTTTTGCGCCAGAAAGTCCAATAACTGAAATCTAGGATTTGGGCCTGACTGCGGTTGTTCGATCATACTCATACCGACATTTGAAAGGGATGAGAGATGACGATTGCCCGCATTCAGGTTTGCGCGGGTAAAGCGAAGAAGCGGAAGCCAATGTCGGCTTTGTGGACGAAGCTGCCCATAAAGTGCCGTCGCGCCCGAACCGAGGGGCAGGCAGCAAAGCGCCCGCCCCGTCAAACCGTAGGTTTGCCTTTGGCAAAACGGGGCGGTTCGGGCGCTGCCAAATCTCCGATTTGGCAATTCATGCGCTATATCTGACAGTATCTTTGGACCCAGAACCATCATCCTAAAAAACCCCACGCACCCAGCGTTGGGCGTGACCCTCATTTTATCTTATCAACGTCTCCTATGGGCTCATACCCGACATCTGACAAGTTCGGTCAGCTTTGCTAACTGAATGAATAAGACACGACAAAAGAAGAGGGAAAATGGTGGGTCGTGAGAGGCTCGAACTCCCGACATCTTCGGTGTAAACGAAGCGCTCTACCAACTGAGCTAACGACCCGCCGTGCGCTCTCTTAGCGCAAGGTCGAAGGGGGGTTCAAGCCCCTAAATCCAACCTTTTTTGTTTTCCGTTCTCAAGGTAAAAAACAACGCCCTGCCCGCCCGCCATATCGCGCAGATCTCTGATCGGGCGGCCCGTCAGGATCAGCCGCAGCATACGCGATGTGATGCCATGGGTGATCAACACAGCTGGGCCGGTCAGGCCGCTTAGAAAGCGGTGGCAGCGGGCATGCAGGGCGGCAAACCCTTCGCCGTTGGGGGCCAGTTCGTAAAGGTCAAAACCATCACTCGCGCCGGAGCTTTGGATCAGATCTGCGCGGATGCCGCCCGCCCAATCGCCGAGGCTGATTTCGCTCAACGCGGGGTCGGTTGCAATGGGATCGATGAGGCCCGCGCAGGCAATGCGAGCGGTTTGCACCGCGCGGCCCTGCGGGCTGCTGATGGCGGAAAAACCGGTCAGATCATTGGCTTGCAGGATCTCTCTTTGCGCCTCGGCTTGTGCACGCCCGGCCTTGGTCAAGGGCGAATCAAACCGCCCCTGCAACCGGCCCGTTGCATTCCATTCTGTCTCGCCGTGGCGCAGAATATAGAGCGGCGGCGCAGAGTTCACTCCGGCGCCTCAAGCACCGTTTCCTGACCGTTTTCAAGGAGATAGACGCAGCCTTGCAAGTTCGACAGATTGCCCGCCTGATCGATGGGCAACCCGCAAACCTCCGCCCGCAGCACCTGCCCCAACAGACCATGGGCCACAATCACGCTTGGTCCGGTAAGATCGTTCAGAAAATCGACAATCCGGGCATGAAAGGCGGCCAGCCCCTCCCCCCCGTCGGCCGCCTCGTAGATCTCAAGCGGCGTGGGCGATTGCGCGGCCCATTCGGGACGGTCAGCCAGAATTTCGGTGCGAGTCATCCCCTGCCATTTGCCCGCGTGAATTTCCATCAACCGCGCATCTTCCTGCCGCGGCACATCGCCTAATGCGATCTGCGCCGTTTGGCGGACCCGCCCGAGGGGCGAGGCATAGATGGCCGGGTTCTGGGCCAAAATTTCCGGCATGATCCTGGCCTGCCGCGCCGCTTCGGCTTGGCCTTGTTGGGTCAGCGGCGAATCCAACTGCCCCTGCAGGCGGAATTCGCGATTCCACTCTGTCTGCCCGTGGCGCAGGAACCAGATTTTCGGATAGTTTTTTGTCATGACATATGCCGTTAAGAATTGATGCCCGTTTGATGCATCAGAAACGGCGGGAAGGGAATGGTGGGTGATAAGAGATTTGAACTCCGGACCCAGACTGGCCGCGTAGCGGACGGACGTCGGTCAGGCCAACAGCCTTGTAAGGCTTATCTAGAAAAGACAACCAAGGAAAGATGGTGGGTGATAAGAGATTTGAACTCCTGACATCTTCGATGTGAACGAAGCGCTCTACCACTGAGCTAATCACCCTTGCGCGGCGGAGTAGCCAATTGGGCCCGGCCTTGCAAGGGCCGAGTTGGAAAAATTGGCCGCGCGGGATCTATTCAGAGGTGTCAGGCGTTTTTTTGGTCGTGCTGCCAAGGGGTTGACGGATCTTGGTGATCATCACACGGCCGTTGGGCAGCATCTTTTCCTTACGCACCTTGATACGGCCCAGGTCCGGCAGATTGATCTCGCGATGCTCAGTGAGCGCCTCGCCAAGCACTGCAAGCATGGCCTCAATCACCGGCTTTGCGTCTTTCTTTTTGATGCCGGCCCGGTCGACAACTTTTTCGATCAGCTCTTTTTTGCGCAACATCGGACCAAGCACCACAGGTTGCGGCGCGTCTACGATCGCTGGCGTGGCGGTTTTGGCTGAAATGGGCGTTTTTCCGGCAACCGCTGATATCGGCGGCGCGGCTTTTGCCAGGGTTTTCTTGACGGCCGGTTTCGCCGCGCTTGCGGCGGATTTTGTCACTGCTTTCGCAGGCTTGGATGATGTCATGCTCAGTTTGCCCCGTTGATAGGTTGTTATCGTTGTGTTTACCGATACCAGATATTGATGAATTAAGCCAGTATCCCTTGCTCGGCGCGGCATTGTCGGTAACATGGGGCGGTGTTTCAGACTTGGGGAAAAATGATGAAGAAAAGCACAATTTGCGCGGTTGCCCTGGCGGCGGCCACATTTACATCTGCGGCACAGGCCGGATCGCTTGCCGATCCCGTTGTCGAAGAGCCAGTGGTTGTTACCGATGCAGAGGGCAGCAGCAGCGGCACCGCCATGGTTGCCATGCTGGCAGTTCTGCTGGCCATTCCGGCACTTGGCGACTGATCTTTAGGATCAAACCACCAGCAAAAGAAAAGCGCCCTGGTGTCACAGGGCGCTTTTTTCGTTTACTTGGAACACATCGGGATCAATGCGCGGTCGCGCTGTCCCCTGCTCCGGATTTGGGGGCCACCGCAGCCGCTGCGGCGGCATCTTCGGCCTCTTGATCCCATTCAATCGCCTCAGGCTTTGACACCAAGGCTTGCTCCAGCACCTCGGAGACATGGCTGACCGGAATGATGGTCAGCCCCTCTTTGACGTTGTCGGGGATATCCGGCAGGTCTTTTTCATTCTCGGTCGGGATCAGAACCGTGGTGATCCCGCCGCGCAGGGCCGCAAGCAGTTTCTCCTTGAGCCCGCCAATGGGCATCGCATTTCCGCGCAGGGACACTTCACCCGTCATGGCGATATCTTTGCGCACAGGGATCTGCGTCAGGACTGAAACAATGGAGGTGACCATGGCGAGACCCGCCGATGGGCCATCCTTTGGCGTTGCCCCATCGGGCACGTGCACGTGGATGTCCAGCGCGTCGAACTTCGGCGGCTTGACCCCGATCTGCGGCGAGATGGAGCGCACATAGGAACTGGCCGCGTCGATGCTTTCTTTCATCACATCGCCCAGCTTACCCGTGGTTTTCATCCGGCCCTTGCCCGGCAGGCGCAATGCTTCGATCTGGAGAAGCTCACCGCCCACCGACGTGTAGGCCAGACCGGTCACAACGCCCACTTGGTCTTCTTTTTCAGCCAGACCATAGCGGTGTTTACGTACACCAAGGAATTCATCAAGATTGTCGGCAGAAACCACCACAGCGTCTGCCTCTTTCTTAATGATTTTGGTCAGCGACTTACGCGCCACCTTGGCGATTTCACGCTCCAGATTCCGCACGCCCGCCTCGCGGGTGTAATAGCGGATGATGTCGGTCAGCGCGGAATCCTCGATCTGGAATTCCTTGGCCTTAAGACCGTGGTTCTTGATCTGCTTTTGCACCAGATGCTGTTTGGCGATCTCGCGCTTTTCGTCCTCGGTGTAGCCGGACAGCGGGATAATCTCCATCCGGTCCAGCAATGGGCCAGGCATGTTGTAGCTGTTGGAGGTGGTCAGGAACATCACGTTCGAGAGGTCATACTCGACCTCCATATAGTGATCCACAAAGGTGGAGTTCTGTTCCGGATCAAGCACTTCGAGCATGGCCGAGGCCGGATCGCCACGGAAGTCCTGCCCCATCTTGTCGATCTCGTCCAAGAGGATAAGCGGGTTGGTGGTCTTGGCTTTTTTCAGCGCCTGGATGATCTTGCCGGGCATCGAGCCGATGTAGGTCCGGCGGTGACCGCGGATCTCGCTTTCATCGCGCACGCCGCCCAGGCTGATGCGGATAAACTCACGCCCCGTCGCTTTGGCCACAGATTTGCCCAGCGATGTTTTACCAACACCCGGAGGGCCGACAAGGCACATGATCGGGCCTTTCATCTTGGAGGAGCGCTGCTGCACCGCGAGATATTCGACGATCCGTTCCTTGACCTTTTCCAGACCATAATGATCATCGTCCAGCACGGTTTGAGCGCGGCCAAGATCCTTTTTCACACGGGATTTGACGCCCCATGGGATCGACAACATCCAGTCCAGATAGTTGCGCACAACCGTTGCCTCGGCGGACATCGGGCTCATGTTCTTAAGCTTTTTCAGCTCGGCTTCAGCCTTCTCCTTGGCCTCTTTGCTGAGCTTGGTCTCGGCGATCTTGGCTTCGAGTTCGGCAACTTCGTTTTTGCCGTCTTCGCCATCCCCCAGCTCTTGCTGGATCGCCTTCATCTGTTCGTTCAGATAGTACTCGCGCTGGGTCCGCTCCATCTGGGATTTCACGCGGGTTTTGATCTTTTTCTCAACCTGCAGGACGGACATTTCGCCCTGCATCAGACCGTAAACTTTCTCAAGCCGCTCGGACACGGACAGCGTTTCCAGCAGATCCTGCTTTTGTTCCACTTCGATGCCCAGATGGCCCGCCACAAGGTCGGCCAGGCGTGCAGGCTCTGCCGTTTCGCCCACGGCGGCAAGCGCCTCATCGGGCACGTTTTTCTTGACCTTGGCGTAACGCTCAAACTCATCCGCGACCGACCGCAGCAAGGCTTCGGTGGTGGCCGCATCGCCCGGCATTTCCGTCAGATATTCGGCGCGGGCTTCGAAAAAGTCATCATTTTCAAGGTATTCTGTGATACGCACACGCGCCTGACCTTCGACCAGTACCTTGACCGTGCCATCGGGCAGTTTCAGCAGTTGCAGCACATTGGCCAACACGCCAGCCTTGAAGATACCATCGGTATCAGGATCATCATCACCGGGATCGATCTGGCTGGACAGCAGGATTTGTTTGTCGTCTGCCATCACCTCTTCGAGGGCGCGTACAGATTTCTCGCGGCCCACAAACAGCGGCACAATCATATGGGGGAACACCACAATATCGCGCAGCGGCAAAACGGGGTAGGACGCGTTCAAAGGCTCTAACATGCTCTTTCCTTATTCTAGCAAGACGGTGCAGGTTCCTCAGTAGGCAACCTCTGCCGTCTCCTGTTCAGAACCAGATATGTATACCTGATCCGCCTGTTTCAATCCCTTAACGGGGCTTTGGCGCATCATCACCTGCTGTGCGGGCAGTGGCAACCACGGTTTTGCGCAAATTGATCACTAAATAAAACGGCCAGCGCACGGCAGATGGCGCGAACATGCCAAATTTTGTCGGTCGTCACGGGTGACAGGGAATTTCCCGTATGGTTGGTTTGCGGCGAAAAAAGGAGAATTTTCCAATGATCAAAAAATTCGGAGCAGACACCGCCTTGCTGCTGATCGACGTTCAAAAGGGCGTGCACACCCTAAGCCATTGGGGCGGGCCAACGGGCCGGATGAACAACCCTGATTGTCAGGAGAAACTGGTTCAATTGCTGCGCAGTTTCCGCACCGCCGGACGCCGCTGCGCCTTTACCCGCCACGATTCCATTGAGCCGGACAGCCCGCTCAAGTTTTCGCTGCCGGGCGGCGCACAGCTTGATGGCCTTGAAACCGCCGAAGGCGATATCATCGTCAACAAGGACGTGAACTCGGGCTTTATCGGCACCTCGCTGGAGGTTGATCTGCGCCGGGCCGGTATTCAGCGCCTGGTCGTGGCCGGTTACTTTACCAACTTCTGTGTAGAGACCACCGTACGCATGGCCGGAAACATGGGGTTTGACGTCTATCTCGCCCATGACGCCTGCGCGACCTGCAACCGAATTGATCGGAACGGCAAGGACCACGATCCGGAACTGGTGCATGATATGGCTGTCGCTTCCATGCACGGGGAATTCTGCACGGCCCTGACCACGGACGAGCTGGTTGGCCTGTTGTCCTCTGACGCCGCCGATCTGGACCGTGCACAGGGCAACGAGGACACCTCTGCAAAGCCGGAATTGCGTCTGGCCTGACCGGCACTCAGAAATGCGTCACAGGGGGTCAATGTCTCCCTGGGCGCGACCGGCATGGAAATCCGCCTGCCATGCGGCAAAAGTTCCGCCCGCGATCGCCTCGCGCATACCTGCCATAATATCCTGATAGTAATGTAGATTGTGCCATGTCAGCAGCATGGAGCTGATGATTTCCTGACTGCGGAACACGTGGTGCAGATAGGCCCGTGAATAGTTCCGGCAGGCCGGGCAGCTGCAGTTTTCATCGAGGGGGCGCGGATCATCCTGATGCCGCGCGTTCTTGATGTTCAGCACGCCGTGACGCGTGAACACCTGCCCCGTACGCCCGGACCGGGACGGCAGCACGCAATCCATCATGTCGATGCCGCGCGCCACCGCGCCGACGATGTCATCGGGCTTTCCCACCCCCATCAGGTAACGCGGCTTGTCTTCTGGCAATTGATCGGGCGCGAAATCAAGGCAACCAAACATCGCCTCCTGCCCCTCGCCCACGGCCAATCCACCAACCGCGTAACCGTCAAATTCGATTTCACGCAGCGCCTGCGCACTTTGGGCCCGCAGGTCTTCTTCCAATCCGCCTTGCTGAATTCCAAAGAGCGCATGACCGGGACGGTCGCCAAAGGCATCCTTGGATCGCCGCGCCCACCGCATCGACAATTCCATGCTGGAGGCAATCCGGTCCCGATCCGCAGGCAATGCGGGGCATTCGTCAAAACACATCACGATGTCGCTGCCCAAAAGCGCCTGAATTTCCATCGAACGTTCCGGCGTGATCTCGTGCTTGGACCCGTCGATGTGGCTTTTGAAGGTCACGCCCTTTTCCGTCAGCTTGCGCAGGCCTGCAAGGCTCATCACCTGAAACCCGCCGCTGTCGGTCAGGATCGGGCCGGACCAATTCATGAATTTGTGCAAACCGCCCAAGGCCGCCACCCGCTCTGCCGTGGGGCGCAGCATCAGGTGATAGGTGTTGCCCAGCAGGATATCGGCCCCCGTTGCCGCCACGCTTTCGGGCATCATCGCCTTGACCGTTGCGGCGGTGCCAACAGGCATGAACGCCGGGGTCTGGATGTCGCCCCTTGTGGTGCGGATCACCCCGCGCCGCGCCTTGCCATCCTGCGCTTGTTTTTCAAAAGTGATACGGGTCATCGCGGCCATCCTTGTGATCTGATTGCTGGCGATACACCCAGCCTGCAAAACTTGCAATCAGGACGCAAAATGCACAAATAGAAGGGTAAGTTTCAACCAAAAGGGTATGCTAAGTGGATATTGAACAACTGTTGATCAACGCCTTGGAGACCAATCTCGCGTGGCTTCTGCTGGCCGCATTGGTCGTCATTCTGATCGTCAAGGCTGTCAAGATTGTTCCGCAGTCCGAACAACACGTTGTCGAACGCTTTGGCCGGTTGCGCTCTGTGCTTGGGCCGGGGATCAACATGATCGTGCCTTTCATTGACAAGATTGCCCATAAAATCTCGATCCTTGAGCGTCAATTGCCCACTGCCAGTCAGGACGCGATCACCCGCGACAACGTGCTGGTTCAGGTGGACACCTCGGTGTTCTACCGGATCACCGAGCCGGAAAAGACGGTCTACCGGATCCGCGATGTGGACAGTGCGATCTCCACCACTGTGGCCGGTATCGTGCGGGCCGAGATCGGCAAGATGGATCTGGACGAGGTGCAGGCCAACCGCAGCCAATTGATCACCACCATCAAATCCAGTGTCGAGGACGCCGTAGACGATTGGGGCATCGAAGTGACCCGCGCCGAAATTCTGGACGTGAACCTTGATGCCGCCACCCGCGCCGCGATGATGCAACAGCTGAACGCCGAACGTGCCCGCCGTGCGCAGGTGACCGAGGCCGAAGGGTCCAAACGCGCGGTTGAACTGGCCGCCGACGCCGAACTTTATGCCTCCGAACAGACAGCCAAGGCACGCCGGGTATTGGCCGAGGCCGAGGCCTACGCCACCCAGGTTGTTGCCACCGCGATCAACGAGAACGGGTTGGAGGCGGCGCAGTACCAGATCGCGCTTAAACAGGTCGAAGCAATGAGCATTCTAGGTAAGAGCGATGGCAACCAGACGGTCTTTGTGCCCGCGCAGGCGCTGGAAGCCTTCGGTGATGCGTTCAAACTGCTGAAAGGACGCGGATAATGGCGGACTATCTGTCGCTTTGGTGGGTCTGGATCTGCATCGCGCTGGCCCTTGGCGTGGTTGAACTGCTGGCGCCGGGGTTCATATTTCTGGGTTTCGGACTGGGCGCCTTGGCGATGGTTGGGGTGGTTCTGTTGGCACCGGGCATCAACGTTCCGGCCCTGCTCGCCCTCTTTGCGGTGTTGTCGCTGATTGGCTGGATCGTCCTGCGCCTGGGCTTTCGCAAACAATCAAGCGGCGCACGTATAGTCACCAAGGACGTCAACGACAACTGAGTTGATCAACAGGCTGCTTGTGCGCGCTGGGGCGGCCTGATACCTCTGCGTATTCAATAAAACAAAAGGATACGTTGATGGAAGAATTGGTCTTTGGGTGGGAAGAATGGGTTGCACTGCCGGATTTGGGGCTGCCTGCCATCAAGGCCAAAGTGGACACGGGTGCGCGCACCTCTGCCCTGCATGCCCATGACATCGAGGTGTTTGGCCCCGCTGCCAAACCCAAGGTGCGCTTTAACGTGCATCCCATTGCCGGACGCGAAGACATTGTCATCACCTGCTCTGCCCCTTTGGTGGACCGGCGCGAGGTCACATCTTCCAACGGCGAATCCGAGCAACGCTACGTAATTTCCAGCACCCTGACAGTGGCCGATCAGCAATGGCCGATCGAGATCACCCTGACCAACCGCGCCGGTATGACCAGCCGGATGCTCCTGGGCCGTCAGGCGCTGGCCGATCACATCTCCATTTCCGCCACAGAACGGCGTTTGCAGCCAGAGTTGAGCTATGACGCCTATCACGATGCCACCGTGCGCCGCACCGCCCCGCAACGGGCGCTGCGCATTGCCGTGCTGAGCCGTGAGAACAACTATTCTACCCGCCGCCTTGTCGAGGTTGGCGAAGCGCGGGGTCATGTGGTTGAGGTGATCGACACGACCCGCTGTTACATGGCGATCAATGCAATGGCCCCCGAGGTGCATTATGATGGCAAACGCCTGCCGCGCTATGACGCCGTGATCCCGCGCATCGGGGCCTCCATCACGCCTTATGGCACCGCTGTCATCCGCCAGTTTGAGACCATCGGAACCTATTGTGTGAACGGCAGCGCCGGCATCACCGCCAGCCGCGACAAGCTGCACGCGCATCAGGTCTTGGCCTCCAAGAAAATCGGCATGCCGACCACCGCCTTTGCCGCCTCGCCCAAGGACACATCCAACCTGATGGGGCTGGTGGGCACTGCGCCGCTGATCGTGAAACTGCTGGAATCCACCCAAGGCAAGGGCGTGGTGCTGGCCGAAACCAAAAAGGCCGCCGAATCCGTGATCGACGCCTTTCGCGGGCTCAAGGCTAACTTTTTGGTTCAGGATTTTGTCAAAGAGGCCGCAGGTGAGGATATCCGCTGTCTGGTGATCGCGGGCAAGGTCGTGGCCGCGATGAAACGCACCGGGGCCGAGGGGGATTTCCGGTCGAACCTGCATCGGGGCGGATCGGCCAAGGTGGTGCGCATCTCCAAGGAAGAACGCGAAACCGCCGTGCGGGCGGCGCGGGCCTTTGGGCTGGGCAAGGCTGGCGTTGATCTGCTGCGCTCGGAAAGCGGGCCAAAGGTGCTTGAGGTAAACTCCTCCCCCGGTTTTGAGGGGATCGAGACGGCAACGGGCAAAGACATCGTCGGCAAGCTTTATGACGAGATCGAAGCGCGCGTGAAACCGCAGCCCGTGCGCCGCCGCAAGTCAGGCTGAGGCGCTGCCCTGCTCCAGCCAGCGCTGTTCTTGCGGGGACAGGATACCAGCGATCCGGGCGCGATAGGCGGCCAGATCCTTGTCTGATAGTACCCCTTCCCACTTGTTGGATGACGCTGTGTCGAAAAACCCGGCGTCGTCATGCCAGAACCCAACGCCAGCGCCCGGTGCAAACCGCACGGCGTTGGCTTTCATATTGGCAAAGGATGCGGCTTCAACTAACCGTGCCATGAGTGCGGCCGGATGCGTGATGCCGATGTGATCGGCGATGCGACTGATCGCTTCTTCGGGGTCACGGCACATATCCGCATAATGCAGGCGCAGCAGGTTGCCGGTGCCCTCCTCTTCCAAAGCCAATGCGCTGCGGTAATGATCCACAATCATCTGCAAACTGGCCGCATCAAAACGGTCTGCGTCCAAAAATTCATAAAAACTCTCAACCGGATCGTCAGGAAAGCTGACACCAGTGCCGGAATGCGCCAGATTGGCGACATGGCGGCGAAACGAGAAATGCACGTCAATCGGATGCCGGTAGACACAGATATAGCGCAGCGCCTCCCAGATCGGCAGCCCGTCAAAAGGTGTGTGTGACTTCACCTGCCGCCGCCCTGTCTGGGCTTCCAGCCGCTCCATCACTTCGGCAATGTCGCGGGCGCTCATGTCGATCCAGGGCGCATTCAGGCTGGGTTTTGCGTCTACTTCGGGATCACCGGAGATCAGCAGCGCCAAAATCGCCTGGATCCAGGTCGTTCCGGATTTGGGCGGCGTAGACAGCACAATGTCGCCATCGCGGGGCTCAAATGCCTGCCAACGGGTGGAATCGGTGATGGTGTCCCCATAGACCTTTGCCGGAGGCCGCTGCGTCATGCTCATTTTCTCGTTCCGTCCCCATTTGTCGCAGTTCTTGCCGCTTGCCCCTATGGACGCCTGCCCGCTTAAACCCTATATAAACACTCAGGAACCAGAACCGAGGCAGATATGACCGACCAGTCCCAACCCCTTGAAGGTACGCCGCTGATTGCGCCGTCCAGCACCGATCATCCTTTGTATGAACAGGTGGTTGAGGCCTGCCGCTCGGTCTATGACCCTGAAATTCCTGTCAACATCTATGAATTGGGTTTGATCTATACCATCGACATCAATGACCAAAACGAGGTCGATATCAAGATGTCTTTGACAGCGCCCGGTTGCCCTGTCGCCGGTGAAATGCCCGGTTGGGTGGCCGATGCGGTGGAACCCCTGCCCGGTGTGAAGCAGGTCAATGTGGAACTGGTCTGGGAGCCGCCATGGGGCATGGACATGATGTCTGACGAGGCGCGTCTCGAACTGGGCTTTATGTAACAGGCGCAAAGCTTTGCCCCGCGCCGCTTGAGATATTGCATCGGGCCTCCTATCTTGAGGCCAAGCAGGAGATCACACCATGTTCGGCATTCCCGGCAAGCAAGCCGTTACCATCACACCCAAGGCCGCAGCGCAAATCACCAAGCTGATGAAATCGGCGGGCCATGCAGGCCTGCGGATCGGCGTCAAAAAGGGTGGCTGTGCGGGCATGGAATACACCATGGAATACGTCGATACGGCCGATCCCAACGATGAGGTTGTCACCCAGGACGGTGCCTGCGTGATGATCGCACCGATGGCGCAGATGTTCTTGTTCGGCACCGAGATCGACTATGAAACCACGCTGTTGGAATCCGGATTCAAGTTCAACAACCCCAATGTTTCAGAGGCATGCGGTTGCGGCGAGTCGATCAAGTTCGACGAAACCCTGTTCGCCAAGTGAGCCTGAGCGCGGGTGATATCGCCTTTGCCACCGAACTGTTTGAAGAGCTGCCGGATCTGACCACCCGCCGGATGTTTGGCGGCATGGGGATCTATTCAGAAGGGGTGATCTTTGCCCTTCTGCATTCGGATGGCCAGATCATGATCAAATCGACCGGCGGTGCCTTCTCAGATGAACTCGAAGCGATGGGTGCGGTCAAATGGACCTACACCCGCAAGGATGGCGCGGCCTCTTCGATGCCTTACTATTCCCTGCCGGATGCCGCTCTGGAGGACAGTGAGTTGGCGCTTGATCTGGGCCGTCGGGCGCTGGCGGCGTTGAACTAGGCTGGCGACACTTCCGTCGCAAGTCTGCGCTGAAACTTCTTCATAAATTCAATACGATCTGCCGCGATTGCGCGGGCCGTTTTGGTATGAAGCTGCGCGGCGACCTTGAACAATTTCACCTCAAAATGATCCAACGCAAATGCGGTGTCGTCCAAAGGGCGATCCCTTGCCAAAGGGTCCGCCCCGTCGAACAGATCACGCCCGATCTGGCCTGAAACGTTGAAACACCGGGCAATCCCGATGGCGCCCAATGCTTCCAACCGGTCCGCATCCTGCAAGATCTGCGCCTCCAGTGTGGTGGCGGGTACCTTGGCGGAGAAACTATGCGCAAGGATCGCGTGATGGATGGCATCCAATGCGGTTTCGTCGAAGTCCTGAGCCAGAAATTGCACCGCGTGATCGGCAGACAAGCGTGCGGCCTGCCCGCGGTTTGGGTGGTCTTTTGGCAGGTTGATCACATCATGGAAAATCGCCGCGGCCAGCAGCACATCCCGGTTCGCACCGCGCTGCTCCTCGGCGATCCGCTGGCACAGCGTCCAGACCCGCCGCAAATGCCATAGATCATGCGCCCCGTCCTGCGCATCCCCCCAGACACGCAGCACTTCCGCCTCATATCGGGCCTGTGCTGTCACTTTTTCTGCAGATGCACGTAGGTTTCGTTGTAACGCTTTGTCAGGTGATCGCCTGCCATGATCACCTGATCACTGGCCTCAGGGGCGACATTGGTGTCATGGGTGGGGTTAAAGAACATCGGCACCGATATGCGTTCGTTGCTGCCGCCCACAACGCGGTGCGGGGTCGCTTTGACGGTTCCGCCGCTCCAAAACTCCATCATCTCGCCAAAGTTGATAACAAATTCGCCCGGCGGCGCGGCAACCGGTATCCAGCCGCCTCCGCGTTTGCGCACCTCAAGCCCCGGTGATCCATCTGCCGCCAGCAGGGTCAGGCAGCCATAATCGGTATGGGTGGCAATGCCAAAATCCTTGGCACCTGCATCCGCAGGACGGGTCGGATAAAAATTGCCGCGCAGCAGGGCCATGGGTTTTTCAAAGGCATCGTCAAAGCTGTCGCGTGGCTTGCCAATAGACGCAGCCACCCCGCGCAGAACATCCATCGCGACCACGCAAGCGGCCTCATAATAGCCGCCCACAACGGCCTGAAACGCCGCCGGTTGATCCGGCCAGCGGTTTGGCGCGTAGAACGGATTGTCCAACAGGGGATCGTCCGCGGGCAGTGTCAGACCGCAATCGAACACCTGTTTGAAATCGGGGTTGGCATCCGGGTCCACCTGTTCAGAGGCCGCAGCGCCCCAGCCGCGATTGGATCCGGTCTTGGCCATGTCGTAGGCAGCCTTTTGCGCATCAGGCAGCTTGAAAAAGGCGCGGTAGGTTTCGATCACCTCTGACACCTTTGCCTCGGTCAGCGCGGTGTTGTACACGGTGGCAAAGCCGACATCCGTCGCGGCACCCTGCATCGCCTCAAGCGCGGCGTTGTCTCCTGCCGTCAATGCGGCCAGATCAATCTTTGGTATCATCACACATCCCCCCCTCGCCCATGAGCATCGAGGCACACAGCCCTGTCAAGGGATGCCTTGCGTTGCCTCGCATCGGGCCGGGTGGTAACAACGGGCAAAACAACAAATGAGGGATGTATGCGCCGCAAAATTGCCGCCGGAAACTGGAAGATGAACGGCACCGCTGCCGCGCTGAGCGAACTGGACGCGTTGGCCAATGCCATGCCAGCAGCCGCGCCTGAAGTGGTGATTTGTCCGCCTGCCCCCTTGTTGTTCCGTGCCGTGGAAGCTGCGCCAAAAGGCATCTCCATCGGGGCGCAGGATTGTCACATGCAGGCCAAGGGCGCCTTCACCGGCGATATCTCTGCGGAGATGATCGCGGATACCGGCGCAGGCTTTGTCATTGTCGGCCATTCCGAACGCCGCGACGCCCATGAAGAGACCAACAGCGACATCCGCGCCAAGACCCGCTGTGCCTGGGGCGCTGGTCTTACGGCCATCGTGTGCATCGGCGAAAGCGGCGAGGATCGCGCCGCCAACAACACGCTGGATATCATTGGCGGGCAATTGGCCGGATCACTGCCGGACGGCGCTGATGGCGCGAACACCGTGATCGCCTATGAACCGATCTGGGCCATCGGCACGGGCAAGGTACCAACGCTTGAGCAGATCATCGAGGTGCATGACTTCATCCGCGCCCGCCTGATCACCCGCTTTGGCGCAGAGGTTGGCGATGCCATTGCGCTCTTGTACGGCGGATCGGTCAAACCGGATAATGCCGAGGTGATCTTTCGGGCCGAGAATGTAGACGGGGCATTGGTTGGCGGAGCGTCGCTTAAGGCGTCGGATTTTGCGCCGATCATTGCGGCGCTGGCCAATTCCTGAGCGGCCCCGATGGACAAGACATTCCGCGCAAAAGCCGCCGCCATCTGTGACGACAAGATCGCGAAAAAGGGCGAAGGGGTCGGCCTGTCCTTCTATGCCTTTTTTGCCAACCGCAACGACACCCCCGAATTACTGTTTGAGGTGGCCGAGTGGTGGATCAAGACGCACCGGCTGGATCATTTTGAGAAGGCGGTGAAGATCCGCGACATGCTGCGTTCAGGCGTTTGAATGCGGCCGCGCGAATAAGCCAAGGGCGACGCATCTGGTGATGCACCGCCCTTTTGCTTGTCTCACGCACCCGCCTAGTTGGTGATGATCTCCGGCCCCATCATCATGGTCGGCAACCATGTGCTGAGGATCGGGATGTAGGTCACCATAATCAGGAAGACGAACAGCACCGCAAGGAACGGCAGTGCCGCACGCACCACGGACATCATCGGCATGTTCGCCACGCCCGAGGTCACAAAGAGGTTGAGCCCCACCGGCGGTGTGATCATCCCGATCTCCATGTTCACCACCATGATGATGCCAAGGTGGATCGGATCCACGCCCAGCTCGATCGCGATCGGGAACACCAGCGGCGCCACGATGACCAACAGGCCAGAGGGTTCCATAAACTGGCCACCGATCAGCAAGATCACGTTGACAATGACCAGGAACATGATCGGCCCAAAGCCAGCATCCAGCATCGCCGCCGAAATTTGCTGTGGGATCTGCTCGTCCGTCAGAACATGTTTGAGGATCAACGCATTGGCGATGATGAACATCAATGTGACCGTCAGTTTGCCCGCTTCAAACAGCGTGTGGCGGGTGTCGCGGTGAAAGAAGGCCGTGAACAGCGCCATCGGCTTTTCGATCAGCGACAGGTTGCGCGGCATTTCGGCCTGATGCAGCGGCCCCATGTCACGATAGACAAAGGAGGCGATGAAAAAAGCATAGACCGCTGCCACCGCCGCCGCTTCGGTCGGGGTGAAGATGCCGCCATAGATACCGCCAAGGATGATCACGATCAGGAACAGGCCCCAACCGGCCTCGCGGCCCGAAGACCAGACCTCGCCCCAGCCCAGCCATTCGCCTTTGGGCAGGTTCTTGATCTTGGCCATGGCGTAGATCGTCACCATCAGCATGGTGCCCGCCATCAGCCCCGGAATGACGCCCGCAAGAAACATCCGGCCTACGGACACATCTGTGGCGGATGCATAGACAACCATCACGATGGAAGGCGGGATCAGGATGCCAAGCGTCCCCGCGTTGGCGATGACGCCTGCGGCAAATTCCTTGGAATAGCCAACCTGCCGCATGCCCGCGATCACGATGGACCCGATGGCAACCACGGTGGCCGGGGATGAACCGCTGAGCGCGGCAAACAGCATACAGGCAAAGACGCCCGCAATTGCCAGACCGCCGGGCAAATGCCCGACCAGCGCGATGGAAAACCGGATGATCCGGCGCGCCACACCGCCTGTGGACATGAACGAAGAGGCAAGGATGAAGAACGGGATCGCCAGCAGGGTGTAATGCCCCGCCATCGCCTGAAAGAACGTCTGGGCGATCGACGCCATCGAAGTATCAGAAAGCGCCAGCAGGAAAATGATCGAGGACAGGCCCAAGGATACGGCAATAGGCACGCCGATCAACATCAGACCGACAACCATTGTAAATAGGATCACAACTTCCATGATCTTATCCTTCCGCGTTCATATGTTTGACGTCTTCGACCGCATCCTCAGCCTCGTGGCTGACAATCAGGCTGGTTTGACGTCCGGTGATGACTTTCAATGTCGCCTGCACAAAGCGCAGCAACAGCAGCGCCGCGCCGAAAGGCAGCATGAAATACGGGATGAAACGGGGCAGCTTTTCATAGGCTTCGCCCTCGTTCATGATCGGCTCGATAAAGCGGAGCCATTCAGGCACGGGGATGTCGATCACCTCGTACCAGGCCTGATCGCGGCTGTTCTCAAACCCTGTCGGGAACCAGCGCCCCGATGTGGCATCCAGCCCGGCAAATGGCGCCCAGTAATCCCATGCGCCTTTCATCAGCAGGCCCGCATAGATCACACAGATCAGCCCGGCAATCACCGCCAGAACCTTGCGCGGCCCTTCGTTAAAGAGGTTGATCACCGCATCTACCCCGAGGTGCGCCGTAACCTTGACCGCATAGCTCATGCCAAACAGCACCAGCCAGGCAAACAGGAATGTCACCGCTTCAAGACCCCAGATGATCCCTGTGTTAAAGCCGTATCGCAGCACCACGTTGATAAAGGTGATGATGGTCATCAATCCCAAGATCAGCGCAATTGCGGTCTCTTCGATTTCACTCACAATGCGGCCTAGGCCGCTTTGGGCTTGCCCGTGCGTTGCCATGTGGTTCCCCCCACTTGCCTTGAATTTCGGTGAAAATGGTAACGTGCAGCCAGCCCTTTGACAAAGGCTGGCTGCGTTTGACGCTTAGTGCTTGGCGTTGATCGCCTGCGCCGCGTCGATGTTTTCCTGACCGACGTCGTCCTTGAACTGCTCCCAAACAGGTTTCATCACGCTCACCCATTCGGCACGCTGTTCATCGCTCAGCTGGCGCACCACACCGCCGGCTTCGATGATCGCGTTTTTCGCGTCTTCGTTCACCTTGGTGGATTCCGCGTTCCGTGCTTCGGTCACTTCCTTGATGATGGTGGCGAGCTGGTCACGGACGTCCGCATCCAGGCTGTCCCACCAGTCAGAAGAAGTCACCAGCATATAGTCGATGATGCCGTGGTTGGTTTCGGTCACACCGTCCTGCACCTCAAAGAACTTCTTGCCGTAGATGTTGGACCATGTGTTTTCCTGACCATCCACAACGCCGGTTTGCAGGGCGCCGTAAACCTCGGAGAACGCCATCGGTTGTGGAGATCCACCAATTGCAGCCATCTGGGCCTTCAGAACGTCAGAGTTCTGCACGCGGAACTTCAGGCCATTGGCATCCGATGGGCTTTCCAGCGGCTTGTTGGCCGACATCTGTTTCATGCCGTTGTGCCAGAACGCGAGGCCCAGCAGACCGCGGCGGGTCATGCTTTCCTTCATTGCCTGACCGGTTTCGGAGTTCTGGAACTCATCCACCGCGTTGATGTTCTTGAACATGAAGGGCAGATCGAAAATGCGGAACTGCTTGGTGAACTGCTCGAACTTGGACAGCGATGGTGCGGCCAGTTGAACGTCACCCTGAAGCAGCGCTTCGAGCACCTGATCATCGTTATAAAGTGTCGAGTTCGGGAACACTTCGATGCAGGCCTTGCCGTTCATCTCTTCGTTCACACGGGTTTCCAGCAGCGACGCGGCGATCCCTTTTGGGTGCTTGTCGGTGTTGGTGACGTGGCTGAACTTGATGACGATTTCGCCATCATCACATGCGGCAGAGACTGCGCCTGCGCTGACAGACATGGTCAGGGCGACGGCGGCGGCGGTGAAAAACTTCATTGGTTTCCTCCCAGAAAACTAGAATCACAGATCGGGCACCCGGGTTGGATGCACTGGGGGCTATCAAACAGATCGCAATGCGGTCTCACAAGATTGTGTTAACCCTGATGGTCTTGAGGTCGTTTTTCCGATGATATTCAAACATCTAGCGGCCAAAGCTACTCATGGCCAACCAAGCCCACAGGGCGGTTTGTGCGAAATCCCGCACAAGCGATCCGGCACTTGTGCGAGAATCCGCACAGATCATTGGCGGAAATCTTCGGGCCGGATGCCATAGCGGGCCAGTTTGTCATAAAAGGTCTTGCGCGGCAGCTTCAGTGCCTCTGCTGCTGCCGAGGCCTGCCCAGCCGCACGGCGCAACGCGGCCTCAAGCAATGACTTTTCCACCAGCGACATTTGCTCATTCAGCCCAAGCGCGGCATCGGGGGCCACATCATCGGGCAATCCCATCACAAAGCGCATCGCCACTGACATGAGCGAACGTGCATTCCCCGGCCAGTCACGCCGCATCAGCCCCGCCACCACCTCTGGCGTGACGTCCGGTTTTTGAAGGCCCGCCTGCTCAGCCGCCTGATCGACATAGCGGCGGAACATCACGGGGATGTCCTCTGGCCGCTCGGCCAAAGACGGAATGCGCACGCTCAGACCTTCCATCCGGTAATAGAGATCGGCGTTGAACCGGCCCGCGTTGACCTCGGCCTTGAGGTCGCGGGTGTTGCCCACCATCAGGCGCACCCCTTCGGACGGGCTGCCGGTTTCGCTGAGTGTGAGTTGCAGTTGCGGGGACAAATGGGTGATTTCGTCCACAAACAGACTGCCGCCATCGGCCTCCTGCACGGCCTGGGCCAGTGTTTCCGCCGTCAGCCCTGCCGCCGCGCGTTTGACAAAGGGCGCTTTGGACCGGGCCGAGCTGAGGTGAATGACCTCGGCCACCTTCGACGTGCCCGACCCCGGCGCACCGTTGACCAGCACATCCTCTTCGGTCTGCGCCACCAGACGCACCCGCTTGCGCAGAGCCTCCGCCATCGCCGAGGTGCCAAACAGCATCCGTGCCGCCGGATCGCCGGTTTCAACCAGCTTCAACAACCGGCGATTTTCCAGCACCAGCGCACGGGTCTTGAGCGCCCGTTCCAGTACGCCCAGCAGATCGGCAGGCGCACAAGGTTTCTCCAGAAATCCGAAGGCACCCTGCCCCATCGCCGCCACGGCCATGGGAATATCGCCCTCGCCGGTCAGCAAGATCACCGGCAGATCGGCGTCCTGCTTCTGCGCGTATTGCAACAGATGAAACCCGTCCCGCCCAGGCATCCGAATGTCCGACAGGATCACTCCGTCAAAATCCGCCGTGATCCGGTCCTTGGCCGCCACAAAGGATCCGGCGGTGATCGCGGTGATCTCAGCCAGCTCAAGCGTTTGGGCCAATGCCTCGCGCACGGCGGCATCGTCATCCACCAAAAGTACCTGCCCTGTCATGCCACCTCTGCCTGCTTCACCTGATCTGCGGCGCGTTCCAGCGTCACGGAGAAAAGCGCCCCGCTGCCCTCACAATTGCTGCCTTTGATTTGTCCGCCAAAGCTTTGCACAATGCCATAGCTGATCGACAGACCCAGCCCCATACCGCCCGTGTCACCCGCCGGTTTGGTTGTGTAGAACGGATCAAACACCTTGTCGGGCATTTCGATCCCCGGCCCGGTGTCGCGGAAATTCACCGTCAGCGCATCGCCATCTGTTACCGAAATGCGCAGCACTTTCAGATCACTGTCACTCATGGCATCCACGGCATTGGTGATCAGATTGACAAACACCTGCCCCAGACGGACCTCGCCGCCGCGCACCCACAATGGGCCATCCCCTGCTGGATCATAGATCAACTCAACCCCCGCATCGGCGATATGATTGGCCGTCAGATCCAGCGCCGATTGCAGCACCGCCCGCAGTTCAACCCGTTCATCGGGGCGGTTTTCCTGCCGGGCAAAGGCCCGCAGGTTCTGGATGATCCGCCCCATGCGCCGTGCCATGTCCGAAATGCGGGTGAGGTTTTCGGTGGCGCGGTCCGGCGCGCCGCGGTCCATGAACTGCACCGCGTTTTCGGCAAAGGACCGGATCGCCATCAAGGGTTGGTTCAATTCATGGCTGATGCCCGCAGACATCTGGCCCAAGGCACTTAATTTGCCCGCTTGCACCAGATCATCCTGCGCCCGCCGCAAGGCCGCCTGCGCCTCCTCGCGCTCTGCCGCCTCGCGGCGCAATTGGGCGTTGGTGTCGCGCAAGGCGGCGGTGCGTTCCGCCACCCGCGCCTCAAGCTGCACATTGGCCTGTGTGAGGGCCCGCCGCCGCTCCGCTGCGAGAAACAGCAACGATCCAAAGGCAAGGCAAAGCGCCGCCACGGCCGCTGCCTGCGCCAGCGCGAACTGCCGGGTCTGCGCCACATCAAGCAAAACCTCGCCGGTGAGCCCGATGACCGGCAGAGCCTGGGTCAGATGCAGACCTTCTTGCGGCAGATACGGACCCCAGCCCAGCTGCCAGATTTCGTGCCCGCCAATGTACCGCGCCGAAAAGTCGGGCGCATCGCCCTGGGGCGGGAGCAATCCGGGGCTGTCTTCGGGCCGCTGCCAGAACAGGATCTCGGATCGGTTGGAGATATAGACCTCCCCCGCCGCATCGGTGAAAAACGCCGGCGGATTGGTGCCGCGCCAATTGTAATCAATGCCATTGAGATCGGTCATGACCACGACCGCGCCCTGCACACGGCCTGAGGGATCAAACACCGGCGCGGCATGGAAAAACGCACGGCGGGTCAAGGGCTCTCCCGGTCCATGACCCCAGCCCAACGCCCCGCGCAGCGCCCGTTTGATATAGCGCTGCTGCGCCAGATCGGCAGGTTCCGCGCCAATGGCAGAGGCCGCAACGCGGCCCTGCGCATCCACGATCAAAACATCCAGTGCCGCCGATTTATCCGCCACCTCCAGCAGCAAATCTGTGCTGCGGGTGACACCAATGCCCGACAATTCCGCCGCGACAGTGGGGTGATCGGCCAGCATCACCGCCAGATCGCGATAGCGCTGCAATTGCCCGACCAAACGGTCCCCGGCCAAGGCCAGATCCGCCTGCCCCCGCGCGGCCAGTTGATCCAGACCTTTGACAAAGGCATAGCGCCAGACCCCGCCCGAAAGCGCGGCCACCACCAGCAGAAAGGCCAGCACATACCCGGCCCGTTGTCGCAGATTGCCACTCATACGCCCATGATTGCACCTTCCCCCTTGCAAAGGCCAGTCCTGCGCGGCTTATCTGCCGCCATGAAAACGCTTTCCCTGTCTCCGCTTGATCCCGACTTTGTGCAAAACCCCTATGCCGCCTATGCCGCGGCGCGGGCAGATGGGCCGGTGATGTATTGGCGGGACTACGCCATGCCCGCCGCCTTTGATGCCGCCACCGTGCAGGCGCTGCTGCGCGACCGGCGGCTGGGCCGCGAGGTGCCGGAGGGCGCACGCCCGCCCTATCCTGTCCATCTGGTCGATTGGGCCGCGATGGAGGGCCACTCCATGCTGGAGCTGGAGCCGCCGCGCCACACTCGTCTGCGCGGCCTGGTTCTGCGTGCCTTTACCTCACGCCGGATCACGGCGCTGTTGCCCGATATCGAGGAGGTTACAGCGGAACTGCTGCAAGGTCTGCCGAAAGATCCCTTTGATCTGATCCCCGCCTATTGCACCGAATTGCCCGTGCGTATCATCGCAAGGCTTCTGGGCGTGCCCGAAACGATGTCAGCGGATTTGCTGCGCTGGTCCAATGCGATGGTGGCGATGTATCAAGCGGGCCGCAGCCGCGCCATCGAAGACGCGGCCAACTCCGCCACCGCCGAATTCGTGGATTTCCTGCGCGGCTATGTCGAAAAGCGCCGCAATGAGCCGCGTGATGATCTGATCACCAGCCTGATCGCGGCCGAGGAAGACGGCGAAAAGCTGACCCCGGATGAACTGATCGGCACCTGCATCCTGCTGCTGAATGCGGGCCATGAGGCGACGGTGCATTCCATGGGCAATGCGGTGAAATGCCTGCTGGAGCATCAAACCGGCCCGGCCGCACTTGCACCGGATCAGATCGGTGCCACGGTGGAAGAACTGCTGCGCTATGACCCGCCGCTGCATATGTTTACGCGTTTTGCCTATGAAGATATTGAATTGGACGGAGTGACCCTGAAATCAGGCGACGAAATCGCCCTGATGCTGGGGGCCGCAGCCCGTGACCCGGCAGTCTTTGAAAATCCTGATGTGTTTGATCCCTACCGGCTCGCAAAGCCCCATGCCGCCTTCGGCGGCGGCCTGCATTTTTGTGTCGGCGCCCCGCTGGCACGAATGGAACTGCAGGTGGCCCTGCCCGCGCTGTTTGAGCACCTGCCGCAGATGTCACTGGCCGAGGTGCCGCGCTATGCCATGAGCTATCATTTCCACAAACTGGACCGGCTGATGATCGCGCCATAGCAGGCGGCACTGCATGACGCAGACACCCGGGGCTTTGCCCCGGACCCCAGAGGTTTAAGGCCAAATGAAGAAAAAGGCGCCCTTCTCTTCATTTGGCCAAAAAACCTCCGGGGGAAGCGCCGCGCAGCGGCGGTGGGGGCTGGCCCCCTATCCGCCGGCGTCAGGCACCACGGCTTGCGTCAGTCATCAAACCCCAGAAATCTTGTGACATTTTCCACCGGGCGGCGGCGTGACACAACATCATTGGCAACAAACCCATCATCCGGCCAGCCCAGTGCGACACAGGTCAGGATAACTTGATCTTCCGGGATCTGCGCCACCTCATGCACCACGGGACTTTGCATGATGCCCTGCCCGTTGATCACCGCGCCAAGCCCGCGGGACCAGGCGGCAAGGACCAATCCATAGGTCATTGCACCCGTGTCAAAATGTGCAATCGTGTTGTTCAGCAAGCTGCGGTCGAAGCACACGACGATGGACACCGGCGCATCAAACTGGCGAAAGCCGCGCATGACCCAATCCTGCCGGCGCTCTGCATCGTGCCGCTCGATCCCCATCGCCTCGAAAAGCTGAATCGCGATCTCGATCTGGCGTTGGCGGTGTTCCCCCTCATAGGCGGCATAATCTTCGATATCGCGGGTCGGGGTCACGCCGCCCAGCATCCGTTCGGTGTTGCCTTTACGGACCTGCTCAAGCGGTTCTCCGGTCAGCACGTGCAAATGCCAGGGCTGGGTGTTCATCGAGGAGGGCGCGCGATTGGCCAGTGCGATCACTTCTTCCAGCAACTCTTGTGAGACCGGTTTGTCCAGAAACCCCCGAATGGAGCGGCGCTCTTGAATCGCCTGATCGATATTCATCATCTTGCCCTGCCTTGCTGTGCGTTTGGCCTCACGCTACGGCGCGGCGGGGCGCGTCCCAACCCCTTATGGCCGCGACGCTGCGTCAGCTGGGGCGCAGTATCCGATCAAAGCGGCAGCATCACCGTTGATTTGATCTCTTCCATCGACAAAAGCGCAGTCACGTTGTGCACACGCACCTCTGAAATCAGCGCCTGATAGAAGGCGTCATAGGCGCGGGCGTTCTTTACACGCACCTTGAGGATATAGTCGATGTCACCGGCCAGGCGGTGCGCCTCTTGCACTTCGGGCCGGTCTTGCAATGCTTTGAGGAAGGCTTTTTGCCAGTCTGCTTCATGTTCCGACGTGCGGATCAGCACAAAGAAACAGGCCTCGAACCCAAGCGCCTCGGCATCCAGCATCACGGTCTGCTGGCCGATCACCCCGCCCTCGCGCAATTTGCGAATCCGGTTCCACACCGGGGTCTTGGAAGAGCCGACATTGCGGGCAATATCATCAAGCGATTGGCTGGCGTCGCGCTGTAGCTCGGCCAGGATTTTCCGGTCAGTCTCATCAATTCGGACAGTCATTCTGTATTTTCCATTTCAGGCGGTTATCTGTTCTTTCTGCGCTGCGGTATGGAACAAATGTCCTTATCTACCGCCGCATCTAGCGGAATATCGGGAATATTTCCTATATTGAGGGTCAAGTCAAACGAAGTCAGGGCCTGTTATGGATCATTTCCCAATCTTTCTTGCCACCAGCGGCCAGCGCATTGTGCTGTCCGGCGGCGGCGATGCGGCATTGGCCAAACTGCGGCTCCTGCTCAAGACCACTGCTGAGATCCACGTTTACTCCCCTGCCCCCGCCGCCGAGATCGACCTTTGGGCCGCGCGGGGCAAACTTCAGTTGCATCGGCGATCGCTCCGTTCCGGAGATGTCGCCGGTGCAGCGCTTTTCTATGCTGCGGATGAGGATGACGCGCTGGACGCCGAAACCGCCGAAATCGCCCGCGCCGAAGGCGCGCTGGTCAATGTGGTGGACAATCTGGAGGCCAGCGCCTTTATCACGCCCGCCATTGTGGACCGTGATCCGGTAACCATCGCAATCGGCACCGAAGGCGCCGCGCCGGTTCTGGCCCGTGCCATCAAGGCCGATCTCGAAGAACGCCTGCCCAGTACGCTTGGCACCCTGGCGCGGATCGGCAAAGGGTTTCGCAAGATGGCCGAGGCGTTGCCCTTTGGCCGTGCCCGCCGCGATTTCTGGCGTGACTATTATTTCAACACCGGCCCCAAGGCGATGACAGCCGGCGAAGCCGAGGTACGTCCGGCGCTGGATGCCCTTTTGGACGATCATCTGACCCGCACCGCGCGCGCGGGGCACATTGCCTTTGTCGGTGGCGGTCCGGGCGATCCTGAATTGCTGACACTCAAGGCCCGCCGCGCCTTGGACGAGGCGGATGTGGTGATCTATGACCGCTTGATCAGCGCCGAAATCCTGGAACTGGCCCGCCGCGAGGCGCTGATGATTGACGTAGGCAAAGAGGGGTTTGGCCCCTCCACATCGCAAGAAACCATCAATGATCTGCTGGTCCAGCACGGATTGGCCGGGGCGCAGGTTGTGCGCCTGAAGTCAGGCGATGCCACTGTCTTTGGCCGTTTGGACGAAGAGATCGAGGCGATTGATGCCCATGGCATCGGCTGGCACATCGTGCCGGGGATCACATCGGCTTCTGCCGCTGTGGCCGCCATTGGTCAAAGCCTGACGCGGCGCGGGCGCAATGCCTCTGTGCGGTTCCTGACGGGCCATGACATGAAAGGCTTTGCCGATCATGACTGGGCCGCGCTGGCCCGGCCGAATGAAGTCGCTGCGATCTACATGGGCAAGAAATCCGCACGCTTTGTGCAAGGCCGCTTGATCATGCACGGCGCAGATCGTGCCACGCCTGTGACCGTGATCGAAAATGCCTCCCGCCCCGAACAATGCATTCTGGAGACCACTCTGAATGCCCTGCCCGATGATCTGATTAAGGCCAATATGACCGGCCCCGCCCTGACCTTTTATGGCCTGGCGCCGCGTGCCGCCGCCATTGCCGCCACTGAAATTCCGTTTGAGGAGATGGCCTGATGCCAAAACCCTTCACCCCCAAAGTTGTCACCGCCAATGCCTTGCTTGAAGGCGATGTGATCTACCAAACCGCCGCTGGCTGGAGCCGCGATCTGAAAGACGCGGAGATCCTCACCGATGAGGCCCACGCCGATCTGCGTATGATCGAAGCCAGCGCCCAGGTGGATCTGGTGGTTGGTGTTTATCTGGCCGATGTCTCGCTGGATGGCGACACCCCGCGCCCCACCCATTTCCGTGAGGATTTCCGTGCCACGGGCCCCTCGAACTATGTCCATGGCAAGCAGGAGCATATCTGATGTACAGCTATACCGAATTTGATCACGCCTTTCTGGCCGAGCGCAACGCGCAGTTCCGGGGACAGGTCGAACGCCGCATTGACGGGTCTCTGACCGAGGATGAATTCAAGCCCCTGCGCCTGATGAACGGTCTTTATCTGCAACTGCATGCCTATATGCTGCGCGTGGCGATCCCTTACGGCACGCTGAACAGCCGCCAGATGGAGAAACTGGCCGAGATTTCAGAGCGTTGGGACAAGGGATATGGCCATTTCACCACCCGCCAGAACATCCAGTATAACTGGCCGCAACTGCGCGATGTGCCTGATATGCTGGATGCATTGGCCGAGGTGAACCTGCATGCGATCCAGACCTCCGGCAACACGATCCGCAACGTGACCGCAGACCATTTCGCCGGTGCCGCGGCAGATGAGGTGGCCGATCCCCGCCCGGTGGCCGAATTGATCCGCCAATGGTCCACCGACCATCCGGAGTTTCAGTTTCTGCCGCGCAAGTTCAAGGTGGCTGTCACTGGAGACACCGCTGACCGTGCGGTGATCAAGGCCCATGACATCGGGCTGCGCATCGTCAAACGCGGCGAAGAGATCGGCTATGAAGTGATTGTTGGTGGTGGCCTTGGCCGGACCCCGATGATTGGCAAGGTTCTGTATGAGTTTGTATCTCAGGAAGACCTGCTGCCGACACTGGAAGCCATTGTCAGCGTCTACAACCTGCTGGGCCGCCGCGATAACAAATACAAGGCGCGGATCAAGATCACCGTGCATGAAAACGGCATCGAGGACATCCGTCAGCGGGTGAACGAGCGCTATGCGCTGATCCGTCCGCAGTTCACCGGCGTTGATCAACAGATGCTGGCGCGGATCGAGGCGGATTTTGGGGCGCCTGAGTTCAAGTCGGCGGATCAGACGCCTTACCTGAACGCCTATGATCAGGATCCCCTGTTCCGCAGCTGGGCCGACACCAACCTGACAGCGCACCGCAATCCGGAATATGCCATCGTGTCTATCTCGTTGAAAGCACACGGCAAAACACCCGGCGACGCGACGGGCCGGCAGATGCGTCTGATGGCGGCATTGGCCAAACGTTATGGCCATGATGAGCTGCGCATCAGCCACGAACAGAACGTGATCCTTCCGCATGTGCATCGCGGTGATCTGCCGTCGGTCTACTATGCGCTCAAGGCCGAAGGTCTGGGCACGGCCAACATCGGTCTGATCTCTGATATCATCGCCTGCCCCGGCATGGACTATTGCGCGCTTGCCACCGCGCGGTCGATCCCGATCGCACAGGAGATTGCCACCCGTTTTGACGAGTTGAAGCTGGAACATGACGTTGGCCCGCTCAAGATCAAGATTTCGGGCTGCATCAACGCCTGCGGGCATCACCATGTCGGCCATATCGGCATTCTGGGTCTCGACCGTGCTGGTGTAGAAAACTACCAGATCACGCTGGGCGGCGATGGCACCGAGGATGCGACCATTGGCGAACGGGCTGGCCCCGGATTTTCTGCAGATGAGATCATCCCGGCGGTGGAACGTGTGGTGCTGGCTTATCTGGATCTGCGCAATGATCCCGCAGAGACATTCTTGCAGACCTATCGCCGCCTCGGTCTCGCGCCGTTCAAGGCCGCGCTTTATCCGCAGGTTGCGGGCAAGGAAAGTCGGGCCAATGCCGCTTGATGACATCGGGACTGTGAGTCCTCACGCGAACCGGCTGCCGCCGGAGGATGCACTGCAGGTGGAGGTGGCCCATCTGAATGCCGCCCTGCGCCATCACAGCGCCACGGACGTGCTGCGCCGCGCGGTCGAGGTGCTGCCGAACCTTGCGCTGGTGTCCAGCTTTGGCGCGGAATCGGTCGCACTGCTGCATCTGGCGTCTATGGTGAAACGGGATTTGCCGGTGCTGTTTATCGACACCCAGATGCTGTTCACCGAAACACTGGTGTACCAGCAGGAACTCAGCGAACGGCTGGGCCTGCACAATGTGCGGATCATCAAGGCGGCGGATCTGGAGACCCATGATCCGGATGGCACCTTGCATCAGCGCGACACCGATGCCTGCTGTGACCTGCGCAAAACGCGACCGCTGGCAGCGGCGCTGGAGGGCTATGACGGCTGGATTTCAGGACGAAAACGGTTTCAATCCGGCACCCGCGCGGCGCTTGAGTTCTTTGAGGTCGAGGCAGGAACAGACAACAACCCGGCCCGCATCAAGGTCAATCCTCTGGCCTATTGGTCCTCGCAGGATGTGGCTGATTACATTGACGAAAACCGCCTGCCCCGGCATCCGCTGGTGGCCAAGGGCTTTCCCTCTATCGGCTGCGCGCCTTGCACATCCAAGGTGGCACCGGGTGAGGATGCCCGCGCGGGGCGCTGGCGCGACCAGGACAAAGAAGAATGCGGCATTCATTTTGTGAACGGCAAAATGGTGCGCACAGGAGATATGACATGACACAGTTGATCAACGACACCGGTTTCGTGGCGGATGACTGGACCAAGGGTTTCTGTGGCGCAGGTGCCGCAAATGATTGCGTGGCGCTGGATCTGGCATCGGACAGTGATCCCAACAGCGTCGAACTGGCCCCCTCGATCGAGATGATCCGCATTGATTTCCCGTCCTCGGCCGATGGGCGCGGCTTTACGATTGCGCGGGCCTTGCGTCTGCGCGGGTATCAGGGCCGCTTGCGGGCCAAGGGGCATCTGCTGGCCGATCAATATGCGATGGCGCGGCGCTCCGGATTTGACGAAGTGGAGGTCAACGACGAGATCGCCGCCCGCCAACCTGCGGATCAATGGTTGTTCCGTGCCGATTGGCAGGCCCATGATTATCAGTCCCGTCTGCGCGGCGCCCCTGCGACCTGACGTGCAATTGCCCTTTGGGGCTTCATCTTCTAAGACAAGGCCGCAAGCGCCGCTTGCGTGATTTTATAATGACAGAGCAGACCCCCGTGAACCAAACCGCCGCCAAACCCGTGCCGACCCTGCCCGATGCGCAGACCGTGACATCCGTCAAACACTGGACCGACCGGTTGTTTTCCTTTCGGGTGACGCGCCCGGCCTCGCTGCGGTTCCGCTCGGGCGAATTTGTGATGATCGGGCTGATGGGCGATCCGCATCCCGAAACCGGCAAACAAAAGCCGCTACTGCGCGCCTATTCCATCGCCTCTCCGGCGTGGGACGAAGAATTGGAGTTCTACTCGATCAAAGTGCAAGACGGCCCGTTGACCTCCAAGTTGCAGCACATCCAGCCCGGTGATGAAATCATTCTGCGCCCCAAACCTGTTGGAACGCTGGTGCATGACGCCCTGTTGCCCGGCAAGCGCATCTGGTTTTTTGCCACCGGCACCGGCTTTGCCCCCTTTGCCTCGCTCCTGCGGGAACCGGAGACCTATGAGAAATTCGAAGAGGTGGTGATCACCCATACCTGCCGCGATGTGGCAGAGCTGGAGTATGGCCGCCGGTTGATCGAAGAGCTGAAGTCAGACGAGCTGATGCAGGAACTGATCGGCGCCGAGAACCTGAACAAGATCCGCTATTACCCCACAACCACGCGGGAGCAGAGCCCAAAGATGGGCCGGATCACAACGCTGTTGCAGGATGGTACGGTCTTTGCCGATCTCGGGATCGACGGGATCAATGCCGAAACCGACCGTGCGATGGTCTGCGGCAGCCTTGATTTCAACAAGGACATCCTTGCGATCCTCGAAGGTTTCGGCCTTGAGGAAGGGGCAAATTCAGATCCCAAACACTTTGTGATCGAAAAGGCGTTTGTGGGGTAAGCCACTAATATAAAGACAAAAAGAAACCGCGCCCTGTTGCCAAGGCGCGGTTTTTTGTTTCCGGTGAAGGGGCTGATTACAGACCCATCGCCTCGCGAACCTTTTCCAATGCAGCTTTGAGCAGTTCAGGATTGTCCTGCGCCTTGCGCACTGTTTCGGTCAGCAGTTTTTTCTGCACCGCGCCCAGTTCGGAGTCCTCGATCATGGTGCTGACCTTCTCGAAGTCAAAGCCATCCACGCTCAACAACTGATCCAACATAGACGTTTCAGCCGCCTCGGCGGTTTCGCTGATAGCCTCAGCAGTGTCAGTGGCAGAATCTGTTGCCGCTTCGGTGGTTTCGGTCACCGCATCGGTCGCTGCCTCTGTGGCCTCGGAGGCCGCCTCTGTTGTTGCTTCCGCCGCCTCGGTTGCGGTCTCTGTTGCGTCTGTCGCAGCGTCGGTTGCCGCGTCGGCCGCTGTATCTGCGGCCTCGCTGGCTGTGTCAGTGGCTGCATCAACAGTGTCCGTTGCAGCCTCGGTGGCGGTGTCGGCTGCATCGCTGACCGCTTCGGCTGTGGCATCCGTCGCTTCACTTACGGTCTCTGTCGCCGCTTCTGCGGCATCGCTGGCCGCTTCGGTAGCGGTTTCAGCGGCTTCTGTCGCGGCATCCACGGCGTCACTTGCCGCTTCGGCTGCGGTATCGACGGCATTGACTGCCGCGTCTGTCGCTGCTTCGGCAGCTTCACTTGCGGCCTCTGCTGCGTCACTTGCAGCGGCGGCGGCATCATCCACTGCGTCGCTGGCAGCGTCCGTCACGGCAGTTGCTGCCTCGGTGGCCGCTTCGATCGCGGCAGGTGCGTTTACGGCATCAGCCGCCTCCGTCGCCACTTCGGTCGGCGACTTGCCGGAGAACAACATATAGCCCCCCAGGCCGATCACGGCTGCAACGATAATCCAAATAGCATTTCTCATGTATGATCCCCATAATTCCTGCGCCTTTCGGGGGCTGATCCCCTTTTGCGGCTGCTGCTTGGTCAATTGCGCCTGTTGCGGCATCTGTTCAAGGGGAATTTCCGGCCGGAAGCGGCCCTCCGCCGCAATTACACGCTTGAAGTAGTGCCGTAGCGGGTTTACTTTACATCCTCGCTAATAGTGAACAATCAAAGGACAATCACCATCGCTCGCAGACCCCATAACGCGCCGCCCCAACGTGACACCGGCCCGCGCGTCAATGACAACATCCGCTCCCCTGAAATTCGCCTGATTGGCGCTGACGGTGAAAACGTCGGCGTTGTGACGCCGGCCCGCGCCATGGAAATGGCAGATGAGGCCGGGCTCGATCTGGTAGAAATCTCGCCCAATGCCAACCCGCCCGTGTGCAAGATCATGGACTTTGGCAAATTCAAGTACGAGACTCAGAAGCGCGAAGCCGAAGCACGCAAAAAGCAAAAGATCATCGAGATCAAAGAGGTCAAGTTCCGCCCGAACACCGACACCAATGATTACGATGTGAAAATGCGCAATGTGTTCAAGTTTTTGGACAATGGCGACAAGGTGAAAATCACCCTGCGTTTCCGGGGCCGCGAGATGGCGCACCAGAACCTGGGCCGCGAGTTGCTTGAGCGGGTCGCGGAGGACACCAAAGAGGTGGGCCGCGTGGAGAACTTCCCCAAGATGGAAGGCCGCCAGATGGTCATGCTGATCGGACCTTTGCCTTCAAAATAGACCAACATGGTCTTCTCATCGCTCCCTCAAGGGGGAGCGACTGCCAGACCTCGGCATCCGCTTCGCGCACGCCTTGGAAGGCCGCCAGATGGTCATGCTGATCGGACCTTTGCCTTCAAAATAGACCAACATGGTCTTCTCATCGCTCCCTCAAGGGGGAGCGACTGCCAGACCTCGGCATCCGCTTCGCGCACGCCTTGGAAGGCCGCCAGATGGTCATGCTGATCGGACCTTTGCCCGCAAAATAGACCAAGACGGTCCTCTCATCGCTCCCTCAAGGGGGAGCATTTCTCAGTAGCGCGACAATCACGTTGCCACTGAACTTCATGAATGCACTCTTCGCAGTAGTGTCTTGAATTCGGCCCAAACATTCGACCTGATGCGCGCCCTTAGGACAATACAACCCAAAGGAGTGCTTCTCATCACATGGCGCTTTCGGTAAGGGTATCTGGGAGGAAATTGATGCCTCGCATGAATGAAGTGAATTGAACTGTTGATCAGTATAGCACAAAAATGGGTGGTCCTGCTTTTCTGCTTGGCCTTTCTCGCATTTACAGTACGCGGTTTCTTTGCGCTTCGTAATCTCGTCCATGGTGACGTCACCGCGTTCCTCGCTTTTCCGCTTTCGGTTATCTTGCCAGGATTGGCTTTCGTCTTTGTGGGGCGGCTGAGAAACATGCGCTCCGAAGAAGGGGCGCTGATGCAGATCGGCGTGATGATCCAACTGATACTTATCCTGTCATTGCCGTCCCTTGCGCTTTTTCTTGCTCTTGGATTTCCCGTTGTCTTCCTGGCCGTCGAACTCTTTGAAACACAGGCGCCGGCAGAGCTACGGAAAAGTATCAAAAGGCAGTTGCTGAAATGATCGGCTTGACCCTTCCTGAGTCATTGATGCTGGCGTTGCGGTGGGCGTTGTTGCTTGGGCCGGTCGGCCTTGTGTTAGCGATGGTTAAGATAAGAGGCACCTCAGAACGCAGGCAAATCGGTGGGCTTTTCGCGTTTCTCTATGGTGTTCCGATGATCTTTGTGACGCATTCTTTTGCCCTGCATTTTGGATGGTGGCGCTATGGGTGGGACACGTTGATGATCAATAACATTCCGGCTGATATCGTAATTGGTGGAGCAATACTTTTTGGTCCGGGGCTCTATTTTTCCTTCCCGAACACGCGCCCCTATATGATCTGTTTGCCGATCGTCCTGGGACTTCATGGCACCGTTTTCAACTCGCTTGAGCCGTTGGTATTCGCTGGACCGTATTGGTACTGGGGTGTAATTCTTGTCTTCATCGTGGCACATTTGCCCGCACTCTATCTCGCCAAATGGACGGAGGAAGATCGATATCTGCCGCTTCGTTGTGCCCTTTTGGCGATCATGACCGGCGGCATGATTTTTGCCATCGTACCCGCACTGATCATGCAGGCTATGGGGGGCAATTGGGATCTGCTAAACCGACCGGATTGGGGCACCGCCACCGCCTGTGTTGCTTTGGTTTTTGTCTCGGTTATTGGTCTAAGCGCCAATCAGTCTCTTTGCCTTCATGGGAATGGCACTCCGATCCCCCTTGATCCGACCAAGCGATTGGTCACAACCGGTATCTACCCCTATGTGTCCAACCCAATGCAACTTTCAGCGGCATTGGCGTTTCTGATTCTTGGACTGTTCTTATGGAACATCTGGATAATGGCTGCGGCGCTCATGGCTTGGATCTTTGTTCAAGGTATGGTCCGGTGGCACCACCGACACGATCTGTTGAAACGATTTCCACAGGAGTGGATAATCTACAAAGAAAACGTGCCTGAATGGGTGCCCCGGTGGAAGCCGTGGATCAAGGTCGAGGCCACCGTTTTTCTGAGGTCTGATCGCCAGTTTTTGCGCTGGCTTCTTTCCTATGCCACGGGCTTGCAGGTCAGGGATGGACCCGGAAAAGCCATTTACAACAATCCGGCCGACCGGCGCGGTTTTCGTGGTGCGCCTGCCGTCATTGCAGCAGTGTCACATATCAATTTTCTCTGGATGGTGATCGCCGCGGCCCTGATGCTTCCAGTGCTTGCGGTTCCGTATCTGGCCGATCTGCGGCGCACGACGGGGGATCTGACCTGATGGAAGGTTCTATTGCCCATTGGGTACAACCATCGTCGGCTCTGCTTGGCCTGAACCACCTTTTGCACATCCGGAGCAATCAACTCCGTTTCTATGAACGCTTGCGCGACACCCACGGAGACGTCGTGCGATTAAGGTTGGGACCGTATCGCAGTCATTTGTTGTTCCATCCGGACCATATCGAGGAATTGCTAACCCGGAAGTGGTCCAATTTCGTCAGATTCAAAAAGTTGATGCAAGTCGTGCGCCAATGGAATGGCGATAGCCTTATCTTAGCCGAAGGTGACGATTGGCGGGAGCGCCGCAGGAAGGTGATGCCCGCCTTTCAGACCAAACGGTTGCCGGGGTACGGAGCGATGGCCGTGAACGAAACCACACGTCTTTGCAATCAGCTTAGTGATTTGGCCGTGGCCGGAAAACTGAGCATCAACACAGATTCCACGATGGCGCGGCTGACCCTGGACATTGCAACCCGCACCCTGTTTGGTGCCGATCCCCGGACCAATGGTGCGGACATCGAACGCGCCATCCAAATCCTTTCCGATACAGCATTTCGAGAATCCACTGCCCCAGTGAACATGCCTGACTGGCTGCCTTTACAGGGCAAATACCGCAAAAAATGGGCGGTGAAAGTCCTGGATGATCTCGTGAGGGGGCTGGTTCGAGAACGGATGGAACGCGGGGACCGGGGCGCTCAGGCCGATTTGCTCATATCGTTGATCCAGCAACACAAGGGTGACTTTGAAAAAATCAGAGACGATGTGATGAGCCTACTGATTGCGGGTCACGAAACATCGGGGGCATTGCTCAGCTGGGTATTTGCCTGCCTTGCGCAAAACCCGGATTGGCTTGCCAAGCTTAGGCAGGAACTTGAGGTGAATTTGAGGGGCAGACCCCCGGTGGCCGCCGACCTCAAGGCGCTCTCGGTATTGGGGGCCGTTATCAATGAGACCCTGCGTCTTTATCCTCCAGCCTATTCGTTGTTCCTGCGTCAAGCGGAGCAAGACACCGATTTGCTTGGACTGAGATTGCGAAAGGGCGATCTGGTTCAAATTGTTCCGTTTATCACGCAGCGTGATCCCCGTTTCTTCGCCAACCCGCGAATTTTTGACCCTAAGCGGTTTTTGAGTGACCCCACTTGGCCGCAATATGCATATCTACCTTTCGGCGCTGGCCCACGCGTATGTATTGGACAAAAATTTGGGTTGATGGAAAGCTGCCTGGTGGTCGCCACGGTGCTGCAACGGATGGTGCCTGAACGGTTGGCGCAATTCCCCACGCTGTCAGCCAAATTCTCGCTGCGGCCCCTGGAAGGTTTGCCAATGACTTGGAGTATGATCTAGCCATCGACAAAAAGCATGTGGACGAGATATCAAAAAGCCCCCGCTCTCGCGGGGGCTTCTCTGTCTCTTCAATACAAAATCTCTTACCGCAGCAAGCCGGTGATGTTGCGGACAACGGCGCGGCGGTTGGCAGGCTCGTCGTCCAGGGACGGCACCTTGAGGTCCGACTCGCCGTAGCCTTGGGTGATCATGTTCTGCGGCGGCACGTCGAAATATTCGGTCATGGCCAGCGCTACAGTTTCCGCCCGCCGATCCGACAACGCCAGATTGTAGGTGGCATTGCCCACAGCATCGGTGTGGCCCTCCACAAGAATCACCGTGCGCGGATCTTTGGCAATCAGATCACTCAGCGTCCGGCCAATCCGGGCAAGGCTGCGTGCCTGTTCAGGGCGGATCGCGGCAGAGCCAGTGGCGAATTGGACCGCATCCAGTTCAAGCTGCGGCGCGAGGGCGCGAACCTGCGGGATCTCACGCACCTGGCGCAGCGAGAAACGCCGCCCCTGGTCCGCCATCATCTCGGCCTGAAGTGCCGCCCGCAAGTCGGCCTCTTCACGTTTGCCAACCTGATTGTCGCTCTGAACCACCTGCGGCAGCTCGTTCACGATCACTTCCTGTTCTTCGACCAGATCATCAACAAGGACAAATTCCCGGCCCTGCGGATCAACCGAGATCCGGCGCAGCACGGTCCCATCGCGGCCTCGTATCGTTACGATCTTGGAATTGTCCGGTTTGGTCACGATTGTGCGGGTGGAACCGTCATCAAAGGTCTCGGTGCGCACTTCGTCACCTGGGCGGCGGATCAGGGCGTCATCGTCCTTGAGCACACGCAGATCGCCATTGGGATCTTCGACCACAACGCGGTCGCCCGAGCGGCTGACCACTTTGTCGCCGTTTTTCAGAACGGATCCCACAACCACAGCGCCAAGGCCAAGCAGAAGGGCTTTTTCAAATTTGCTCAACCCGCCATCGTCTTTGGCTACAGGCTGGTCACTGCCGGTCACGGCGGTGTCAAACTCCTCGTCTGATGAGCGGACCTCATCCTGCTGAACCTCTTGCGTGGTCACTTCCGCCTCGGCATTGCCTTCGGCAGCGGCCTCTGCTGCGGCACGGGCGGCGGCGCGCTCCGCCTCACGTTCTGCGCGGCGCTGTGCACGGCGCTCTTCGCGGCGAGCCTCCTTGGCGGCCTGTTTTTCAGCGTCTTTGGCAGCTTTTGCTTCAGCTTGAGCCTCCTCTTCGGCTGCGGCTTCCGCTGCCGCTTCCGCTTCGGCGGCAGCTTGTGCCGCGGCTTCCGCGTCCGCAGCCGCTTGCGCCTCTGCTTCAGCTTGCGCAGCTGCCGCAGCTTCTGCCGCGGCCTGTGCTTCGGCTGTTGCCTCGGCCTCGGCCTGCGTTTCAGCCGCCGCCTCTGCGGCCGCTTCTGCATCCAGCTTGGCCTGCGCGTCCGCCGCGATCTGCGCCTCGACCTTCGCGGCCTCCGACAGCGCGGATTGTTCGGCGATCAGCTTTTCAAGAGCGGTGCGATCCAGCCCCAGAACCCGGCCGGCGTCATAAGCATCGGCAATCCGGTTGCCGTCGATCTGGCAAGGAATCTCCAGCAGCCCGTCAACGTCACACTGCGGCAAGTCACCCGCAGATTGGGCCAAGGCGGGGGCCGGCATGGCCATCGCCAGACACAGGCCGAGAGTTGTGGTGGATTTCAGAATCTGTTGCATGTGGTGGTCCTCATTACGCTTGGCACCGTGAAACGGCGCTTTCTACTCAACGCAAAGTGAGGGCTCAGGGTTCCGCTATGCAATATCAACGGCAAAAGGCCGCGCATCCAGATCGGGATACGCGGCCTTTTCCTTGCGTCACAGTCTGGCGCGGATCAGCCGATCGCGGCAACGGCCCGTTTGGTCATCACGCCAATCAAATGAGCGCGGTATTCGGCTGTGCCATGCAGGTCACTGATCATGTCGGTGCTGTCCACCGACAATCCGTCCAGTGCGCCGGCAGAGAAATTCGACGACAACGCCGCCTCCGCCTCAGCCCAGCGGAAAACACCGTTGTTGGATGCACCTGTGATCGCCACGCGCACACCATCGCTGAATTTGGCCACGAAGGCTGCAACAAGCGGAAAGCGCGAGGCCGGTTGCAGGAACTTTTCGTAGTGCGCCGCCTGCGGGATCGGGAATTTCACTTCGGTGACGATTTCCCCTTCTTCCAGCGCCGTGGTGAACATGCCTTGGAAGTAATCATCCGCCGCAATTTCGCGGGCATTCGTCACAACTGTCGCGCCGCTGCCCAGCACCCCTGCGGGGTAACAGGCAGAGGGGTCGTTGTTGGCAACAGAGCCACCGATGGTGCCGCGGTTGCGCACCGCCGGATCACCGATCCGCGCGGCGAGCGAGGCCAGCGCAGGATAATGCGCTGCCGCTTCGGCTGCGACAGTGGCGTGGGTGGTGGCCCCGCCAATGCAAAGCTGCCCGTCATCGGACATGCACACGCCTTTCATTTCATCCACAGCGCTCAGCGACACCAAGACCGAGGGCGCCGCAAGCCGCGCCTTTAGGGTCGGGATCAAGGTTTGCCCGCCGCTGAGCGGCTGCGCATCTTCCCGGCTCAGTGCCTGCACCGCATCTGCGATGGACTGAGGACGTTCCACATCAAAATTATACATTGTCTTTCCTTCCGATCAGGAGGCACGGACCATCTTGTCACTGCGCCCCTTCTTCACTTGCCAGATAAACTCCGGGGGGTGCGGGGGGCTGGCCCCCCGTCCGCCCGAAGCTGCATCCTCATCCGTTCATGGCCGCCCAGACTCGCGCCGGTGTCACCGGCATGTCGATATGGCCCACGTCCTTACCACCAGAGCGCATCGCGTCCAGCACCGCATTGACCACCGCGGGCGGCGATCCGATTGCCCCCGCCTCGCCGCAGCCTTTTACGCCCAATGGGTTGTGCGTGCAGGGCGTCTGGCAGGAATGATCCACCTCGTAGAACGGCAGATCGCTGGCCCTTGGCATTGCGTAATCCATGTAAGACCCGCTGAGCAATTGGCCATCGCTGTCATAGGAACAGTTTTCCAACAGCGCCTGACCAATGCCCTGTGCCAGACCGCCATGGACCTGTCCGGTCACGATCATCGGGTTCACCACATTGCCAAAGTCATCGGCCGCGAGGAACCGTTCGATCTTGACCTCGCCGGTGTCGGGGTCCAGCTCCACCTCGCAAGCATAAGCGCCCGACGGATAGGTAAAGTTGGACGGATCATAGAACGCGGTCTCTTCAAGGCCCGGCTCCACGTCTTCCAGCGGGTAGTTGTGCGGCACATAGGCGGCGAGGGTCACGTCGCCCCAGGCGACGGATTTATCCGTACCTGCCACGCTGAATGCACCGTCCTTCAATTCGATATCCGCCTCGGAGGCTTCCATCAGGTGCGCCGCGATCTTTTTCGCCTTGGCGATGATCTTTTCGGTGGCCCGCACCATGGCAGAGCCGCCAACGGCCAGCGAGCGCGAGCCATAGGTGCCCATACCCATCGGCACTTTGGAGGTGTCACCGTGGACAATCTCGACCATGCCTTCGTCGATGCCGATCATATCCGCGACAACCTGCGCAAAGGAGGTTTCGTGCCCCTGCCCGTGGCTGTGCGATCCGGTCATCACCACCAGACCACCCGTGGCGTTGACCCGCACCGTGGCGCTTTCGTATAGGCCGGCACGCGCGCCCAGTTGCCCAACAAGGTTGGACGGCGCGATGCCGCAGGCTTCGATATAGCAGTTCACACCAAAGCCGCGCAGCTTGCCCTTGGCCTCGCTGGCCTTGCGCCGCGCCTCGAACCCGGACAGATCCGCCATCTCTTCCAGCTTGTCCATTGTGGCGTTGTAATCACCGGTGTCATATTCAACCGCCACCGGCGTGGCATAGGGGAACTCGGTGATAAAGTTCTGCCGCCGGAGGGCAATCGGATCGACCTTCAGCTCATGTGCCGCCTTGTCAATCAGGCGTTCCAACTGAAAACTCGCCTCTGGCCGGCCCGCGCCGCGATAGGCGTCCACGGGCACGGTATTTGTAAAGACCGCCTTGACGTTTACATAGATCAGCGGCGTTTTGTAGTTGCCCGCCATCAAGGTGCCATGCAGCCATGTGGGCACCGAAGGCGCAAAGGTGCTCAGGTAGGCGCCCATGTTGGCATAGGTGTCGGTGCGCAGCGCGGTAAAGTTGTTGTCTGCGTCCAGTGCCAATTCGATCTTGGTCACATGGTCTCGGCCATGGGCATCCGACATGAACGCCTCGGTCCGGCTGGAGGTCCATTTGACCGGGCGGTTGCATGCCTTGGCGGCAAAGGTACAAAACGCCTCTTCCTGATAGTGAAAAATCTTGGTGCCAAAGCCGCCGCCCACATCGGGTGAAACAACGCGCAGCTTGTGCTCTGGAATGCCCAGCACGAAGGCGCCCATCAACAGGCGGATCACATGCGGGTTCTGCGAGGTGGTATAAAGGGTGTGCTCATCGCCAGCACGGGAATAGTCACCGATGGCCACGCGCGGCTCCATCGGGTTGGCAACCAGTCGGTTGTTGACCAGCTCAAGCGTGGTGACATGTGCGGCCTCGTCAAAGGCCTTGTTCACCGCGTCCTTGTTTTCTTCGACAAAGCCCCAATCGTAACACAGGTTCGAGGTGAGATCGTCATGAACCTTGGGCGCACCATCCTGCACCGCCTCTTTCATGTTCACAACGGCGGGCAGCTCATCAATATCGACCGAGATCGCCTCGGCCGCGTCGCGGGCCTGTTCCAGCGTTTCGGCCACCACGGCGGCAATCGGTTCGCCGACATGGCGGACCTTGCCATGGGCCAGAACCGGATGCCGGGGCTCCTGCATCACCTCGCCATGCCTGTCTGTGACCTGCCAACCGCAGGGAATGCTGCCGACCTCTTCGAAGTCCGCACCGGTAAAGATCTGCACCACGCCGGGCATATCCGCCGCGGCGGATGTGTCCACATTGGTCAATGTGCCATGGGCCACGTCAGAGCGCAGGAAGAAGACATGCGCCTGCCCCCGTATGTTCATGTCGTCCGTGTAATTGCCCGCGCCGGTCAAAAACCGGACGTCCTCGCGCCGCTTGCTGCTGGCGCCGATACCACCGTCCTTTGGCATAGTCATTCCTCCCTATGGGGTTGATGTGCAGGCACATCCACCGTGTCATCTGAGCCGCGCGCTGGCCTCCCCGCCGCGCATGGCTGTTTGATTTGACGCGCTTTGCACCGCGTTCCGCTTTGGGGTCGGGCTGCTTGCAACCGATCCCGCAGCGGGCTTGTGCACCGTTATTCCGCCGCGATGGCGCTGACGTCCTGGCCCGAAGCCGCCATGATCGCCTTGACGATGTTGTGATAGCCGGTGCAGCGGCAGATATTGCCGTCAAGGTAGTGGCGCACATCTGCCTCTGTCGGCTTTGGGTTCTCTTTCAGCAGCGCCGCTGCCGACATCACCATGCCGGGCGTGCAAAAGCCGCATTGCAGACCGTGGTGATCCTGAAAAGCCTGTTGAATGACGTTGAGCGATCCGTCTGCGTTGGCTTGCCCTTCGATCGTGGCCACCTCTGCGCCTTCGGCCTCGACCGCCAGCATCGTGCAGGATTTCACCGCCTCGCCATTCACATGGACCACGCAGGCCCCGCATTGGCTGGTGTCACAGCCGACGTGGGTGCCGGTCAGCCCCAGATCGTCGCGTAGAAATTGCGAAAGCAGTGTGCGGCCTTCCACGTCGCCGGACGCGGATTTGCCGTTCACGGTCATCTTGACCTGTGTCATGTCTTCCTCCCTTTTGGTTCTTGTTTGGGGGGAGTTAAGCACGGCAAAGCGCTTATGAGAATAGAAAACCTCAGCATCTTTGGGGAGTGGCGGAATAGTGTAGGCCTGCCCTGTGACACTTAACGCAAGGTCAACTTCCCCGTCGCGGCATTGGCCGTGTCGGGATTTCTTTCAGCAATCCGCCCACACCCATCCCGGCAATATCAGCCGAGGACACCGCGATCCCGCATGCCACACGTGACAAAACCCAATCAGCCCCGTTCAGTGCCGGCGCACGGGCACAGCCCGGCAGGCCGATCACGGGACGGCCCGCGAGATCGCCCAGAAACAACAGATTGCCCGGATCAACCGGCATGCCGAAACGGGTGATCTGCCCCCCGGCGCGGCGAAGGGCCGCAGGGGCAACATCATCAATATCCGAGGTGGCAGATCCGGTGAGGACCAGCACCAGATCGCTTCTGGCCTGCGCCACCGCTTCGGCCAATGGGGCGGTTTGATGCGGGATCATCACCGTTTCCGTCAGATCCACCTGCAAGGCCTCCAGCCGCCCGGCAATGGCGGTGCGCCCCTTGTCGCCGACCCCGCCGGGGATCTCCGTGATGATCAGGCTGGCGGTTTTGACCTGCGGCTGCGCCAGATGGATCGCCCCTGCCCCCGCCGCATTTACAGCCGCGTTCAGCGCCTCTTGTGGTACTGCGTAGGAGATCATCTTGATCGTGGCGACCATGCCGCCTTTGGCCATCTGCTGCCATGGCGGGACAGTGGCGATGGTGATCATCGGATGCACAGCGTTGATCGCCTCAAGCGCGGCCACATCCAGCACTGCCACCCCCGGCCCGTCTGAAATCAGGTTAACCCGCCCTGTGAACGGCCGCGTTGCTGTCAATCCGCCTGTTTGGCCCAATATCGCAGACGCAAGGGTCGCGGCTGCGGCGTCTTCGGCGACGTCATCGGCGTCCAGCGTTGCGACGACAACCTCCGTGAGGCCAGCCGCCTGCATCGCCGCCACATCCGCTTGCGAAATCACCCGCCCCTTGCGCAAACGGCCCCTGCCGACAGCCACCGAATGGGCCAACACCGCGCCTTGAGCCGCGTTTAAGGGAACCGGCCCGAACTTCATGATTTCCGCAAGCTCTGGATCACTTCGGCCATGATCGAGACCGCAATTTCCGCCGGACCCGAGGCGCCGATATCTAGGCCAACGGGGCCGTGGATCTGGTCAATCTGATCCGGCTTGAAACCCGCCTCTTCCAGCCGTGCCCGCCGCGCGGCATGGGTGCGGCCGCTGCCCAGAGCGCCGATGTAGAATGGGCCTGCCTCCAAGGCCAAGTGGATCGCCGGATCGTCCAACTTGGGATCATGGGTCAGCAGAACCAGCGCGGTACGGGCATCCACCCCCAAATCGCGCAGCGCATCGTCGGGCCAGTCGTTGATCACCTGTGCGCCGGGAAACCGCGCCGCGGATCCGAAGGCCTCACGCGGGTCAATGATAAAAGTGTCAAACCCCACCGCCCGCGCCATACCCTCCAGATGCTGCGCGATATGCACGCCGCCCACGATGGCCATCCGCAGCGGCGGATTGTGGATCGCGATAAACGTCTGGCCGTCCTCAGACAGGCCGGATCGGTCCGTGCGAAAGCGTTCTGTATGGCCTTCCGTCACAAGACTGCGGGTGCTTCCGTCCAAAGCGACCTCATAGGCCACTGGCCTGCGGGCCGCGCGGGCCGCGACCAGATCGGCCAGCATATCTTCCGGCATTCCGCCTGCACCAATGGGTTCGACCAACACCCGAATGGTGCCGCCGCAGGCCAGCCCAACCGCAAAGGCATCGCCATCACTGACCCCGTATTCCAACAGGCGGCTTTCACCGGTCTCGAGTGCCTCCAGCGCCTCGATCACCACCGCGCCCTCGACACAGCCGCCGGAGACTGAGCCCTCCATCGCGCCGCTGCCCGACACAACCAGTTGCGCGCCAACCCGGCGCGGGGCCGACCCCCATGTTTCGATCACAGTGGCCAGCGCGGCCCCCTCGCCCGCCTGCACCCAGCGGAGCGCCTGTTCCGGTGCTGTCTCACGGTTTTGCATGGGGTCTCCTTTGTGTTGCCTTTACGCTAGCGGCTAACGCGGCGGTGGGAAACCGCATCTTGGCGCATGCGCCAAGATCACCGATCAATTCCGCGCGGATCGCTTGCGCCGGGGCCGCGGCGCGACTACATCTGTCTCAAGCCAAAACCCAAGACCGGAGCCACCCTATGCCCATGCAAGCCAGCGAAATCGAAGACCTGATCCGCGCCGCCTTTCCCGACGCGCAGATCACCGTCGAAGGCAACGACGGCGTGCATATGGCCGCGATGGTGGTGGATGCCTCGTTCAAGGGGATGAACCGGGTGCAACAGCAACGCGCGGTCTATGCCGCCCTCAAAGGCAAGATGGACGGACCAAACGGCGATCTGCATGCGCTGGCCCTGACCACCAAAGCGCCGGACTGATCTGATGTGGTGGTGGATCATAGGTGCAATCGTGGCCGTCGTGGCCGTGATCAGCTATGGTCAATACCGTGCGCAAAAGGGCATTTACCGCCCCCTGTCCAGCCGCCAACCGGCCCGCCGCGCCAATGAAAAGACCCCACTGGGGATGGAGGCGCTGGATATGGGTATCGTGTCCAGCGCCACGCGCCGCAACGAAAGCCTTGAGCGGGGGCAAACCAACTGGACCCGCAAGGGCTTTGGATTTTTTACGACAAGTGCCGATACCGACATCGATCCGCTTGCCGACGATGAAACCTATGCCGCGCGGTTCCATGCCGCGTTTCAAAAAGACAAAACAAAGGATTAATCTGATGAGCGATGCTGCAACACAGATCAAAGAAACCATCACTGCCAACGATGTTGTGCTCTTTATGAAAGGCACCAAGGAAATGCCGCAGTGCGGATTTTCCTCGCGGGTGGCCGGCGTGCTGAACTACATGGGCGTCAATTATTCGGACGTGAATGTGCTGGCCGATGAAGGCGTGCGTCAGGGGATCAAGGATTTCTCTGATTGGCCAACCATACCGCAGCTTTACGTCAAAGGTGAATTTGTGGGTGGCTGCGACATCATCACCGAGATGACCCTGTCGGGCGAGCTGGACACGCTGTTTGACGACAAAGGCGTGACTTACGACAAAGAGGCCGCCGACAAAATTCGCGAAGCGAACGGCTGATCCTTTGGCGGGGCTGTCTGCGACGGGCCACCCCGCCCTTTCCTTTCCGATCTTATCGATCTCTTGCGTTTTGCCGCGGCGAATGTAGGCTCCGGCCAGATTTTAAGATTGGTTTTTGCCTTGGATATATTTGCCTATCTCGCCTCCCCGGCGAGCTTCGTCCATCTTGCCACTTTATGCTATGTTCTGGGGCTCTTGACCCGTAACGAGCTGATCCTCAGGACATTTTTGCTGTCCGGCAGCCTTCTTTATATCCTGTATTACTACAACGTCGGCGACCGTCCCCTGTGGGAAGCCATCGTGGCAAGTGGTCTGATCGCGCTGTCCAATGTGCCGGTGATCTTTCGGATTTTCAAAGAACGGTCCACCTTGGGGATGAGCGAGGAGATGCTGACGCTCTACCGCAGTTTTCCCAACTTCAACCCCGGCCAATTTCGGAAATTGATGCGCAAGGCGCAGTTTGTGGCGGTGGAGCAAAGCACTACGCTGCTGCAACAGGGTGAGCAGCCAACCCATTTATATCTCACAACATCCTACGGGTTTGGCCTGATCCGCGATGACCGCAAAACCGAGCTGGGGCCGGACAATCTGCTGGGCGAAATCTCGTTCCTGTTGGGCGGTCCGGCCACCGCCACCGTAATCGCGGAACCTGGCTGCAGCTATGTCGCGTGGGAGGTGTCGGACCTGCGCGATCTGATGCAAAAGTTCCAGACTATCGAAAACGCCGTCACCGTCTTGCTGAGCCAGGACATCGCCCGCAAGCTGGCGGTCAGCTTTCCTCAGAAATCGGCGCGTCCGCCCTTGATCGTCGATCTGCCAAGGGCGGCGACACCGCCGCTTTAACCTTTTGAAGCGGCAGCTTTTTCTTCGACCGATGCGGCCAGTGCCTCGGCCTGAGCGGCCAGATCGGCCAGCGTTTCAGTGACCTGTTGCGGCACCACGGGCACCTCGATGCGTTCAGGTTCAACCGTGGCGTTGCGCAACCCGGCCAGTTCGGCCTCGCGTTCTGCCAGTTCGGCGCGCACCTCGGCGATGCGGTCCTCAACCGATGCGGTCTTGTCGGCCAGCATCAGGCCCGCCATCAACAACATCCGCGCCTCCGGCATCCGGCCCACCTGATCGCTCAGCACCTGCGCTTCGTCGTCCAGCATTTTGGCGGCAGAATGCAGATAGCTTTCCTCGCCCTCCTGACAGGCCACCTCGAATTGACGTCCACCGATTGTAATCCGCACTTCAGGCATCGGCGTTCTCCTCGTTGTTTGTGCCAGCCGCGCCATTCACCAGCGGGGTCAGTGCCGCCAAGATGGCAGAGGATTCCGCCACATCCGCCGCACGCGCCGCACGCAGCGCCTCAAGCTCTGCCAGCATCGCTTTGTTGATCAGATGGGCATCGCCCACCCCTTCAGAATTGGCCGCACGCAAGGCCGCGCAGGCATTGGTCAATTCCTGATTGGCGCGGCGCACCCGCTGTAGTTCTATGTCCAGCAATGCGATCCGCGAACGGCTTTCCTCGACCTGACTGTGCAGCGCGGCGGCCTCGGTTTCGGATTTGGTCTTGAGCGTGCGAATGCGTTCACTCAGCTGGGCATTGGCCGTGCGTTCCTCTTCAAGCGCCTGTGCGATCGCGGGATCGGGGGCCGGTGCGGCATTGCCTATCTGTTCGACGCCCTGCGCTACGCGATCCATCGCTGTGGCAATCCGGCGCTGTAGTTCCTCAATATTGCTCATAGCCGTTTTTCATCCCCTCATCTGCCGCCCACCGGGGCAGGCCCGCAATTGGCCGCCGATCCACGCGCGAATCGCCCGGTGTGACATATTTTCTCAATCCTACCCAAACTGCCGGGCAATTGCGCCCCCCTTTCAGATCAGCAGCTTGAACGGCGAAGTTCAACCACCTTGCGCCCCGAACGCGCCAATGCGCTTGGCTTTGGCTTGAACTTTGCCATATCGCTGGTATGCACGGGCGCAACACATCCATTGCCTGATAAGGAAGCCCCGTTTTGGATCTCAACGCCCTGCGCACCGCCAACCCCGACCATTGGTCAAAAGCCACCGCCATTCGCGCCCTGACGCTGGATGCCGTGGCCGAAGCAAACTCCGGCCATTCCGGCATGCCAATGGGCATGGCCGATGTGGCCACCGTGTTGTTTGAAAAGCATCTGAAGTTTGACGCGGCCAACCCCACATGGCCTGACCGCGACCGGTTCATCTTGTCTGCGGGTCACGGCTCCATGTTGATCTATTCGCTGCTGCATCTTGTGGGCGACGTGCAGTTCCCGATCGAAGAGATCAAGAACTTCCGACAGATGGGCGCCCGCACCGCAGGCCACCCGGAAAACTTCCTCGCGGATGCGATTGAAACCACCACCGGCCCATTGGGTCAGGGTATTGCCAATTCCGTCGGCTTTGCCATGGCGGAGGAAATCCAGCGCGCCCGCTATGGCAAGAAGGTCGTGGATCACTTCACCTATGTCATCGCCGGTGACGGTTGCCTGATGGAAGGTGTGAGCCAGGAGGCGATCACCCTTGCGGGCCGTCACAAGCTGAGCAAGCTGATCGTGATGTGGGACAACAACAACATCACCATTGATGGCCCGGTGTCCCTGTCCGACAGCACTGATCAAGTTGCGCGTTTCAAGGCCGCAGGCTGGCACACCATTGAAATCGACGGTCACAACCCCGATGAGATTGACGCGGCGCTGACTGAGGCCCGCAAATCCGATCTGCCCAGCATGATCGCATGCAAGACCCACATTGCCCTTGGCCACGCGGCGCAGGACACCTCCAAAGGTCACGGCGCCCTGACCGACCCCGCGCAGATGGCCGCCGCGAAAGAGGCCTATGGCTGGACCACCGGCCCGTTCGAGGTGCCTGCAGATGTGAAATCCGCATGGGAAGAGATCGGCAAGCGCGGCGCGTCCGAGCGTGCTGCGTGGGAGGCCCGTTTTGAGGCCCTGCCCCGCGCCAAACGTGAGAACTTCACCCGTGCATTGGCCTTCGACGCCCCCAAGAAACTGAGCGCGACCGTCAAAGCATTCAAAAAGCAGATGTCAGAATCCGCACCCAAACTGGCCACCCGCGCCTCTTCGGAGAAGGTGCTGGAAGTGCTGAACCCGATCCTGCCGGAAACCGTGGGCGGCTCTGCTGATTTGACAGGCTCCAATAACACCAAAACCGCCGATCTGGGTGTGTTTGACGTGGACAACCGCGGCGGGCGCTATGTCTATTGGGGTATCCGTGAGCATGGCATGGCGGCTGCGATGAACGGGATGGCGCTGCACGGCGGCGTGCGCCCCTATGGCGGCACATTCATGTGTTTCACCGATTATGCGCGTCCTTCCATGCGTCTTGCGGCGCTGATGAAGGTGCCAACAGTGTTTGTGATGACCCATGACAGCATTGGTCTGGGCGAAGATGGGCCAACCCACCAGCCGGTCGAACATCTCGCGATCAGCCGCGCCACACCCAACACCTATGTGTTCCGCCCCGCAGACACCGTGGAAACGGCAGAGGCTTGGGAAATCGCGCTGACCTCAAAAGAAACCCCATCGGTTCTGTCCTTGACCCGTCAGGGGCTGCCGACCGTACGGACCGAGCACAAGAACAACAATCTGTCCTCCAAGGGTGCCTATGTTCTGGCCGATGCTGAAGGCAAACGTCAGGTGATCCTGATCGCGACCGGCTCCGAAGTGTCGGTGGCCATGGCAGCGCGTGACATTCTGCAAGCCGAAGGTATCGGCGTGCGGGTTGTGTCCATGCCGTGTATGGAACTGTTTGCAGAGCAGGACGAAGCCTATCGCAAGCGGATTTTGCCCGGCGGCGCGGTGCGTGTCGGTGTCGAGGCCGGTGTGCGTCAGGGCTGGGATCAATGGCTGCTGGGCGAGCGCGGCAAATTCGGCAAGGCCGATTTTGTTGGAATGGATCGTTTCGGTGCCTCCGCCCCGGCGGAAGAGCTGTTTGAGAAATTCGGCATTACGGCTGCGAATGTTGCCGAAAAGGCCAAGGCGCTGCTCTAAAGCACCCAAAGCAAACGAAAAATCAAAGCCCCGTCTGATCCTTGTCAGGCGGGGCTCTTTCTTGCCAAACCCCGCGCGTGCGACGGCAGGAAACGGCGCAATCTATTGCCGGTTCACAAATCTGTTGCAATGTGCGCCACTTAACTTAGGGTTGTGGCTGTAACGTTAACGAGTTGTTATTCCGGATCGGTTTATTCTGGCTGCAAAACGGATGGGAAAGGACAACAGTGGCGATTGCGTATCTCTTGATTGCAGTGATGTCTGGCCTTGCGTCCGGTATCTACCATTTGGCCAACGGCGGCTCTGCGGCGGGCGCGTTTGGGTTGGCCGTATTGTTCGGTCAACTGGTAATGGTAACTGTGATCTGCCTGGCCTACCTGCGCAATCAGCGCCGGGCGGTTACGCCGCCCCGCGGTGAAAAATCCCACGCCAAAGCGGTGTAATCACCTTTTCCCCGATGGGGATCAGGATCAGCCCCAGCGCCAAACCGAACACCCCGTCCATCACGGCCTTTGATGCCCATTCAACAATGCCGACAAACCGGTCAGGCATGCTGTGCCCGATGGCATAGGCCAGGTCATGCACCCAGTGGCCGAGGGTGCCAAAGCCCAATTCTTCCAGACCGTGAATGATGATGGATCCACCCACCCAGAGCATTGCCGCGGTGCCGATTATCGTAAGCGCCTTGAGAAACCCCGGCATGCCTTTGACCAAACCGCGCCCGATAGACCGGGTCAATCCGAGCCGCCCCTTGTTGGCCATCAGCAGGCCCAGATCGTCCATTTTTACGATCACCGCAACCGATCCATAGACCGCAACCGTGATCATCACCGCCACCGCCGCCAGCGTCGCGGCCTCCATCCAGAAATTGCTGGGCGGAATGGCGGCCAGTGCAATGGTCATGATCTCGGCGGAAAGAATGAAATCGGTCTTGATCGCCCCGGCGGCTTTCTGTTCTTCCAGATGTGCCGGATCATCGGGGATCACATCATGGCCGGGAAAATCCTCATGGCCGTGACTGAGACCCAGCGCATGCGCGACCTTTTCCGCCCCCTCAAAACACAGGTAGGCTCCACCCAGCATCAACAGCGGCGGAATGGCCCAGGGGGCAAAATTTGACAGGGCAAGGCCAACGGGCAGAAGGAACAACAGCTTGTTGCGCAACGATCCCTTGGTGATCCGCCAGATCACCGGCAATTCGCGGCTTGCCTCGAATCCCTGCACATATTTGGGCGTCACAGCCGCGTCATCAATCACCGCGCCTGCGGCCTTGGACCCGGCTTTGGCCGCCTGTCCGATCACATCATCCACCGATGACGCCGCCACTTTGGCAATCGCCGCCACATCGTCCAGCAATGCAATCAAACCACTCATAACCCCATCCTTCTTGTTACCTGCCCAAGCTAGCGCGGAAACCGCCCCCGGCAAAACCTCTGGGTTATCGCTAACACAAAAGTTTATCGCTAACAGTCCCTTATCAGGCCGGATTGCCCCTTTAACCTTTGGGCACGCCCCAGATATAGAGCGCCCAAAGCCCCCATAAAGGATTGCCGCCATGACCATCAAAGTTGGTATTAACGGATTTGGCCGGATTGGCCGTTGCACGCTGAGCCATATCTCCGCCTCTGCGCGTGAAGATATCGAAGTGGTCAAAATCAACGCCACCGGGCCGCTGTCCACGGCGGCGCATCTGATCAAGTATGATTCCGTGCATGGCCGCTTTCCGGGCGAGATCACAGTTGATGACGGCTATATCAATCTGGGCCGCAATGACATCGAAGTGATGTCGACCTATAACCTCGAAGAACTCGACTGGTCCGGCTGTGACGTGGTTCTGGAATGCACCGGCAAGTTCAACGACGGCAACAAGGCCGGCGTGCATCTGGAACAGGGCGCCAAGCGGGTTCTGCTGTCTGCGCCGGGCAAAAACGTTGACCGCACAGTGGTTTACGGGGTCAATCACGACACGTTGCAAAAATCGGACCGGATGATCTCAAACGGGTCTTGCACCACCAATTGCCTCGCGCCCCTGGCCAAGGTGATGCATGAGGCAATCGGCATCGAAAGCGGGCTGATGACAACGATCCACAGCTACACCGGCGACCAGCCGACGCTGGACCGTCGCCACTCTGACCTTTACCGCGCCCGCGCCGCTGCGATGGCCCTGATCCCGACCTCCACCGGTGCGGCCAAGGCATTGGGTGAAGTTCTGCCCGCCCTCAAAGGCAAGCTGGACGGCACAGCGATGCGTGTTCCGACACCAAACGTAAGTGCGGTTGACCTGACCTTCACCGCCTCGCGCGATGTGACCGTCGAAGAGGTCAACGCCGCCGCCAAGGCCGCCGCAGAGGGCCATATGAAAGGTGTGCTGGGCTATGACCCGGAACAGAAGGTCAGCATTGACTTCAACCATACCGAGGAAAGCTGCATCTTTGCCCCGGACCAGACCATCGTTGTGGCCGACCGCACCGTGCGCGTGCTGGGCTGGTATGACAACGAATGGGCGTTTTCGGTGCGCATGGCCGACGTGGCTGTCGCCATGGGCCAGTTGGGCTGATCCTTGCATCCGAGATGTGCCCCTGTCATATCGGGGGCGCATCATCTGGACGAATAAGACGTGACAAACCGCCTTGCCATTATTCTGGGGTCATTCCTGATCGCCGCTTTGGTGATTGATATGATCCTGTTTGGCACCGAACATATTATTTTCCTTGCCCAAAAGTTTCTCGAACTGATCGAATGGGTCGCCTTCTGGCGGTGATGCCCTGCTGCGATTGCTGCATCGCAGAACATTGTATCGGTACTTTTTATTCCCTCTCAGGGCGTTGACACTGCGCCGCAAGAGCGCATTTTCAGCACAGATAATTTGATCAAAAGGTGATGCCATGACTGTGAAACTGGCCATCAATGGCTTTGGGCGCATCGGACGCAATGTGCTGCGGGCGATTATGGAACGCGGCGATGATATGTTTGAAGTGGTGGCGATCAATGATCTGGCCCCCCTGGAGACCAACGCGCATCTGTTTGAATTTGATTCCGTGCATGGCCGCTATGGCCGCCCTGTGACCCTTGGCAAAGATACGCTGGATGTGGGGCGTGGCCCGATCCGGGTCACGGCGGAACGGGCACCGGATCAGCTGCCCTGGGGGGATGTGGATATCGTGCTGGAATGCACCGGTCATTTCCGTAGCCCGGAAAAGGCCGGCCTGCACCTCAAGAACGGATCAAAGCGGGTGCTGATCTCTGCCCCCGGCAAAGGCGACATAAAAACAATTGTTTACGGGGTAAACCACGGTCTTATTGATGGCTCGGAGGCGGTGATCAGCAATGCCTCCTGCACCACCAATTGTCTGGCGCCACTGGCCCATGCCCTGCATGAAGCCTTTGGCATCCAACGCGGCCATATGACCACCGTGCACAGCTACACCGGCACCCAGCCGGTGCATGATCGGGACCACAAAGATCTTTATCGTGCCCGTGCCGCGGCGCTTTCGATGATCCCGACAACCACGGGTGCGGCCGAGACATTGGGCGTGGTGCTGCCACATCTGGACGGGTTGATCACAGGCACCGCCATCCGCGTGCCGACGCCCAATGTGTCCTGCGTGGATCTGGTGGTGGAGCTGAAAAGGCACGTAACCGCCGAGGAGGTAAATGCCGCGATGCAGGCCGCCGCGGACGGTCCCCTGGCGGGTGTGATGGGCGTGACCGACCGCAAACTGGTGTCGATCGATTTCAACCACGATCCGCGCAGCACGATCTTTGCCAGCGATCAAACCTCGGTGCAGCAGGGCAATCTGCTGCGGGTCTTGGCGTGGTATGACAACGAATGGGCATTCTCAAACCGGATGCTGGACACAGCCGGCGTGATGGCCGGTTATCTGTAAGGCCTGCCCCCAAACTGCGCCGCACCGCCCCAACTTCGGGGCGGTTAGACCTTGCGCGGAAACTTCTCAAGAAGATCGTTGTTCACGCTCGGGGTGACAAATTTGCTGACGTCGCCGCCAAGGCGGGCGATCTCCTTGACCAGTTTACTGGCAATCGCCTGATGCTGCGCTTCGGCCATCAGGAACACGGTCTCAATTGAATTATCAAGCTGGCGGTTCATGCCAACCATCTGATATTCATATTCAAAATCCGCCACAGCCCGCAAGCCACGTACGATCATCTGGGCGCCCACATCGCGGGCGCAATCAATCAAAAGGTTTTCAAACGGATGGGCAACGATTTCGACCCCGGTTTGGCGGCTGAGTTCGGCACATTCGGCCTCGATCATCTCGACCCGCTTTTCCAGACTGAAGAGCGGCCCCTTGTCACGGTTGATCGCAACGCCGATCACCAGCTTGTCCACCAACGTTGTCGCGCGGCGAATAATGTCAATATGGCCCAATGTGATGGGATCGAAAGTGCCGGGATACAGGCCAACGCGCATGAGGCAATCCTCAGTTAGAATCTTTGGCGGGCAAGCAAACATGGCTTGCCCAAAGGCGCAAGCGGCTTAATGCCCCATGATCATCCCTTGCAGGGCGTCTTTTTCCATCGACAGTTCCATCAGGCGTGCCTTGACCACATCCCCAAGCGAGATCAGGCCAACCAGATTGCCATTCTCGAGCACCGGCATGTGCCGGAACCGCCCTTCGGTCATCTTTTGCAGCACCTCATCGGCGCGGTCGTCCCGCGAACATGTGACCAGTTTCGACGTCATCAATTTGTCCACCGTCAGGGTCAGACAACCACTGCCGGATTTGCCGAGCTCACGCACGATATCCCGCTCTGACAGGATGCCATCGGGGGCTTTGCCGTCTTTGGAAATCACCAAGGTCCCGATCCGTTTTTCCGACAGGATTTTGGCCGCTTCGGAGATCAATAAACTTGGGGGGGACGTCACCACCGCATCGTCAGGTTTGGTCTTGAGAATTTGTGACACCAGCATGGCAGGACCTCCAATTAATTCATCCCTAACACCAGCGTCACCAGATTGGGCAATTGAGTCAAGCTTTTGCCTCAAGCGCTGCGACCTCAGAGCGCAGGGCGGTGATCAATTGATCGGCAAAGCGGCTCAATCTCAGGTTACGTTGATCGTCGGCGTGTCGGATCAGGTAGAAGGACCGTGTCAGGCTGACGTCATGTTCCAGAATTTTTTGAACCCCCGGCGCAAAGGGCAGCGAGAAATCATGCACCACTCCAACACCGCCGCCCTGCTGGATCATATGCACCTGTACGGATACGGAATTGGAGGCCAAAGGCACGCGCGCCTCACCCAGATCGCCCAGGTAATCCAACTCACGGTCAAAGATCATGTCGGGGATATAACCAACCAGCCGGTGCGATCGCAGATCGGCCTGTTCAGTGATCTTGGGGTGGTCCTGCAAATACTGGGCAGAGGCCGCCAGATGCAGGTGGTAGTCGGTGATTTTCTGGACAACCAGCCGCCCTGCCGTCGGGGCGCTGACCCCGATGGCCATGTCCGCCTCCCGCCGCGACAGGTTGAACACGCGCGGCAGGGCCACAATTTGAATATCCAGACCGGGGTTTTCGGCCACGATCCCCGCACAGACCTGCGGCAACAGGAAATTGGCACAGCCATCGGGCGCACCGATGCGAATCTGGCCGCTCAACCGGTCGCTGGGCGCGGAAACACCTGCCGTGGCGACACGCATCGCCTGCTCTGCCGTTTCGGCCCGCTCCATCAACTGACTGCCCGCTTCGGTCAGCGCATAGCCCTGCGGAGATTTCACAAACAGAACCGCCTGAAGATCCTTTTCCAGCCGCGCCACGCGCCGCCCCAACGTTGCCGGATCAAGCCGCAGTTGTTTGCCCGCACCAGACAGACTTTGTTCCCGTGCGACGGCCAGAAACAGCCGCAGGTCATCCCAGTTTTGCATTGCAGCGATATTTCCCATCTTACGTTTTGCAAAATTGCAAAACCATTTTGAAATCTTGCCTCTTTTACATGTCTTTTTGCAAGCCTATCCTGCGGCAAATGCCAATGGAGGACATTATGCAAGAGCTTACCCACTATCTGAACGGTGAACATGTCAAAGGCACGTCGGGCCGTTTTGCCGATGTGATGAACCCAGCGACCGGCGAAGTGCAGGCAAAATGCCCGCTGGCCAGCAAGGAAGAGATGGACAAAGCGGTTGAATATGCCGCCGCCGCACAGCCCGGCTGGGCTGCGACCAACCCACAGCGCCGCGCACGGGTGCTGATGAAGCTGGTGGGCTTGCTGAACCGCGACATGGACAAACTGGCCGAGGCCCTGTCCCGTGAGCACGGCAAAACCCTCCCCGATGCCGCAGGCGACGTACAGCGCGGCCTTGAGGTTGTAGAATACTGCATCGGTGCGCCCGAGATGCTGAAAGGTGAATTCACCGACAGCGCCGGCCCCGGCATCGACATGTATTCCATGCGCCAGCCTTTGGGTGTGACGGCGGGCATCACGCCCTTCAACTTCCCTGCGATGATCCCGATGTGGATGTTTGCCCCGGCCATCGCCTGCGGCAACGCCTTTATCCTCAAACCGTCCGAGCGTGACCCCTCTGTGCCGCTGATGCTGGCGGAACTGGTCGAAGAAGCGGGGCTGCCAAAGGGTATCCTGCAGGTTGTGAACGGCGACAAAGAAGCCGTCGACGCGATCCTTTATCATGATGTTATTCAATCGGTTGGCTTTGTCGGCTCTACCCCGATTGCCGAATATATCTATGGCACAGGCTGCGCACAGGGCAAACGGGTCCAGTGTTTCGGCGGCGCCAAGAACCACATGATCATCATGCCGGACGCCGACATGGATCAAGCCGCCGATGCGCTGGTCGGTGCCGGTTACGGCGCGGCAGGCGAACGCTGCATGGCGATCTCGGTTGCGGTGCCTGTGGGCGACGAAACAGCCGACCGCCTGATCGAAAAGCTGGTTCCGCGCATCGAAAAGCTGAAGGTTGGCCCTTACACCGCTGGCAATGATGTGGATTACGGCCCCGTCGTGACCGCCGCCGCGAAAGCCAATATCGAACGTCTGGTACAAACCGGTATCGACCAAGGCGCGGAACTGGTTGTCGATGGCCGTGATTTCAAACTGCAAGGCTATGAGGACGGCTTCTTTGTCGGGCCGCATCTGTTTGATAAAGCGACCAAAGACATGGATATCTACAAGCAGGAGATCTTTGGACCTGTGCTGACCTGTGTGCGTGCGAAATCCTACGAAGAGGCAATTGGCCTGGCGATGGATCACGAATACGGCAACGGCACCGCGATCTATACCCGCGATGGCGATGCAGCGCGGGATTTTGCCAACCGGATCAACATCGGCATGGTCGGCATCAACGTGCCGATCCCTGTGCCGCTGGCCTATCACACCTTTGGCGGTTGGAAAAAATCCGTCTTTGGCGATCTGAACCAGCACGGGCCGGATGCGTTCAAATTCTACACACGCACCAAAACCGTGACCGCGCGCTGGCCCTCGGGCATCAAAGAAGGCGGCGAATTCTCTATCCCTGTGATGGAATAACCATCTGGGGTGCGCCGGTTGCGGCGCACCCTGCCCCTTGGGCCACGCGGCGCCCGAAACTGCCCGTGATCCCGATCTTACGATGAGGCCTTGCAATACTCTCGCAAAGATTGGAATTTAACATCCGTTCAATAACGCGCACCTCGGGAGATACGTGATGGATTTTGCACTCAGCGAAGAACAAACCGCCATTTTCGACATGGCCTATGCCTTTGGGCAGGAACACATCGCCCCCTACGCCCAACAATGGGAAAAGGACGAAACCATCCCCAAGGATCTGTGGCCGCGCATCGCCGAGCTTGGCTTTGGCGGGCTTTATGTATCTGAAGAGGCTGGCGGTTCTGGTCTGACCCGTCTGGATGCGACGTTGGTGTTCGAGGCACTGTCGATGGCTTGCCCCTCCGTTGCGGCTTTCCTGTCGATCCACAACATGTGCGCCAAAATGCTGGACACTTTCGCAAGTGACGAACTCAAAGGTCGGATCATGGAAGATGTGCTCTCCATGAATACCGTGCTGTCCTATTGTTTGACCGAACCGGGATCTGGATCTGACGCTGCTGCCCTCAAGACCCGCGCCGAGCGCACAAATGAAGGGTACACCCTCAATGGCACCAAGGCGTTCATCTCCGGTGGAGGTTATTCCGACGCTTATGTTTGCATGGTGCGCACCTCCGATGATGGCGCGGCGGGCGTGTCCACCGTATACGTCGAGGACGGCACCGAGGGACTTTCCTTTGGTGGTTTGGAAGACAAAATGGGTTGGCGCAGCCAGCCAACTGCGCAAGTGCAGTTTGACAATTGCAACATTTCTGCGGGAAATCTGGTAGGTGAAGAAGGAAAAGGTTTCAAATATGCGATGATGGGGCTGGATGGCGGCCGTCTGAACATCGCGGCCTGTTCCTTGGGCGCGGCCCAGACCGCATTGACCGCAACACTGAACTACATGGGCGAGCGTCAGGCCTTTGGCAAACCCATCGACCAGTTTCAGGGGCTTCAATTCCGTCTCGCGGATATGGAAATCGAATTGCAGGCCGCCCGCACCTTCTTGCGGCAGGCTGCATGGAAGCTGGACAACGGCGCGCCCGACGCAACCAAGTTCTGCGCGATGGCCAAAAAGTTTGTTACTGAGACCGGCAGCAAGGTTGTGGATCAATGTCTGCAGCTGCACGGCGGATACGGTTATCTGGCCGATTATGGCATTGAAAAGCTGGTGCGTGATCTGCGTGTGCATCAAATTCTGGAAGGCACAAACGAGATTATGCGTGTCATTGTCGCCCGCGAGATGCTGAAAAACCGATGAAAGACATAAGCTTACGGATAGTTGGGCGGGCGGGACGCATCACCCTGCAACGCCCGCAGGCGCTCAATGCGATGACTTATGAGATGTGTCTGGCGATCGAAAAAGCCATGGACGCATGGGCCGCAGATGAAAACGTGTTGCTGGTTGTGTTCGATGCGGAAGGCGACCGCGCCTTCTGCTCGGGCGGTGACATCGCCGAGCTTTATGCCACCGGATCCAAGGGCGATTATGCCTATGGTCGTCAGTTCTGGACGGATGAGTACCGTCTGAACAACAAGATTTTCAACTACCCCAAACCAGTGGTGTCCTTCCTGCAAGGTTTTACCATGGGCGGCGGCGTTGGCATTGGCTGCCATGGATCGCACCGGATTGTCGGTGAAACCAGCCAGATCGCAATGCCCGAATGCAACATTGGGCTTGTGCCTGACGTGGGCGGCTCATTGATGCTTGCTCTGGCCCCGGGCCGTCTTGGGGAATACCTGGGGATAACTGCCAGCCGAATGAACGCGGATGATGCCATTCTGTGCGGCTTTGCAGATACTTACGTTTCACAGTTCAAGTGGATAACTTTGATAGAAGCTTTGGAGGAAACCGGCGATCCTTCTGTGATCGATACGGTATCCGAAGCCCCCGAACCGGGCCCGCTTCGGGCCGCACAGCCACAAATTGATGCGCTTCTGGGCGGTGAGACCCTTGGCGATATCCTTACCGACCTGCGCCGCGACGAAAGCGAATTTGCGCAGGACACGCTCAAAAAAATGGGACGTTCCTCGCCGCTTTCGATGGCCTGCACTGTCGAGATGATGCACCGGTTGCGTGGCCCTTCCCTAACCTTGGAAAAAGCCCTTGATCTGGAATACCGCTTTACCTTCCGCGCGATGGAGCATGGTGATTTCCTCGAAGGTGTCCGCGCCGCGATCATCGACAAGGACCGCAACCCATCCTGGCAATATGCCGATATGAATGTGCCGCTTGCCGCGGTGTCCCAAATGCTGCGCCCGTTGGGGGCGGATGCGTTAAAACTCTAGGAGGCCCTATGACAGCCCTGAACATCGGATTTATCGGACTTGGCAACATGGGCGCGCCCATGGCCGCAAATCTGGCCAAAGCGGGTCATCGGATCCGCGGCTTTGACGTGGCCGGAACCACCGCCGAGGGTGTCACCCCCGCCGCCAGCATCGCAGAGGTGGCGCAGGGCGCGGATGTGGTCATCACCATGTTGCCGAACGGTGCCATCCTGCGCCAGGTGGCAGATGAATTGATCCCGCATATGCGCAGTGGCGCGGTGTTTATTGATTGCTCGACCGTTGACGTGGAAAGCGCGAGGTACGCCGCGCAAGCTGCTGAAAATGCTGGCGTTATGGCTGTTGACGCTCCGGTATCGGGCGGCATCGGCGGGGCCGCGGGCGGCACCTTGACCTTTATGGCGGGCGGGTCTGACAAGGCCTTTGATACCGCGAAACCGCTGTTTGACATCATGGGCCAAAAGGCCGTGCATTGCGGCGATGCAGGCGCGGGGCAAGCCGCGAAAATCTGCAACAACATGATCCTGGGCGCAACCATGATCGCCACCTGCGAGGCCTTTGCCCTGGCCGACAAACTGGGCCTCGACCGGCAGAAGATGTTTGACGTGGTCAGCACTTCGTCGGGCTACAGCTGGTCGATGAACGCCTATTGCCCCGCGCCGGGCGTCGGGCCGACCTCACCGTCGGATAACGACTATAAACCTGGATTTGCAGCTGAACTGATGCTCAAGGATCTGGGCCTGAGCCAGCAAGCCGCCGAAATGGTCGATGCCGACACGCCGATGGGCGCGTTGGCACGGCAGCTTTATGCGCAATTCGTTGAGAACGAAGATGGCAAAGGCAAGGATTTCTCCGCGATGTTGCCACGGTTTGCTTCACGCGGGCGCGACTCCTGAGGTCGCAAACAGGCATTTCTGCCACATTTGGAGGGATAGGCTGACAGGATACCACAGCGCTGGAGCCTGATATGCCTGTCCCTTTTCACGAATTTTCCGCCAGTTTGACCTATGCCGACCTGCCTGCAGACCTGCTGGCGGTGTTGCGGCGATCCTTCACCGACACTTTGGGCGTGGCGGCCGTGGCGTCTACCACGGATATGGCAAAATATGCGGTGCGCGGGGCGCGGGCAACCTTCGGCCCCGGCACGGCGGGCGGCGCACGGGCATTGATGGACGGCAGTCTGCTCTCCCCTGCGGGCGCGGCGATGGCGGGCGGGTTTACCGTGGATGCGATCGACGCCCATGACACCACCTCACCTTGCAAAGGCCACGTCGGATCCGCCGCGTTTCCGGCGCTTTTGGCGATGGCAGAAGTGGTGGATAACCCCCTGACCGGGCGGGATTTTGCGGTGTATCTTGCGGTCTGCTACGAGATCAGCTGCCGTGCCGGCCTTGCCCAGCACGCGACCTGTCCTGATTATCACACCTCCGGTTCCTGGACCGCCGTTGGCGTGGCTGTGGCTGCCGCGCGGATGCTGGGATGCGATGCGGAAGCCTTGCGACAGGCGGCAGGTATCGCCGAATACCACGGCCCGCGCAGCCAGATGATGCGCTGCATCGATTATCCCACCATGGTGCGTGACGGCGTCGGCTGGGGTGCGCCCTCCGGCGTTGTGGCGGCCTATCTGGCGCGTGAAGGGTTCACCGGCGCCCCTGCCCTGACGTGCGAGCAAGCGCCCGAGTTCTGGGAGGATCTGGGCAGCAAATGGCGCACGGTCGAAGACACGTCCTACAAGGCCTATCCTTGCTGCCGCTGGGCCCATCCGAGCATCGATGCCGTGGCGCATTTGATGGCAGAATACGGCCTGACACCACAGGACATCGCGGGCATCGATATCGCCACATTCCACAACGCCACGCGCCTTGCCGGGCACAATCCGGCCACCCCGGACGAGTTTGCTTATGGCATTGCATTTCCTGTCGCCACGATGATCGTGCGCGGCCAGATCGGGGTGCCTGAATTGGCGGCAAGCACCCTGCAAGACCCCGAAATCAAAAGAATTAGCAATCTGGTGAACTTGATCGACGACGACCATTTCACCAAAATCTCTCATGGCAAACGTTGGGCGCAGGTGACGATCCACACCACCGATGGGCGCAGCCTTCAGGACCAGCCGCGCACCCCCAAGGGTGACAATGACCTGCCACTGTCAGATGCGGAGATTTCAGAGAAATTCCATCTCTTTGCCGACCCGGTCATCGGCAGCAATCGCGCAAAAGAGCTGGAACAGCTGAGCGATAATTTCGACAGCCTGAACGCGTCCGATTTCACCCGCCTGCTGGATTTGAGCCTTACTGCCCCTTAGCCCAAGCGCGGCGGACGGGTCACTCCGCCGCGACTTTGGTGCGTTTTTCGAGCATCGGCTTGAGGTATCTGCCGGTGTAGCTCTCCGCGACTTCGGCGACCTTTTCTGGTGTGCCAGTCGCCACCACACGGCCACCGCCATCGCCGCCTTCAGGACCGATGTCGATGATATGGTCGGCGGTTTTCACCACGTCGAGATTATGCTCAATCACCACAACGGAATTGCCCTGATCCACCAGTTCATGCAGCACTTCCAACAACTTACGCACATCTTCGAAGTGCAGGCCCGTCGTCGGTTCATCCAGAATATAGAGCGTGCGTCCGGTCGACCGTTTTGACAACTCCTTGGACAGCTTCACCCGCTGCGCCTCACCGCCGGACAGCGTTGTCGCCTGCTGACCGACCTTGATATAACCAAGGCCAACACGCATCAGCGCGTCCATTTTCTCGCGGATCGACGGCACCGCCTGAAAGAAGCTCTGCGCGTCTTCCACGGTCATATCCAACACATCGGCGATGCTTTTGCCCTTGAATTTGATCTCCAGGGTTTCGCGGTTGTAACGGGCACCCTTGCAGGTCTCGCACTCCACGTAAACGTCCGGCAAAAAGTGCATCTCGATCTTGATCACACCATCGCCCTGACAGGCCTCACAGCGGCCGCCCTTGACGTTGAACGAGAACCGCCCTGGCTTGTAACCCCTTGCCTTGGCTTCGGGAAGTCCGGCAAACCAATCGCGGATCGGGGTGAAGGCGCCAGTGTATGTGGCAGGGTTGGATCGCGGCGTGCGCCCGATGGGCCGCTGGTCAATGTCGATCACCTTGTCCAGATGTTCCAGCCCCTTGATGGTCTCGCAAGGGGCCGGTGTTTGCCGTGCGCCATTGAGGTTCATGGATGCGGTTTTGAACAGGGTTTCGATGGTCAGCGTGGATTTGCCGCCCCCCGATACCCCCGTCACGCAGACAAATTTGCCCAAGGGGAAATCGACAGTAACGTTTTGCAGATTGTTGCCCGTGGCCTTGACCACCTGCACCTTTTTCTTGTTGCCCTTGCGCCGCGTGGCGGGCACGGCAATCTCGCGCTTGCCGGTCAGATACTGCCCGGTGATGGAATTTTCATCCGCTGCAACAACGTCCGGCGTGCCATGAGACACAACCTGTCCGCCATGCACGCCGGCACCCGGCCCGATGTCAAAAACATAGTCGGCCTCACGGATCGCTTCCTCGTCATGTTCAACGACGATCACGGTATTGCCCTGATCACGCAGATTCTTGAGGGTCAGGAGCAGACGATCATTGTCACGCTGGTGCAGGCCGATCGATGGCTCATCCAGCACATAGAGAACACCCGTCAAGCCAGAGCCGATCTGGCTGGCCAGACGGATACGCTGACTTTCCCCGCCACTTAATGTACCACTTGAACGTGCAAGCGTAAGGTATTCTAATCCCACGTTATTTAGGAATCCAAGACGCTCTCGGATCTCTTTCAAAATCGCCTTGGCGATCTCGTTCTTCTGAACCTTCAGATGTCCCGGCACTGTGTTACACCAGTCAAAAGCCTCGCGGATGGACATCTGAACAACCTGACCTGCGTGCAGCAATTGATCCGCCGGACCGTCGCTGGGGCCGATCTTCACGGCCAAGGCTTCGGCCCGCAGACGATAGCCCCCGCAGGTGCCGCAGTGCCTGTTGTTCTGGTAGCGCTCAAACTCTTCGCGGATCCAGTTGCTGTCGGTCTCGCGGTAGCGGCGTTCCATGTTGGGGATTACCCCCTCAAAAACGCGGGTGACCTCATAGACCCGCCCGCCTTCGTCGTAGCGGAATTTGATCTCTTCCTTGCCGGAGCCATAGAGGAAAACCTGCTGCACCTTGGGGTCCAGATCTTTCCACTTGGTGTTTTGGTTAAATTCGTAATGTTTGGCAATGGCCTCAATGGTCTGCTTGAAATAGGGGCTCTTGCCCTTGCGCCACGGGGCCAATGCGCCGTCATAGATCTTCAGGTTCTGGTCGGGTACCACCAACCGTTCGTCAAAAAACAGCTCGACCCCCAGCCCGTCACAAGAGGGACAAGCGCCAAAGGGCGCGTTGAAAGAGAACAACCGCGGCTCGATCTCGGGAATGGTGAAACCACTGACCGGGCAGGCAAATTTCTCTGAAAAGGTATAGCGTTCCGGATCGCCTTCGCTGGGCGCGGTTTCCAGAACGGCAATGCCATCTGCCAGATCCAGCGCCGTGCGCAAACTGTCCGCCAGCCGTGTCTCAAGCCCCTCGCGGACCACGATCCGGTCCACCACCACGTCAATGTCGTGGCGGAATTTCTTGTCCAGCGTCGGCGGTTCGTCCAACTCATAGAACGCACCGTCGACCTTGACCCGCTGGAAGCCTTGCTTGCGCAACTCGATGAATTCCTTTCGGTATTCGCCTTTTCGGTCGCGAATGATCGGGGCCAGAAGATAGGCGCGCGTGCCCTCCTCCATCGCCATGATCCGGTCGACCATATCTTGCACCTGCTGCGCCTCAATGGGTTTGCCGGTTTCAGGGCTGTAGGGCGTGCCGACACGGGCGAACAGCAGACGCATGTAGTCGTAAATTTCGGTCACCGTCCCAACCGTAGAGCGCGGGTTTTTTGACGTTGTCTTTTGCTCAATCGAGATTGCCGGGCTGAGACCTGCGATGTGATCAACATCAGGTTTCTGCATCATATCAAGGAATTGCCGGGCATAGGCCGACAGCGATTCCACATAGCGGCGCTGCCCTTCGGCATAGATCGTGTCAAACGCGAGCGAGGATTTGCCCGAGCCCGACAGGCCGGTGATCACCACCAGCTTATCGCGCGGAATGTCCACGTCGATGCTTTTGAGATTATGCTCGCGCGCGCCGCGGACCTCGATATGTTTCAGCTCTGCCATGCAGCACCCCCATTAACGGTTTGTACATAGTTGTCCTCCAGGGATTCTCCAACGAAAAAATGAGAACTAAAGGCGAACATTTTAGTTTGCGCGCAGATGCGCCAACCACAAATGCGTCGCAAGACCCAGCGCAAAGGCGCCACCTGCCAGCAGCGGCAGCGCGGTGTAGCCCGCAATCGAAAGGCCTGCTGCCATGATCGGGGTGCCGATGGTGTTGCCGATATTGCCCATTTGCGCCATCGCGCCGTTGGCGCGGGCCTGCCCTGCGGCGGTATCGTTGAGTTGCGGCACTGCGGCAAAGCTGGCCCCTTGGATCAGCCCCATCGCCCCGGCAAGCGCCAGACAGGCCAAAGGCGCACCCGGCTCCGCCCAAAGCCAGAGCACCGCCAATGCGGACAGGGCAAAGCCCAGTTCGACCACCTGCACCGCCGTGAGGCGCCGCAAAAGAGCCACGCCAAGCGTCATGGACACCGCGATACTGGTCAGTGGCATCGCACCCATGATCACATTGCGCAGATCGGGGTCCAGATAGGGCGGCAGAACCGTCAGAACGGAGACAAAGCTGAAGGTATAGAAAAGCCAACCTGCTGCTGGCGCGGCCAAACGGGCGGAGCGGTAGATCACACCATGATCGCGCAACAGGCCTGTCAGGGAAATTGCGGGCTGGGCGGCTTCGGCGGGCAAGGCCCGCAACCGCGCGGACAGGTACAGGGCAAAACCCGCCATGTAGAGGCCATGCGCGGCAAAGAGCGCGGGCAGCCCCCATGAGATCGCCAAGGGTCGCCCGGCAAAGGCCAGCACCGCAAAGGCGACGCCAAAGAAGGTGCCCCAGAGGGTCAGCGTGAAACCGCGATGTCTGGGGGCGCTGATCTGGGCGATCAAGGTGGGTGCGGCCACAACGATGGCCAGGTGCGACAGCCCCTCGGCCACCCGGCTGAGCAACATCCACGGCAAGGGCGGCAATAACGCTTGGACTAAAGAAACCGCCGCGCCCAGCCACAGGGCCGACAGCAACGCCCGCCGATAGCGGATTCGCGCCACCAACAGGCCAGCCGCCACACCAAAAAGGATGCCAATGAAACCGACCAGTGA